>JAGFCA010000125.1 GCA_022394755.1 Candidatus Poribacteria bacterium
AACAGTATTGAGATTTGATGGAGTTACAAGTATAGCTGATAAGATAAAATATTATGCTTCAAAACCCTTACTCGCAGTTAACTTGATAACTGAATGTTTTTAAAACTAAATAACCCTGGTCTTCATCATACACCATTGCCATAAATTAATCATTTAAGGTATAATATTCTATTGAAATTGAAAATCAACATCCAACGCCATTGTGATTAGAAAATACCATACAACAAAAGGAGTAAAATGAGCAACACATCAAGTTATGATGAATTACAGACACATATCCGAGATCTAAAAACACCTTCAATTGAAACTTGGGAAAATCAATACAGTGACAGAGATTATACCGTTGAAATAACCAACTTAGAATTTACTACTGTTTGTCCCAAAACAGGATTACCAGACTTCGCAACAATAACAATTACTTATGTTCCTAACAAACACTGCATTGAACTCAAATCATTAAAGGAATATTTCGTTTCCTTCAGAGATATAGGAATCTTCCATGAACATTTAGTCAATAAAGTGCTTGAAGATTTCGTTAATGCATGCCAGCCAAGATCAGCAGAAGTTGTTGGTGATTTTAATATTCGCGGCGGGATGAAGACGATTGTTCGGGCAAGTTATGTCAGGAAATGACCATAATTGGCATTTCATGGCATCCTATGCTTCATTTCATCATCTAAATGGTAACAGTTTGTGGAGCTTGTTCTAAGGTGAGATTATGTTCAGTTACCCATTGTGAAGCTGCCCCGCCACCACCACCGAGAAACTGTTTTCCAAGGTCATCAACGTTTTCCAAAACTTCCTCGTCTGGTTGTTGTCTATCGTTGTAATACAACAAATAACCTTCCGGTTTAAGCCATGCGTAGTGGTAACCGTATATAATAATCTTAGCAGTCTGATCTGTAAAATTCAGTCCTGTGGTATGATAAATCCGATTTTCAAAGAAATACGCATCACCTGCCCGAAGGAGTGGTTCTGCATAAGGTTCGATAGGATCAAGTTCACCCTCCGGAATACCTAATGGTTTACCTGAAACATGACTCTTAGGAATAAACAGTGTAGCACCAGAATTGGGGACATTACAATCCGTAAGACAATATGCCACCTTCAAACCAACCCGTGGGCAATCTCTGTGACCAAGATCCAAATGTAAACCGACATCTCTATGCCATCCACGATTCTCTGGCATCTCATGCGGTTGTGGACGCTTATAAAGAAGT
>JAGFCA010000029.1 GCA_022394755.1 Candidatus Poribacteria bacterium
AAACATAAAGGATATAGTTGAATATCTTATAGGAAGACAGTCTCGGTTTAGGACCTTTGATGCGTTTTGAGAGATGGTGTTTGATTTAACTATTAAAATCTTTACGCGAAACCTGCTTAGGAATACCATTGTATTTCAGCGATTTTTGAGTTTTGTCTGTCATCACTACACCTTTGAAAAGTTTTAGATATATATTGTTGAAAATAGGACATAAATAAACTCTTTCAAACCCCTATAGTATAACATTTTCATGTTTTACTCAATATAGGTTCTATCTATAAAGTTGTTACCCTTAAAGATATTTTAATCATCTGCAGTAACTGGGATTCCAACCATTTCTTCGCGTTCAACTGTTCTATATTGTTCCTGCTTATTTCTACTAAATATATTCTTTATATCTGATGTAATGGCATAAAGAGAAGGCATAACAAAGAGTGTCATTATGGTTGCAAATGCAAGACCAAAGATAATTGTATTCGCCATAGGCATCCAGATTGGGGACTTACCCCCTAAACCACTCGCCATAGGTATTAGACCAATTATCGTTGTCATTGAAGTAAGTATAATTGGTCGTAATCTTAGACTACTTCCTTTTAAAATAGCATACCATCTATTGTAACCGCGTTCTCGATACTTATTAATGAAATCAATTAAAACTATTGAGTCATTAACAACAATTCCCGCAAGAGCAACAATTCCGAACATAGCTACCATGCTTAAGGTCGCATTTGAAAAGAGTAGACCGATCATTGCCCCTATCATGCCAAATGGAACTGCTAATAGAATTACGATTGGTTGCAGGAAGGATTTGAATTGAGCTCCTAAAATCATATAGATAACAAATACCCCTACAACAAATAGTTTCCACAGTTCTCCAAATGACTCTTGAATTTCATCAAAAATGCCTCTAAAATCAAGTCTATATCCCGGATACAAAGTTTCTATATCCCCAAATGCATTGATAAGTGCCTGATTGACTTTAAAGGGTGTCGTAATAGTTCTATCTACAGAAGCAAAGACAGTAATTGCTCTTTCACCTTCAAATCGTTTTATATCAGCATATCCTTTTTCTTCAACAATATTTGCTACTTCCTTGAGAGGAATAATAGTTCCAAGTGGGGTTGTTAATAATAGATCTCGTAATTCATCAACTGACTGTAATCGATTTTCAGGATACCGGACGATAACATCAATCTCTTCATCAGCTTCACGATAAGTTGTAGCAATGGCACCCTCAATTGCAGTCCTAACAGTTTGTGCTACCTGAAAAGTAGACATACCATGTTGTGCAGCTTTTTCTGGTTTCAAATAGATACGTAATTCAGATTTCCCCGTTCTAAAGTCATCTCTGATATCCTCTACACCATCAATATCATTTAGTGTTGTCTGTAGTCTATCAACAATTTCAATTAATTGATTGAATCGAGGACCTTTGACCTTTACTTCAACATCCTGTCCTTGTGGAGGTCCACCTTGTATTTTTTCAAAGTTTAACTTCTCTATACCACTAATATCAACAGTTTCTTTTCTAATAGCTGCTATTACTTCATCTGTAGTCCGTTTTCTCTGATCCTTCGGTACTAATTCAATAATGAGTTCACCAAAATTTGACCCGTAGGTAAGGCCTTCCATCATCCCACCTGTCGGTGTATGTATACCAATATTGCTAACAACGGCAGCTACTTCTTCTTTAGGTAAGGTCTTGGCTGCCTCTTCAAGTTGTGCAATGACTTCTGTAGTTTCCTGAAGTCCATAGGTAGTTGGCATTTCAGCTTTTACATAAAATTGAGGAAAATCTTCACCTGGAAATAATTCTTTATCAAGGATAATAAAGGCACCTACACATGTCACTAAACCTATCATCAATACTGTTCCGACAAAGACATACCTATATCTAATCGTCCGTTTAAGGATCTTTACATAATATGATCTGATAATATTAAACCATCTATTTGACCTTGTTTGTTTGTGTTCAGGTCTACCCCATTCAGAAACATGTGCAGGTAAAATAAAAAATACCTCAAACAACGATGCTAATAAAACAAGAATCGCCATGATAGGAACGATACGCATAAACTGACCTGACACACCTGACATGAACATCAGTGGACCAAATGCACCTATGGTAGTAAGACTTGCAGCCACCACTGGCCATCCAACTTCTTCGGCACCTCTAATTGCAGCTTCCTTAGGTGTAGCTCCTGATTGAATATGTCTGTATATATTCTCAATTACAACGATAGCATCATCTACAACAATTCCAACAACTAAAATGAGTCCGAATAGTGAAACTCCACTTAATGAATAACCCGTAATTGACATGAACCAGAATGTTGCCATGAAAGCTACTGGAATACCAAGTGCAGCAAATAGGGCATTCCGCCAACCAATGAAAATGAATAACATGAAGATAACAAGGATTAATCCAAATATAGCATTTGTCTCGAGAATTCCAAGTCGTTCTTTAAGAATTACAGAATAATCATTAACAGGTGTCAATACCGCTCCATCAGGTAAGTTCTTTTTATTTTCTGTAACCAACTCACGTAGTTGTGCGACCAATGAAATGGTATTCCCTTCTTTTTTCTTTTGTACACTCAAACTGATTGAGGATCTTCCATCTATACGGGATAATGTTCTGGGTTTTTCGTAAGTATCTGAGACCGTTGCAACATCACTAAGCCGGAGTGGCGTACCAGAGGGAAGAACAGATAGTATGGTATCTCCAATATAATCTGGATTTGAGAATTCTCCCATTGTCCTTACCATGAATTCGGTATTAGCAATTTCCATCGTACCAGCAGGTAGGTTTAAATTTCTAAGTTGTAAGGCAGTACTGACAGCAGTAATTGGTAAGTTGTATGCTTTTAATTTATCAGGGTCGACTTCGATCCAAATTTCTCGTTCTCTAAGTCCAGCGATTTGTACATCAGCGATATTCTTTATTTCTAATATTTGTTCCTTTAAATTCTCTGCAATATCCCGCATCTGTGACTCAGTGATTGTCCCTCCAACAACTATCGTTAACATAGGAAAACCAGAGGTCATGTCCAATTCTTGAACTAATGGATCATCCAATATCTCTTCTGGAAGGTTATTAATTTGTTCCACTGCTGTTCTCAAGTTTTCAAGTTCTTTATCAAATTCTCTATTTGTCATTTCTTCAAAATCTACAGAGATATTTGATCTTCCTTCAGAAGATGTAGAGATCATCAGATTGATTTTATTAACGTTTTCCTCAATAGAATCTTCAATTGGTGCACTGATCAGTTTTTCGACTTCTTCAGGTGATGCCCCAGGATATAGAGTAGTAATTGTTGCACTTTGTAGGTCAATTTCAGGTGAGAGTTCTCTCGGGAGGGTAATCCATGCATACAACCCAAAAATCATAATAAGGATCATTAGCATATTTGCTAAGACTGGGTTGTTCACAGAAATCTTTGGGATGGACATATATTTTCTACAACTCCTAAATTTCACTTAGAGAAATTCAATGCTTTCCTAATTTCTAAAGTTATTTAATAATGTGTGTTTGATAACTTGTCGTCATAAGAGTTAGGGTAATTATCAACCAACCCTACCGGTTAATAAGAAAGATATAATTCGAAAATGTTGTTTATCCCCCTATTATCAAACAGAAAAAATGATAATTTTATCTAAAACAATAATATGGACATTTAGGATGAAGGTAATTCAACCCAAATATCCATATTGGATTAAGTCTAATATATTTGATATAGTTAACATTTCGTATACAAACAGACAAGAAAAATATTAATAGGTTTTTATATCGCTCCAGGTGGTCGTTAATTTCTTGTTTGGATCAACAGCAAAAGGTTTGATACCATCGCCTTCAATAGACAATTGGTCAATCATAAAAGAAACAGTCTTTCCACCCCAATTATTCATAAAACCAACACCGACTTGTTCGACATTTAAACTATGATTCCACATTTTCCCGCCAGCAAGTGTCCAATCCTCTTTATCATTACTGCGAAAATAACCAGAGAATGTATCATCTTCTTTGACAATCTTTAAATGAAGTGGTACATCAAAACCTGTTTGTGGATGTCCTTGGTCTTGCCAGTTTCCCTTTACCATGCTACCGATAAGGGTCTTTTGTGGCTGGTTTGATTCTCCACCAAATAAGAAACAGGCGTAATTAAGATCGCTATCACTATAAAGAAAAATACCAATCCAGGCATCAGCAGGTTTATCAGGATCGCTTGTGAATATTCCACTCACAATGATGTTTTTTGCTGCACTATTTGGAACATCACGCTCAATCATTGGTTTATCAGGAGTCGTGTGTCCCCAATTGCCGGGATTAGTTATGTGAAGAAATCCGTCTTTCACTTCGTATTTAGTGGCTTTTGCGTTATGATCACGGAATTCCCATCCTTCTTCCAATTTAGTTCCATCAAAATTATCAGTCCAAACATCTCCAAATGTGAAAGCTATAAGACTGAAAATTGTGAGACTAGTACAGAATAAAGTTAATCTAAACATACCTATACCTCCTATTATTCCTCTCATTATAGCATGTTTCAGTATGGTGTTGCAAACTGTAACAACCCCCAGGAAGGGTAAAATCAGGTCACTTTATTCATCATTTTATTTATTGAGATGGTAGTTTTTACTATTCCAAAATGCAATATCTGGAAGATTGCAATACAATTATTGTACAGGGAATCCGTGCCTATGAAGAGGAGTTATATTCGTACCAAAGATGTTAAGTTGATCTATGGTTGGACAATGTTTAGGGAATACATTCCGTCCCTCTGGGACAATACTCTACGGAATAAGGTGTTTCAACAAAGCTTCCGCGCGTGAAATTGTAGGTAGATTGAAGTAAAAATATACACTACTTATTGATTTTGGAAAATTTCTTGTCATTTAAAAAGTATTAGGACAGAATTTCTATCTTCTGTCCTAATAAATTTAAAATTTCAAGTAAATTAATTATCAGATTTCAAATTTGCCCAAGTTGTCGTCAATTTCTGCTTAGCATCCACATCTGCAACACCACCTAAGGCTTGGTCTAAACCGTTATCAATAATTGTCTGAAGATCTTCTTCTGATAGAATTGCTTTAAATATTGCAACTTCATCAATAAGTCCAACGAAGAATGAACCATCATTCCATGTACCAATGGTAACAGGGTCAGCATTACCAGTAGGATTACCTGGACGTGTACTCGCCCCTGCTTGTTTTCCATTTACATATACATTTAACTGGTTATTGTTCGCTGACTTATCATAGGTCGCAGCAAAATGTATCCATGTATCAGCATCTGGAACAACAGCTGAAGCTCTGGGCTCCCATCCACCTAAATGAACAAAAGATGACATTTTATTTTGTTCTTGTGGTGGATCAATCCGCAAAAGATATTCACCGTTTTTAGCAATTAGTTGTCGCCAAGTGGAAATATCTGTAGCATAAAACCATGCCATCATAGTATGTTGTTCACCTAATTGTAAATCAGCTGTAGATTCTATAGAAACCGAATGGGCACCATCAAATTCCAGTGCATCTCCAAATTTACCATCCTTCCATTTCGCACCATTAATTTTACCGTGGTTTTCTTTGCCGGATGAATCTATTGCATCATCACCTGCACCTTCATCGAATAACCATACTCCGACTGCAGTATCTGGATCTATTCTTGCAGTACTAATTTGCGGTAGTAAGAGAACTAAGGAAAATACAATTGCTAATATCAGACTAAATATACGCATTTTTACTCCTAATTGTGAAATTTAATTGGCATGTGGACTGAAAGTCTCACCTTTAGAAAAGAAACTATTTCAATTTGACGATTCTAATCTATAAAGTAGATTGTAATTATAACATCTGAATTTAATATCATCAAATTAATCTTCATTAAAGCTTATGTAATCACTCAAAAGACATTTTCATTGTTTGTGTGTAACATTTTCTCTAATCGTACCGATAATATAATTAGAATATTGAAGAATACATTACTTTATACAACTAAGAGTAAAAGAATAGTAATGAGTTAGACTAAATAACAATGGTTACATACATATATAGTGAGAAAAGTTGTTGTGAAACTTTCACCACAGTTGTAAAAATGAAATTGCCAACTGATATGTCTACAAACCTATGCCAGAACACTGAAAAGTGCATTTTGGAATATATAAATTACGAGTTGTGCTTAATAGCCAGGACTTACGCAGATTGAAATAAAGGAACATTTGTTAGACTTACACATTAACTTTCATCTGTAGCCCAGATGGGTGAAATGTGTGTAGAAATCATCTTACATCGAAACTAAGCCCCACAGGGACGAAATGTGTATAGAAGCCATCTTACACCGAAACTAAGCCCTAGAGGGGCGAAATGTGTGTAGAAACCATCTGGCACCGAAAACTAAGCCCCAGCGGGGCGAAATGTGAAATTTCTATTCAGATTCGGGGATCAAACAATAAATGTAGCAAGACCGCTTCTCTGCGTAATCCTGTATCATCCGCGAATCAGAAAAGAAAACAATCCCTACCCAAAGCCTTCTTCTCCATGAAATCCGAGATTCTGACATATTGAACCATAGCAGTTGACTATCAGTGTTTCAGACAACAACATGCATAATACATAAAAATAAATTGAAGAAAATAAATGAAAAAGCAACAAATATCATAAAGAAAGGTATACATTGATATAATAAATATACGTTACAATAACATATAGAGAATTATTATAATACATAATAACAAATAAAGTGTATTATAATCTAATCCAATAATCTGATTTTTCAGGAGTGAATCTGCCGATAAAAATTATGTTATGAGAATAATAATAGTAAAAACAGAATCATCGATCTTCAAGGAAAACTACAAATTGTAACTTTTTTCAAATTTTAGAATTAGAGGTGAAATTCGCTACAAACCCAGACAGGGACTAATAGGAAAGGCAGTGTAATAACAAGAAACAATCCTACACTTTGTAGGAAAAGTGTAACATTTTTGCTTTTTCACCACATAGTAAATTCAGTTTACCGGGGAATGTTATATGAGGATTAATTAATATTTCGGTTATTGTTATTTTACCCAACCCGGTAGTAGTGGTTTCCCGGGAAATGCCTTAAGGGATTCGTACGTTGATTCTGTTTCACCACACTTGAGCTTTGTAAGATTACTGAGTTGATAAATTAATCTTCATTGTGTGTTCGTGTGAAACACACTTTCCGGCTTGGTATAGGTTACTTTTCTCTTAAATTGACAATAAAGGTGATTAAAAAATACATACACTTCCTTGTTTAACATATTGGACATATATACTGAAATGTGGTAATCTGAATGTATATCAATCAATGATTTTGGGTAAATTAAGTGGAAAATAAGGAACAAGTAATTTCTGATCTTGTTGATCTCCTAGGTTCAAGAAATGTATTGACAGATACGACTGCCCTTTCTGTTTATGAATGTGATGCTGCACCATCTTTTAAGGCAATGCCAGATGTTGTTGTGTTCGCTGATACAGCACAACAGGTGTCTGATATTGTTAAAATAGCCAATAAGTATAATACCCCTTTCATTGCAAGAGGCGGCGGTACAGGATTAAGTGGCGGCATGCTTTCAATCCAAGGTGGAATTATCATTGCACTTAATAGGATGGACAGAATTCTTGAGATAGATCTTGAAAATGAACGTGCAGTGATAGAACCTGGTGTTGTGAATTTACTCTTATCTCAAGCTGTTCAGGAGCAAGGATACCATTATGCACCAGATCCCTCCAGTCAGAAAGCATGTACGATTGGCGGTAATATAGCTGAAAATTCAGGTGGACCACACACCCTAAAATATGGTGTTACTTCAGACCATATTCTTGGCATGGAGGTAGTCATGCCCGATGGAGAAATTCTTGAGTTTGGGGGAGAGGTAGAGGAAGAAATAGGTTACGATCTTCGGGGTGTTTTAATTGGTTCAGAAGGGACGTTTGGAATTGTAACGAAAGCAACAGTTCGTCTAACCAGAAATCCACAAGCATATCAAACTGCTATGGCGGTTTTTGATAGTATGGATGATGCGTCTAATGCAGTTTCAACTATAATTGGTGAAGGAATAATACCTGCTGCCCTCGAAATGATGGATAGTTTAGTAATACAAGCATTAGAAGAGGCATTTAAATTCGGTTTTCCAATAGATGCTGAGGCAATTCTGATCGTAGAACTTGATGGAATTAAAGCTGGCATGCAGAATCAAACTGATAAAATACTTGGGATTTTTAATGACTATAATGCAAGAGAAGTGAACTACGCTAAAGATGATGCAGAACGTCAAGAATTATGGAAAGCAAGGAAAAGTGCATTTGGTTCATTTGGAAGATTAGCACCAAATTATATTACACAAGACGGGGTTGTACCGCGGACAACACTTCCAAAAGTATTACGACGTATATCAGAAATATCTGAGAAATATCAAATTGCTATTGCCAATGTTTTCCATGCAGGTGATGGAAATATCCATCCAATAGTATTGTTCGATGAACGAGACTCTGACCAGTGTGAACGCGTGGAACATGTTAACAAAGAAATCCTTACAATATGTGCTGAAGTAGGTGGTACAATTACAGGTGAACATGGTATTGGTGTTGAGAAAATGGATTATATGCCTCTAATCTTTAGTCCAGCTGATTTACAAGTAATGGCAAATGTTAAGAGGATTTTTAATCCAACAGGACTCTGTAATCCTGGAAAAATATTCCCTACACCCGAATCTTATTTGAAACTTGGTTTGCAACCACATACTATTGATAATGTTTAAATAAGAGAATATAATAGGGATACAGTTATGAAATATGATAAACCAAAACGGACTTTTGATTGTCAACCAACACTTACAGATTCGCAAGTACTCCAATATTGCCGTGACGGGTATCTTCAACTAAAAGGGGTTGTTCCTGAGGAGATTAACCAACGAACTTTTGATTATCTTAATGGGGATTTACCTATCAATCCATGTTATATCCCAAAAGGAATGTCACATGCTGATTTAGAAAAGATGAGGGATACCCACGAACCCAGTACCCTTCTCCTTGAAGATTGGTATATTGAGCATGTGCTTCTAAATAAGGAATTGGCTGGGGCATTACGTTCATTACTTGGTAATAATGTAGGACTACCAGTTTTAGTTAGTAATCACCGTGTGGAATGTCCAATGCCTGCACAAGGATGGCATCACGATGCCGATCACGTATTTGGTCCTGAAACTAACTTTGTAGAAGTGTTTTATTTTCCACAGGATACTCCAATTGAATTGGGACCTACAGAGATATTGCCCGGATCACATATTTCTCCTACAAGTCGAGATATATCTGAAAAAGGTGTCTCAAGTGATGGACCTGCAGGATCATTTGTCATTCACTCTCAAAGTATTTTACATCGACGTGGTGAATCTACTGCATCTGGTTTACGCCACATGTTGAAATACAGTTATTGGCGAACTGAAAAACCCAAGCGTGATTGGATACATGAACATGATTTCGATTTTCAAACAGCTGAATATGGTGGTCATGGAATAGCAAGGTATGTTGCACATATGTTTTATTGGTTATGTGGAATGGGTGATGAGTTTCGGTTAATTGGTGGACAGGCATGGCCATGGTCAAGTGTGAACCAAATTGGACCCTCATATGGTTTTGGACACACAGAAGGATATCTGCCTAATTGGCGTAAGAACAATCCTGATGATTATGCTACTGGTTAATACGATGTCATTTAAATAAAATGGATCTATCGTATCAAGGATAGTTAATGTTAAGCATAGGATTTGTAAGTTAAACATTCCTTCCCTACAGCACTCCATATTTTAGAGTAAATTAACCCTATTGATATAAGAACTCATAATGTAGATATTTCAAATTAAAAGGGAATTATATTGAATATAGCAGTTCTCTCTTATAGTCATCATGGACGAAGTATGGCTAAGACAGCAGAATCACTCGGACATAAGATAATAGGAGTGATGGATGCTGAACACACACCTCGTGAACAATTAGCAAACGACTTTCAGTGTCCCGCCTATGATTCTGCAACTGGATGTCTTGATGCAACAAAACCTGAAGCAGTTCTTGTCGCGGGAAAGCACACAGAGATGCCTGCACATATTCAATCATGCGTTGATCGACGTATTCCTTACCTATTAGATAAGCCATTCGCTGATTCTGCTGAGAGTCTACGACAAGTTGCTGAAGAATCCATGAAACATGATGTATTTAGTGCCCTGGTATTACCGAATAGAGCAAGTCGGATAGTTAATGTTGTGTCTGAGATGATAACTGAGGGGGATTTTGGTGACCTTGTTCTATATAACAGTAGATTAAATAACGGTCCTCCTTCAAGATATGACCCAACACCATCATATTGGCATAATGATCCGACTATATCAGGTGGTGGTTGTTGGGCAGTTGAAGCTGCACATGGTATAGATACATTCCTTCAATTTGTGGGTGATCAAGATATCAGTGTTGTTGGAGGGGTTATGTCAAACTCTATGTATAGTAGAGTTGTAGAAGATAGTGGTATCGGAATCTTAAGAACTGAAAATGGTACTACTGGTATAATTGAATCTGGATACACATATCCAGCAGGAAAACGGGGTGGAGATCATTTCTTTAGGTTTATTGGTACAAAGGCGTCTGTTTTTGAACAATATGGAAAAAACGGTGAACCCCTAATTGAAATTCATACCACAGATGGTGTTGAGTTTAGTGAAGATATATCCCATGGAGAGAGAATCCGTGGTGTTATGAATATGGCATTTGATGCACTACAAAATGGTGATACATTTGTACCAACGGTAGCAGATGCAGTACGAATACTTGAAATTCAGGATGCTGTATATGCTCATGCACGACATAATTTAAATACAAATGGTCCGCATCAAATGGGTTAATATATAATCATTACAATGTAATTTCATAGGAGAGGATATGGCACAATCTAATAGTGTAATACCACAGAATTCTAAATTGGAAGTACTATATGACCAGGCACATTTCACTGAAGGACCTACTGTCGCTCATGATGGAAATGTCTATTTCAGTGATATAACTTTCACACATCAAGCAAATATGCAAGCTGGACATATCATGAAATACGACCCTTCAACAGGTGAAACGTCGGTATTTCGTTCACCAAGTGGTATGTCTAATGGTATGAAATTCGATGCAAAAGGACGATTGGTTGTGGCTGAAGGGGCAGATTATGGTGGTCGACGAATTACTCGTACAGACATGAACTCTGGGAAAAGTGATATTATCGCAGGATTATACGAAGGTAGACCATTCAATTCACCAAATGACTTGACTATTGATGAGAAGGGCAGAATTTATTTTACTGATCCAAGGTATGTTGGACATGAACCTGTTGAGCAACCTGTAATGGGTGTCTATAGAATTGATACCAACGGTGCAGTTCAATTAGTTGTTGCTGATGCTGGAAAACCTAACGGAATTGCAGTTTCTCCTGACCAGAAAACCTTATATGTGGGTAGTAATGATAGTGGTTCGTTGAGAGAAATGCCTGATGAGTTACCCACCTATATGGGTAGAATGGCACTGCTGGCGTATGATTTATCGTCTGATGGTATGGCAACCTATCGTGAAACACTCGTTGACTATGCACCAGAACACGGTCCAGACGGATTTGAAGTTGATGTAGAAGGTAATTTGTATGTTGCTGTTAGGGATGCAACTCGGTTTGGAATAGGTATTTATGCAACTGATGGTGAGGAATTAGGTTTCATCAATACACCTGAATTACCAACAAATGTTGCATTTGGACGTGATGATGCAAGCAAGAATCTCTACATTACTGCTGGGGGAAGTCTACTAAGAATTGATGTTGGAATTGACGGGTATCATCTACCAACGAAGTAATTTCTAATATGATTAAATATCTGGGTGGAGTTTGTGCCATTCAGTTGCATTTTCGTAGGCATATCCAACTTGACATAACAACGGTTCGCTTAAATGTTTTCCTACAAACTGAATACTTAATGGTAGACCATCTACTGTCAAACCACATGGTGCAGAAAGTGTAGGTGCTCCATTGAAATCAAAAGGAGCAGTAAAACGTTGAAATCTTGCTGCTCTGGTTTCTTTCGGTCCGTATAATAATTCTGGTGTGACAGGGTGTGGAGGTCCAGACATAGATGGACATACTAATACATCAATGTCCTTGAATATTCTTCTAAGGTGTCCTGAACATTCATTCCTTAGGTTATTCGCTTCCGCATATTGTGTGCCAGTTATCTCTGCTCCCATATCAAGCCAACCTTGAAACCAAGGTCCATATTCATCACGTCTTGAGGGATACGTTTCTTTATGAGCTAAAACTGCTTCAGCAGTACAAATTGTTGGCCAAGCCAAGACGTATTCGTCCATATCAGGCACTTTAACTTCTACAATTTCTGCCCCTAAATCCTCTAAGATTTTAACTCCTAAACATACTGCAGCAGAGAGTTCTTTATCAACATCTTTAGTTGTATAATGTTTATCAAATCCAATTCTGATTCCAGTAATATCATTACTAATTCCTTCCAGCATATTGGGTACTGGATTAGGCAGTGAAGTAGGATCATTTTCATCATTACCAGAAATTGTTTCTAATAATATAGCAGAATCAGATATGCTACGTGTCATTGGTCCAACGTGATCCATAGATTCAGCAAGTGCAAAAACACCGTATCTACTCACCCTACCCCATGTAGGTTTAATACCAACAATTCCACATGCAGCAGAGGGAAATCTAATCGATCCACCTGTGTCGCTTCCAATTGATACGGTACATAAACCTGCAGCGGTTGCTACTCCAGAACCACTTGATGATGAACCTGTCCATCTTTCAGGATTCCATGGACTGATTGGTATGTCAAATTCAGGGTGATATCCACCCATTGCACCTTCGGTTAGGTTTAACTTACCCAGAATTACACCACCTGCAGATTCCAACTTATCTACCACAGTACTATTATAGGTTGGTACATGATTCTTCAGTACTTTCGCACCACCCATTGTTCTAACACCCTTGGTGAAGCAGAGATCTTTAACACCTATTGGGATACCGTGTAGCAAACCTCTATATTCACCCTTCATTATTTCCTGTTCAGCCTTTTTTGCTGACTCCAAAGCCTGTTCTGACATAAGTGTAGCATAACTTTTCAACTTGTCATCAAGTTGATCAATTCGTTGGAGAAATGAATCGGTTAATTCTACGGGAGACAACTCCTTGGATGAAATTAATTCTGCAAGCTCCGTAATTGCCTTATAATGAAGGGGTGTTTCTGGCATGAATTTATCCTTAATTTATCTTATGATGATCCGTTTGGCCTACTTCGACCCAACAATCGCAACAATTCGTCGTCTGCTGTTTTTAGTTCTTCTTCTGGTACTGGTACATCATTACATAAACTAAATCGCCAATATGCCCAATAAGCTGCATATTGTGATTGAAGAATATAACGTGTCTTATTCGAATTATTGGGTGCACCACGATGCCAACACTGTGGATCTTGTAGATAAATATCACCTGCTTTACAGAAGATAGAAACAGGTTTATTACCATTAAATTCTGGATTCTCTTGGTCATTAGGATTTCTGCCTGAGAAATGGCTACCAGGCACATATTGTGTCGGTCCTTCTTCTATAGTTTCAATATCATTTAATGCCATTTGAACTGTGAACCACATCACCGGCATCCTTAACCGGGTATCATGCTGTGGCATCTCATCTGTAACTGGAAAATGAACAGATCCATCAACATGCCATGTACTGATTGAAAGTCCAGGTAGATTTCTAAGGACATTCTGTCCACAAAATTTACAATTCTTACCTACAATAGCTTCTGCAAGACTGAGTATAGGTTCACGAAGGAGCATATCACGAAAAATCGGATCAAGCTCAATTGTGTTACGGAGTATGAAGGGGAGTGTATCACCAGATTCTGTATGACTACCCATCTGGATATAACGTACATCTGCCAATTCCGGATTTGTTTTCTCCATTAATTCAGGATCATCAAACAATTCATCTGACTTTTCTCTTAATGCAGAAACTTCGTTCTCTGTGAGGACACCAGGGATATGTACAAATCCCTCTTTAAAGAACTCTTCTGCAATTTCTAATGTCTTGTCTTCACTAAAGGGTTCACCTTTTAAAATTGGACTATTAGCCATAGTTGTCTCCAAATTGATTAATATAGTTACGAAGTAATTCTCAATTTTTAATCTAAATAATCCATCTCTGGTAAGAGATTCCATCGGTATTGATCAACTGGTTGGGTATTTCGTGCCCATCTACTAAGTAATTGAGTGTCTAACTGTTTCTTGTCCATCTGAAGTTTTATTTTTTCAGGATCCCATCCATCTAAAACTCTATCAGTTAATTCATTCTTTATATCCTGACATTTTGGATCATCAGTTCTGTCATTGAGTTCATTTGGATCATCCATCAAATTGAATAATTGTGAGGGTTGACCATGGTAGTAGTTTAATTTCCATTCATCTTGTCGTATCATTCGATGAAAACAACCGTCATAAGTGCAGTATTCTGAGAATGCTAAATTATCCCAGTCTGTATCTTCAGATTTTAATAGAGATAACAGACTTCTTCCTCGAGAATTAGGCAGTGAAGGACTATTAAGGGCATCAATTATTGTTGCATTTATATCCAATGAACTAATTACATTTTCACATCGTTCACCTTCAGGCAATACCCCTTTCCAGGATAGAATAGCTGGAACTTTAACTGAGTGTTCATAGAAAGTCTGTTTCCACCAAAGACCATGTTCACCCACCTGTTCTCCATGATCCGAACTATAGATTATGAGTGTATTTTTATCAAGATTATTATCCCTAAGGGCAGTCAATATTTGTCCAATCATTATATCCATACGTGTGACAAGTGCCCAATATGCTGCACGTGCACGCATAATCTCATCATTAGACACCTCAGTAATTCCACATTTCTCACGCCACCACTTAATATAAGGATGTAAATTATCTGAGAAAGGTTCAGCATGTCTTGGCATTGTCATTGTATTTACATAGAGTTCATAATCCTCTTTTCTGGCAACAAATGGTTGATGGGGTAACATGAAACCGACTGAAATAGAGAATGGCTTATTTTGTATTCCAGCTCTTTTCTGAACACCAAGTCGATTGAGATAATCTACAGTGGCTACTGTGACATCTTCATCATGTACCTGATAGGCACTTTGTCCTTGACCAGATTTTTCAAGACTCACTCTCTCAGGTCCAGCTGTACCAGACAATTCACCGTGATCAACTCCTATTCCACCCGGGTGGTTTGGTCCGTGATCTCCAACTAATCTTTCTGTATATCCATGTAGTTGATCTGGTCCCAATGCATGCATCCGACCAATTAGAACTGGTTCATATCCAGATGCCCCCATCGCATGTGCAAATGTTGGGATTGCAGAATCCAGAATATGATTATTCGTCCATACTCGATTTTCATGAGGGTAACGGCCTGTTAACATAGACATGCGTGATGGCACACAGATAGGAGACGGACAATATACATTCTCTAACACAACCCCAGCAGATGCTAACTGATCTAAATTTGGTGTATCTACCAGAGTATCACCATAACAGCCTGTAACATAGGGATTGTGCTGATCTGAGTGAATATATAACAGATTTGGTTGAGACATATACAAATTTTCTCTATATATATTATTATTTCCACATTATACTGAAGAAAAAACACTCGTCAAGCAGAAATAAGCAAGTGCTTTTTATTGACATCTAATAACTGTTACTGTAGAATAAGTGAAATCTTGAATAACTAAATCATACCAATAGTCTATCATAGAGGTATACAGTGTCATTCAAATTCCAAGATTATATGGTGAATGAATATCTTTCCCAAGGATATTTAATATTTCGAGGCATTGTACCACCATCATTACTCACAGATTTACGTGCTGAAGCAGAGAAAGCACGACACTTGGCACACAAGCTTAATGGACCTCAAACACAACGAATCCAACCACTTTCAAATTATGGTGATGATCTGAACCTAAAACCATTTTATGATTATACAGAACTTCCTGAACTTAAAGATGCAATAGATAAATTGCTTGGCGAAAACTATACCCATGGTCATGTAGATATAATGGGTTTATTGGTTGAACCTAAAGACTATCCATGGCATATAGGATGGCATCGTGATGGTGTAGTTGAGGTACCAATTGAGGCAAGAGATGAACAGGTTGTAGCAAAGTTAGCAGAAGTCTGGTACGATTTGCGACATTTTAATCAGGTCAATTGTGCAATCTATGCAGAATCATGTACATGGTTTGTCCCAGGAAGTCATCTTCGCCAATGGGATATGCCGGGGGAAGAACAGTCTACAAAAGATCCTATGTTACGAAAACCACAGGAAGGACAGTCAAATGTAGAAGCCGAAAGGTATAATTTGAAACATTGTCAACAATTTCCTGGTGCTGTTCAGGTTCATCTTGGTCCTGGAGACTTTATGATTTATAGAAATCTTGCATGGCATACTGGTAACTATATCACTTATCAACCGCGTGCTACAATTCATGATGTTGTCAGATATGAAGGAAAAATTGATTGGACAGATTGGCAACAAACGAAATTGGACGCTGTAAATCGTTGGAAGAAACAAAAATAAGAACGAATTTTTTTAGTAATCTATCAGGTTGAGATTTATATTACTCTATTTCAATTAGTAAGGATACATTATAATGAATATTGGTCTATTCGAGATTGGCGTACTATTCTTTGCAATCATCTTTGTTGTAGGTATTATCATGACGATAACACTATTTATTAATCCAAAAGATAGCTGAATTCAAGCCCAGTTTTACAACAATAGAACATCAATTCAACTACATTATTAATTTATCAATTTCTATAAAATTCGAGATATGATTAATGATAATGTTACCAGGTCCAATTAAATTGATTCTAATATGTGGAATTACCATAGGACTCATAATTTTACTTATCGTAAATAAAAAGAAACAAACATAGCAATCAAAATTCAATATCCAAGGATATTGGATAATTACAATCATGAGTAATAAGTTTTCCATAAAACATCCTGGAAAGGTCATAAACCATCCATTTCCTCACACACGTCCTGATATAAAGATAGAAAAAAGTGAAAACAAAATCGTTGAAGTAGACTGCCCAGAATTACAGTGGTGGTTTATGGTACCGCGTATGGGAGAAAGATATATGTGGGCGGAATACGATGGAGAAACACAACAATTAGATGCTGTTACAGAGATGATACCAACTGCTAACGCTTACGTTAGAGATACTGAATGTGTAGAAATTCAGTTTAATGAATGGTTAGCAAAAGAGTGGCCTACTTCTCCAGACTTAATGTATGTTGCAATTGATCATCATCATACAAGATGGATTGCAGTTGTAAATACTATTGATGGTAAGAGAATTTATAATACACTTGGAGATGAATGGTTTGAAGATCAATGGGGTGGTCCATGTAATCGACACATATATGACGATGGAAGATATGAACTCCAGCCAGATGGTTCATACAAAATTACTCATGGAGAAGGTTTAGGTGCTGGAACCTATGAGGTTACAATTGGTGATAACACATTTCATTGTCTTCGTGTCATAGATCCTGATATTGAAGCAGAACATGGTGGAGAAATGTGTGAAGTGTATTTGAATGAAGATGGACGAACAGTATTTTTTCGACGTTATGATGGACGCTATCTTCGTGGTCATGATCTTGTAGAAAAGTTCCCAAATAATCTTCAAATGATAATCAATGACATCGTTTATGTACATAGTAATTGCACAGGTTGGTATCACGACACCTTAACATTAACATCGCTTGGACTATAAACTTTCCGTTAAAACTGCATCCACTTCATAGTCTCAATAAATTGAATAACTCAATTAAAAACAAATAATATATAAATAGATTCTCAAGTTCTATCTATAATGAGGAATCATGTCAACTAATATACGTCGATTTAATCTCAGTGTCATTCTTATATTGAATTCTGTTTTAATCCTTTTTTATTCAATTACTTTCGCTCAAAACGAAATACACGATAATATTGATAAAGATAGTAACATTATAATCAATTCTGCCCTTTATCTTGACGGCAACAATAGTTATGTAGAAATCCCTGATAGTAATTTATTGAAAAGAATCAATCAGCATATTACTATAACCGCTTGGATAAAGCCAATAGCATTTCCAAATAGGTATACATCTATTATATACAAAGGTGATAAAGGTACACCTGAAAATAGTAATATAAGCTTCCTAATATTCTTACGAAATGATGGAGCAATTCAATTTTCTTCTTCACTTAAAGGTGAACGCAATAAATATGTCTTTTCACAGTCCAATGCAGTCTCATTAAATAAATGGACTCATATTTCTGGTGTTATTGATATAGAAAATAATATTATTGAATTATATATTGATGGTATCAAATCGAATGCAGTTGTTTATAATTTGGATTCTGAGAATCAAGAAAGCAAACTTCCACTTCAGATTGGAAATGCACAGGAAGCCAATAGAGAGACACATTCACCTTTTGTTGGACTGATTGATGATGTATCTATCTGGAACAAAGCACTACTAAGTAATGATATACAAAATTATATGGAAAATAGTTTGCATGGAACTGAAGATGGTTTAGCGGCTTATTGGAATTTCGATCAGTCTGATATGAGTAAAATCACTGACACTTCTGATAATAATGACGGTATCTTAAAAGGAAATGCAAAAACAATTGAGTATACACAACCTGAACCATTTGAAGCAAATCCAGATCAAATAAAAAAGATTATTAAAATATATATACAGAAAATTGAGAATGAACCCGACATATTTGAATATTATCGTATTCTTGGACAAGCGTTACTGAAATCTGGAAGAATCTCAGATGCTAAAAGCCTATATTTACAAGCATTAGACGCTGATTTAACTTTATACGAATCTGAAAATATACTATTAGATCTATCAAGTATTTATACATTTCAAGATGAAGAAAAAAGACTTATTGAAATTTTAAATGATTTGCAACCATCAATGGATAACAGTTTAGTCTTGTATAAATTGTTAGGGGATACACATTCAAAGTTAGGTAATGATAAGAAAGCAGAAAATGCATACAAAGTCTGGTATAAAAATGAACGAAAAAGAATTGATCTAATAAATCAAGCATCAGAATATAACCGAATAGCGGAATTACTTCTTGAGATCGAACTACTTCCAGAAGAAGCTTTGGATTGTGCCATATTAGCATATAACAATGGAAATGATTCAAAATATATAATTACCCTAGGACATGCATTTCTTGTTAATGAACGTTTTGGGGATACACTACATTTAATCGAAACAAATATTGAATCCATCGGATTGCCATTTATGGAACGAAGATGGTTTGAACGTATTGTAAAAACCAGTAAAAACATAAAAAATAAAGAAACATATATAGAAATGTTGAAGTCTATTATTGATTTAATGCCTAATTACTCATCACCCTATTATCATGCGACTTTAGCTTTAGCGGATTTCTATCAAGAAAATGGAATGAAAGATAAAGCAAAAATTGAGATTAATAAGACAGGATTTATAACAGAAGATTCATGGATTGTTCTTGCGCCATTTGATAATAGAAATGATTTAGGATGTAAGAAATCATTTATCAATGAAAAGTTAACTAAATTTAACTCTGATGAAGTATATGAAGGGAAATATGAAAAAATCCAATGGAGGAACGGCAAGGATGAAATCTTCAATGGTTATGTTAGTTTTGGGGTAGGAGAAAATTGGGCAGTTGGTTATGCATTTACAACCGTTATTTCACCGATTGATCAAGCCGTCCAATTCCGTTTCGATTCAGATGATCAGGGGAAAGTCTGGTTAAATGGAAAACCTGTATTTGAACATACAGAAACTTTCACAGCAGAAATTGACGATTATAAATTTCCTGTATTTCTTAATGCAGGGAAAAATAGTATTCTCGTTAAAGTGTGTGAACGAGATGGTGGTTGGGGATTTTATTTTCGTATTACTGATAAAATGGGTAATCCTATACCAGATTTGATTATTGAACCCACAAGGTAATAATTATGATTCTCTGACATCATTGTAGCATCTACAATGAATACACTTGTCCATTATTCTTGACTCATTCATCAGACCAATCCATACTTATTTGACAGTTCCTATAATTATTACAACCCATATCAGATTTTTAAAATCTACTACTTCTAATAATTCTTACAAAATACATCTATAATTATGAATAAAAGAAAACTGATAGAGATAAGTAAAATCACATTTTATGTATATATGCTTTGCTTGATCTCAATAATAAATGCACAAGAACCTAATAATTCAGATAAAAAAATAGAAGTTAATTCAAATCCGAATAAGACTGATATTAATCTTATTGACAGTGCTCTTGATCTTGATGGAAACGAAAGTTACCTTGAAATTATTGATAGTAACAGTTTAAACAACATTACAAAAGAGGTTACTGTTTCTTTATGGATAAAACCTACTGCTTATCCACACGAATATGCAAACATTCTATTCAAGGGTAACAGAAGATTGCCAGGAATAACCCATCGTCAATTTACCTTTTGGTTATGGGATGATGGTAGAATTTCATTTGACACATCACCGGCAGGTAAATTTGCACAATTCATTGTTCCAGATAATATTGTAAAACTTAATACTTGGACATTCATCGGTGGAGTTATTGATGTTAATAAGGATGTGATGAAAGTCTTTATTAATGGAGAAGAAGTAGAACGTCGTAGTTTTCGTAATGAAACTCATATTTTAAAAACAACATTACCTTTACGGATTGGACGCTCACACGAGGAAGAAAGACCATGTCATTCACCATTCATTGGTCAAATTGATGATGTATCTGTATGGAATATTGCCCGATCTAACGAAGAGATTCGATCTGATATGATTTCAAAACCAACGGGTACTGAAAATGGTCTAATTGGATACTGGAATTTTGACAATGTTGAAAATGGCGTTATCCAAGATTTGTCTCCTAATCAGAATCATGGTAAGATGTTTGGAAATGCATATCTCATAAAATACATAAAACCAAGAACAAGGATTGGGATAGATAATATTACAGATGTCTCTATTCTCTATGAGGAATTCTTAAAATCTGAGGCTAATTATTATGATGGATATCGTTATCTTGCTGAAACATATAATATGTTAAAACGGAATTCAGATGCTGAAAAGGTTTATATGCGTTCATTGAATGTAGACCTAAATCAGAATGAATATACCGATGCTTTAATTAATCTAAGGAAGTTATTCATTGATAGAGGAGCAAATACGGAATTTATCAAGCTTTTGGAAGATTTTAAGGGTCACATGTTTAACAGTTCAGTCTATTACGATCTGTTAGGTGATGCATACCTATTTGAAAATATGAAAGAGATGGCTGAATCTTCTTATAGAAATTGGGTAGAATTATCGAAAGACAATGTGAATGAAGTAAATCGATCAAAGGTGTATAATAGAATTTCTGAGAAATTACTACGTAACAATCTCTTACCAGAGATTGCCTTAGAATTATCTGAAATAGCTGTTGAGAATCAGATCGATCCATCCTATCATATCACACTAATAAAAGCATATATCGCAAATCAATTATATAATGAAGTAATTCAACATATAAAATTCCATCGGAACTTATTTAGTAATAAATATTATGAAGATCAAATTTACCTGGAGTTCTTAACAGCTGGCAGGGGTATAGATGATAAGGACGCATATATTGAAATGCTCAGTCAACTGATAGATGAAATCTCTTATCCCCAGACCTTGCAGCATAAATTCATATTCACATTAGCTAAGTACTATAGTGAGAATGATATGATTGAAAAATCCAATTCTATCATTCAATCAACTGGTTATATTATTGATAGTGCATGGATGCTACTTGGACCATTTGATAGTGATAATGTTAGTGGTATTAATAATATATTCATCAATGAACATCTTCCAAGAATGGATTTTTCATCTCAATATGATGGAAAGTATGGTAAGGTAATATGGAAAGAACATGCTCTTGAAGTGGTAGATAATATCATAGAAATGCCAGAGGTAGTGCGTAGAGGTATCTATTATGCGTACTCAACAATTAATTCTCCAGAGGAACAAGATGTGATATTTGAATTTGCTGTTTCTGATTTTAGTAAAGTTTGGGTGAATGGATTATTGGAATTTGAAATACAGCATATAGAACAGAGGAATGTAAATAATTCTGCTTTTCCTATTACATTATATCAAGGAAATAATAGTATTTTAGTTAAAGTATTTGAAGAAGGGAGAGGTAGAGGTTTCTCATTACAGGTTACAGACCTGAATGGTAATACAGTAGATAATTTAAAGATATTGTATCCCAACGAATAAGAATTACTATATTGTCTAATATTATAATGATATTGAATTGAAGTATAATCACTATAAAACGTTGAACAGGAATGCGATCTAAGGAATCCGATATCAACTTGATAGAACTATGCTTATAGAAATAATGAACGTTTCTGTTATTTTTGGATCGAATCATGCCTTAAACGAGTTGAGTGTTAGTTTAGAGGGTGGTGCCATCGGTTTGCTTGGTCCAAATGGAGCTGGAAAGAGTACTCTTCTTAAGATGCTCCTGGGTTTTGTTGAACCTTCTCAAGGTGATGTTAAACTATTCGATAAGGATGTGAAAACACAACAGAATGAAATCCGTGAACAAGTAGGATATATGCCTGAAGATGATTGTCTTATTCCACAAATGAATGCAGTACAAATGGTCTCTTATGCAGGTGAGATATGTGGAATGCCATCTAAAGATGCAATGCAACGTTCACATGAAGTATTGTATTATGTTGGTGTTGAAGAGGAACGCTATAGACCAATTAGTGGTTATTCTACTGGTATGAAACAACGTGTAAAGTTGGCACAAGCTTTAATCCATGATCCTAAATTACTGTTACTTGATGAACCAACAAATGGAATGGATACTGCAGGACGAGAGGAGATGTTATTACTTATTAAAGATATATCTGAAGAGAAAGGAATTAATGTAGTTCTTTCTTCACATCTTCTTCCGGATATAGAATCTGTGTGTCATGAAATATTCGCACTATCTAACGGAAACCTTGCTGTTAAAGGTAATATTGAAGAATTAAGAAGATCTCAAACACAAGCATTTGATTTGAAAATTGTCGGTGATCAAGAGACATTTATAGAGAGTTTAGGTCAGTATTCATATTCAACAGAAATCAAAGCTGATGGACTTTTACGAGTGACATCAAACAACGAAGAAAAGACTGAAGGTATATTCTTTTTTAAATTAGCACATGAAACTGGTATACAACTTCGACAATTACGTGAAGTAGAACATACACTCGAAGATGTTTTTGCAGAGGTAATGTATCAAAATGGGAATTTGTCGACACATAATTAAAACTATTTAACTGGGTCTAATCTTTGACAATAACGATTGGAATTAGATATGTCTAATAATGATAATTTTATTGATATCGGCGTTGCACAAGTAGATATTACACCTGATTACCCCATACGGCTAAATGGATATGGAAGTAGACGTACAGAATCTGAGGGTATAATTCAACGTATCTGGGCTAAGGCATTGGCAATTGGAAGTGATGACCAAAATCCTGTAATTATGATAACAGTTGAAAACTGTGGTCTACCAGATGAATTCACTGAAGAAGTGTCAGAACGACTTAAACAGAAAACAGGAATACCACGCGAGAATTTCGTTGCATGTTATACACATACCCACAGTGCACCTTGTCTAACAAATTCTGCTGCGTTTATTTTTGGATCAGATATAAAACCGGGTGAACAAGCAACAATTGACAAATACACAGAACAACTAAAGGATTGGATAGAATCAATTGCAATTTCTGCACTTGAGAATAGAAAACCTTGTCAAATAGCATGGAATATAGGTGAATTGGGATTCGCTAAGAATAGACGAACTGAAGGTGGTCCTGTTGACCATTCTTTACCTGTTATGCGGATGATAGATAGTGATGGAAATTTATCTGCAATATGGGCGAGTTATGCATGTCATTGCACCACATTAGCTGGTTCAGATAATCACATCTGTGGAGACTGGGCAGGTTTTGCACAAGAAGAGATCCAATTGGCACACCCGGGAACTACAGCATTGATAACCATAGGTTGTGGGGCAGATGCAAATCCAGAATCTCGGATGCGTGCTATGCCTCAAGGTGTACAAGAGGTTTTTGATACCCGCCTTGCCTATGCGAAAGAACACGGAAAAGCACTTGCACATGAGGTGTCTCATCAACTTGAACGCGATGCAATTAGTCTATCAGATATTCCTAATAGTGCTATACAGAGAGTTAATTTGCCATTTGATAAACTGCCAACTGTTGAAGGATGGAAGGAGCTTGCAGCACATGGAGGTGCCATAGGGTATCATGCAGAAAAGCATCTTGAAATGTTAAAAAATGGTCGATCTATCAAAACAGATATTTCTTATCCAATTCAGTCATGGACTTTTGGAGATGATTTAGCTATCGTCTTTCTTGCCAGTGAGGTGGTGGTAGACTATTCCTTACGATTAAAAAAGGAGTTTGATAATACCAGATTATGGGTAGGAGCTTATTCAAATGCTTTTCCAGGTTATATTCCATCTGAAAGAATATTAGCAGAAGGTGGATATGAAGGTGGTGGTGCAATGATTTATTTTGGACAACCAACTAAATTTGCTCCAGGTGTTGAACAACTTGTTATTGATACTGTCCACGAATTATTACCTTCAGGTTTCCTTGCATAAGATAAATATAGAAAGGTAGAGGTATATGAAAATAAGAGAGAATCGTGTAAAACAAAAACTAAACAATGGTGAACTTGCTTATATCATAAGTGGTTTAACAAATCCAGATGATATAGATAATTTTGGACCAAATGAATTTGATGGTGTATGGTTAGAAGGAGAACATGGTAATGTGAATGCTTCTAATTTAGGTGATCTTACCCGCGCCTGTGATCTTTGGAGTTTTACCTCGATCGTCCGTGTTAATCGAAATGATCAAGGATTAATCTATCGTACATTAGATTGTGGGGCAATGGGAATTGCTGTACCGCATGTAAATACGAAAGAGGAAGCACAGAATGTGGTGGATGGAACAAAGTTCGCTCCAATCGGACACAGAGGTATGTTTACGAGTCGTCAAGGTTATGGAGTGGATAACTATTTTGAAGTCGCCAATTCTCAAACTATGGTAGTTGTCTTAATTGAAGATATTGTTGCTATCAATAACTTAGATGAGATTCTTACAGTTGACCATATTGATGTATTCTTTGTTGCTCCATCAGATTTAGCAACATCTATGGGTCATATAGGTGATCTCAGTCATAAAGATGTTCAAGACACTATAGATTCTGCTCTGGCACGTATTCAAGATGCAGGACGTACCGCAGGTACACTTGCATTAGATCATTCAGTTGAAAAGTATGTAAAAGCAGGAGTGCAGTTTTTAATGGTTGGAGTTGGTGGATGGATTTCTGCCGGTGCAACTACATATAAGTTAAATGCTGAAAAAGCAAGGACCTAATCTGATTATATATCTCCTTTCATTATTATCTTTTGGAGGTAGGAATGAAAGATTATCTTAAATTAGATAATTATCTAATTCCAAAAATAGTTCCACCAATCTATAGATATGGATTAATTTTCTGTGTTATCATGGGACTGATTGAAATCGTTGATTACTCTATGGGTAATGGTAATCAGCAATCTTGGTCCGATGCATTATTATCAGGGATTCTCTGGATTATCATTATACCAGTAATTCTACGGATTATATGTGAAGCCATGTTAATTCTAATTGAAAACAATCAGATCCTTACGGATATCAAAACTAAAATCAATTCTCAGGATGATAACCAGAATCAGATAGAAAAAGTGATGTAATTTTTCACAGTTATTACAAACACTTGATGGTTTATCAAGCAAGAAAAGTAATGCCACCAGATTCCACTCTTTCTTTCCAAATTGATCCTGTAGGATATGTATGTTCTTCCACAAATTCAGGATACATCTCCAGACCCCATCCAGGTATTGATGGTGCTACATAAGCACCATTACTTATCTGAATTGGTTGTAGAAAGACATCTTCTTGTAGGAAGTTTAAATATTCCACAACTTGTGTATTGGAATGACCTGCCACACTGATTTGGTCCCATAAAGCATAATGTTGTATCATATTACACAGACCAATTCCACCTCCATGTGGACATACAGGAATATCGTATTTTGCTGCCATAAGAATTACTGCCAACACATCATTTACTCCACCCAGTCGAGTCGCATCAATTTGACAAAATTGTATAGCTCCACTGGTGATGAGTTGTTTGAAGATTACTGGAGATGGGACTTGTTCTCCAGCAGCAACACCTATACCATATTTTTCTAATGATTTTGATATTTTCACAAAACCGAGTACATCATCTCTTGCAGTAGGCTCTTCAATCCATATAGGATTAAAATCAACTAACTGCTCCATGTGTGATATTGCTTCATCAACACCCCATACTTGATTAGCATCCAGCATTAATTTTGCTTCATTCCCAATTACTGAACGAATGAAGGATAATCTCTTCTTATCAAAGTCAACATCTTGTCCTACCTTCATCTTGAAACAGTCCAAACCAGATGCCTTAACGTCATTGACTGTTTCAATAATCTGTTCATCAGTTAAACCAAGCCAACCTGCTGTAGAATATGCTTTTGGACCTTTTTCAATAAGAGAATTCTCTCTTGATTCTTTCTTAGATAAATTGTTATTAAGTATTTCTACTGCTTCATCAGGTGTCAAGGCATCCTGATGATAACGCCAATCAATACATTGGACAATCTTTTTAGGCGGTAAGTCAACAAGCAATTTCCACAATGGTTTAGCAACAAGTTTACCCCATAAATCCCACATAGCATTGACGATACACCCAATTGCCATTCGATTTACACCATCAGCTAACCATCGTAATTGATGATGATCAATCAAGTGTTTAAAAAAAGTACCTGGATCATTGACGAATGAAGACACATTCATCCCAGTTATTAATTGTGCCAGATCCTTAACCCCATAGGCAATCCAGTCATTTCCTGCCCCTGCTGTAAATGCTACTGATATACCATGATAACCAGAATTAGTCTCTATCGTAGTTAAAACTGCAGAATAATTCGGTTTCTTATGAAATGGATCTGACCCTAAAAGGGTGTCTGATGTCGGCACACGTAAATCAACGACATTAACCTTGTCTATAGTACAATCTAAACTCAAAAGTTGGAGATTTGTATCATTCATAATTTCTTTGACTCCTTTCAAGACAAAGTATAAAATAAAACATCATGAAAATCTATACAAAATTTGGTGATACTGGTGATACTGCATTATATGGCGGATCTCGTATCTCAAAAGATACATTACAAATTGAAGCAATCGGTACAGTGGATGAATTGAATGCGTTTATTGGTTTTGCGAATACATTAATTGAAGAATCGGATATATCTGATATATTAGAACGGGTTCAAAATCATTTGTTTTCACTTGGAGCAGACTTAGCTACCCCAGATTCACATACAAAATCCCATACTATACGTATAACAGGGGATTTTACAGAAGAAATGGAAAGACTAATTGATTCATTGTCAGAGGAGTTACCA
This sequence comes from Candidatus Poribacteria bacterium, assembly GCA_022394755.1. Classification (GTDB taxonomy): domain Bacteria; phylum Poribacteria; class WGA-4E; order WGA-4E; family WGA-3G; genus MSPOR6. The sequence goes on from JAGFCA010000029.1 coordinate 27,776, forward strand.
CCATTGACAAACTTTATTCTACCTGGAGGGAGTAATGCAGGTGGACTTATCCATTTAGCAAGAACTGTATGTCGGAGGTCTGAACGGTGTGTTGTAAGACTATCAAAAGAGCTTGATATTAATCCTGAAATCATCATTTGCCTTAACCGATTATCTGATCTACTGTTTGTAGTAGCAAGAGTAGTGAACAATAGATCAAATTCATCCGAACCCATCTGGAAGACATAACTAAATCTATGAAGGAACAAAAAGAAAGTCAAACTAAAATTGAAGGAATTGTCTCAAGACATTATTATCGTGCAGTAATATTCCTTATTGTAACGATTTTGCTTGGATCAGTTTTTTGGGGAATTAGAAGATATAATCCTGCATTGTTTCTTGGTAAACCTGATCTGATTGCAGTTCCGAATGATGAACAACCAACACAAAAACCTAACCAGATAAAAGAAGAAATCGAGACTCAACAGAAACCTTTACTACTAAATATTAATTTAGCAACTGAAGAAGAACTTCAGACACTTCCAAGTATTGGTCCACAAATGGCAAAACGGATTGTTCAATTTCGGAAGGAGAATAGTGATTTTAAGTCGGTTAATGATCTTATTGGTGTAAAAGGTATAGGTGAGAAGACTTTAGAGAAAATCAGACCTTTCATTGATGTAGATTGATTGACGGAAATAAGTACTTAGGTTAAGAGACCATTTTCAGTACATATATACTTCATAGGTATATCCCAAGTTTGAGGATATGTATTCTCAACGAGTTGTGTATGAAAAGCAAGACCAATTGTTTCAGCAATTGGACAGGATGGTAGAAATCTATCGTAGAAACCTTTACCGTATCCCAGTCGATATCCATTCATATCAAACGCAATTCCCGGTACTATAATTTGCGTTAAGTCTGTAGAAGGAAATACTGGACAATTCTCATTAGGCTCAAGCATCCCAAGTCTATGTTGAACTAAATCAGATGAATGATTTTTGATACATCTTGGAATTAATATACCTTTCTCATTATCAACAACAGGAGCAGTGACATTTTTTCCAATATTTAATAGATATTCTACTAATGTTTGGGTATTCACTTCACTTTTCATACTCAAATAAACCATCACTCCGTTAGTCGAATCATTCTCAAACAAATTTTCTTGTTTTTTCAACCATTCAATTAAATGTGTACAGATCTTTTTACTGAATACTTCTCGAGTTGAAGTTGATAGTCTTTTTCGTCTATTTAAAGACTCTCTACGAATTAATTTCCTTTTCTCCTCAAAATCCATTCTATGATTTCCTAATTATCCAGATCAAGTTGACTTGAATGTTTTGCCAGAGCATCACGGAATGTAGATGGTTTCATAGAAAGTAGTCTTGCAGCACGCGTTTTGTTTCCATCAGTCTTCCGCATAGCCCATGAAATCAGTTCTCTTTCTGTTGATCTTATTATGTCATGAAAGGATGTAATGTTAGTTGTTTGTTCAAATTTCTGTGGTGAGGGTAATTTTAATTCAATGGGTATATCTTCGTTTGTAATATCTGAACCAGAATTAATGGTAACCAGTCGTTCAATAATATTTTCAAGTTCACTGATGTTCCCTGGCCATGGATATTCTGTAAGAAGGGTTACAGCTTCTTGTTTTATTCCAATGGGTTGATTTGGTGAGAATATGTCTAAGAAATGAGTAATTAACATTGGTATGTCCCCTTTTCTTTCGCGTAAGGGTGGAAGGAATAAAGGAATGACATTTAATTGATAGTATAAGTCTTCAATAAATTCTTTCACCTTAACCTTCTCTTTTAAATTCTCACGAGAAGTAGAAATTATTCGTATATCAATATCAGTACTATTTGAATTATTCAATTCCAGATTCTGATCATCTAATTTGGAAAGAAGTTTGGCTTGTAAATGTGATGGAATTGAATCTACATTTGCTATAAAAAGTGTACCGTTATTTGCTAATTGTATTTTTCCTTGTCGTGTTTCTACTCCAAACAGATCAGTTTCTATAACCTCTTCTGTCATACCATGACAGTTGATACTTACAAGTGGTTCGTGTTTCCTTTTACTCTGTAAGTGAATAGTTTTAGCTAAAAGAGACTTTCCAGTACCTTCCTCCCCATATATAATTATATTACTGTCAGCAGCTGATATTTTAGGAATTTGACTAAAGATTTCTTGAATTTGTTGACTATTCCCAATAAGTGTTTGAAATAGTGATTGTTCTTGGGCAGTTTCAACAGATTTTGTTTTTTCTGAATGATCTTCTTTATTTGTTTTTCCTCTTAGCGATTTTAACTTCTCCAACATTAAGATTAATTCACCGCTTGAAAAAGGTTTTTTTATATAATTATATGCACCAAATCGAAGTGCTTCCACAGCGGTTTCAACACTTGCATAGGCAGTCATGACTATAACAGTGATATGTGGATGTTCTTTTTTTACTTTTTTTAGAAAATCAATGCCATGCATCTGTGGCATTCTTAAATCGGTAACTAATACATCAAATGGCTCTTGTTGTAAAAGTTGAAGTCCAATTAATGGTGATTCAACAGCTATGACATCATAATTTGATTCGCGTAAATCATCACGAAGTGTCATACATTTCAGTTTTTCATCATCAACCACAAGAATTTTCATTACATACCTCCTAAGAATGGACTTCTACTATAGGCAGTCTTACCGTAAATGTTGAACCAAAACCTTCTTTACTCTCCACCTCAATAACACCTTGATGTTGTCTAATAATTCGATCAGAAACAGATAGTCCAAGTCCTGTACCTTTTTCAGTAATCTGTGTTGTATAGAACGGATCGAAAATCCTATCTTGAACGGTATCCGAAATCCCAATACCAGAGTCAATTACCCTTACATAGGCAGTTTGTTTTGTAATCAATGTATCAGGTGGTAGTTCACCCGTCTGGAATAGTAAACTCCCCCCATCTGGCATGGCGGTAATTGCATTTAATGTCAAATTTAGGATTACTTGTTCTAATAAATGTTTATCACCACGGATATCGGATATGTCATTAATAAAATCTTTCTTTATTGAAATTCCTTTTTCAGTAGCACTATAATTTAATAAACCTACAGTTTCATTAACGACTTCATTTATATTTATTGCAGTGAGATTTAGTTCATGGGGTCGAGAAAAATCAAGTAGTTTCCCGACAGTTCCCTCCATGCGCTGAATTGCATCTTCCATTAAGACTAAATATTCTTTAGTTTGTAATTTATTTTCTGGATTACGTTGTATTCTTAGAATACAATTTAAGAGTCCATCTAACGGATTGTTGATCTCATGAGCTACTCCTGCAGCTAATTCACCAATGGCAGCCATTTTTTCAGAAAAAATGAGTTGCTGCTCCATACGTTTTCTGTCAGTAACATCTCGTGAAACAAGTACAGTACCTAAATAGAATTCCTCCTCATCCCTTACCGCAGCATAAGTGTTCTCAAAGAATTTGTCACCTATCTTAAGGTTTTTTGTTTCGATTGCATCCTGTCCTTCAGAAAAGTCCTGTGATATTTGGTCGAGTGTTTCAGTACTTCCAAACTGTCTCTCATTATCAATGTCAATACTCAATTCTTCATTATGAATTTGTTGTGCTGCTTTATTGAATAGAGTAGTCTGATTTGTTGAATCTACAAAAACTACACCTTCCTGCATGGATTCGATAATAGATTGTAATTTATTTCTTTCAAAGACGACCTCTTTTCTTGTTTCTTCTAATTCCTCAACCTTCTCTTCTAAATTTTCTTTTAGATCTCTTGTTTCTGTTTCTCTTTCTCTTGCTGTTTGTGTTATTGTAGTTGCCAGATACACGGAAAAGAAGAGAGTACTTGTGAAAATAAAGAGTACTCCCCAAATATACATGGGATCACGCCAGAGAGTTATAGGTAGAAAATTATTTAAATGGTAATGTGGTAGGATTCCAAAATACTCAAGAAAAATGAGTGAACTTAGTAGGAGGGTGTTTAGAGTTGCTAATATATAACTGACACGTTTAGATAGGATAATACTTGCAATAATTAAGTGAAAAATGAAGTAGAAAATAAATGGATTTTCAACTCCACCACTGAAATGTATTAGAGCAATCAAAGACAATAGATCAAGTATTATATGTATACCTGCTTGTCTTTTTATAGAGATTAATTGTTGTTGTTCTGGTGCCTTGCGGAGTATCTTCGGTTCAAAGTTATAAAGAACCATCAGAATTGCAATGACATATAATGGTAACGGATGGGAAATCATGTCGCGTGCTAAGTTTGCAACCGTTACCGTGAAGAACACCCCTGCAATTGCAATCCAACGAAGTTTGACTAACCATCCAATCTGTTTGATTAATTCCAGTTTTAATGGCAGTTCATCATCGCTTGTAGTTTCTGGGAACAATTTATCCTGTTCCATCAGTCGTTCTCACTATTTCATATATCGAACTTCACCACTTACCTCAATGGTGTCAACAATTGCCATAACAACGGCGTCTACAGGTTTGTTACTTGTAATACTTGTTTGTCGTGCAGAACTCCCAGTTGCAACAAGTACAATTTCTCCAATACCAGCACCTACTGCATCAACCGCTACAGTATATTGTTTTTCTACCTCTCCCTCTAAATCTACATCTTGGACAATCATCAACTTACTACCAACAAGTTTTTCATCTTTCTGTGTTGCGACAACTGTCCCAGTAACCTTTCCAAGTGTCATTAATAAAGCCTTTCGGATTAGACTATTAGTTCAATTCGTAATCCATTCTTATTGATTAGATTTCTACATATATTTATATTTGAAATTATACACAATAAATAGTGAAAAATCAAGATGTAATAAGAGTAGAACACTATGCTTTCGTTGACAGCACTACCCTGATATGCTATAGTATCATCATCTTTCTGTTAGGCTATAGAAGCGTTTTGATATATGGGGTAGACTTTGACTAAGAATAGGTTTGATGTTGTAATCATTGGTGCTGGAATAATAGGTTGTTCTATTGCCTATGAGCTTGCTAAGAAAAATGTAAAAGTAATACTAATTGATAAAGCAAGCAATGTTGGCACAGAATCCTCTTGGGCAGGTGCTGGAATACTCACATCCCATGCTACAACAAACGAACCGTATCCTGAATTATGTCGGGCAAGTCTTGATTTGTATCCTCATGTAACTGAAGAACTTAAAGCGGAAACAAATATTGACATTGAATTTATTCGATCAGGAACGATTTCTGTGTTCTTTGATGAAAAAGAGGCTACTGGTTTAATTGGATTAGCAGAACGTAGAGTAAATAGAGGGTTTTCTGCAGAAATCCTTTCTCCAGAAAAGGTATGGGAATTAGAACCCTCAGTATCATACGATATTGAAGGTGCAGTGCTATTTCCTGAAGATGGTCATGTTCGCAATCCTAAAATGGTAAAGGCATTAGCAATTGGGGCATCAAATCATGGTTCAGAATTTCTTTTAGGAAATCCCGTTTCAAGCTTTATCCAAGAAAATGGTCAAGTAACTGGTGTAAATGTAAATGGAGAATCTATATATGCAGATTCATTTGTAATCGCTGCCGGATGTTGGTCAGGTAAAATTGCTTCTGACCTTGACTTTCAAATTTCTATTTCACCTGCAAAAGGACAGATTGTATTAATTGAGTCTGTACCACCCTTAATCACTCGTACAATTGATGGGCTTGGAATTTATATTGTACCGCGTACAGATGGAAGAATATTGCTTGGTGCAACAGTTGAGATGGTAGGATATGACAAGACTCCAACTGTAGATGGTGTGAAACAGATGATTGATGCAGCAATTGCCATTGTTCCAGAGTTAGCTGCATGTAAATTCGACCAAACTTGGGTGGGTTTACGACCTTATTATAAAAACGGACCATGTTTAGGGTACATACCAGGATATGACAATGTTGTGTTGGCATCTGGCCATTATAAGAATGGGATATTACTTGCTCCAATCACTGGCAAACTTATTTCTGAACTATTAACATCTGAAAAAACATCATTACCTTTAACACCTTTTGAACCAAAAGAAATATAGAGATTCTTCTGAATACACAAACTCTGGATTAAAATTGTGAATACCTATTTCCTGTTGATGAGAGCAGGAATTAAGGTATTATCTATTCGAATTTAATCCCTAAACTTGCAATTGATAATACTTCATATTGGATTCAATTAATCATAAAGAAGATTTAAAATGACAGGTCTTTCAATTATAGCAATGTTCATCGGATTTATCACTGCGATATTTTGAATGTTTGTAGATTGGCGAGCAATGATAGCACACGAAAAAAATCGCTAATTCGCTTGAATTCATGGCACGAGAAAGTGCAGGAGTTAATAAGGCTAATGACAATACAGGTTCTGATACTACTAAAATATAGAGTAAATTAAATATCTTGTTTATCCAGACATAATACATTACTAAAATGGTTTCTTACAAGACTATAAATAAATGGAGAAAAATGGAAAAGATTAGAATTGCTTTTATCGGTTGTGGTGGTATGTCATCTCAATTACAACAGTGTATTCCAATGATTCCTGAATTTGAGTTTGTCGCGACCTGTGACCTTGTTGAAGAAAAGGCAAAGTCAAATGCACGCAGATTTGGTGCACTTAGACATTACACTGATTATAATGAGATGTTTTCTAATGAGGAATTATATGCAGTAGCAGTTGTTGGTAGACCAGAAGATAAACTACATCGTGATATTGGTATTGAATGTCTGAATAAAGGATATCATATCTATACAGAAAAACCACCAGCGACAACCTCAGATGGTGCCAAGATGTTGGTAGATGCATCAATAGCAACTGGTAAAACAGGTATGGTAGGTACGATGTGGCGACATGCTCCTGCACATCAGATGGCAAAACAATTGATGGACGAAGAGGAATTTGGAGTAGCGTGTCAATATCATACACGGTATCTTGCGCCTGGTCCTCGGTTATCTGAAGGTGGTACACCTTTTGTATGGCCATTTATGTTGGATCAAGTAATTCATCCAACAGATTGTATGCGATTTTTTATGGGACAAGTAAAGGAAGTCCATGCATTGGGTACAATTGATCCACCATCAAGAAATGTTTCAATTTCGGTAAATCTACGTTATGAAAACGATGCTGTCGGAACTATGACACTTGGTACAGGACCTGTATTGGAAGCAATGGTTTTTATTAAAGGAACAAACAATCATGCAATCCAAGTATTTGATACACGCAAATTAAAGCGGTATCGTGTGCCAACATGGTCTGGTGAAGGTGGTGGTTATATAGATACACCGACTGAAGGATGGGATCTTAATTCTGCTTACCACGGAATTGGAAGACCCGGTTATCTTGAAGAAATGCGTCATTGGGCACAATCCCTACAAGCAGGAAAACAACCACATTCAAGTCTTGAAGATGCATATCAAAATATGCGTGTATTAGAGGCTATTAGTCAAAGTATAGAAAGTCGTGAGGTTGTTTCATTAACTACTTAGAGTATCGACTTATACTTCAGTTGATAAAATTTGAATTGATTACAGATTCTTCCGATTAGTATCATGAATTGGACTTCGAGAGTTAAACCGATTAAAATACGTCGATTATATCGTTTTGCTAAGCTTGGGGTCTATGATGAACTCCTTATACACGATGTTGGTTGGCAATTATATGATCGGTGTTGTGATATTATAACTGTTTCAGATGTATATAGATTTGGTATTGTTCCCTGTCCAATTTGTCGAACACAGATAAAACGTTCAATTGATCCTTTATATAGTACAGGTGAAGGTGGAACTCGTGAAAGTTGGTTCCACTGCCAACATTGTCATAGGAGAATTCTCTGGCGAGATTGTCGGCAGGCACTCAGGAATACTCCACGGTGTTTCTCTTGTCATAAAGTACTCTCTGTATCAGATGAACTTAAATGTGACTGCGGTCAAAGTTGGACTAAGAAATCATATAGTCAATCTGTTAGAACAAGAGTTAGACTACCTTGTCCGCATTGTCACAATATCGTCCGTAGACCTGAAGGACCCGCAAGGGAGAAAACAAGTACGTCACAGTATCATACACCCACTTTGACCTGTCCAAAATGTGAGGGTAGAGCATTTCATAGGAATGGGAATATAGAATGTATAGATTGTAATTATGTTCGTAAATGGAAAGCATTCCGAAAGAGTCTTAAGAAGAAGGATGAGAAGTTAATCTGTGAAAAATGTGGGTGTCAATTCAGGTGGCATGAATGGAGAAAGAGTACAGAAACACTTCGAACCGGTAATCCAAAACCTGCCCGTGATTTCGTAAGAAGATGGTTAGCATGTCGGACATCTCAACAACGGATGATACAGATTGATTCGTTACTACAAACCTTACATGGTAGAGGTCCATTAGCTCCTTTATTCATTGATAGTGGAGAGTATAAAATTCGTCAAATGCTTGATGAATTGGCATCATAATTCTATGTTTGAACTATGGAATAAGGTCTCTATAGAAGAGTTATAATTGGGATAAATACCAGTCAAGTTAAGCAGAAGTACAAACCAAAGTTAGAAAGTGTAATATAGTATAAAAATTCACCTATTATCAGTACATCTAAAAATTTTAGCAATCAATTCTATCTTGTAACCGTCTTGGAGGTAGATCCTGAAACTGATTGTTTTTCTTATAGTAATGGTTTTAATTTTAAGTCCTAAATACGCAATTACCATTGAAGCATGGTTGAATATGAATTCACCTGATGGGGAGTGTCTTGCTAAAGACTGGGGTGGAAAAAGAGATTACATTTTCCCAGAGTTAATTCAAAATGGGAACGGTCTAAGGTTTGTATTATGGCCAGGAACAAAGATTCTTGATGTTCAAGGATTTAAGTAAAAAGTGTGGCAACATGTTGCTGGGATATGGGATGGTAAAGAGATGCGTGTATATATTGATGGCAAGGAGATGGGAGTACTTCCTTTTGATACTGACGAATTAGCTTCAACAGATGCTCCACTGTATATTGGTGTTGGTGCCAGTCAAAATTGGTTCTGTACGGGTTTAATTGATGACGTTCGGATATGGGAGGTTGCCAGAACAGAAAAAGAGATCAATGAATTTATGAAGAAAGTTCTCTCTGGCGATGAACCAAAACTAAATGCATACTACACTTTTGATGAAGGTAACGCGAATGATAATACAAAGAATGGTAACGATGGTAAAGATGGATTTGGAAAAGCAAATTATGTTGATGTAACAAAAGATCTGAATCTACAACCATTATCCGTTAATCCAGATGAAAAAATTACGATTGTTTGGGCAGTGTTGAAAGAACTAAATGATTAGTATTTATGGACTTTATAAGTTAGAAAGGAAAAGACTGGAATTGTGGAATTAAGAGAGTTACGTATATCAAACGATATAATGGATAAACCAGAGAAATTACGTTCTCGGATGTCTGATGAAGGCTATCTGTTCTTCAAGAAGCTGCAAGATCCTGACAAGTTATTGAAATTACGCTTTGAAATGCTATCAACTATGCAAAATGGTGGTTGGCTTGTAGCAGGAACTGATCCAATGGACGCTATTGCAGATATTACTACACAATGTACTGAGGGTGATCCTGAATATACAGATGTATATCATGAAGTCTATAAATTAGAAGCATTTCATCGTTCAGGACATTGGTCAGAAGTTGTTGAAATGGTTGGGAGGATCATAGGAAAGAATGTATTGCCTCATCCTCAGAAAATTGCACGTCTATGGTATCCAAAGTATACAGAACATACAACTCCCATTCATCAGGATTTTGTCCATTTTCAAGGCAATTTTCAAACATACACATGTTGGGCACCAGTGGGAGATTGTCCAATTGAGTTGGGAGGGTTAGCTGTATTACCAGGTTCACATAAAGTCAATAGTGTGATGGAACACCACTTTTCATTGGGTGCTGGTGGACTCTGTGTTGAGACTAATGAACTAACAGGTGAATGGCATACAACGAACTATGAAATTGGTGATACTTTGATTTTCCCTGCTTTAACAATTCATAAAGCACTACCCAATTTAACAGAGGATCGACTACGCGTTTCTCTTGACAACCGTTATCAAGCCGTTGATGAACCGATTGCAGAGCATATGCTTGAACCACATCTAAATATCTTCAATAATCTAAAGTGGGACGATGTTTATGAACAATGGGAATCTGATGAATTGAAGTATTATTGGAGGGAATTAGACTTAACTATCCTACCAAGGGATCTAAGCTTCATTAACAAAGGTTTTGAGGAAGCTATAGTATTAGCAAAAGATGGTGATGAACGAGCAGTTTATCAATTGAACAGGATCATCCGTCGCGATCCATCTACAGATATGGCAAAAAAAGCAATTGTCGTTTTGGAAGAGTTAAATGTATTATAACTAAAATAGATTACTAAATAGGAATCTCAGATAAAATGCCTATATCATTAATCCTAAAACAAAATGAAGATAAGATACACAATAAATTATAATAATAACTGGTACTAATGTATTTTGGTTGAAATCATTTCTATACAAGATAATAATCAACCATATTGATTTAGTGCCATTTTCTTTTAATAGATATAAAAGCTAAGGAGAGATATGACTATAATACGCAGTCTACGAATCGGTCTATTGACATGCAGCGTCTTGTTCTTTTGTCCAATTTCAATAGTGTTCTCTCAAACAATACAAGCAAAGAAACTGGATACTCCACCTGTGATAGATGGTAGTATGAATGATGATATTTTGAAGCAAATAACACCAATTGAAGAATTTCGAATTGCTGAATTAGAGACTACCGTTCCAGACAAGACACAAATATATATCGGTTATGATGATAATGCACTTTATGTTGGCTTTCGTTGTTTTCAGGAAAAATTTCAATTGATAGCTAATCAAACACGGAGAGATGGAAGTTTTAAGTTTGAGGACCATGTTGCAATCTATATTGATACTTATCATGATAAAATTCGCACCTATTGTTTTGGTGTAAATCCTTTGGGTACACAACTTGATGACAAACAGGGGGATATAGGATGGGATGGTGTTTGGTCAGCTGCAGCACTCATAGATGAGACAGTTTGGTCTGTTGAGATGAAGATTCCATATTATATTCTTGACTTACCTGAAAAAACTGAACAAAGTTGGGGGTTAAACTTAGTCCGTCGTCATCAAAGTCTTGACAGAACAAGCACTTGGGCAGATTCTGGAGTAAATGTTTCGGATGCCAATAGATTTGGAACATTAGAAAATCTCAGTATTATACAAAAAGGGACTGTTAAGAAATACGAACTAACCGGTTATGTATCAACCAAATATGATGGAACTATTGAATCAGATGTCTTATTTGACCGTTTATCACCACATATTGGAGTTGATGTATCCAATAAACCTAATACAAGCACTCGAATCATTGGTACACTTTTTCCTGATTTTAGTCATATCGAATCTGAAGTACAAGGTATTGTATTGACTGATCTCGAGCAAAGGCTAACTGATAGAAGACCATTCTTTCAAGAAGATGGTCGTATTTTCCGTACCCCTATTTCGTTATTCTATAGTAGACGGATTGGTGAAATAGATTATGGTGGAAAAATAATTGGAAAGTTAGAAAATGCCACATACGGATTCATGAATGTTAGAGAGACAAAAGATAAGAGTCATAATACATTACTAAGAGGTATGTGGGATTTAGGGAATTCATCATCTGTTGGTGTGTTTGGAGCTTCAAAAGAACTTAAGGATTCAAATAACAGATCCTTATCTGTTGATACCAGAATTCGGTTACCCCAGGCATTTAATTTCATCGGGAATTATGCAATCAATTGGGAAACTGACTAAGATGACAGTCGTGCAATATTGACTGAGATAAATCGTAGAGGTAACCCGATCATCAGTTTTGCCTATAGAGACATTAAAGAAGGTTTTAATCCTATTAACGGGTTTGTACGACTTACAGACATAAGACAGCCAAGTTTCTGGGGAGTCTACCGTTGGCCAATTGAGCAAGGTATTATACAGACTATTAAGTTTGAATCCGTACAATCACTCACTTGGAATCATTCAGGTGAAAGGATACGGGGTGATCATTTTCAACTTGTTGAATTTGATTTAGGAGAGAAATGGCAAACTGGTGCGTTTTACAGGAATTGGTCTTATGATGTGTACAATAATTGGGTTATGGCTGCACAAGCTGTTTATAACCGACAGAGTCCTGCCCGTGTTTTTGTAGTAGGACAATATGGTGAATTTGAAGGTGCGAAGGCAACATTTCTTACTACAGCTACAAATATAATACCTTTCCAATTTCTGTCTATAGGGTTGAAAGGTGAGAATTTATGGCAGACTTTCCCTAATGGAAAGACAAATCAGGAATTTTCTCTTCGTACAAGCTTAAACATTGAAATAGGAGAAGAAAAATGGATTACATTCCGGGTACGAACGGGAGGTGACCATAAACCTAATCTTAATGCGGTGTTCAAGTATTCATTCCTTGAGGATTTTGTCTTTTATCTCGTTTATGGGGATCAAGACACTAAAGAAACAGTAAACCAAGCTTTTGCCAAATTAACTTTCATTTGGTAAATATGAATATTATGAAGAATATAATGTGGTATATTGAAGTATACAATATAACGAATATACCACATCATATATCTGTGTATTAGGATGATTCATCTTTGAAAGTTTTCTCATATTCGTAAGTCCAATCAATTACACGAAAACCTAAGTTTGTATAAAACAGAAATGCACGGTAATTATCCCAATTTGTACTAAGTGTTGTGTGTTTATATCCTACTTTTTTCAACTCATATAAAGTATATTCAAGTAGATATTTCCCCAATCCTCGTCCTTGGAATTCCCTTTCTACCCCCAGCCAGTCAATATATACCCAATCTTGTACCTCCTGATGATTAGTAAACTCGCCACATGAATGAGTCCAACATTGACCAATTTCTTCACCATTTAAGAATGCAGTTAGATTACAATTCTGTAGTTTGCCTTTTCCATCTTTCCAATCAAGTTTAAGCTCTATTGGAATAGTTGGCTCTGGTTCTGTAGGATTAACATTGTAATTTTTCCAATCCAAGAAAATCTGACCATTACAATGTGAATATCCATTTTTACCAAAAAGCGCTACAATATGGTCAAGTGAATTTGATAAATATGCGTAACTGTAATGATACATTGGATATTTATATTGCTTTGGGAATGCAAAGATTCGAGTAGCATTGTTCTCTTTCAGGTATTCCTCTGCTTTATTGTAGGCTGTTTGTCCGGCTTCTCTTGATCCACGTTTGTAACCTAAAAACTTGATTATTCCTCCAATTTCCTCTGAAGTCTTATAACTTACAGTTCCAATATGTACAAATGCTTCAACAATACATTTATTTCTAATTACAAAGACTGTTTCTCCATCTAATTCCTTATTATCGTTATCTTCAAGATTACCGGTTAAATCCTTCAATACAAGTTCAAATTGATTAATTGAAACAGGGTAACAATAGGGTACATCTTGTATTAGATTATTATAGAAGTCAGTTAATGGTTTTAACAAATCAGGTGAATATTGAATTACTTCCATAGAAAGATTCCTATATATAAATTACTTCCTTAATGTTTGATCTTGTACATATCTTTAACAGAATCGGCGGAGGAGACCTCCGCCGACGTTCATAGATAATTAGATTTTGAATTACTAAGTTTTACTATCGTTTCTGAACTTCAAAATTAGCATCCAATGCCTTTTCAACTCTAATTTGTGATTCTTCCAAATGTGCAACTGTATAATCATCAAGTTGTGGCTTGGATTTTTGAAGGACATCCTGTATACGTGAATTTATCTGGGTAAGATGTAGCCTTGCCAAGGATCTTGCATCCTCAGGAGTTCCGTTATCTGCAGCTAACACTAATTTGATTAATTGCTTCAGATGTTCACGTTGTAAACCGCGTCGGAATCCGGATATAAATGTTTCTGCATTAGTCCACTGTTTCCCTGCAGGATTCGCATCAAGGTCTATCCAAACTGCTTCTGTTATCCCTGTGAATAGTTCTGGTAATGTAAAGACATCATCACCATTAAACTTTAACTCCGTATCCTGTACTCGAGCGAGGACGTTTGGATGTAGAAGACGACCAATAATCTCAGATTGATTTCTTAGAATTACATTATGTATTGGATAATCCAAACGGCTTGAATTATTACTACTTGAACCCCAATCACTCCATCGTGTTATCGCAAGACTATTTAATAATTCAGGCGAGAAATTGAATGCCTCGTCTGATAGAGCAAATTCTTTGATGAATTTTAATGCTTCACGCTGTTTTTTTGCTGATACAGGCACATAAGGTAATCGTGCATTTTTATCGCCACGGTGGTCTCTATGATGGTATTGGCCACCTATGAAACGAGTTGCCAGAAACATTGAAGAACTATATTTACTGAGCAGAGATCTAAATGCACTTCTGACTCTTTGATACCCCATACCTTCTTTTATAACTTTATCAGAAATCTTATCCCATAGTTCAGATACGATTTGTCTTTGATTCTTAGCAAAATTTAGGGGATCAGCACCCATGTCCCACCGATTGACTAATGGATCCAAATCACGATATTGGTACATAGAAGCATCACCATCAGTACCATACCTTAATTCGGATTCAGGGGCACGAGACGCGATTTTACCTAGTTCCTTTAATTCACCTTCAGGAGATCCACCATCAACTGATTTATATGCATATTCAATTACCCAATGATCCCAAGGTCCAAGAGTTGAAGTATAGTAATCCCCTTGTTTTTTCCCTTCTGGAGCAATGTTGACAGAGTCATATTCCATAACTGAACCCACCAGTGGTTTTCCTTTTCTACCTTGAAGTTCTTTTAATGTATATAGAGTACTTGCCTTAAAGTTGTGTCTGAGTCCTAAAGTATGTCCAACTTCGTGCATGATTAATGCCTTAAGTGCCTGTCCTATATACTCATCAGGTATTTCACCTCCATCGTCCATTAGTCCTCGTGCTTGTAATACACTTGCCATGAACCCCATTTGTCTTGCTAATCCTTCAGCCATTTGACAGCTGAACCGTGAAGTATGATCAACAGGATGTTCACGTTCATGTTCTAATTCTTCAATGAATGTAGAATATTCTCTTTGCCAATATCTGGTCCAACTCTCCCCTACGAGAATGTCGGCATCAAGTATTTGTCCAGTTAATGGATTAACACGGGAAGGTCCTATAGCAAATGATGCGCCAACAATCCATCTGATAGTATTGTATCTTGCATCCTCTGGATCCCAAGTTTCATGATCTTGTTGTATACGTGCTTCAATAGCATCAACAAATCCTGCAGTTTCAAAGGCTTTATTCCATTCTAATATACCTTGCCTTACATAAGGTCTTAGCTTATGGGGTACAGTTTTTTCTATATAAAAGATAATTGGTTCAATTGGAGGAGAAAGTTTTGCTTTTTTATCTGCTTTTTCTAAATGCCACCTATTGACAAAACGTTTAAATGGCTGTTCACTTGTTTGTAGTGAATAGTCTTTAACAGTCGTCATAAAATGACCAAGTCTATCATCTGCCAGACGAGGTTGATAATTGTTTGATGGTAATGCAGAGAGACTATAATGAACTCCGACTTGTATTCCTCTTGAATCAGGAATGGTCTCTCGACTTCCTCCAGCGGAGTAGACAGCCGCGACTCTTAATTCTACATTTTTTGGAAAAGCTTTAATTGATTCCCATGTGCTTCTGTTCTTATCAAATCGAGCACCGCTACCAATACTTCCTGATAAAGGTGGTAGGTCTGACATAAATACAGGTGATATGTTCACCAACAAACTTTTACGTTGTGGGTGTATACTCTCTAATTTTAATGCGAATAGTACTGAATCACTATATCCGTAATCAACAGCATGTCCTATGGGTGTGCCTTTATTTGCCCGGAATCTGACGTTTTTCCTTACAAGATGTATACGATCTCCAACCCGACGCCATTCAAGTAACCATTCGTCCATTGTCATTCCAGATAATAGATAACCTGAACCGATTCCCCGAGAGATACTTATCATACATAGAAATTGTTTGTTTAATTGGTTTGGTTGGATTTCACAGTACAAATTTTCCTTTTTTTGGTAGAGTCTATACAACCCTTGATAACTCGTACTATCTTCTATAACTTTAGAGAAATCCTCGTATTCTTTCTTCTTTTTTACTGTTTCTTTTGCAGCTGCAGGTTGTTCCTGTTTTGTATTTTCTTGGGCAACTACTGTATAACAAAAGCAGCTACAAACCAATATGGAAATACATAAAATCAATAACTTTCTCATTAATAATTCTCCTTAACGTATATTTGTTTAGTTATACTGAAGTGGGATGAGTATAAAATAGACATAGTTTCAGTAGAATCTATATGTGACTCTATTCTCATAGTTTATAGTATACCATTTCTTTTACATCTTTTCCATTTTGGGTTGAATCATAGGTGGAACCTAACATTTTTAACATAACAATCATAACATACTGGATTTAGTTACATAACCAAACCTACAGGAATTTATAGTCAATATTAAAAAAATATATATGTTTTTAATCGTAAATACATTATTTTCTATAGTGGATTCTTTTAGTTCCATCGAATGAGAATCTTGGCCAATCACGTTCCCAATTCTCAGAACCATAAGGTATATAGTGACATGCTAAGGCATGTCTACGTGTTCCAGGTTTTTTAATCTGGGCACCGCCATGAATCAGTTTACCATCAAATAATACTACATCACCTGCATTAACATACACATGGACAAGGTCAGTGTCGTTTTCTTTGAATACCTCTTGAACGGCAGGGAAATAACGATTGTGTTGTTGTTGTTCATAGGTCTCATCAGGTTGCATTACCATTGGCACATCATTTTTTGTTACTAACTTTCCTCTGTTTGAACCGGGTTGTACAATTAGAGCACCATTATTCTCATCAACATCAACCATTGCCATCCATGCTGACATACAATCAGGCAAATAGTATTGATCTTGATGTAAAGGATGCTCAGATCCTTCATAGAAATGCATCGATTGTATTCCCTCTGGTTCATCATCAAAACATTTGTATAAAGACGTGTGTAAACGTGGGTGTATTAATAACTCTAACACAACAGGATCGTATAAATGTTGATTAAATGTACGTGCACCATATTTATCCTGTTGGAAGAATCCTTCAAGGTGTTTATTGCCCAGATGGAGATCTTCCATATGTTGAACTACTTCATCACATTCTTCTTTAGAGAAAACTTCCTTGAGTTTGACAAATCCGTTTTGTTTGTATTCGTTCAGTTGTGAAGGTGTCAAATGAATTACCTAATCCTATCTGTTTAAAAAACCTACTTGTAAAGGTTGAATCTTTGTATGTCCATTTTATCATATTTTATAACATTCTGCTATATATAGTGAATTGCCTACGTGGTACTTAATTTCAGGTGTTTTTGGCTATGTATGGCATTTCTATAGATTTGATTTGACTGAATTCATTTGATATGATAATGTGTTATCACAATATATAAGGAGGAAACTCATACTCATTAATGGAGTTGTCGAGTTAAATATATATGAAAGTAGCAGCAATGTTTGGAGATCAAAAAGGTGGTTTGGTAGATAAACCAGATCCGAAAGCTGGTGGTGATGTAGCCGTTGTAAAAATACGTGCTGTACCTATGTGTACAGAATATAAAGGTTTCAAAGGCGGTGGTACTGGAGAAGGTTTTGGCCACGAAGCTGCTGGGGAAGTCGTTGAAGTAGCACAACCCGGTCGAGTAAAAGTTGGTGACCGTGTAGTTGTTCAACCCCAGAATGCATGTGGTAAGTGCAATATGTGTGTTACAGGTGAACATATTCACTGTACGGGGGGACGTAACATTCGAGAAATGATAGGTGATTATGTTGCGGGTGCTACCTATGCACAATATATGCATAAGATGGAAGATTTGCTATTTCCTATTCCTGATGATGTTAGTTTCGAACATGGTGGGATGGCTTGTTGTGGGTTAGGGCCAACATTCGGAGCTATGGAACAGATGGAAGTGGATGCATTAGATACTGTCATGGTTACAGGTTTAGGACCAGTAGGATTGGGTGGTATTATCAATGCAAGTTATCGTGGTGCACGTGTTTTTGGTGTGGAGAGTCATCCATATCGTGCTGAACTTGCGAAGAAGTTAGGTGCAGAAGTTGTTCTTGATCCAGGTGATGAAGATATTCTTGATCAAATCAGAGACTTGACGAATGGAATAGGTATTGACAAAGCAGTTGATTGTTCTGGCGCATCTGCTGCCCATCGTTTGATGGTTGATGCTGCACGTAGAAAAGGGCAGGTTTCTTTCGTAGGTGAAGGCGGAGAATTCCCATTAGCTGCAAGTCGTGATATGATACGCAAGGGTCTTGTCCTCCGTGGAAATTGGCATTATAACCTTGGATTCTTCCCTAAACTGATGAAGGTCATTCAAGAGTCTACAGAGAAGATTGATACATATATCACTCATAGATATCCAATGAGTCAGGTTCAAGATGCTTGGGAATTGCAGGCTACTGGAGAATGTGGTAAAGTCATTTTAGATCCTTGGGGTTAATCTGTTTGCGATATTTGCTGAGATCAATTGAAGGATAATTTAACAGGGAGGTGTTATTATTATTGTAGTTTGGACAGTTTGAGGTATACACCTTTAGCCCCTCTGGGGCTTTTATCTTGGGTAAGGAAAAGTTTTCTACAATCCTTTCACCCTCTGGGGCTTCTTTAGAATTATCTGAAAATCTGTCTTCAGAGTTGGATTGGTGTGAGGAACGTGTTGAAAAAACCAGATACACTTTGAATATTTATGATACTCTCTCAGAAATTGTGAAAACTATAGTTATAATTAAGACTTCCCTTTTGTTTTTCTAAATTCTTGATTGGATTTATTGGTTAGATACTGAAGAGGACTGTCAGTTTACTCAGTATTGTCCAGGCGTTTGTCTCAAATCCGTTAGATGTATTCCATCTATGGTTGTATACAATATAGAAATCACTACCGGGTCTGTATATATAATTGAGTAAGAAGTTTGCACTTGCCCTTTCTGCACTATCATTCCACTGTGTATATAATTTTGTAAAGATGCGAGTGTTAAATGCATAATTTATACTACCACCAATGACCGTTGTAGTTAATAAATCTATTTTTGGAAGAAATAGACGATTCTGTCCGAACCTTGTATCAATAGCAAGTTGATGTGTAATTCGCCACTGTGTTTCAGCGTAATAACCTAATCTACTACCTTGAAAAAAGTCGCCATAACTGGCACCTGTATATATGGAAAAGGGTCGACTGCCATCAGAATAAAACCCTATAGAGGTTTGATTCATCTGATATTCACCAGCTGGAATTTCAGCTTCCTCAATGCTAAACGATTCATCAACCCGGTCATAATATCGTTGAAAATCAAGATTTACACCATCACCCTGTGGGAATGAGATATCTCCTCCAACATATATCTCCCATCCGATTATATTATAATCATGATCCAGTGAATATCTTCCTGATATACCTGAACCAAGATCTCGAACATATTTTTTATTGATCTGTTCATTTGCTCCAGTACTAACATGAAGTGATCTAATATCCCTTCTGTACATGTATCCCATCTCTGATGTAAAGTCAGGACCGATATCAAGATAAGAAGCATTAAGCCTAAAGTGTTCATTCCGCCAATTATTTGATAAGTAAAAAGCAATATCATTCTCATCAGGATTTGGAGACCAACTACCAACAGTCATTGCCCGCATACGCCACTGGTCCTGTGGTCGAATAAAAATATCAATTCCACCGTTACGATGGAATCCATCACTGAAATCACTTTGTCTGTTTGTCATGATGAAACCAACACTTGAATCACTCAATATGTTCCTTTGCATTCTGAGAACAGAAAAATTTGTCATTGGTGTATCTCCCGAAGCAGCTGTTGTCATATTGAGAGCACCAATACTATAATCTTCAACTTTTCCTGTAAGTTTTCCACCGCCAAGAATTCTCACCTCTTCTTCATCCTCAATACCAATACGTCGGCTGTAGAAAACAGAGAGAGGTGGTGGTCCCCAATCACCAAGACCCGCACCAAAAGCAAATAATCCACTTCCTTCCAAGAAAAAATCTCTCCTTTCAGGGAAATATAGACTGAATCTATTAAGGTTTACTTCCTCTTGGTCTGCTTCGACTTGTGCAAAGTCGGTATTTATAGTCAAATCTAATGTTAGGTTTGATGTAATACCGTATTTCATATCCAAACCGAGATCCCCTGCCGTTCCTTGTTGCCACTGATCGTCTTCAAGTATGTCTTCCATACCACCAAGTAGATAGGGTTTTAAATCCAATTGTGCAGGTGAAGTAATATCTTGTAACCCTATTAATTTTCCTTGATAAATTGGATGGAAAGTTCCTGGCCAACTTTGACTTTTTGGCACTTGAATCCATTGTGATGTTTCATTTGTTCGTGATATGTTTCTACCAAAATTAACACCCCATACCATCGTTTCTTGTGGTTTAAACCTAAGTTGGTTGAAAGGAATTGCTATTTCCACAGTCCATCCTTTTTCGTGTATTTGTCCAGCGGCTTCCCATATACAATCCCAACTACCGTTTAGATTTTCTCCACCACCTGTTACTGCTGTATCCGATTTTGCTCCTAATGGATTAATTCGAAAGAAAAAACACTGCCTTTTATCACCATAGGTATCCAACATGATGTATACATTATCGTTTTGCCAAAGATTACCGTCCCGTCGCATCTCATTCGCAACTATCTTATCTGGTTTGGAATCGAAACAATTAAAGGATATGTATATTTTCTCTTTATTATACAGTATCCGAACTTCTGTTTTTTCGGATAATGGTTCACCCTCATTAGGATATTGTTGTGTAAAATCATCTATTAATTGAGTTTCAGACCAATCCTTTTCATTAAGAATTCCATCGATTACGATAATCTCTTCTGTTCTAAGTGCTCCAACTTCCTTTTTATCTATATCGGCATTAATGTGGGGTACAATTGAGGTGAGTAATATTATTAGGACTAACCGGTATGACATAATTTTTCCTTCTACTAATTTGTCAATTTGAACGTATTAAGTCAATTTCGTTGTGTGATAACCTGGTGTTGCTTAGTAGAGTTAACGTCATATTTTAAGTGCAGTTTAAGATAATTTCCATTATACAAGACCTTCGGCACTTACCTGTGATTTAGGTGAATGCAGTCATTGTCAATATAACCATATACAGCAATTTAATGAGTTTAACATATTCTATTTTTGTATTAAGTTGACTGTATCACAGATAATACAGATTACATGGGGACTGTTATTCCTTAAACAAAAGAGTCTAATGTCTAAATTGATACCTATAATGTATATCCTTTTGAAGAAATCAATATACTACGTTTAAGTCTTTTGGATTTTATCAATGGGATTGACCGAAATAGGGTGAGAAGTACACACAATTTAGCTTGTTTTGGAGTATCTTGAAGGTGAATCAAGATTTGTAGGAACATGATGTGGATTATATATATAGTAGTATGCCACATTTACTCTTACAAGCTTTTCGAAAGTGAATGGTTTAATATTCAAAGATTTTAAGAAGTGTTGGGTAAGTCTCTTAGACGGAATGAATAGAGGCTTGCATTATTAAGTATAAACCTTAATCTTAAGGGTTGGGTTGCTTGGGTAATAGATACATTCTTCCATTTTACTTGATGATGTATCTCATCATCAGTTAGGGACAAACAATCATCTATTGAGAATCCTTGTTGAACTTTTCCATCTTCAGATAATACCTCAACCCCTATTTCTCCATTACTGGCATCTCCATTAATTTCAAGAGTCTTCACAGGGAGATCTATTGTAATGGTTTCAATAATCCCTGTTTTTTGATTAGCATCCATAGAAGCGAATCCGTCTAACCTCCATTTTGCCAATCCAATAGCCTTATGTCGGTCTTTCATCATGGCACCATGAGTATGTTCTGTACCGGTATAATACCAATGGATTTCATTTTCGGTGATAATGGGTTGTGTTGCTGTTCCCATAACCATTCCTCTATCAAATGCATCATCACCCCCTCGTGGGATAATTGGAGTTCTAATGTCATCAGGATAATCCCAATTGAATCCGTCTCTACTACAAACCAATTGTGCATCTATAGGACCGTCTACAGGTATTTCATGCTCTGCTGCTCCAGGACCAGTAACATACAAAACACCGGCAATTCCGACATATTGATTATGATACAAGAAACCGGACATATTATGTATTTCCGCCCGATCAGGATTATATCTGCTTGAACCAATCTCATCATCAAGTTCAGTCGCTCTGAACATAGGTTCAAGTGGTTTCCATGGACCTTCCAAGCTTTGACTTTCAGTATAATCTATCATCCTACGTGCGTCTTTATCTTTATCACGAGTAAGACAATAAGCACGAAAAAGTGAAGTACTCTTATCATAAACTACATTGAATCCACCTTCGTTGTTACGTTCTGCCACAGGTTCCAAATAGTTTGAATCATCCCATCGAATACCATCTGGTGATGTAAGTAGATATACATTTCTGTATCTTCTGCAGAAACCTATCATCTTATATCGTTTCTGTATATCAGACTCCTTGTCATCACGGAATACACAGGCACCGTGTAGGTCCCATACGATATTGTTGTTTGGATTACCATTAAATTCAAAGATACCAAGATTCGGCTTCTTCCATATCAGTCCATCATCACTTTCAGCATAACACGTCAGATCACCACGATCATTCTCAACAAACTTTCGTCCATAGGAATCGTGAGTCTTTCCTCTGTATGTAGATGGATTTCTACCGGGACGTGGTACATATAATCCGGGAATTTCATTTGCTTCAAATCGCCAATGTGGACCCATACGACACATATACCACATACGGTATTTGCCATAGACTTCATCATACATGGTAGTTCCATATAGATGAACGCGTCTGGATTGATCTGGACCCCCATGTTCCCAGGGGTTATCTGGGTCTGGTTCAAGAACTGGGATTGGATGTTTTTTACATTCATGAATTGTCCTTATAACATTCTGTTTTGATGAAATTAGTTCATCATCTAAGAATAGATGTGTGCCAGACGTAGTTAATGGATTCTCATTCAATTTATATTACCTCTATATAAGACCTTATAGACTATGCCGATTATTTAAATTTCTTATTTTTCCCCAAGTTGTGGTTAGTTTACCTACAACACTGACATCAAGAGTGTTAACTTCCAAACTATTAATCTCATCTTCACTCAATACGGTATTATAGATTCTGGCATCATCAATCCGGGCAACTATCCAGCCATGAGCAGTTCCACCAATAAGTGCTCTTGGACCGAAAAGTGCTTCTACATTTCCTTCATTCCAAGAGACGATAGGACCAAGAGTGTAATCACCAATTATGTCACCATTTCGATATATTGTAATCTTTGCTTTTCCATCAGAATCTTCATAAGAGATAGCTAATTGAATTAATTTACCTTTTTCTTTTTCTTCAAAACCTGGAATTGCATCTTGTGTTCGTCTGAAATGGCTACTACCTGCCATCCATCTTTTATCTTGTCTTTCAGCATAAACAATTGCATCAAATTTATCAGAACTACTTTGATTGACTGCAATGGTTGCACCTCGTTTAATGTTCAGATCATCTAAAAATAGCCAGGTGACTAATGTTTTATTTGGACCGATTTGTGGTCCTTCATATCCAGTAGTTAATGCCCACTTTGAATCTCCAATGTATAACTTACCGTCTTTCACTTCTGCACCATTGAATTTAATATCACCAAAATGACCTGTAAGATCTTTTATCTCTTCCCCTTTTTCAAAGGTCCAGTGTCCAATTAGGTCCTCTTCTTTTGCGTTCTGTGCAATACAGAGTGTCATGGATATTAGTAGCATAAAGATAACAGGTGTTACATAATATACCGAACTTAACAGATTTCGCATGATCTTCTCCTTTAAGTAGGATACAGAGTTTCTCTTATTTATCTTGAAATTTAGTTTAAGTTACCATGTATAGGGATTTATGTCACGTTGATTTAATGTGAGTTGATAATAAGAGGTTAAACATCATTTGAGATAAAGAACACTTTCCTATGTTCGGTTAGGAAACCGAACATCCCAGTCAGGGTATTAACTCATTCCTATAACAAATATAAATCTGATTTAACTAATTCACGTTGATTTAGTTAATATTGGGTAATATAGAAATCTGGTTTCTTACTCACCAGACCATAGACGTTGCATTTCTCTTGAAGATACAAGTAATTCATCTAATGTACCTACAGCATCTATACGTCCTTCTTTTAATACAACAATCTGATCAGCACGTTGTAAAGCAGGTCTGCGGTGAGATACAACAAGGCAAGTGGCTTGTCTTGTCTGAAATAGACGTTCCCACAAAGTCTGTTCAGTTTCAACATCTAACCCAGATGAAAGATCATCAAAGACAAGCAATTCTGTTTCACGAATAAACATCCTTGCTGCTGCTGTTCGTTGCATTTGACCCCCAGAAAGTTTTACCCCTCGTGGTCCAACGATTGTGTCAAGACCATCTTCCAATGTGGGTAAATCTTGTTCCATGACACCGAGACGGATTGCCCTATTTAGAGAATCCCAATTCCATGGTATACCCAACAAAATGTTATCACTCATTTTCTCACTGAAGAGTTTCGGTGTTTGTGGTGTATATGCTGACCGAGGAGGAATGAAATGTGATTTAGGATCTTCGACTAAAGATCCGTTCCAATAAATTTCTCCTGACTGTTTAGGTAAAATACCTAATAATGTCTGTAAGAGAGTGGTTTTTCCTGCTCCAATCTGTCCAGTAATTACTGTAAATGAACCAGCAGAAATATTCAAATCTATATTCTCAATACCATCTATTCCATTATCATATTGATAGGTAAGTCCTGAAACTGTTAGATTCTCTAATTTATCAGTTGATGTCCTTTCAATAGCAGTTAATTTCGGTTGTTTATCAATTAAATATATTGGTGTATGTTCGACTAAATCATTTACTTGCATTTCATCGACTGTTTCTTCCATACGAGAAAATGATACCTCTGCCCTCTTATGTTGTGCCATTGTACTACCAATTAATGAACCGCTTCTTGCCACATCCCCGATATAGGTTGTGAAGAGTGCAAAGTCTCCTACGGTGAAGGTTCCTGACTTCATCTGTTCAGCGATAAGAATAAGAATCACACCGGTAGCAAGATTATTTATATTAAAACTTATTGAACGAAGAACTTGGTTAAAAAGGTTGTCTATAAGTGTTGTTTTTCTTCTTGAATCATTGAGTTTTCTGTAATGAGTAATTACGTTAGATTCCGTTCGAGCAACCTTCACTGCTAATATAGATTGAAACAGTTCATTTATGAAGTTAGTAGATTGTTCAGTTGCAACACGTTGTGCAGTTCTATACCTTAGAATGAATTTTCTTGACACATTTACTACGGTAATAATCAGTATAGCTGGAATGACAGTAATGATGGTTACCAAGACATCGATTCGTATCATCCAGATAAATGCTAATACAGCAAATGTAAGATTCCCCCATAAATGTATATACTGTTCAAGATAACTCAATATTGCTTGTGCATCATCTCTAAACCTATTTGTAACTTCACCTGAAGTCGATACGACACGCTGAGGGGAAGACATATTCAAAATTGACGTTAAAAGATTCTTTCTTAGAATACTTGTAATTGCATATCGCCATCTTGCCCACACAAATGCTGAACTAATTAATACACTTCTATCTCCTAATTCAGCAATGACAAATAGAGCGACTATTGTCCATGCGTTAAATCCTGCAGTAGAATCTCCTGATAGCGTATCGAAAAAAGCTTTCATGATGATTCCAACCACAAAAGGCATTAAATCATCTAACCCGCGTAATAAGATTGTACCGAGAAACAGAAATGGACGGTATCGTAATAAATGAATAGTGGCTTTACCAGCTTTCACTGTATCATCTCCTCCATACCTGTTTTAAGAAGTCCAGAGAAGACTGATCTTGGATTATTCACGAGTTGGTTTCGATCTCCATATTCTTGGATAGACCCGTCTTGTAGAATCATAATTTCATCTACTTGTTGTACCGTTCCAAGTCTATGTGCAATTATAATGCTGGTTCTTCCATTTAACAAACGTTGAACAGCTTGATCAATTCGTTGTTCTGTGGCAGGATCTAATCTTGAGGAGGGTTCATCTAAAATAACTATACTTGGATCCTTCAGAAACACTCTTGCAAATGCTAATAGTTGTGCTTCTCCAGCTGACATACCTGTCCCTTCAAGAAGAGTATCAAGACCATTTGGCAGTGATTGATACCAATCGGTTAAACCAAGTTCATCAATTACTGTATGTATTTCTTTGTCAGATATCTCACTATTAAATAGTGTCATGTTATCTCTAACGGTGGCATTAAAGAGTTGAACATCTTGTGTAACCAATCCAATTCTATTCCTAAGTTCATCTAAAGAGAGTGTACCAATATCTTTACCACCCATATTAATTGTGCCAAGATTCACATCATAAAGGCGAAAGAGTAGTCTGGTAATAGTCGTTTTTCCACTTCCGGTTCTTCCCAATAAGCCTAACGACTTACCGGGTTGTAATTGGAATGATATATCTCTGAGTACATACTCATCATCAGTGTAGCGAAACGATACATTATCAAACTCAATTCCATGTGTATTATGTTTTTCAAGGGATTCTGTACCATCTTCAATAACAGAATTTATACTATATAATTCTTCTATACGTGTGAAACCAGCGGTTGCACGTTGTAATTCGTTTATTTGACGGCTAATCATAATTAGGGGTCCGCGCAGCATTCTGGTATAATGAATCACTAAATAAACTGTACCAATCGTGAAATCACCTCTTTGAAATAGGTATATACATATTCCCATACTCAAGGCAAATCCCAGTGTGAACATCACACCACTAATTGTCTGTAACACCTCACCCATTACATGTGCTTTTACAGAACGACCATATACATCTCTATTTTCATCGTAAAATCGATCCAGAGTATAACCGATACCACCGTTAGTCCTGAGATCAGGTATACCAGTGAATCGTTCCTCCAGAAAACCGAATAACTTTGAATATCCTTCACGTTCCGATGTGTATATTGGAACAGCGATATTACGTGTTAGGTTGTATATTATCAATGCAATAATAACGAAGGCAATTAATGCAAAGCCAATTCTCCAATCCTCACGATAAATAAGGATAATGACACCGATTAATAAAATAAAACTACCGAGGATAGATATAATGAATTCGGAGAAAAAGTTTGAGAGTGTAGTTGTGTCTCCATCAACCCGTTCAACCATTTCCCCTGGTGTATGTTCATGGTGGAATGACATATCTAGTTGTAAACAGTGTTCAGCCAGGTCCCCTCTCATTTCGTTAGTTGCACGCCAACCGACATCCTGTCCCATATAGGTTGTAACTAACATGACAATTTGTCTAATGAGTCCAATAGCAAGAAACGCGCAACCAGCAATTATGAGGTTACGCGTTTCACCACCATCTTTGGCAGTGTCAATGAAATACCGTAGTATTTGGGGATTAACTAATTGGAGACCAATCCCTGTAAACATAAAAACGGCAAGAAATGCTACTCTATACTTTAGAGGTTTTAGATATTGTGACAGTAGTGCAGCATAACGCCTAAATGGCACTTTTTCCAATCTTGGTCAAGTCCTTCCATATCTAAATAATCAATTATTGAGCAATATAAAAATCATTGGGATTTGATTTAACCGACATTAACACAAGTAAATTTACTTATGTTTAAGGGTTGCCCAAGTGGTTGATAGTTTACCTTTATTATCAACAGCTAAACCTTGTGCAGCTAATTGTTCAATTTCATCAGCACTTAGTGTGCGATCAAATACCATGACTTCGTCAATTATGCCTTTCCAATATCTGGCACCACAACAATCATCCCACCCAAATTTAAGGTTCATGACAGTCTGTTCAATATGTGGTATTTTATTCTCAGCAGAATCAAGTTTACCACTATCCCTATGATAAATATAACTTGTGGCTTTATCCTTTTCAATAGCAATAGCAACCAATGCCCATTTATTTTCTGGAACAGCAGGAGCCCCTTTCCATCCCCATGTCTCAGCTTTGTTATCATTCCAAACATAGGTTAGAGTATCGTTGTCAGCAACACCCATCCAAAATGTAGTAGGACTCCGCCCAACAACAATTCCTGACCATGGTATAGTTCTCCAACCATTAATACGTGCTACTACAGTTATCTCCAGTGTTACCAATTTAAAAGCTGTATCTACAACTGCATGGCCACCTTCACCATCTGTCATAAGAGCATCATTTACCCAACCATCTTTTACCCAATCAGCTCCAGCTTCTAATTCTGCATCATTACCATTACCTGATTCATCTTTTCCATTTCCATCAAGTGGCCAGTATCCAACAAGACCATCAGAGATATTTGCCAAAATCGAATTAGACCATATAGTAAGACAGAGGAATATGAATATAAAAACGGTTATCTTATAATTCACTTCAATTCTCCTTATATAAACTATCTTAAAAAATTACTTTCTATTACATGTCAATAATTTGTCAAAGAGATAGCGGATACAATTGATATAATTACCACTGTTATAACACCTTGATATTACATCTTTTTTCAACAATATACAGTAATCAGACATTTGATGCAATATAATTAGACAATCTTTTGAAGGCAAATCTATCTATACAATGAAAAGTAGTTAATTGTTCACTTATACTTTGGAAATGGTAACTGTCTGATAAATTGATCTACTAAACAGAAGAATAGTCCCAGAGGGGAAAGGTTTGTAGAGTCAGTATCCTTACCCAAAATCAAAGTCCAGTGGGGTGAAAGGTATATTGTTGAAAACTGTCTATCTATGCTTACTTTTCGGACTGAAATCCGGCATTTGCAAGTCTGGAAGATTAAAGGCAGCGCGTTTAACTTTCATGATCCTCTTCCAATGCGGAGGATTTTCAATCTTTTCGTTGAACCAATCGGATGGTAAACTTGCTTCGCTCATGATCATAGGATATTCGTTCCGGGAAAGGTCGGGGTAAAGTCTGGAGAGTGTTTCCCCACCTATCGGTTGTTCGGTAACCGTTTCAGGTAACCAGATTCCTGGGTCATATTGTGTGAGTTCAGATGTTAAGTTCTGAAAATTAATACTTTCGGTGTAGAAGTATTTACCCTTTACTGGTTTTGGTGGACCTAACCATTCTTCCTTAATTTCCGGTTCCATTGCCGCAGTTCGAGTGCCTATCAGGATACGTATGGGATGGATACCCGTTTGAGGATGCATCAAGAGTTCGAGAGTTATTGCTCTATAGGTAGTTTTTACATGCTCTGTGTGGTATAGCTGGAGATAAACTTGGGTATTTCCATCATTTTCAACCGTTTTGATATCTGTTGTTTTATGAGAGCCAATAAATGTAGTGAAGTCTGCGGGGTATCCGAGTAGCCACCAGTAGGGATTATATCGCTCGTCAAAATGGGGTACGTGTGTCATTATAGATAGGGAATTCTTCCATTTATTATATTGTTTCCACACCGCACCATCTCGAATATATAGTGTCTGTTTTCCATGTCTTAGGAATTGATGGTGTGTCCTTCGCCAGATATCAGATTGGGCATGTCCGTCCTGTGTATAAGTTAGAATCATTCTTTTATCCATCTCACGCTTTTTGTATGCTTTTATGTCAAAGAATTCGATATCATGATCAAACCGGTATG
Source organism: Candidatus Poribacteria bacterium (assembly GCA_022394755.1). Lineage (GTDB taxonomy): Bacteria > Poribacteria > WGA-4E > WGA-4E > WGA-3G > MSPOR6. The sequence goes on from JAGFCA010000029.1 coordinate 57,621, forward strand.
TGATATCCCACTCTCCTATAACGATATACTCCTCATGTTTTTCAGTTGTCATTTCATTTGGAGGGTTCAGAAGATTTTTTGTTGCTTCCCAAAGTTCTACGAAGAAGTTAACAGGAACGGATGAACTCTTTATATACAACGTCACTGAGAATTCAATCTCACCGTTTCTTACTTTTGTAGTATATTTATCGTATTCTGTTAGGAGTTGATCTAAAAGTTGTGTTTGTTGAGTGGACAAAGGTGGGAATTCTTCAATCTTCATAAATTGAGGCGTTTCAGAGAGATGTGGTCTTGCAGTTAATGCGTCATTCCACGCAATATTGTATGGTGTATGTACTTGAGTTGTTTTCTCAGTTGGGTATAGCAAAATGAAACAGATTACACAGAAGAAAAGTAGAAAGAGGAGAACTACTTTTGATATAAGTGGCTTTTTGTGTTTGGTGGACATGAAAAAAATCTCCTGTTGAAACGTATTATTGTCGTGGTAAATCCAAGTATGTATAAGGGTCTATTGCCCCCTCTTCAAAAGACATAAGTTTTATGTCTGATGGTATATCTGCCTCTGTAAAATCTTTTCCTTTTTGTTCTCTAATAGCGTTAATCCTAACACCATCAGACGGATGTGCGAGCATACTACTAATATATCTGACGTTGCCATCAGGTCTTTCATATTCCTTCCATATCACGAAAACTATTCCCGGGATAACAGGATAGATACGTCCATTTTCCATATTTACGCCGCGGGCATTGATGCCTTCGGCAAGAAGTTTTATTCGGACACGTGCAAGTAATTCATGTTCTACGGAGGGAGAAGGAAATGTATCTACGGACATTTCCTCAGGCACTTCAGGATAGGGACCGAAACCGTAGGGGGAGACAATGACATCATCGGAGACCTGTTCTCTTAGTGAACCAATTGAGTCATCCGCCACTGTACCCTTGTGTGGTGTGATAGTCTCTCCTTGTAACGAAGGTGTCTCTACGGATTTCCGTGAATTCATTATTTGATTGGAAGAGTCTATGTGTACTCCGTTGATTTCGTGCTTCGTCAACTTGCTTGTTTTTTCTTCTTTACGTGTCTCATATCTTTTTTTCAGTGTCCGTAGGGTTTGTATTGTTTGTTGTAACTCAGCTTCAGTCGTTCGTCGAACGTGGTAACTATAAAGTTGCATGCTCGCTACAATTACGGCACACAAAACGAATACCACCAGAATAACTCGGCTTGTAAGAATGTAACGTAACATTTATACCCCCTGTGGCTTCTTATAGGTTCATGCGAATTTCGATAGATTTAGTCTTTCTTTTCACATGTTAAGACTTAATTTATGCAACATTCCATGCTTTACCTGTAATGACGTGAGTTTAATAAATCAGATTATTGTATTCTGAGTGCTTACGAAAACGCTCCTAACTGTAAATAAGAGCAATGCTTAGGAAAAGATCAAATAACAAATTTAATAAAGTCTCGCTGCAATATTTCACTCTTATTATTATTCTAAGAAAAATCACAATTGTTCTACAAGGTTAGTTGAATTATCTTTTCGTATTCTTCAATGTATTTTATCAATTAATCAATCATCCCCTATTAATATAAGCTTGTTAAATGAAAACTGCAACCGGATGGTATGAATATCAGGAGTATTTCTCCTAATCAGAAATCAGAATCAACAGTATGAATGCCTTATGACATTCCCCGGAATGCATAAAGGATTCCCTTATTTCTACAGAAGTGCTTCTGAAAATCCTTCTTCTTGCTACATCGGAGTGCTATGTGTAAATAAATCCAAACTTTAGTATAAGTACTTACAAGGTATAGTTGGTGGATTGGGTTACAATAAGTTTAAACACCCAATGAAGGATACAGCACTGTATCAATTTTATTATACTAAAATGAAAATACACAACTTTTTCTTTTCTATTTCTAACAGATTTTAGTATACTTTTCATAGATGTTATCATTTTGTTGTATGAATACAATGAACTGTCGAAAAAGTCAAATAACCGACGAACTCATAATTTAAGATACAGATAGATATTAATTGAGATGAGTCTAATTAATTATTCTTCAAAATATTTAAGGAATCTTACATTGAATGAACCAACTAACAAATAAGTCATTCCAGCAGGCTAAATCTTTTATCAATAATCAGGGACGTGAACTTGACAAAAAACGATATGAATACCATTTTGAGAATGGGTCTTTTGATGCAGTGCTTGAAGTCCTGACATCCTATCAAAATGAGGATGGAGGTTTTGGACATAGTTTGGAACCAGATCTACGTACAACTGCATCTTCTGCTATTGTTACGACCGGTGCATTTCAGATATTTAAAGAAATCGGTGTGAACGTTGACTATACTATAGTACAGAAAGGGATAGAGTATTTCCTAAATACCTACGATGAAAATGAAAAGGTGTGGGATATAATCCCTCCTGAAGTTGAGAATGCACCCCATGCACCGTGGTGGACTTATGAAGGTAACAGAGAATGTTTTGGAAGATATCTAATCAATCCTCGTGTTGAAATAGTTGGTTATTTACATGATTTTGGTGGGGAACTTGTCTCCAAAAATTGGTTAGAATCTCTTACTTCAGATGTAATAAACTATATTATATCACGTGAAGATGACCTTGAAATGCACGATCTACTCTGTTGTTCAAGACTCGCAGAAACTGAAAACATACCAGATATAGATAAATTATGGAAGAAAATCGAGCAATCTGCTTTGAAAATTGTTGCTAAATCTCCTGATGAACTAAATGATTATGTACTTAAACCAATCTGGTTGGTCACTACACCTTCATCACCTTTATTAGATATTCTAAGAAAAGAAGTTGATATGAACTTAGATTTTGAGATAAAGCAACAAGGAGAAGATGGTTCGTGGTCACCCAATTTTTCATGGGGCGATTTACATCCAGAAGTATGGGAAATTGCCAAGAAAGAATGGCAATCCAAGTTTACAATTGATACATTGAACACTTTGAACGAATTTGGACGAATCGAAGGATAATATAGGTAAGGAAATTAATGAAAATTAAAGAAATACGCGTTGTTGAAATAGAACTAAATCCACAACCAACAACAAAACCTCGTACCCCGATTAAAACTAAGGAATATAGATTGAATCGACCGATAGACATGTATTCCACATTATGGGAAGAAGGACGTCATATCTCATCATCGAATTGGAAACGTCCTGCAGTAATTGTAACTGCAGAAGATGGCACATGGGGTTTTGGTCTTTCACTCTACGGTGGTCCAGTTTGTCGAATTATAGAGGACCATTTTGTGCCAAATCTTTTGGGTGAAAACTGTATGGCAACCGAAAAGTTATGGGATATCATGGTACGTTTATCGACAGCATTTGGGGCTACAGGTTTGTCAAGTTATGCGATCAGTGTAGTGGATTGTGCTTTATGGGATCTAAAAGGTAAACTGTTGAATAAACCCGTGTATGAACTTCTCGGTGGACCTCAAAAGGACAAAATCTTCTGTTATGCCTCAGGATTTGATCAGGAATGGTATATGGAGTTAGGGTTTAAAGCAACAAAACTATTCACCCCTTATGGACCCGAACATGGGTTAGATGGAATACATAAATTGGAAGAATTGGTCTCTAATACACGTGAATTAATTGGTGATAACATTGAGTTAATGTTAGATGCATGGACGAATTTTGATGTGGAGCATACAGTACGTGTCTGTGAAAAATTGAGACCGTATGGACTGAAATGGATGGAGGATTACATTTCTGCTGATGATACAGTGGGATATCAGACAATACGGGAACGTATTCCTTGGCAAACACTTGCTACAGGTGAACACTGGTATTTACCGACTGCATTTGCAAATGCTGCTGGTCAAAGATTAGTAGATATTTTTCAGCCTGATGTTTTGTGGTGTGGTGGTATCACTTCGGCTCAGAAGATATGTCATATTGCTGAAGCACATGGGATATCTGTCATAGCTCATGGAGGTATGAATTATCCGTATGGACAACACCTATCTTATGCAATGCCAGCAATTACCTGGGGTGAACGTTCAGAAGGTGTATCCTCTCCTGGAGTTCCTTTAGAAGAGATGGTGAAAATACCGGGAACATCAGTGATTAAAGATGGTTATCTTGTCCCCTCTGATGCTCCCGGTTTCGGTCTTGAAATTGATGAGAATTGGATTGAAAGTGTTATGGTGTAATTAAGTCCATATAAGCAATCCAATTGGAAAAGATGTTAATCCACTCTGATGATTCGTCGTCCTATGTCTGTCTGACCGAACATATCAGTTGTTCGCACATAAATCACATAAGTTCCAACAGGTACATTTTCAGGCAGTTTCGCTTGCCACATGTGTCTCGATGTTGGAACACTGTAACCAAGACCTTTTCCTCTTTTTGGGAATTTTGTGTCTTCTTTCAAATAATTACCCATCGAATTGCGAACATCACTGTGCATTTTGCGTTCAAGGTTAATCATTCCATCCCTCGCCCTAACATCTACAAAAAATGGATCTTTCTGAGGGGTATAGTCCATCTTTATCCATTCATTGTCATCACCAAGCCGATAATCGACTTTAGAACGTTCTGTACCACCAAATATATTAACTATGATATCTGTATTTGATGTTTCATCTGATTGAACTTCCCATGGTGCCCATATATTCATTTGATAGTCTGCTGGACGTCGTGCTGCTTTAAACCTAATTGAATATTTGTTTTCAGTGAAGGTGAAGATACCATACCCATTTGGTGCACCGTCCCGCATCGTGGTGTGGGGAATTCCAACTTCATCCAGTGTGCCTTGCCACCAACTACCCGATGTAGTCGCATGATTATGGTGGTGGTGCGGTTGTTCACCATGCCACCCGTGTTCAGGACCTACAAATTCATCACGTTGAATGTGTGTATGTGCTGATAAGGATAATGTATTCGGACGATCACCAAGCAGATTCATCAATTTATCCACATCACTCATTTCTTTTAATGGTATATGAAATGACACGACAATAAGCCTATCTTTCGGTACAAAAGCCAAATCGTTTTTTATAAATGTCAGTTGTTTTTCACCAACATGACTGGAATATGAAGGTCGATTATCAGCATTACGGAAGAACTTAACATTGTCTATATTGATGAAGTGTACCGGACCCCAATCGAATGAATAACAGGTGGGTCCGAAGACACGTTCGAATGTTTCATCTGCATATTTATCTTCAGTAGCTGCAAAGTTCATGTCGTGGTTACCATATACGTTATACCAAGGTATGCCAACAGTTGACATGACTTCATTTAATGGTTGAAATAACTCTAATTTATCTCCCACCAAATCACCGAGACTAATACCAAATACAGCCTCAGTTCCAATCACTTCCTCAATAACATCGTGTGCTAACCACTCAATTTCCTGCATACTTGTAGGTTGTGTATCCCCAAATACAAGGATTTTAAAGGTATCAGGCTCTTCTTGTTCATAAAGTGGAAAATCAATCGATTCTGGTAGTGGTCCAGTTGGGGCTACACCTGCATATTTTAAACCATCTGGAGAACCATGGGGCTTATGTATATAATGGAATACAGGAAGTTGATCTTCATTAACAGGTGTCATATATCCTCTCGGTTTTATGACAAAGATGATCGTGTCATCGTCAACATTTAGAGAATACTCTCCGTTTTCATCTGTTTCTACAATATCTGTTCCATTCGATACACGGACCCCAGACAGACCATTCTCGTCAACATCTTTTACTTGGTTTTGATTGGAATCTAAATACACAGTTCCGGTTGCAGTTGTGTTTGCCTCTGCCTGAATACATGAAGCAAGACATGTTAAAATCATTATAAATATGAAGAAATAGTTTATCCTATATATCATCAAAATCTCCTTATTATTAAAGTAATCTGATATTTCTCAATATTCTTCAGAATTTAATGTTTATCAGTGTTTACTTTTTATTATACTAAAGTTTGGATTTATTTACACATAGCACTCCGCTGGAGCAAAGAGACCGATTTTACTGATGCCCTTTTTGATGCTTTATCATCTGTGTTTATACGTCCGCGTAGATTACACATTCTCATGCCTGAGGCGTGATATGTCTGTAGAAAAAACGTGTTGAAGAAAGATGCACTCCAGAGGAGTGCTATATACATACTAAAGTTTACACATGTCTTGCACATAGCACTCCGAAATCAACGGTATGAACGCCTTATGGGCATTCCCCGGGAGTGCAGCGGGTTGTCAATCCACATTCTATAGACATATTGCTCCGCTGGAGCAAAGAGACCGATTTTACTGATGCCCTTTTCTATACTTTGTGGGTATAGGTTTATAGTCCGTTTCGGTGTCCTCTCCTTACGCCAGAGGTGTGATATGTCTGTAGAAATAGGGGAAATCCTTACTAAATATAGTTATATCAGATTATAGTGAAGTATGAAGATAATTATACCCGCCGCTATAAAGGCGATCTTCGAATCACGACTTAACTCAGTGGTAATCCAGAATCGGTGTTACCTCCTAACATAACCAAATGTGTAATTAATTCAATACTCTACCATAGTAGGTTAAACACCATTCTAAGAAGTATCAGTTAAGTGTCAATATTAATCTAAACCCCACTCTTTTCGAAGGTCTGCCATCGGTTTATATTTTACATTCTTATTATAGAAATTCCCAAGCCATGTACCATCATCTCGGAAGTAAAAACGTTCATCTTTTTCCTCACATGCGAGTTGGTATCGTGTATCAATACTGATACGGTAGCAATCAGAACGATTTGGGGCACTACTATGCATCATGTAAAGACCAAAAATTATTACATCACCCGGTTGAAAGTGTGCCGTAGCTAATGTGAATCCGAACTTATCAACCATTTCTCTCGGTTCAGTACTAAAAACCGCATCTGTTAAATCACGGTCCATATCGGTGGCACCATAGGTTGACTTTAATTGATTATGACGATGTGAATTAAGACAAATAACCAATGGACCGTTCTCCAAGTTAATGTCTGTCAATGCACTCCACATCGTATATCGATTTTGTGTACCGCGTCCAACATAAACACTATCATAGTGAAAATGGTTGTGTCCACCTGTTGCCATACACCGGAGCCACCGTTTATCGAATGTGATTACAGGACCACCAAGGAATTCTTCATAAAATCTCATTGTTTCTTGACTATCTACAACATCAAGAATTGGTTTTGCATGTGCCACTTCTGTTTGTCGAAAGAAACTAAATGTACGATTATCATCACTAATGATACCTTGTTCTACAGGTGTATTCGGTTTAATTCCACCGTTTTTGCCAATTGCTTGTAATGTCCATAGTGCTGCCTTTTCTGCAGCCTCACGGGGATGAAAACCTCGGATAAATAGATAACCGTCCACATCTATTCTTTGATGTAAGGCATCAATATCATTGAGCAGATGACTTGAATCTGTTAATTCAACTATCTCCTCACCAAAATGAAAATGGTGTTGACCAAATTCGAAACGTGTGCCAATGGGTATTTTCTTCGATATATTCAGTGTCATTTATGTGTTTTACAATGTAAAGTAATTATTCATGCTATTAGATTCTTAGATAAATAGATTTACTGGGGATCACCATTTTCGTATGAGAATATTAAAGGTAGATGTACATCATCTGCTAAGATATCACCAGTCTTTAATTTTACAAACACTTCTTCTGGTAATGCACTCTTCTTGCCATTGAATGTCGCATCTTCAGGCATAAACAGCATAGCAAAAGCACGGCGTAGATTTGTTGTCATATTAGGTCCGGCAGCATGAGCAACTAAGCCACTAATGAAAACGCCATCACCAGCCTTCATTTCAGCTACAAACGGATCAATTCCTGCCCACTCTGGATATTCCTTAAACAATTCTCCAACACCAACTTCACCAAGAATTCCACCCACTTCAAAACCACAGCTTTTATGTGTTCCGGGTAAGAAATACAAACACCCATTTTGAATTGTTGCATCGTCAAGTGCTATCCAAAACATGATTGCTTGGTGTGAATAAAAGGGATCATAAGGATTATCAACATGAAAATTCGTAGGATTTGCCCACGGCTGTTTTACCATAGCATGGTCATGATATAAACGCACACCTGTTGTTTCAGCCAGATCTGCTGCCATCCTACCTAAATCAGCGTTGAGTATTAATTCCTTAACCCTATCATCAGTTTTCCATAGATTCACGCATTGAATAAAGACATTGCTGTAGTAATTGTCTGCACTTTGATAAAGGTTTAAGTCATCACATTCTATGAAATTCTTGACTGATTCAGTTATAACATCTTGCCATAATGATAATTCTGGTCCTTGTAGAAAATCCTCAATTATGAGAAAGCCATTTTCTTGGTAATAATCAATCTGATTAGTTGAAAGTTGGGTATTCATATAGTTATGGTGACTCACTACATATCAATCATAATTGCTCGGTCTATGATCACCAAGGAGTCTCCTTTGACGTGGATTTGCTTGGGCAAGTATGTTCTCATCAAACTTGAATTTATTTAAATAGGGAGGATATTTCTGTGTAATCATCCTTTTCGCATAGTGTACCTGCATAAGATAGCGTGTTTCATCACTTATATTTGCTGTCCCTCGATGCCATACTTCGCTACGGAATAGCACAACATCACCAGCATTACATAAGATACTTTCTTCAGTTCGATTATTCCATTCAGTTGCACCATTAGGTGAACAGCCAGATAAATGACTACCCGGTACAAATTTTGTTGGACCCAACTCCTCATACATATCATTAAGGTAATAGTGTGCAGTTGTGATGAAAATAGGTATTTTGACACGAGGGTCATTTCGTACATCTGCTGGAAGACTCATTGGCAGCCAGTCCGTATGTAAACCTTGATCTGGTCTTCCTGGACCTGTCAACCATGAATGCATTCCTATACAGTGGCAATCTTCCCCATGAACAGCCTCCACAACCTCAATCACTGGTGACCTATCAAGATATTGAAGATACAGTGAATCTCGATTAAATGAGTTGCTGATGAGTTTATGTAAGAACGCATCCCCTTTTTCAAGTGTTTCGTCTCTGTCATGGGACTCAGGTATTGCTTCTAAACGATCCATTGTGTCTCGTAGAACTGCGATTTCTTGTGAATCAAGTACACTTGGAAAATATACATATCCATCTTTCTCCAAAGCTTCTACTTGATCTTCTAATGAATTGTATGCAACAAGTGATAGTTCTTTTGCCATAAACTATACCCTTTAGTTCTACCTACAAAATGCGTCCTTTTGGAATCCGTGAATTAGCGTGCCATTGAGAATCTTTAGGTGGTTCAGGATTCGGGGGTTGCATAGATGCAAAATCAGTTAATTTCGGTCTTATCTCTTCTTCCCAAATCCCTTCTACATCATCAAAGGTCAATGGTGTAGTATTCGCTCCTTCATTTTGATGTTCAATCAACAATTTCTCTGTTTTATCTCCAAAATGTTCAATAATCCCTTCAACCATCTTTTCACCAACAAGACGACTTGAAGACTCATTATAGTCACCCATAGCAAAATCAGGTTTTCGTGTGTCATCTTCCGGCATCCTGGACATATCTACACAATCTGGGGCAACCGCCCATAGAGCAGAAGTCTCCCCACGACCGGCATGTCCTCCCATACCTTTACCATCTTCAAAATCATCTCTATTAAGTCCTATACCCATTAGTGAATACAATCGTACACCTACGTGTTGTTGCATAATATCAATTACAATAGGAACATCTTGGTGGTGTGGTCCTGAATGTCCAGAGAATAGGATTGCACCTTGAAAACCTAAAGCATCCACTGCTCGAATATGATAACACATACTCTTTAGGAACATCCATGGTGGAATGGCTGTTAACCATGTTCTTTCTTGGTTTATTTTCGCATGTCCCCATGAACCATAACCACTAATCTCATGACAGTGCCAGTAGTAGGGTGGTGCTACAATTCCTCCATGAACTTGTGCCGCATGAATGCAACACTCATGTGCTCGAATTGCGTCTAAACCCACAGCATTATGCCAACCATGTGGTTCACATAGACCATAAGGTAGATATACAATTGGACACTCTTTGAATCCTTCTTCTAATTCATCGGGAAACATTCTTTCCCATTGAACTTTTCTTCCAGACATTATAATCCTTTCAATTCTGATTCATTACCAATGGTTTGCTGGCGACCCCTTACATTTTATAAAAAAGATCTTAATAACAGGATTTACACACACTATAGATTTATTAACGTTTCTCACCGGGTTTACGATATTTTGATGAATAACTGTCGCCTTCAGCATCGTATGACACAAAAACTTCACCATCTTTTACTATCAGACGTGGAACAGTTCTGTGTCGTCCATCTCTTTCAGGACCACGCATTACAGCAAATTGTTCCTCTGTCATGTCTTCCACCATATCACCCCATCGGTCTTGTGGATCAACGACACCTCCACCCCAATTTACATTTTTGGATTGATACTTGATTAATACACCACGTCTTGGAGTTGGATTTTTCCATGCTAAAGCCCCATGTGTACAGCCACCATCCATAAAGAAGAGTACATCCCCTGCCTTCATGACTGGTTGAACAACCAAACCCATTGTATCATCACAAGTACGGATACCACGAGGCATTGAATACTGAGTCTTATGTGATCCAGGTACACATGCAAATCCACCTAAGCCCGGTTGAACATCACGCAATTGCCAAGTAATAGTTACCGTTTCAGCATAACTACGTCCATTCTTAAAATCGTAACCTCTTGATGGACTCATTGGTTCGTTTCCATCATGTAGTGAATGTCCTGATGTACCTTCAACAGCACAGAATACAGTTGCACCACCACAGCGATAGCCACTGCCTCCCATCCAGTTCATTCTCTGAATAACTTCAGGATGAGCAATCATCTTACGGAATGGTTGATTATACGGATCAGGGAGATCTAATAAACCGGATAGAAGTGGTCGTCCTGTGCCTGCTTGACTTACTGATCCACCAGCCAGTTCTGATCCAACGACAATACGATCTTGGAACTTATCAACGGCTTCATTAGCTTCAGCAAGCCATTGTTCATCCATTAAACCACGGACAACAAGATAACCGTTTAGATCCCAAAAATAGAATTCTTTCTCATCAATTCCAGAGTTAGGATCACGTGTATAATATGATGGATGTAAAACTGTCGGGTCATCCTCTACCCAAGTTTTTTCTCCATCCGTATTAATGACAGGTGGAGGATTTGACCCTTTAAAACCGGGAACATACATAACTGCTTTTTGTGCTTCAGCTGCTTCATCTGACCATCGGGGTAATGATTCAGTTTCAGATTGTGGTCCCTCTGGATTAGATTGGATTGCTGCACGCGCTGCATACTTGTAGGACAATAAACGTTTCGGTTTTTCTTTCCATGGACGTACACCTTGAAGCGTAGTTGTAGCTACTAAGAAAAGATCTCCAGCTTTTAGGGAAGGTTGGATTACAAGACCCATATCATCCGCCCCTGTGCTCAAATCATCAGGTGTTGGTACATTACTCTTATGGCTTGCTTGAACAACGACCAATCCACCATCATCATCTACAACATCTTCCAACACCCATATTGCTTTTACGCTCTGACAACTTCTTCTATCTTTTTGAATACGATATGCAAGGGAGGGATTTCTCGGCTCATCACCACCCTCAAGTGATATACTTGTTTCGCCATCATTATAACCTAATAGTGAGGGTGCTTGATCTAAACGAAAACCGTGTCCAATTATCTGATTCAAATACCACACCAGTGTTGGATGGACAAGTAGGTCGCGAAAGAATTTCCTATTTGTATCTGATCCACCTAATAGATTTCCATTTCCTGATATTGCATCCAAAGCACTGTTTAGGGATAATACTTCTTCCTCACTTAATACACTGGGGATGTGTAGGTAACCTGCCACATCAAATGCATAATTTTCTTCATTTGTCATAATTTCATTATCCATTCGTGTCTCCTATAAGAAATATATGGTCGATAAATTCTAATTTAAGGAATAAGTAAAGACATCATTAGTAGGCTATCACATCAATCGTAATTACTTGGACCGTGGTCACCAAGGAGTCTTTTCTGACGTGGGTTGGCTTGGTCAAGTATTGTTTCATCAAATTGGAATTTGTTCAAATAAGGAGGATATTTCTGTGTAATCATCCGTTTAGCATAATGTACCTGTAATAAATATCGTGTATCATCTGATGTATTGGCAGAACCACGATGCCATACCTCACTACGGAAAAGGACAACATCCCCAGCATTACATATAATACTTTCTTCAGTTCTATTATTCCACTCTGTCGCTCCGTTTGGTGAACATCCAGAGTAATGACTTCCCGGTACAAACTTTGTCGGACCTAATTCTTCATACATATCATTAAGATAGTAATGTGCAGTGGTAATAAAAATAGGAACTTTCACTCGTGGATCTTGACGGATATCTGATGGGAGTGAAATTGGTAAGTAATCGGTGTGTAACCCCTGATCCGGTCTTCCAGGTCCTGTTATCCATGATTGCATTCCAATGCAATGACAATCTCCACCATGAGTTTCTTCCGCAACTTCAATGATTGGAGATTTATCAAGAAATTCGAGATAAAGAGGATCCCGATTAAATGAATTATTGATGATTTTATTGACAAATGAACCACCATTTTCAGGGGTTTGGTTACGGTCATAACATTCAGGAATAGTATCTAATCTATCCATGGTAGAACGTAATACATCAATCTCATCGGAATCAAGAACATTTGGGAAATAGACATAACCATCCTTTTCCAATGCTTCAACTTGATCTTCTAATTCTGTATAAGCAACAAGTGAGAGTGCTTTTGCCATAATAATTCTCCTTAATCACATTCCAATAATAGTTATCTCTAAATTCAATCATCAATCGACCATGTGCAATTAATATTTGAGTCAATATAAAACTGTTTTAATGCAGGTTTATCAAACCATAGTTGCATTGCTTTATTTACAATATGTCCAACACTATTAACCTTAAGGTATAAGCCACCAGCAGTCCATTCTGGAATCATACTATACTGTCCTGTTTGTGCTGCATATATACTAAGTAATGCTAACGGTTCCATCGCATCAAGGTTAGCAGTCTTATGATTATCCTGCAAGAGTTCAGATACTGATTTACCTTCATGACCCTCTTGAAGTTCAGTTTTATCCATTACACGACTATGAAAAACGAAATCGTCCTCAAGAGTAAATAGACCACTATCAGAATGTTGTCTTCCTTGTAGTAAGTTATCACCAATTTTCTCTGCCATTGCCAAGAATTCTGGTTTGGGGTCAACACGATATAGATCTACCAAAGCGAAAATATAGGCTGGTTCCAAGGCTGTAGTGTTAGTGTTTAAATCTGGGTCTAAACTAATGTCGATCCCAATGTCTCCAATATCAAAATGTATTAACATGGTTCGAAGGTAGTCTCTAAATTCATTTCTACCACCAGATATACGATATCCACGTGCACAAACTGAGGTAAACAGTGGAGTAATGTATTGAGGTAGAAATGCCCCACCCTCCTTTGCTCCAAAGTATAACTTGGCATCTCGAAATGGTCCTTCAATACGATAATTTGTTAGGTATGTACCATCAGTTATGATACTCTTAAGTGTATTATTTTCTTGATCATAGGAGGCATCCAAAAAACCGATAATGTGCTGTTCAAAAGCATCTTTAATGTGTGCCATTTCACCGACACGACCATTCTTTTCAGCATTTTCCACTATTGTTAACATACCCATCATCTGTGTAATGGCATGGTTCAGAAGATTCCCTACATAAAGTCTGGGTTCAGTTGCCTGAGGATATTTCTTACCAAATATATTTAACCCTCGTTTAGAACTTTGTGGATGTACCAAGAATGGTAGTATACCAGTGTCTGGATTACGTTGTCTTATAATCAAGTTCAAAAGACGTTCTGCCCAAATTCGTGGGGCTTCCTCATGTCTCTGGTACCCCAAACTATATGCAGCATAAGCCATATCCAATGCGACACTTATAAATGAAAGATCTCCGGTTATTATAGGTTGTTTATAACCACTCCACGGTCTGTTCCATGTATTATCATGATCAACATTCTTATGAAAATCACCATGTCGATTATAGTGTAATGCATCCCAATCCTTAATATTTGCTTCCCAAATACCTTTAATTAACATTTCACATCGATCAGAATCTACAGCATTTAGGAATTCCCATAGCGGATACACATCCTCTATTTCATGGACAACACCTTTCATACCATATCTATTTCCTGTAACAAGATCAACATAACCATGTCCACCCCAATGCAAAACACCACTTTCAGTATACCAATAATGGTTGAACATATAATCGGTTGCTTCACCTGCAGCACTCACAAATTTTGCATCACCAGTGAATTGACTCAAGGAAGTAAGTAATCGGATTAAATTCTGTTGATTTTGAAAAAAACACCAAACAGTCGGTTTCGGTTCTGTTCCAGATTTATAGGAAGTCATTGATCGAGGGGCTATTAAATGGTCAATATCGAGGCAATCAGCGAACAATGGCATGTCTTTTCCGCTATATCTGTCTCTACCATGGTTTATGGCAGTTTCTGCGAAAAGACTGGCAGCTTTCAAGAATCTGTTATCCTCTATTTCATCCGAGCTGAATGTGTTGTTTCCAATCCAACGATCAATACGATTAGTATTCATACAGTCTCCAATTTGCTTGTTTCTGTGTCAGGTTTACTCAATAACAGATAAATACCATATCCAACAACAGCAAATCCGAAAAGAGTAAATGGCATTTGCCATAGTAAATAACTCATGTGGGTATGTATAAAAGAATGACTTTTAAAGATGACAAACCAGGATAATGGTGCTAAAAAAGAAAACCATGTCGCTATAATTAAGGCAATACTTCGTTGTCGTGAAGTTTCTGTCCTTTGCTTAGTTCGTATAATAGCTACAACTGACATGAAAATAAACATAACAATTAGATAACTATAACGAATTTTGAATAAATGCTTTGTAATAAAAGATTCATTCATCTTGAAATAGTTATTAAAATCAAAGTATACTCCGTTGATATAGGTCTTAACAACTCCAAACGTACCTGCTTTTAAACTTGCTCCATAAATTGGTGGAAAATCTTCTGCTTCCCCATGTGTTCTTTTGCCTATGGAATAAAATACATGATCAATTCCATCCATGAAACCGCCCTTAACAGACCCTATCTGAATACATAACATCATGAGACTTAGAAAAATTGCGACACCACAACCAATACCTGTACCAATAGAATATTTCAACCACTGTTTCTTGTTCCAATTATCAATAATACCATAATATACAAATGGAACGACCATCATTACCAATGTTGTTGTTATATATTCATAACCATTAATAAAACACTTAATAGATACTGAAATGAAAATTAATACACTAAACCAGATAAAATGTCTATTTGTAGAATCTTTGTAACTTTTGAGAAAATACAAAACCGCAATCATTGGTAAGTAGAATCCCCATGTACTCCACCATAGGTTTTTACCGAAGACAGTTAGCCAGTGAGATAATACTGCAGAAGCTAAGACAAAAGTGCCTGCTAAACCTCCAAACTCACTATAAAACCATACTATAATTAATGTCAATGTAATTGCAGTTAACAGGGAGGTTAGAATATAGAAAAACCAGAATTTTGCTATTGATGACACAGGAATCAGTTTATCAAGCAAACTGAAAATCATACCTTGACCACCAGGTTGTGAATTGTATGTTTTGAAATTCTCAAATGAATAATTGTACAAATAAGCGTTATATTGTGGACCTCTTGCAGCAGTTGGTATCCATTCTTGATCTGCTTTTTTCGCTGTTCCCCAACCATTCAAACCCCCTGCTGAGAAGATGCCATCTTGACGAGACTTTACCATCCGTCCCATGACATGGCTTTCAGTGTCCTTCTGGTGGGTGTCAAACCATTTTTGATCTGCTACCTTCCATAAATTTAGGAAAAAACCAAAAAACAGTAATATTATAGACACACTCCATATCAAGGATAGTCTAAATTTTGGACAATTTATTAGATCTTTTATAGACATGCTATACCAGTTTTATTGTCAATCATGTATATTTACTACTTTAATCTAAGATTGTAAATTTACTATTTAATAACCGTTATCTATTCAAATCCATTATACCTATTACAAATTTCTCAGTCAATATGATTCAACTTATAGGTATGTCATTTTTTTACCTGAATTTATTGTATATTACCTATTTCCTTGATATAATTCCATTAATCTAACAAAATGCTATTTGCTTGTATTTATTATCATTCACTCAGAATTCATTATATATCCTAAAATGTCAATCATTCAAGCATTAGAATCAGATAATCTGACCGAATTACAGACTATACCTAAGACAGATTTTCATTGCCATGCATTGCTTAGTACAAGAAGGAAGAATGTAGAGGAATGGATTGGCAAGTCCTTAGCAAAACCACCATACAAAATGAATGGACTTGAGGGTATGATGGATTACGTGAGTGTAACATTAACACCACATTTAATGCATAATAAAGGTTTTGAATTCGTTGCAGTCTCTGCGATTGAAGATGCAATAAAAGATGGTGTTGTTATCCTTGAAATAAGTTTTGACATCCGATTGGTCAATTTCTATCAAGAGGGCTTAAATTCTCTGCAGACATTTATAAAATCGTTGATAACGTCTTTTCATGGAAAGATTGATTTACGTCCTGAACTGGGTATTGCTCGTGATTGTGTTAAGGATCAACAACTGATGAATTTGGCATTTCAAGCTATTGAATTAGAGTTATTCAAATCAATTGATTTATATAGTCACGAAGAAGCATGTACTCCTGAAGAGGCTAAGGTTTTATATACAATAGCACAAAAAGCAGGAATGAAACTGAAAGCACATGTCGGTGAGTTTAAGGATGCTGAAGAAATTCGTAGAACTGTTGAGCTATTGGAACTGGATGAAGTACAACACGGTATAGCAGCTACAGAGTCAGTTGAAGTTATGAAATGGTTGTCTGAAAACAAAATCCAATTAAACGTATGTCCAACAAGCAATGTGATGTTGGGTGGTGTAAAAAACATTGAAGTACATCCTATACGTATATTATATGACTATGGTATCCCAGTTACGATTAATACAGACGACCTAATGATTTTTGATCAGAGTGTCTCTGATGAATATCGTAACCTTTATCAAACTGGTATTTTTAGTAGTAAAGAATTGGAATGTATTCGAAATACATCCCTTTCGCTTAGTCAATTAAGTAAAGATAAATAATCAAATATTAACATTGCCAGTTATGATAAATGACATTTAGTAATCATTGTATACGTAAGTTCAATTTGCATAGATATTCTTCATTATTTGAGACGCTCTTGAGTCCCGTAGGGACGAAATGTCTATAGAAAACGCCGAACAAACGCTCTTGAGTCCTGTAGGGACGAAATGTCTATAATATAATGTCCTAAATCCGT
The DNA here is from genome assembly GCA_022394755.1 of Candidatus Poribacteria bacterium. Classification (GTDB taxonomy): domain Bacteria; phylum Poribacteria; class WGA-4E; order WGA-4E; family WGA-3G; genus MSPOR6. The sequence goes on from JAGFCA010000029.1 coordinate 75,159, forward strand.
GAAAATAAAAAAACAATTCGTAACTGGCACAAGTCGTAATATTTAGAAGACTACATATTTGGAGGAACTATGAGAGGGGAATTATTCAATCGTAGAATTTATAAGTCATTCATTAATAATATCTTTACATCACTTTTATCTGTTATTGTCCTGTCATTAATAACAATATTACCGTCTTTTTCTGATGAACATGATTTAGTGACAAATGTTGAATTTCAACCATTGGTATCAGCTACTGAAAGACTAATTGAAGCGTTAGATTATGTTGGAGCACCTCTTGCAGATGAAGACCAAGCATCTATAAAGACTGCATCCATTTCAAATAACCATGAGCAAGCAGTAATTGATATTCAAAATACTCTCGATAAGTACTGTATAGCTGAAGTACATATTAACCCAGAGAGTCGAGTAAAGGTAACTGAAGGAATTACTAATAAAGAACTAATGCAAAGTGGTTGGCGGGTTTTTTTAATAAAGGTTCATAATGAAGCAGGTGTAACTGCTCCACTTGCAGCAGAAAGTCCAAATGCTGAACCTATATATAAACGTTCCACTGGAAGTGCTGAACCAGAAAAAACTATTAAACAGAGTGATTTACCCCATCGATTTCTTGAAATGCAGATGTATAACAAACCTCCATTAAAAGAGGGTTTATCTGGATTGGAATTAGAATATAGAATTATTCAAATCTTCAGTCGAGATTCTGGTAAGAGAGAGGCAACACTTAGTTTTAATGTCGGACAAGGAACACAGGATATCGGGTTCAGGAGTGAAGTGCCTATACTCTTCAATTGTCTACCTGCTGTAGAGGTGACATTTAATGTATTAGACTTTGATGGGAACCCAACAACATGCTCATTTACAATTCGAGATACATCTAATAGAGTGTATCCAATGAGAGGAAGAAGATTAGCACCTGATTTCTTCTTTCATAACCAGATTTATAGAAAAGATGGTGAATCCGTTTTACTTCCACCAGGAGATTATACAGTCTCGTATACACGTGGTCCTGAGTATTTGATAAAGTCAAAAGCAATTACTGTACCAAATGCAGAGAAGCACGTAGAAAGCTTCAAATTGGAGAGATGGATACATATAGCTGCAGAAGGGTGGCGTTCAGGGGATCATCATGTTCATGCTGCTGGATGTTCACATTATGAAAGTCCAACCGAAGGTGTTACACCTGAAGATATGATGCGACATATTCTCGGTGAAGATCTGAATGTCGGGTGTGTCCTTTCATGGGGACCGTGTTGGTATTTTCAGAAACAATTTTTTGATGGTAAAGTACATGAACTTTCTACAGATGACTATGTGATGCGTTACGATGTAGAAGTGTCAGGATTTCCATCGTCACATACTGGACACCTTTCTTTATTAGGACTTACTGAGGATGACTATAATGGGGTAGAACGTATAGAAGACTGGCCGAGTTGGGATTTACCAGTATTACAATGGGCAAAAGAACAAGGCGCAGTAACAGGGTTTAGTCATAGCGGATGGGGATTAACTGTAGAAGGGGATCAACTCCCAAATTACAATATGCCTCCATTTGACGGTATCGGCGCGAATGAATATATCGTTGATGTTGTCCATGATGTAGTTGACTTCATCTCCACTGTGGATACTCCAGCGATATGGGAACTTAACATCTGGTATCATACACTTAATTGCGGTTTCCGAACACGTATAAGCGGTGAAACTGATTTTCCATGTATATATGGTGAACGTGTAGGACTTGGTCGTATTTACGTAAAGATGGATGACGGACCACTTGAATTTGATACCTGGGTTGAAGGTTTACGTGATGGACGTTCTTATGTTGGAGATGGAAAGACACACTTACTTGATTTCACTGTAGGTGGTGTTCCTGTTGGTGAAAAAGTCGGTAATGGTGAAATTAGCCAATTGGATTTAGAAAAACCAAATACAGTTAAAATCACAGCAAATTTTGCTGGATTATTACCTGAAACACCTAATCATGAAATAAAGAATAGACCTTTAGATCATCAACCGTATTGGGATATAGAACGAGCAAGAATTGATGATACACGGACTGTTCCAATTGAATTAATTGTCAATGGAATGGTAGAAGGTAGACAAGAAGTAAGAGCAGACGGTAAGATTGTCCCAATTGAATTTAATGTCGAAATTAGTCAATCCAGTTGGGTTGCATTACGTATATTCCCATCATCACATACAAATCCTGTATTTGTAATTGTTGATGAGAAACCTATTCGTGCAAGTCGAAAAAGTGCCCAATGGTGTTTGGATGCTGTGGATGTGTGTTGGAATCAAAAGGTTAACAGAATTCGAGAAGAGGAACGTGATGCAGCGAAAAAAGCCTATGATGTAGCAAGAGAAACATATCAGAGAATTCTTGATGAAACTACTATGGACTAATAAGAATGTGCTACTATATCTCTAAGGAGTAATTAATGAAATTATCATCTGAACAGATAAAAAAATTTAAGCAAGTGGGTTATTTAAAAATAGATGAACAAGTCATTGATGACAATCACCTAAATGTATTACGCGATCATTACGATCAACAGTTTGCAAAAAGACGGAATACTGAAGGTGAAGGTATGCGTAACCTTGCAATCGTTGAAGATTCTGAAAACCATGATGACGAAGAATCTACTGATGAGATGCTTCAAATCATGGAGATGTGGCGAATTGATGAAGAATACAAGAAGCTACTCTATCACAAACCAATGTTGGATATTGTTGAAAGTCTAATTGGAGAAAATATACAGTTGTTTCATGACCAGGCACTCTACAAACCCGCTTATCACGGTGGAGAAGTATTTTGGCATCAGGATAATGCATATTGGCAGTGTCAACCGGCAGATCTTGTCAGTATTTGGTTAGCACTTGATGACGCAGATGAAGAAAACGGATGTATGAATGTTATTCCAGGAAGTTATTTAAAGGGATTATCTTCACACAGACGTGCTGAATCAGAAAAAGGAAAATTACCTGCATTATTACAAGTGGATGCAGATGTAGATCGTTCAGTTCCAGTTCCTGTACGTGCGGGACATGTCATGGTACATCATTGTATGACGCTACATCAAACAAACCGTAACCATTCATCTCGTGATCGACGTGCATTAGCAATTCATTATATGCCATCTGGAACAAAAAATCGTGAAGGTGTTGTGATGAAAGACAATTTACTTCTACGTGGTAGTTTAGTTTAGAAAACCGATGGAGGTAAAGTATAATTACGGAACAACAGATGAATCACTTTGACTACAAACCTTTCTATCGTCGCAATTTGCCCCATATACAACCTCCGGGAGCAACTTTCTTTGTTACCTTCAATCTTGCAGGTTCCCTACCACGGAGTATTTTGCAGCAGTGGAGATCGGAAAAAAGATTACTTGAAGTAGAAAAATTACATGTCCTCAAGTTACGAAACAGCGATCGCCTTGCTGCTGTTGAACATAAGATATTTGAAAAGAAACGTGAATGGTTCCAAAAATTTGAAAAAACGTTAGATAATGCACAAAGTGGACCTATATGGCTCAATGACGGTCAGATTGCTAAAGAAGTGGCAGATAGTATGCACTATCGAGATAAGCAGGTGTTTTGTTTAGAGGCCTATTGCATTATGGCCAATCATGTCCATGTTGTCTTTACCCCACTTCCAATACAACCATTGGAAGTACTGCAAACTGTTAGTCCGCGGAATAAAACTGCACAAACTAACAGTTTGTGCTACAAGTCACTCTCATCGATTATGCAATCACTCAAGGGGTATACAGCAAGGAAAGCCAATCAGTTATTAGGGCGCAACGGTGCTTTCTGGCACCATGAAAGTTTCGATCATTGTGTGCGAAATCCGAACGAATTGAAACGGATTATAAGTTATGTACTCAATAATCCTGTAAAAGCAGGTTTAGTTGATGAATGGGATAATTGGCAGTGGAGCTATTACCGTACCGCATGAAGATTCTTTGTACCGCAAACTGTTAGTTTGCGGAATAAAACTGCACAACTACTTTATTTATTTTGCCAGAAAAATTCTTAAATGAGAATCCATTCTGGGATGCTCTCAGTATTGCATTAACGTCCAATTAGATATTAACTATGTCCACTTAGACAAAAGATTAACAATTCTTCAGCCCAATAATTCCTTACTATACATACTTTTACTTAATAAGATTTTAAATAAATTAAGCTATAAACAAACAGCCAATATGTGTGATATATGTGTAATGTAGAATCAAGGGTTAGGAGTTATAGAATCCAAGTATATGGATAATGCTACTTGGGATTCTCTTGTGTTTTTTGTTGATGCAGCTGCATCCGGACAGAAGCAGCTGGATTGGTATTTTATAACGTATATAAGAAAAGTTCGATACGACGAAGTACGATGAAAATATAGAATATTCGACTATGACATATAGTAAACTGACAGAGAATCGTATAATACTTGACTCCACACTCATGAGTCTTGACGCAAGGACAAAATCACATTGCTGGTTTTAAAATAAAAAATAATATGAAGAAAATAAATGACAAAGCAACTAATACCATAAAAAATATACATTGGCAAAAATATAAATATACGTTACAATAACATATAGAAAAATAATATAATACATAGTAGTAAAATAAAGTGTATTATAATATAATCCAATAATCTGATTTTTCAGGAGTAAATCTGGTGGTAAATATTTTGTTTATGAGAATAATAATAGTAAAAACAGAATCATCAATCATCAAGGAAAACTACAAAATTGTAACTTTTTTCAAATTTTAGAATTAGAGGTTTAATTCGCTATAAACCCAGACAGGGACTAATAGGAAAGGCAATCGCATAGCAAGAAACAATCCTACACTTTGTAGGAAAAGTGTAACATTTTCTCACACATCTAATATAATGTACTAAGTTGGAAAAACGATAAAATCATCTTAATAATGTTATAGCTTAGATTTAATAATACTGTAAACTGTATAGTGAAAACCAATAACTGTAATCTATAAAATATACACATGGAAAATACGATATTTATGCCAAAATCTTTACATACCCTATAGGACAACAACTATATTAGATGTAAATGAAAGCTGAATTCAAGAAGTAGTGATACGATTGAAGCAAGATAGTTGTGTTGATATCCCAGAAGTCTTGATTGTTTTTTCTATATTTCATAAGTAGATATCTACATGACACAAATTAGAATTAAAATATAAATTTATGAATGACAGATTTGAAGCCACTAATTTTGAGGAAGTTGAAGAAGCACTAAAACAGTATAATAATTTTCATGATGATTACATTGCTGGGATTGAGATTAAATTTGAGAATTACAAGGGTTTAGATGCCGACGGAAGGTCTACAGGTATCGGAAATGCTGATAAGACAATTATACTTACGGTCAACACCTACCCTTATGGAAAAGATCATGAACAGTTTGTTAATGTCGAATTAAAAGATGTCAAATCGTTTGAAATTAGCTCGTTACCCGAAGATAATGGTGCAAATCCTGGTCCAGACTGGGGTATTTTTGATATGACGATATTACCCGATAAACCTGAAAGAAATGATTTCAACTGCGAGATTAATTTCGTATATGGTGATTCGAAGTTTATAGTCATTTGCTCCAAAATTGTCTTTCATAAACAAGTTTCTTGAAAAAGGCTTTCCATTATTGGCAGTTTAAAGTGTAGATGATATAGGATTAACTATATTGTGGACAATTTCTGTGATGTGTTTCACCTATTATACCATGATATATCGACCTTACGATATTCATCTAAATTAGGGCTAATTAACCGCAAAAAATTGGATTGACGTAGTAATGGAAATTATATAGGATTTACATATAAACAACTACTGAGTCCCGTAGGGATGGAATGTTTGTAGCAAATCTATGATAAACATAAACTGAGTCCCGTAGGGACGGAATGTTTATAAAAATAACATTAACACTAATTGACTATCGTTTCGACAATTTCTGAGGTACCATAAACAATACTATTTGTGTTTCTTGTTTTTCAACACTTTTCTCACGCTAATCATACTTTTGATAAAATAAGTTCAGATGCACTATAACATACCCGGGAACGCTAGTGGAATGACTTTTGAGGATTAAGTAATTATATCGGTAATTCTAATTCTCCCAAAACCGGTAGGCGCGGTTTCCCGGGGAATGCCAAAAGGCATTCATACCGTTGATTCACCGCACTGGATTTTTCACCAAAATTACCGTATTAAAAAATTAATCTTCATATGTCATTCATACCGTTGATTCAAGGAGTTCATACCTGGGGAATGTCTAAATGACATCCATACTGTTGATTCTGATTCCTGAATCTGATTTGAGGGGCGAAAGGTGCATTTCCTAAAAACTATCCAAACTATTGTAATAAATACAATGTTAAGCATTCAGTGAAATCATATCAAATGGTTGTAGTAGTTGTACCGGAAATTGATACGCTGATTTAGTAATTGTAGTTTTCAATGCAAGAAATCGACGATGTGTTATCTATAGTTGGTTCATGGTGAGTCACCTAATTAAAACAGAGTTGTGGGGGTTTTTGATTATGCTAAATGTCTCATACGAAAGATTGGTAATTGATGCCGTCAAAGGCGATGATGTAGCGATAAAAAATCTAAAAAATAGGATACAAGCAGAAGCAAAATCTGCAGTAAGACATGTTCTTAAGCATAGAAGGTGTTCTAACGCTAAGATAGAAGATCTTGAGATACAAATAGTGCCGCAGATTGTGCAAGCAATGTTAGGTGCTTTATCTAAGTATAATTTTAATAACTCGCTCCAGAATTGGATATACAGTCTTGTTTGTCATTACGTTGAATTAGCATTAAATAAAAAAGATGCATTGGAGCAACACGGAAGTAGTATTGACGAAAATGGAGTCACAAAATTATGTTACAACTCTCAAGGAACGAAACATCCACTGCTGGAACAAATTGACATTGAGGTACGTACACTTGTAAGTTTATTGAATCAATTATCTTATATTCAAACATACTCATCTTGTAGTGGACATCCAAACCGAGAAGAATGGAATACCGATAAATGGGTGCCCTATGGAGGATATATTGGACTGATACCTATCGGGTCCGTAGATAAAACCATCAATTTCCTTATTAGTTTGTTGATGCGGTTAGATAATTCGTGTATGCCAACACACAATTCGTATTTACCAACTGACTTGCAGAATGATGCCACTTCTCCCGAAGCGATTCGTAAGCGATACAAGCAAGAAGACGCGGAAGCCTTATTCTGTTCCGAAGGACCTATTGTCCTTGTCGGTATTTCTCTTCGTTTTTTTACATACTATCGTGTAGAAAAGAATGGTTTAAAAATCTGGAAACAACTGATCGCGTGTCTAAGAGAGTTGATACCTGAAGACGAGTCACTTACTGACGAGATCAACACATCGGAGATTGCATTGCAGTGTTTACAAAAAATGTTGAACGGGCTGCCTTTTCTGTTTAGTGCTTCACTTGTGTCAAGTCCTGAAGGTTATCCCGGTATAGTTTTGAACACACAGGCAGACCTTACTATATGTAATTGGTTTTCAACGTTAGCCGATCGGCTGTATACGCGTCTTGATGAAACAGGATGTACAGAGTCTAATTATCCAATAAAGAATCCGTCATTTACAATGAAATGGTCCTTCAGATTACGACCATTTCTAAATCAAGAATTACTACCGTTACCACATTTGTTGACGCCACAGTGGGTACCTCGCACTCGTGAATGCCATCTGAAGATTTGGAAACTACTTGAGTTAACGGTTGCGGAAATGCTTAACCACGATGGTTGCTAAGAAACCTTGAGGAGGTTCTTTTGATATGCTATCCGAAGTTTTAAAGAAAAACCTTTTGCCAGAACACGATCTCTGTTTACCACAAGGAGCGATTTCACGTTTAGGAAAAGGGGGGATCACCGGTGCGGCACTCTCTCCAGATGAAAATCTGATTGCCGTGGCATCTCATATCGGTGTGTGGTTATACAATACACATACTGGAAACTTTTCTTCATTGATTGCTGAAACGGAAACAGGTATCGTCTCGGCAGTTGCCTTTTCCACCGAGAATACCAAACTTGCAGTAGGAGATTGGGATGGAAAAATAACACTGTTGGATATTAATACACAAGAGAAATTTGCAACTTTCAATGCTAAAGGTACAGTTGAGTCAATTGTATTCTCTCCAGATGGCAATTACCTGGCAGCAAGTTATCAGCTTGGAGGTGTGATACTGTGGAACCTTACCACTGAGAAATGCCACATAACCTTACTTGAGGGTATGACAGTAAGTGCAATAACATTCTCCACAGATAGCCATATTCTCACAACTGTAAGTCGTGAAATTCCTGATTCTGATGATACCGATGAAGACGGTCTTGTAATCGATAGTACACAGGACAGAGAAGTGATAGTCGCACAGTGGGATGTTGTCACTGGAGAACTTTGCAGGAGTTTTCCATCAAAACAGGTTAGACTCATTACCTCTACACCAAACGGAGAACTTTTGGGTGCATACAACCGTGGTAATAAAGCCAGTATATTCCAACTTGATTCCGGCAAAGATTTAACCAGTTTCACACTTCCTGAATATGTACATTTGATTGGATATACTGTTAATAATTGGCTGCTTTTGTTAAGTGGTGATGTCTTCACGATTTGGAGTGATACCGAACAAAAGGATTTCTTTCTAAATCAACCAATCCACGGTGAGGGATGGCTTGTTTCTTTTATCCCAGATACAAAACACATTGTAAGTATAGCCAGAAGCGGTACCCTAAGACGTTGGGATATTGGTAATAATCAGAATATTCGGTTGCTTGAAAAGGTTAGAAGGAATGGGACATCTGATACTGGATTTCGAGGTCATAGTCTTTCTTGTTCTCCCAATGAACGCTCACTTGTAACGAGTGTTTTAGGGTTTGGTGGTACTGAGATCGTATTGGAAAATGAGGAGAACTGCTTTACAATCAGTCCAGAAATAACCACTCCAGGACTACCTGCCACTTCAGCTGCTGTATCACCAGATCTCACGTTGTTAGCAACAGGAGGTGTATTGGACAAATCAATTACAATCTGGAATGTAGAAACTGGAGAACCGATTAGGGTTATGATGGGACACACAGGAGAGGTCTGCGACCTCGCGTTTTCTCCTGATGGAAAGTATTTGGTAAGCGGTGGAGCACGTGCATGGGAGTATGATGAAGATGGTGATGAATACATAGACCGCCCTGATGCGACAATTATGTTCATGATGAAAGACGATAAGATTCATTATTTCTACTTCGATAAAGATGGACACATGGATACAACTGTCAGAATCTGGGAAGTCAATACGGGGAAATGTTTAACCACACTTGAGAACGATGGGTGGATGAACCGTATTGCATTTTCTAACGACGGAAACCTTCTCATAACTTCGTCGGCGAATTACATAAATCTATGGTGCACACAGAAGTGGGAAAAACTATCGACATTTGATACAGTAAAAATTGAATCCTTAGCGTTATCGTCGGATGGAACACTTCTCGCTATCGGGGGAACATGGCCAGAGCAGCGTATCCAAATCTGGAATGTGATCACTCGTGTCCTTGTTGTTGAATTTTTTGGACATAAAAGTGATGTAGAATCAGTCGCTTTTTCACCAGATAGCACTATCTTGGCAAGTAGTGGTTATGACAGAGTAATCTATTTGTGGGATTTGAAACCATATTTAAAAAATACATAGTCTCGCTACTTATGTTTGTACTACAAATACTTCTTATACGTTTTGCAGATTATAAAGACAAAATGTAGACCAACATATCAAACGACTAGACCCACCTCTAATAACTGTAGATAAAAATATATGTTTCCAAAAAGTTTTTTTACATTATATTTTTTACATTATAATGTCAAATAAAATGAATAGAATATATATATTTAACGAATAAGATAACCTGAGTTTGAAAATTCAGTTTTTGTATTTGAAACATGGAATCAACAATATGAATGAGATAAGATATTCCATACAAAACCATTCCTACCGAGTCTTTGAGTAGGGTTATCGAATTATGATCTTCAAATGCTTCTATGAATACAGCCATTAACGAATTATGGATATATTTGGTAATCTTTGAGATAATACTCAGTATTTTACTCTGGTTTTCTGTAATGAAGATAACATTTTTATAATTATATTTAGGAGAATTAATGAAGCATATTGATGGAGGAATCACCGCTGTCCAAGGTATCAGAGCAGCAGGAATACATGCAGGAATAAAGAAAGATAATCAAAAAGATTTAGCTTTGGTTGAATCAATTACTCCCGCTATTGCAGCAGGTGTATTTACAAAGAATAGTGTTACTGCTGCCCCTGTAATTCTATGTCGTGAACACCTTGTTGACCCAACAATTCAAGCAATCATCATCAATAGTGGTAATGCTAATGCCTGTACAGGTGAACAAGGAATGATAAATGCACAGAATATGGCAGCACTAACTGCAGAACAACTGGGTATACCGACAGAACATATTCTTGTATCATCTACTGGGGTTATAGGACAACAATTACCTATGGATGTAATTGAAAGTGGTATTCATGAAGCAGTTAAACAATTAAGTTCAGAAGGTGGTGCTGATGCTGCAGAAGCCATCATGACAACAGATACTCATCCGAAATCTGTGGCAGTTGAAATTGATATTGATGGAAAACCCATTAGAATTGGTGGAATTGCTAAAGGTTCAGGGATGATTGCCCCAAATATGGCTACAATGTTATCATACATTACCACTGATGCCTGTATGACAAGTGATATTCTTCAAACTGCATTAACACAGGTTGCTGATGATACATACAATCTCCTAACAGTTGATACTGACAGAAGCACGAATGATACAGTTATTTTACTTTCTACTTGTAAAGCAGAAAATAGTGAGATACACCAAACTGATGGATCTAACTATGATGCATTTTATGAAGGTTTACTCCAAGTCTGTACTGAATTGGTGAAAATGTTAGCAAGAGATGGGGAAGGTGCAACTAAACTTGTTGAAGTTGTCATACAAAATGCTAAAAACCGTGATGATGCCGAAAAAGCCGCACGGGCAGTTGCTGAATCACCTCTCGTAAAAACTGCCGTATTTGCAAACGATGCAAATTGGGGACGAATTATGATGGCAATCGGTAAATCTGGTGCAGAATTTGATCCATACAACGTTGATGTTATGCTTCAAGACTATGTACTTGTAAAAAATGGTATGGATGCTGGTTATGATGAAGAGATAGCTACAAAATTATTCGATAATGATCCTGTTCGGTTAGTTATTAATCTAAGGGAAGGTGATTCTGGCATTACAATGTGGACATGTGATTATTCATACGATTACATACGAATTAATGCCGATTATCGGACATAATTAAATCTAAATGTTCGTTTGACTTATCTCAATACGTATAAGTATAAACACTACAAAATATTTGACATTAAGAACATATTATGGTATTATATTTTTTGCTTTTATGCGGGTAATTCATACTATCCGTACTATTAGATATGCGGGAGTAGCTCAGTGGTAGAGCTCCACCTTGCCAAGGTGGAGGTCGCGAGTTCAAATCTCGTCTCCCGCTCCATAATGGTGGCGTCGCCAAGTGGTAAGGCCAGAGTCTGCAAAACTCTTATCGTCGGTTCAATTCCGACCGCCACCTCCATTTTTCATTCTTATGGGCGGTTAGCTCAGGTGGCTAGAGCGTTTGCTTGACATGCAAGAGGTCACAGGTTCAAGTCCTGTACCGCCCATACTCCTACAGTAATTCCATAATTTGTGTTCGAAATATAAAACTATTATATCTAACTATCTTATATCTCAACAGATAGAGGAGTGAATATATATGAGCATAAAACTTTTCGTTAACACATTATTTATTTCTTTTATAACATTTATAATTCCACTCACACTTGAAGCACATCCACTGGATTTAGTTTTCAGTGGACATACACAAGCAATCCACTCTGTTGCTTATAGTCCTGATGGGAAAATTCTTGCCACATATAGTGATGATACAACTATACGTTTATGGAATCCTAATTCAGGACAACTCTTTAGAGTCATTGATACATTTCATGGGGCAGGTTTGGATTTTAGTCCGGATGGATCTATCCTCGCAAGTGGTGGAGGAAATGAGAAAGGTATAAATCTTTGGAATCCTGAAACAGGTGAACTTCTAAGAGTATTAAATGGCAATCATACCTTTATAGGCAATATTGCATTTTCACCTATTGGAGATATTTTTGCATCTGGAAGCAGAGATGGTCAGATAGATATTTGGAATCCAAAAACAGGTAAACTAATTCGCTCTTGGAAGGCAGGGAATATTGATGGGTTATCCTATAGTGCTGATGGATCACTTCTTGCCAGTGGTGAATATAAAGATAATAGCGTTAATGTATGGAATGTAAATACAGGAGCATTAATACATAACTTCAACGGTTCTGGTCATGGAATTTTTGATATTGCATTTAGTTCTGAGGATTTCACATTAGCAGCAGTTGGGTGGGGAGCTATAGATATATGGGATGCAAATACTGGAATTAATAAACGTAGTATTAAAAAAGACTCTGGAAGAATTCTATTTTGTGTTGATATTAGTCAAGATGGTCGAATTCTTGCAACAGGAAAAGATGATGGAAAAATAAGTTTATGGGATATGAATACAGGTTCACTGATTCAAAATCTTAAAGTTGACAATATAGAAATCTACGATATTGTAATTAGTCCAGACGGGAACACATTGACAAGTGTTGGAAATGATGATCTCATCAGGCATTGGAACATCACACCTGCTGATGATTTAGTTATACCTGAAATTCCTAATGTATTTATGGATGATAATGTGAATACATGGGTAGAAGACTTCGATGAACCTAATTTAAATTCATGGACAACACTTGAACATCAACGGGACAGAGCTTCATGGGAAATAACTGATGGAAAATTGGAAGTTAATACACAACCTTTCTGTAGAGACAGATTAAATCTTGGTGATGAACTTGCACAAGAAACGAATACAACTCTTGAATTTACCGCATTTCCAATTGATTTAGAGCAACTTAGAGTAAAACTAAAGGTCAATTCAACTGATAACGCATTCGCAGGTATTTTTATTGGTAAGAAACCTGATAGTTTATTTGTACGACAATTTAAGAACACCTACCTATTTGGAAATCATACAATAGGAAATCCAGATAACTTGACATTTAATGCAGCTCCTTCAATTGGATATAACATTAACGAGATTGATGTCATATTTGATCGTGGACATTTCTATCTATTCTCTGAAGGAAAATATATCTCTGATTTTAAAGAAAGTTCAATAGATAAAATTAACTATGTAGGCATTGCTACATTTGTAGATCGTTGTAGTGAAAATGCATTTGCCATTCTTGACGATTTTGAAATCTCAGGTCCAAATATTCCAAACAATGGACCGGTAAAGGTTGAACCCCAAGAGAATCTGAATGATGAAAAAATCGATATAAAAGATGCATGGATAGAAAATTTCAGTGATACAGAACTAAAATCCTGGAAACAACCAAAACATCAAATTGATAATAATCGTTCTACTTGGAAACCTAAAGATGGAGTATTGGATGTTTGGATTGAACCTTTACAACACCATGCTTTGTTTCAAACATATATATTAGAATTTGTTGGGTTTGAAATAAAAACTAAAACTGTAAACGTGAAAATGGATGTACTTGAAGCAGTAAACTCAAATGTCGGTTTTATCATTGGACAACGTACCCCTGATGGAAACATCTATAGGCGTACTTATGACATTCTTCAAAGTGGGATCTGGGGACCACCCGCTTTCAAAGGGCAAGATCCAAAAGTTAACTTTGGACCATTGAAAAATATAGAAATCGACTTTAATAATGGTCATTTTGAACTGCTCTCTGAAGGTGAACACATTTTGGAATTTGATGAACCAAACATACCTTATATTGATGTGCTTGGAATTATTGCCTACACAAGTGAAGTACCATTGTCACATTTTGTCGTTGATAATTTCATAATATCCAATGTCGCTAACCAAAATAATCAGAATTTGAATGTAGAGGCTAAAGGTAAAGCTACGATTCTTTGGGGTGAGTTAAAGAATAAATAGATAGAATTCAAGTATAGGTATCTATTATCAGACAATTATAAGGGACATCAGTTTGTGCTGATGTCCCTACTTCTTAAGAATTATTCATTCATTATAATTTATTTATGTAATTTACACAAACTTCAAGAATTAAATAGAAACCTGGTAAGTTCATCTCCTTCACGAAAATCATCTATGATAATATCTGCTCCAACTCTGATAAGTCGTTCGCGTTTATCTGCGTTCATATTGTAGATATTGTCTTCGACTGAAGCAACGCCAACTGCAATTGCATTCACAGCTTTGGCATTCTGAATCTCTACATATCCATCACCTATAATCAATAATTCATTACCCGATAGATTAAAATCATTCAATATTTTCTGAATAACCATTTCCTTTGAAAATTTCTTATATTCACGTAATGCACCATAGATACCACCATTCAGAAAATCTGATACGCCAAGAAGGTTAGCTTCATTTTTTACAAATTCCACATCTGTTCCACTGGCAAGATAGCATTGTATATCCATTTCATATAGTTTCTTAAGAAATTCAAATGAGTTTGGCACACGTAAGGTGTCAGGAGTTATTTTTCCATCAGCTAAATCAGAAATTCTCTTCTCAACAATTGGAAGTAGTCGATTATTATATTCATCTTTATAGGATAAAGGATCTTGTGGTTTTCCACCCCGTTTTTCAATTTCCTCTGCCAATTGCATCATCTGATAAATTGTCTGTTTCCCTGTAAGTCTATCAACAAATTCCACAACTATACTTTCAAGTTCTTCTTGAGATTCCTTTGTATCAGTTTCAGTCTGTAGAAACTCAATCATCATAGGTACCATAACATTTTGCCAACCATCTCGTATCAACGAGATTGTACCATCAAAATCGAATACGACATGTTTGATAAATCCTGTTTCTATTTCATTATACTGTTCGATAGATGTTCCTTGAATATATGTGAACTTCATTTATTCATTATCTCCGATTTGCATTGATTTCTCATATCACTTTTGATAATATAAAGGCAAGTATGGAATTAATCAATGAAAAACTTCACTGTGGTAAAATATGCAAGAACAAGATATTCTGAAGAAAATTCAACGAATAGATATCTTTTCAAATCGATTAGTTAACACAGTATTTGCAGGTGAATACAAGAGTTTTTTTAAGGGGCAAGGCCTAACTTTCGATGAAGTCAGGGAATACCAAGAAGGAGATGAAATACGGACTATTGATTGGAATGTTACTGCACGGATGGGTCAACCTTTTGTAAAAAAATATATTGAAGAACGCGAATTAGTTTTGATGTTGATTGTTGATCTGAGTGCATCCACCTTATTTGGTAGTATTGATGAAACAAAAGCAGAAATCGCAGCCGAAATTACTGCTTTATTAGCCTTCTCGGCTATAAGAAATAATGATAAGGTAGGATTAATTTGTTTCACAAATACTGTTGAACACTTCGTACCACCACAGAAAGGAAAAAAGCATGTACTAAGGGTTGTGCGAGATATTCTACGGTTTCAACCCAAACATAAGGGAACAGATATAACACAAGCATTAAAGTTTGCCGATCAAATATTGAAACCACATAGTGTGATTTTTCTAATATCAGATTTCAGGGATACAGACTATCAAAAACAACTTAGAATAATAAATAAAAGACATACACTAATTGCCATTACACTTGAGGATCCACGTGAATCTGAAATGCCAAATGTAGGTCTGATTGAATTAGAGGATGCAGAAACCGGACTACGTAAAATCATTGACTCAAGGTCAGAAGATATAAGAAACGAATACAGTAAACAAAATACTCAATCTATTCAAGAAAGACAGAAGACATTCATCCATAGTCAAGTAGAATCTATAGATATAAAAACTAATCAATCTTATGTATTACCATTGATCCGTTTTTTTCGCCATCGGAGTCTTAAAAATTAAGTAATTTTAACCACAACATAATCTAAATTATTCTGATCATGTCAAAACTACACATTAGAGGATTATCACATTCGTTCAAAAAAGAACAGAAAAGACTAAATGTTATTAAAAACCTGGATTTTATTGTGGATGATGGAGAATTTATTGCATTATTAGGTCCATCTGGATGCGGGAAGAGTACGCTCTTTAACATTATTGCAGGAATAATTCGTCCTGAATGCGGGGCAATGTTTCTAAACGGTGAATATGTAGATACTCATACAGATGCATTCGGATATATGCAACAGAAAGACCTTCTTTTACCGTGGCGTACTGTGATAAAGAACGTACTTATTGGACCTGAAATTCAAAAAAGTCCTGATAGCTTTGTTAAATCTAAAGCGTTATCTCTCCTATCTCAATTAGGACTTGAAGGGTTTGAAAATAGTTATCCAAATCAGTTGTCTGGTGGAATGCGACAACGAGTTGCATTGGTAAGGACACTCCTTTGTAATAAAGATTTCCTATTACTTGATGAGCCATTCGGAGCATTGGATGCTATGACACGCAGTGTTATGCAGTCGATTCTAATGGACATCTGGAATAAGAAAAAACAAACTGTCCTTCTAATAACTCATGATGTTGAAGAAGCACTCTGTTTAGCTGACAGAATCATTGTTTTAACTGCACGACCAACATCTATTAAATCAGAAATTGACGTTAATTTAGAACGGCCAAGAAGTACGACCGATAGTTATTACATTAACCTAAAGAAGCAAGTATTGGACATGTTACAGTTAGAATTGGAATCAATATTTACTATGAATTAGATCTTATCAATTCCTAATATCATTCAGTTTGATCATATTCATAAAGGATATTGACGCCATTATGATATGCTATATTTCCTGAGTATTTATTACTGACTATATGAAAAAAATTATCCAATCTATTGTCTTATCAGAGGAGAGACTATTGCGACAGAGTAAAATTTCAATCTTGATCCTATTATCAACCATCATAATTGTCGCAGGTTGTGGTGAAGATGACCCAATTGAATTCTTGTCAGTAAATCCATCAGATGGTAGCACAATTACTACGGATTCAATTATTACCATAAAATTCAGTGGAACACCTAATAATTTGAATATTTCTACAGGAAATGTAACCAAGAATGGAGATTCCGTTTCTATTTCAGGTCCATTTGAAATTGGGGAATTAACTATTGATATCGAATGGGAGGAAGGGAATCACAGTCTAACATATAAAGTCGAAAAACCAGATTTAGGTATTCCTGAAGGTATGGTATTGATACCTGAAGGTAAGTTTAAGATGGGAAGTCTGAGTGGTGATGATGGTATCGTTGAAGAAATTGGTACTTCTATTTCATTAGATGCCTTTTACATTGATCAATATGAAGTAACAAATCAGGATTTTAAAGAGTTTATTCAGGCGAATTCCGATTGGTCTAAAGATAATATTGCATCCAATTTACATGATGGAAATTATCTGACTAATTGGAATGGTGATAACTTTCCTGATGGAAAAGCGGACCATCCTGTTGTATATGTCAACTGGTATGCAGCAGTTGCTTATGCACTTTGGTTAGACAAAAGATTACCGACTGAAGCTGAATGGGAAAAAGCTGCACGAGGTGGAATTGAAGGTCGAAAATATCCATGGGGTAATTCAATTGATGAGAGTCAAGCAAACTATTCTTTGAATGTTGGAATCACTGGCAATACTACACCTGTTGGTGAATATCCTCCTAATGAATTTATGATTTATGATATGGTTGGAAATGTATTAGAATGGTGTATTGATAGATACGATAGAAATTATTTTGATGAAGTATCCGATAGTAATCCTATTGGTGGAAATGATACAATTAAAGAAATTAAGATTGAATATCGCAGAATCACATCTTCACGATCAATCAGAGGCGGTTCTTGGGTAGAAAGTGGACAACCTCGAGTTTCAATTATATACAGACGTGGGAATGAACCAGCACGTACAAGTCATTTAATAGGGTTTCGGTGTGCCAAATCAATATCACAATAAAATTGTCTAACCTAAGTTTGATCATAGGTAATTGAACATACTTATTATTTGTTACAGTCAAATTCAGTAGGTGTTGTTTGTCAACGTGGAATACCCTAAGGCATTCCCCTGTTGGGAAAAATGTATTTACAGAATTATCTAATTCTTGTATACTTCTGAAAATTTCAGATTTAAGAGGAATAAATATGGTAAAATGCGCATTAATTAGTGGTAGAGGAATGGGGATGATGCATGGTGGTAATTTCCACGCACATCCAGATGCTGAAGTCGTAGCAGTCTGTGATATGGATGAGAATCTATTGAACAATGCTAAGGAAAAATTTGGGGTTGAAGGTTATTCAACAATTGAAGAATTATTAGAGAATTGTGATGCTGAATTGATACTATTGATTGTTAACGAAACACGTCGTATTCCACCCTTACGTGAATTAATCGCTGCTGGTAGGAATGTTTTCACTGAAAAACCTTTATGTGGATTACAAGGACAAGCAACAGTCCGAGAAGCTGATTTGGCAATTGCTGCTCCTGCTATTGCTGAATGGCGTGAAACCAACCAGAAATTTGGTATTGATTACAATTACCGATTTATGGAACATTTCCGTAAACTTCACGATGATGTTGTTGAGGGGAATCTTGGTGAAATTCGCATGTTACATGCACGTGCACATTTTAACTGTTGGTCACATGTAATTGATCAAATCCTATGGTCTATGGGTGTTCCAGAATGGGTTAGTGTAACTGGTGATCCAAATGAAGGTGGTGGTTGGAAAAGACTTATTCATATTGGATGGGAAAACGGTGTAGTCGGATCGCTAATTGGAACAAACTTATGGGGATATGATGACCATCCGCTTCGAGTAAAAATACTTGGTGATAAGTCTTATGCTGAAGCAAAAGGTCTTGATGGTTCTTATGTCAGACGTAAAGCAAACAACTCTGAAATTGAAGAGGAATGGAATAATGAACCGGGGCAACCGGAAATGCCAGAATCCTTTAAAAGAATGGCTGATGGTGTAATTAAAGCTATGCAGAATGACGAAGCTTTTCCAGCTGATGGAGAAGCCGCGTGGAACGAACTCTTATTTGAAGCTGCTGTACACCGATCCGCTTTACAAAATGGTGCAAGAGTGTATTTATCAGATGTTGACAAAGCTGCATTCATATAATCTAATAAGTAGATAAATCATACTTTATTCATAACTACATGATTATATGAAGAAACACATAATTGACGCATTGATTTATTACCTTGAAACGCCGAATTTAACCAATTAATTCGGCGTTTTTCTCGTATGAATAGGCCACAAATCTATTATAATCTAACCACGACCTTTCCCATCTTTTCTCCTGTGAATAAAGATATAAAAGCCTTAGGTGCATTATCTAATCCTTCAATGATTGTCTCTTCCCATATAATCTTATCTTCTGCTATCCATTTTCTCATATCATTGTAAAACTCATGGTTACGGTTTTCATAGTCAGTAACAATAAAGCCTTGAATCTTAATTCTTTTACCAATTGCTGAGCTTAAATTTGTTGGTCCAGGTGTGGGTTCTACATCATTATATTGTGAGATCATCCCGCATAAGGGTATTCGACCGTGCCTATTCATAACTGATAATGCTGCTTGGAGATGAATTCCACCTACATTCTCAAAATAGATATCAATTCCATCTGGACATTGTCTGCGTAATTCTTCTTCTAAGTTATCAACTTTTTTGTAATTTATGACGGCATCAACACCTGCTTTATCAGTTAACCATTCTAATTTTTCATCAGTTCCAGCACTTGCCACAACTCTACAACCCTTGATCTTTGCTATCTGACAAACAATTGATCCAACTGCTCCAGCAGCAGCGGAAACAAATACCGTTTCTCCTTCTTTAGGTTGACCAATATCTAATAAACCAAAATACGCTGTCCTTCCCGGCATACCAACTGCACCTAAGAATGACTGGAGTGGAGCAATACTTGTATTGACAGTTTGTAAATTGTCATCAGTTGCAACATAATAATCTCTCCATCCTAAATAACCGACTACATAATCACCAACACATAATTTCTCAGAGCTTGATTCAATCACCTTTCCTACACAACCACCTTGAAGTGCTTGTCCAGGATCAACTGATCGCATACCCCCTCTCATATATGGGTCAACAGAAATAAAGATATTCTCAACTAATACCTCTCCTACCGCAGGTTCAGTTAAAGGTTCTTCAATCAGTTGAAATTCCTCTGGTTTAGGTATTCCAATAATACTATTTCTTAGTTGAATTTGCCGACTCACTATCTCATTCATAGTTATCTCCTACTTAAAATAATGACATTTCTATATCACTATGTTACCATATATAGTAGATTTAGAATTAAATGTTTATATAAAATTAAGAATCTGTTCCCAACTAATCTGCATCATGGATTCCAATCCCAACCCTTCAATTCCTCCTTCTCTTCATCTTCTGTAGCAGGGGATTCCAATCCTCGATCTTAAATTCAAACATAAAGTCATTTGAAGATCATACAACCAGTGCTTTGGTACCAAACATTAAATAGCCATCCCCCAGGGTTATTTAGTTTTCGGTATTTTCTTCTATAATGTTCACATTCGTGAATTATTTATAGGTCGGAGTGGAACGTGGCGATACCCGATATGTATTGTTCATATTGGTTAATCGAACTCAATCCAAATCACTCACTAAGACCCTAAGCCCCGGAGGGGCGAAAGGTGTGTAGAAACCCCATCACTCACCAATACACAAGCCCCGGAGGGGCGAAAGGTGTGTAGAAACCACATCACTCACCAATACAACCTACAAGATGAACTCTGAGTAACACACATGTACAGGTAATTCTTAAAACTAAATAACCGTGGCCATCTCCCCAATTTACTTGACATTTGTCCCATAGTGTGGTTTTAATAATTGAAGAAACCTAAAATAATAGTCAACAATTCCGAAATTGGGTTATTTTAGAGGATAATTTATCAAATGATTGAGAATCTTCCAAAAGAATACATCAATACTGATTTCGGTGATAAGATATACGATGAATGGTATCTAACGCATGGCAGGTTTAATTTCGAATCACCCGAATTTGTAAGGCAACATATTCCTTTCTACGAACAATCGTTAGGATTATCAAATAAAGATTTCATTTTAGATGCAGGTTGTGGTATAGGTAGTTATACTCGTGAGTTTAACCGAAAAGGTTATAATATTATTGGTATAGATCTTTCAGAAAATTTCTTATCTGAAGCACGAGATATTACTAAATCTGAAGAATTGGATATAGAATATATATTAGGTGATTATAATGAAATGAGTTTTGAAGATGAGTTCTCTGTAATTTTCTTTGAAGGGTCATTTTTCTATAAATCGAGAGATGGATTAGTTTCACTGTTATCACGTATATATAAAGCTTTAAAACCGAATGGTAAGTTATATTTTGTTCATCCAAATCAGGAAATCATAAAAAAGAATTATCCTTGAAGGAAACAGACTGAAATTGAGAAAAATGTCTATATCCATCAGAATGCTGAATATGATGAGGAAAATGATGGAGAAATGCATACTTGGTTAAAATTAGATTACAATACAACTGTACATTTTAAATGTGATTTTTTCGTAAAGTTTCTCAGTAAAAACAAGTGGAAAACTGTCTTATTGAAGCAGGATTCACACCCATCAAATTTTATAAGAAGCGTAGGTTAGAAAAGTTTCAACCCGATATTGATAACGGGTTTTCATTAGTTGGGTATAAGTAAAAATCATTTTACTAAGTTATATGTATGGATATAAAAACAGATAGATATAAAGAAATCTATGATAAGTTAATCTGGGATGGTTTCTGTGTAATAAAAAATATACTACAGGAAGACATGTTATCCCGTCTTCGATTAATTACATCTGAATTACTGAGCCAACAAACAGAACAGGAACGGGCTGCTCACCGTTCATCTGGGAGTATGATCAGTGTTTATAGTCATTCGATATTCTCAGAATTAGTGGTTTATCCTCAAGTTTTACAGGCTCTTGATACATTGGGTTTCATAAGACCGAAATGGTCTTCAGGATATGTAATTAGCAAACCGCCAAAAAGTCCACCTTTATTCTGGCATCAGGATTGGTGGGGATGGAATGATCCATGTAGCTACACACCATTACCACAACAACTATTCCTCATGTATTATCTGGTTGATACTTCTCCCGACAATGGATGTTTACGAATTATCAAAGGGTCACATTTAAAAAGACATAAACTCCACGATATATTACCTGCTGCACATGCTGCTGAACTACAACAGGTAAAAGATATAGAACATCCAGCATTCAGAATTTATCCTGATGAAATTGACGTGCCTGTGAATGCAGGTGACCTTGTGATAGGTGATTCACGACTTCTTCATGCATCTCATAGTAATCAAACAGAAGAAGATAGAACAGTAATTACACTATGGTATCATCCTTATTATGATTTACTACCATCCGCAATGAGAGCACATATTGGAAGACTTCGCCAAAGTAATATGTGGACAGACGAGGATTGGGAACGAATTTCTGAACTCACACCCGTATACAATGGGGAAACTGAACCCATAAAATGGAATCGATCACCTGGCCCTGATTTGATTTAGAATGAATGATATATCATAATGTTACAAACAGATTGAATATGAATAGTTTTTCTATTACTCTACACTTATATGTATTGTCTAATCGGTATTTAACATAATTACACAGGAACTTACAGTTGAAAATACAACCAATTGATAATTACAATGGATGAATAGTCTTAAAACTATTGGTGGGAAAAGTGATGAAAACCACTATCACACGGTTTATATCTGTATGGGTTAGTTTGATTCTTATTAATTTGGTAAATATTAGTATAAGTTTAGCTGAAATTGATTTTAATGATTGTGTTGCAATGTTATACTTTAACGATGGTACTGGGGACGTAGCCAAGGATGCTTTTGGCAAGGACAATAATGGTAAGATACATGGTGGTGCTAAATGGGTTAATGGAAAATTTGGGAAAGGTTTAGAGCTTGATGGGACTGATGATTATGTTGAGATTGCACACGATGATTCTTTAATGGTTAGTGGAAAACATACAATTGCTCATTGGTGTAAATTAACTTCTGTACCCGCTGGTGGAATGGGTGTTGTCACTAAGGATGATTGGGCACCAGGATTTTGGTGGGATGGAAGCATTATCAGACATCATACTCATGATCCACCCGCTTCACTATATTGATGCACCTTGGTACCCTGATACCGAGTGGCATCATGTAGCAGTTAGTTGGGATGGTGAAGAATTTGTTGTATATCTTGATGCTAAGAAAATTGGTTCAGGAACAAATGCTAAGAACATAGGACGGAACCCATTAACAGATAAGCCATTTCTTATCGGTATCTATCTCACCACGGGACAACATGGACAGTAGGGTGCTTTTTTATCTACAATTGTTGATGATGTTGCCATCTTTAATATTGCATTATCGGATAACGAAATTGAGACCATCATGAACGAAGGATTAGAAATGGCAGCAAGTGTTGATCCTACTGATAAACTTACAACAACTTGGTCAACAATTAAGGTCTATTAGCCTTACATAAATACCTACTACGAATGCTGTGTTGTTCTGTTCTGTCGTACAAGGTGTAGATTGAACAGAACAACATTCTATGAGAGTATAATTTTACAGGAGAGATTCTATGCATGAAATTCCCATTTTTCATGATTATACGTTTGGGGATCAGGAAAGAACGGTATTAGATTTTGATGGTCATTTTGCCTTTCCAGGTCTACTGACAGAGGATGCACAGAATAGATTGACTGAATCTTTGGATTATATTCAATCAATCATCCCCGGCTGTAAAGAAGGACATGAACCAAATAGGTTTTCTGCTGAATATGATAGTTATCTCGAAAGTCTAATTGGACACCCACAAATGCTAAAACTTGCTCGTGAAGTATTGGGTGATGAGATTAGATACGACCACTGTGTAAGTCTCAACCGACCAGGAGGGAATGGTGGAATCGGATGGCATAGTCATGGTTATTCTGAAGACGACCCACGATACGGGTTTGTTCGTATTTTCTTTTATGTAAATGGTTTTGAAGCAGATGATGGCGGGTTAAAAGTTGTACCAGGTAGTCATCTGTATAGAGATCCAAAAATACATGGGGCGACAGATGAAATCTTACGTGAGGGTTGGTTGGCAGGAAAAACACATAAAGAAACAGGTAAGCCTATGAATATTGAAGAATTATCTGTGCCATCTGGTACTGTGGTTTTAATGTGGACACATGCCGCACATGCTGTAAATCCAAGAAAACCAGACAGTGATACAAGGTGGACTGTCGTTTATGCATATCGTAATCCTGGAAAAGATGCAGGGGCAAGATGGATTACACCAGAATTTGAAAATAAAAATATTCCTGGGGCAGAAGGTCTAATGTCCTTATATTAATTCTTTATCATTTATCACTGTACAACTAACACTAATATGTCAACAAATAAACCACATATTCTATTCCTAATTAATGACGAACACCGGCCTGATATTCTCCCAATAGAGGGTAATTCAGTTATCAGAACACCCACTTTATCTCGATTTATAAATGAAGGTGTATATTTTAGAAATGCGTATACACCTTCCCCAGTTTGTGTGCCTGCGAGACAAAGTTTTTTGTCAGGTCTCTATCCTCGCAATAGTGGTTGTCTGAACTTTGGTGACCCAATGCCAACAGAAGTAAGAACCATGCCTGGACATTTAGGTAATTATGGATACTATTCTTGTTGTGCAGGAAAAATGCATTTTGTTGGACAGGATGTAATGCATGGATGGCAAGAACGGATTGGACGCGATATCATTGGAAATAACGGTTATCCATTTCCACCGGTTAAGGATGAATACACTGCACAAATTAAACGAGAACCTGGTACAGGAATGAAGCAGAATAAAGTTGTTCAGGAGATACGGGATGCACAACCCGGTATTGGACATTGGATGCTTCATGATCAATACAATGTAGACGGAGCACTACTGTTCTTGGAAGAGTATTTCGTTAATGCATCTTATGATAGACCAAAAGCAAATCCACTCTGTATGGCTGTGAGTTTAATCGCACCCCATTACCCATACCAATGTCCACTTGATCTGTTTAACTATTATATGCAACGTGTAGAGCCTATTGTTGAAGAACCAAATGAGAATTTTGACTATGATAACTTTTTTAGAGTGGAAGTCGGGAAAGATGTTACATACCGTCAAGCACATAGGGCGACTGCAGCTTATTACGGGATGATTGAATGGATGGATAGACAATTTGGACGTGTCATTGATAAATTAGAACATCTAAATGTACTTGACGATTTTATCATCGTATTTCTCTCTGACCACGGTGAGATGTTAGGTACAAAAGGATTATGGGAAAAACAGAGTTATTTTGAGCCATCTGTCCGTGTACCACTATCTATATGGAATCCAGAAAGATTCGGTGTAGAACAGAATATAGTTAACGAAAATGTTTCTCTGGTTGATCTCTTTCCTACTTTATGTGAATTATCAGATATACCTACGCCTGAAGAACTGGATGGAAATTCTCTTGTTCCTCTAATTCAAGGAGAAACTGCTGATTGGGATGATACTGTCTATAGTGAACTCTGGCGTGCACAGAATGGTCCATCAGTTATGGTTAAAGAGGGGGATCTAAAATATTTTCAATTTAATAATGATAAAGGTTGGCAAGATCAACTTTTTGATTTATCCAATGATCCGTCAGAGAATAATAATCTAATAAATGATCCAAATTACTCAGAGCAATTAACACATTTAAGGTCAAAAGTAAATGCATTACCAACACCTCGAGAAAAGAATAAAGACAATACTTTTATCGACCTACATAAACCTATTAATAACTCACTTTAATCAATTCGTAATCCTCATTAAAAGCAGAATATATCTTTACTTTTCTCTCTACTAAACTGCATTAACACTTCTGTTTACTCTTCTCTACTTCTAACATAGAATATAAAGAATTATGCATTTCAAAAAGAATACATCTGTTCCAAGGCATTTAGTTCAGAATCAGAAATAAAAAACTATATAGTATAATACTCTAAAGTATATTACCTTCAATCAGAAATATGTAAAAATATTAAATGGATACACTACTATAAATATTGAATTGAACATATTTTATTTTTATGATAAATTACGCATTATGTAAATGTAAGTTTCCACTAAGTTCTTGTCTTAACTTCTGAGGAGGAGTTGTACAAAATGTTTCGGCGAAAAAAAGAAACAAGATTATTTTCCAATAAACGGTTATTAAGAATCTTTAGTATACTGTTTTTATTTCATCTTATATTGGCTGTGAATATAAATGTTGTAAACGCAGAGAAAATCAACTTTGATAGAGACGTACTTCCTATTCTGTCTGATAAATGTTTTGCATGTCATGGTCCTGATCCTGCTACTCGACAGGCTAATTTACGACTTGATAAAAAAGAAGGGGCATTCTCTGAACCAAGCGGATATCCTATTATTGTTCCTGGGGAACCAGAAAACAGTGAATTGGTTTTAAGAATCACACATGAAGATCTTGATAGACGCATGCCACCTCAATCTCAAAATCGCCAACCCACTCAAAAACAGATTGATACATTAATTCAGTGGATCGCAGAAGGTGCAGAATGGGAAGAACATTGGGCATATATACCTCCTCAGAAAATTAATCCACCTGATGTCAATTATAAAGATTGGATACACAATCCCATTGATAATTTCATCCTCAGTAATTTAGAAAAAGAAGCACTTATACCATCAAAAGAAGCTGATAAAAGAACACTAATTCGTAGGTTATATTTTGATCTAACTGGATTATTACCACCATCAGGAGAAGTAGAGCAATTTATCAGAGATGAACGACCACAAGCTTATGAAGAATTAGTTAATCGATTACTCACAAAGCAACAGTTTGGTGAGAAAATGGCTATTTACTGGTTAGATCTTGTACGATACGCAGATACAAGTGGGTATCATTCTGATGAAAATGTTAGTGTTTGGCCCTATAGAGATTATGTTATTAAGGCGTTCAATGATAATATGCCGTTTGATCAATTTACCATAGAGAATTTAGCAGGTGATCTCTTACCTAATGCTTCACCAGATCAGAAAGTTGCATCTGGTTACAATAGACTAATACAGACAACAGCTGAAGGTGGTGCTCAAGCAAAAGAATATCTGGCAATCTATGCTGCTGACCGTGTTCGGACGACTGCATCTGTTTGGTTAGGAGCTACTCTCGGTTGTGCACAATGTCATGACCATAAATTTGATCCATATACCGCTAAAGATTTCTACAGTTTTGCTGCATTTTTTGCTGATGTTGAAGGTCCAGGTGTATATCGTGGTGGAAGTAAGTGGGATCCTGTGGTGATGCTACCTACTCCAGAACAACAAAATGAATTAGATCAAATTGATGATGAATTGGTAAGATTAAAGAAAGTCTTTGACTTATCATCCCCAGGATTGCAATCTGAACAGAAAAAATGGGAAGACGAGATCATACCACTTCTTTCTTCAACGGATCCAGCAGATTTCGCTTGGGTTGACGATGCACAATCTAATGGAGGTAGAACAGATGGTAAATGGAACTTTGTAGGAAACACTGAGGCTCCTGTCTTCAGTAAAAAATACTCACGTTTACAAACTGCTAATCCGGATCAACTTATTCAACATAGTTTCCATAATGCAAATCGAAGATTCAAACTAAATGATGGAGATAAACTATTTGCCTATGTTTGGTTAGATCCTGAAAACCCACCGAGAACCATAATGTTACAATGGAATGATGGAACTTGGGATCATCGTGCATTCTGGGGTGAAGATAAAATAACCTATGGTGAAATTGGGAATGATACACCCGCACATAAACCAATGGGTGAACTTCCAAAAATTGGTGAATGGGTTCGTCTTGAAGTAGATCCTGAGATTGTAGGGTTGAAGAAAGATAGTGTTCTCAATGGGATGGCATTTACTCAATTTGGTGGGACAGCGTATTGGGATATTGCAGGTATTACTACTACACTCGGTTATGTAACAAAGAATTCTCATGATACCGCTGTTATCAACGCTATACAGGTTGATTCAAATGTTAGAACAACAAATCAAAGACAGTTGATTGAGGATTACTATAAGAAAATTGCTCCCGCCTTGGATGGAATTCGTAATGAAATTGCTACATTAGAAAAACGGATATCAGAAATTAGAGCACAAAGCCCATATTCTCTTACTACTGTTTCTGTTCAACCTCGTACTACACGTATTCTACCGAGAGGGAATTGGTTAGACGATTCTGGTGATATTGTTGATCCAATGATTCCTGAATTCATGGGAGAACTCGGAATAAATAATAGACGTTCCACAAGACTTGATCTTGCAAAATGGGTAGTTTCAAAAGAAAATCCTCTTACAGCACGCACTTTTGTAAATCGTTTATGGGCACTCTATTTTGGTACAGGTATATCTCGTGTTCTTGATGACCTTGGGGCACAAGGTGAACCACCTGTACATTCTGATCTTCTTGATTGGTTAGCAGTTGAATTTATTGAGAGTGGGTGGAATGTAAAACATTTGGTCAAGACGATTGTTACATCAAATGCATATCGTCAATCTTCAAAACCAAATGATGTTTTACAGGAAAAAGATCCATACAATCGTCTAATTGCACGTCAGTCAAATTGGCGTTTAGATGCAGAAATTATTAGAGACAATGCACTATTGCTCAGTGGTCTTCTTGAAGATAAAATAGGTGGTCCAAGTGTCAGACCCTATCAACCTGTAGGATATTATTCAAACCTCAACTTCCCAAAACGTAAATATGTACACGATAAAGGTGAAAGTCAATATCGTCGAGGTCTATACACACATTGGCAGCGAACTTTCCTTCATCCAAGTATGATGGCTTTTGATGCACCAAGTAGACAAGAATGTACTGCAGAACGTGCTTCATCAAATACACCTATGCAAGCACTTACATTACTTAATGATCCTACCTATGTTGAAGCTGCTCGAATGTATGCTGCCCGAATTATCAAGGAAGGTGGGGATACTCCAGAAAATCGTATTAAGTGGGCATATAAACAAACTCTATCTCGATTGCCAAATCCTAACGAATTAGAACTCATTACTGGGATGTTTGAAAAACACAAAAATGAATATGATCAGAATCCAGATGCAGCAAACCAACTCATAGCTACTGGTGAAGCACCCCAAATTCAAGGTATTGATACAACAGAACATGCAGCATGGACTTCCGTTGCACGTGTGATTCTGAATCTACATGAAACAATAACACGATATTAATTCTTATTAGTATATCAAAGAGAATAGAATTATGAGATCGATTAAGTTTTTAAAAGTTTATTTTTGGTTTACACTAATAATATCAGTAATCTTGTCAGTATCTTCCTTTAAACATACGATGTTTTATCATTTTTTTATAAAGAACTTTGGCATGTCTTCTAAAGATTTAGAAAGAGTACCAATTCCGATAGATACAGGTATTGCAATGTCAATCATTTTTGACATATTATTAACAGTAGCATTACCTATTACACTAATATGGATTCCTTATGTAATAATTTCCTATATGCGAAACCGTAGATCAAAATAAGCTTAATTTTAAGATATGCTTGTAGCAAATACTCTACCCATATTAATAATTTAAATATGATACATCAATAAGGAAATACTATCTCATGGGGAAGTACTTAATACTGCTTGCAATTATTTTTGTAATTATAGCTAACTGATGATAATTCAGAGAGCAAAGACAATAAAATAAATTGGAAACGTGGATTCTTCAGACTAACATTAATAATATCAATATTAGCAGGTATATCGTTCGGGTTAAAAGTTGCTATTGATGCCAAAAATGATAATCTTGGTGTAGAGGAGGATGAATTCACTGAAAAGTTAAAAAAGAATCCAAAAGGTGCATTCATCGGATTTTTTCTATTAATTTTCGGGTTCGTATGGCTATTATATTTTATTTTTCTATGGCCAATGTACCATTTAATAAAGTTTGTTGTAAAAGGATTTCAATAAATATATCATAAGCTTAGCAATCTAACTTGCACACTGTTGTGAAAACAAAATTTGAATAGGAGGTATAAAGTATGTCATTAGATATCAATGAGAAGGAAAAACTTCAACTTACAAGGCGTACGTTCTTAGGGAAATCAGTCCGTGGAATCGGTTCATTAGCACTTGCATCTTTGCTATCACCATCACTCTTAAGTGCAGCTCCTAAAATCGAACAGTGGAAAGGAATAATAACCGAACCACATTTTATCCCAAAAGCTAAAAGAGTTATACATCTATGCATGGCTGGGGGTCCATCTCATTTGGAAACTTTGGATTACAAACCAAAACTCGCTGAAATGCATGGACAACCTATGCCTATGTCATACACTAAAGGGCAGCCAATAGCACAACTACAAGGACAAGCTAACGCACTCAAATGTCTTGGTCCAACACACGAATTTAAGAAGTATGGTGAATCAGGACAAGAAATGAGTTCTGCATTTCCACAGATTGGTAGTCTTGCAGATGATATTTGTATTATACGCTCATTACGAACTGAACAAATTAATCACGATCCTGCACATACATTCATGAACACAGGGACTGCAATATCTGGGAGACCCAGCATGGGTTCATGGCTGCTTTACGGACTTGGAAGTGAAAATGAAAACCTACCGGGATATGTTGTACTCGTATCATCTGGTGGTGGACAAGATCAGCCAATAGCAAACCGTCAATGGCATAGCGGTTTCCTACCAGGACAATTCCAAGGTGTACAATTCCATTCCAGTGGTGATCCGGTTCATTATGTTTCTAATCCAAATGGAGTTTCTACGGAACAACAGAAAGATGTGGTAGGTACAGTTCAATCATTAAATAATATACTCAATGAAACTGTTGATGATCCCACTATTTCTACACGTATTAATCAATACGAAATGGCTTTCCGAATGCAAACAAGTGTGCCAGAATTAACTGATGTATCTGATGAACCACAAGATATGTTGGATATGTATGGCGCAAAACCTGGTGATGGATCGTATGCATCCAACTGTCTACTGGCAAGAAGGTTAGCTGAACGCGGTGTACGTTTCATACAACTCTATCATCGTGGTTGGGACCATCACGGTGGAATACAAAACGCAATTAAAACTACTGCAGGATATGTTGATAAAGCAACTGCTGCATTGGTTAATGATCTAAAACAGCGCGGAATGTTAGATGATACCTTAGTTATTTGGGGTGGTGAATTTGGTAGAACTCCTATGGCTCAAGGTAGTGGGCGCGACCATCACATTAAAGGATTTTCAATGTGGATGGCTGGTGGCGGTGTACAAGGTGGAATCAGTTATGGAAATACAGATGAATTAGGATATAACGCTGTTGAAAATATCGTTCATGTCCATGATTTCCACGCTACTATGTTACATCTATTGGGTATTGATCATGAAAAATTGACCTACCGTTTCCAAGGTAGAGATTTCAGACTTACCGATATTCACGGACATGTCGTACGTGATATTCTTGCCTAAACAATTATGGCTATAATAGTAGGTTCGGTACCAGAACCGAACCTACTATGAACTTGATCAAATTATCTTTTTCCTCTAACATTTCAAACTAAATTATCCCTGCTGCCCTCAAAACTGTTTCCTGTACAATGTATTCATGCTCCAATGAACGATCAGGTGATTTCTCTCCACGAATATCAGCAACAAATACCTTAAGACTATCCACATATCTTGGACGTGCTTCAACTGGAACAGTTTGCCAACCTTTAACGTAACCATCACGATCATTATCAAGACACAGTCTGAGAGATGGCGGTTCAAGTGGTTCAAGTATTGCACTACCACGCGTACCATAAACTTCTAATCGTCTTGCTCTACCAGAATCAATCTCTAATGCAGTAGATTCAAGAATCGCTAATGCTCTTGGGTATTCAAATACTGCAGCTGTATTGTTTCTATACCAAGCAACATCATGACCTTCATGTCTACTAAAGGGGGTAACATAGGTTGGACGTCCTAACAATGCAACAATGATATCCGTTAGATGACACGCAAGGATGAACATGATCCCACCAGAATGTTCACCCATGGAATCCCAACGTTGCCAATGGCTATCGTTTGATAGTCCAGAGGAGATTCTTCCACGAACTGAGAAAATTTCGCCAAGTTTTCCTGAGTTTACCCAATCCAATATAAACTGAAATCCAGCATTGTACCTAAACATATATCCGAGTTGGACGAGTAAGTCATTTTCCTGTGCAATCTCTAATACTTCTCTAAATTCATCAAGATTATCACCTGCAGGTTTATCAAACCAGACATGTTTTCCGTGCTCAAGTATCTCTCTGGCAAATGTAAGATTTTGAGATACACGTCCTTGTGCTGCTATACCGACGATAGATTCATCATCGAGCATCTCTTCTTTAGATTCAAACCAATAGACACCATCGTATATCTCACTTTTACCTATTGATTCTCTAACTTCATCTGATGGTTCAAAAACACCAGCAAACTCAATCTCATTACTCTCTTTCATCACTCGTGCTTTACCTGAGGCATGGTCATGTGAAATTCCATATTGTGCAAGTTTCATTATATCTCCTTTCATAACTCCATTAATACTTATTCTATTTTACAAAATGGGTAAATCCTTAGACTGATACTGATTCTAACATAACTTACATTTTAGTTCATGTGAAAAGTAGATGCTAAATTCTGATTCTTATGCTAAACTCATTGAAGAGAATATTCTATGATATATCTTTATATAATCCTTCAATTGCCTTTCTTAAATCTAAATTGTTGCTTCTTAAAATTCAAACCAGTTTAATATATTATATTTCTCTGAATATCAGGGGTGATAGTGAATTCAGTAAAAATAACTCTTCAGTTCTATACTAAACCAGATTGTGAATTGTGTGATAAAGCGAAAATTATCTTTGATAGAATTCAAAGTAAATTATCATATATTTCAATTGAAGAAATTGATATTACTAAGAATCTGGGTTTATTTACTAAGTATAAAGAGAGAATCCCTGTAATTGAGCTGGAGCACAAAATGTTAGGGCAACATAAAATTGAGGAAAGAAGATTGTTATGGATATTAAGGTGGAATTATCTATTAAAAATACTAAATAGGAGTTAATTATGGCATTTCCATCATACGGTTTAACACATCGGTCAACAGTTACTGGTACTCGTGGTATGATTACAAGTGCACATCCTCTTGCAAGCTTAGCTGGTGTTCGTATTCTACTGGCAGGAGGTAATGCATTTGATGCAGCTATAGCTGTGGCATCTACACTAAATGTAGTTGAACCCTATATGTCAGGTATTGCTGGAAATGGATATATGCTACTCTACAGTGCCAAAGATAAAACCCACCATGTAATAGATTATTTAGGGACTGCACCATATAATGCTACACTTGATGCATTCCAAACACAAGAATCACAAAGAATTGGTATTCGTTCGGGAATGGTTCCAGGTGGGTGTGGAGGTTGGATAGAATTATTAGAACGATACGGTAGTATGGACATAATTGACGTTTTTACTCCGGCTATTGAATTAGCTGAGAATGGTTACGCAGTAACCGTAAAAAACGCTGTTTTTATTGCAGGTGCACAATCTTATTTCTCAAAAAGAGCTAATGAAGTAATTGCTTCACGGGGTAGAACACCAAAACCTGGGGAAGTATTGATTCAAAAGGATTTAGCTAACACATTTAGACAGGTTGCTGAAGGTGGAACAGAGGTATTTTATAAGGGTGAAATTGCTAAAGAAATTGTAAGGTTTTCTGAAGAAAATGAGGGTCTAATTACAGAAAAAGATCTTTCAGATTTTAAAGTAGAATGGCAAGATCCATTATCAATTAAATACAAAGATTATACTATTTTTTGCCCTCCTCCACCATGTTCAGGGTTCCAATACCTTGAAACATTCAATATACTTGAGAACGACGATCTTAGTAATCTTGGACATAATTCAGTCGAATATTTACATCTCCTCATTGAGGCAATTAAACTTGCAAGTGCTGATAGAGCAGAATATGCACCTACACCTAACCCTCCAATTCATAAGCTTTTATCTAAAGATCATGCCAAATCTTTACGCAGTCGAATTAGTGAAAATGCAGCAATCAGTGGAGGGGAACGTTGGACAAAAAATAAGCTCCAAGGTGAAATTATCGCTGATGATTGGACTACTGAATGTACAACCCATTTTGATACTGCCGATGCTGAAGGAAATATCGTCGCTGTAACACAAAGTCTCGGTCAAGCATTTGGTTCAGGAACTATTCTTGGAAATACAGGTATGTTTTTAAATAATTTTATGAATTGGTTTGATAGAGAACCAGACAGTCCGAATGCAATTGGTCCACATAAGCAAATTGAGATGTGTATGGCACCCTGTCAGGTATGGAAGAAAGATCAACCGTTTGCTGCTATCGGTACACCAGGTAGTCACGGAATATTACAGACAACACTACAGATGATCTTAAATCTTATTGAACACGGAATGAATATTCAGGCTGCTATTGAAGCTCCACGATTACGACTTATAAATCCAGGTACACATGTTGCCATGGAAGGACGAATTCCTGTTCCTGTACGGGAAGCATTGATTGCACGAGGACATGATGTAGAGGTATTGCTTGATTGGACTGCAACTGTTGGCGGAGGACATGGTATAGCATTTGATATTGATGAAGGTACATTCATGGGTGGTGCTGATCCAAGACGTGATGGCTATGCAATTGGTATATAATCAGAATTCCATTGAAACCAAAATCTACTATCTCATAAAGACTAAAATGATCTATTTATTGGAGTGTGAATATGAACCATCCTAAGCACATTGTTGCTGTTTCAGGATTAATTAGTCATCCAGATGGAAACATCTTATTGATAAAAAGTCCTCGCCGTGGATGGGAATTTCCTGGTGGTCAAGTCGAGGAAGGTGAGACCATTATTGATGCATTGATACGTGAAATAGAAGAAGAAACTGGCATCAATGCTGCCATCGGTTCATTGGTTGGTATTTACTCGAATATAATATCTCCAACTAAAGTCATGTTTGGCTTTTTGGGTGATTACATATCAGGAGAATTACAGACCAGTGAAGAGAGTTTAGAGACAATATGGATTTCGCACCAAACTGCCCTACAGCAAATCTCCAATCCTGCAGTATCTGATAGAATGAAAGATATGGTTAACTTCACTGGACGTATAATTTATAGGGCTTATACCACAAATCCTTATCAAATTTATAAACAATGTTACCTATAATATACTGTAGTTTTGACAATTACTGTCAGGCAGATATACAATTGTGTATTCATTAAAAACTGTCCAAAGTTTAGTATAATATAATGTGAATCTGGTTATTAGTTCAGGAATTTCATTTTACCAGAAGCTAATACAAAATTTCTGTAGGAATGTTTAACCTTCTCTTAGAATCGATTGATTTTCATACTCACATTAGAATAGTATTACTCATTAATGAGAAAAGATATTTTCAATTCTATACAAAGACTCAAAAATTGACTTGAAATATACGTCTATAATTAATATCAGATTTCTAATCCTTGAAGAATCCTTACTCATAATATTACAAAATAACAATACAATTAAAGAAAAATAAAATGTTAAATCAATATCCTTATCCTGAAGCTGATGGTAGACGTAGTATATTAGGAGGTTTAATCCTAACGATCATTACATGTGGAATATACGGTCTCTATTGGCAATACTAACAGATGGATACATTAAATATCTGGTTAGGAAGAAGGGACTATTCTTTTTTCTTATGGTTAATACTTTCATTTTTAACTTGAGGCATTTTTGGAATATATTATGAATATAAAATGGCTTGTGGGATTAATGAAGTACAGAATAATAATGATATGTTACATGATCATAACTTGCCGATTATCTGTGTACTATTAGCGATTTTTAGTATCGGTATTGCGTCCTTAGCAATACAACAATTCCAGATTAATAGATTATATGGACATACAGCTGATGATTAATCAAAAGAATCTTGCAAAGATTTTTATATGCGGATTAATTGTTGTAGGTGTTTATTCTGCTTGGGTTGGATTAGTTCCTGACCAGGTTTCATTAATTCCTTGTCTATTTCATTCATTAACAAATATTCCTTGTCCAGGATGTGGAATGACACGGGCATGTCTCTCAATTACACAGGGTAATTTCCTACAAGCTTATATGTTCAATCCATTTGCTTTTCTACTAATTGGAATTGCGGTATGTGTTGGTTTTTTCTCTAATAAAACAAAATATATATGGGGAAGATTTTCTAATAAAACACAAAATTGGATCCTGATCTTATGTTTAGGAATGTGTTTGTCTACATGGCTATTCAAAATATTGTAGATTTTGCATGGGTTTGATTTATAGGAATACTACATTAATTAGAATAAAGTTAATTGTCGCTTTACATTACATGAAGAAGGAAGAAATCTAACTAACATGGTTGAGACATTGAATTATTCAATCCGGAACAGATTCATGAGTAAAATATTTACGCCAGCGAAATACCTCTTTTTAATTTTCACAATGCTGTTTTTAATACCTCAAGGTGTAAATTACGCCCATAATGTGTTACCTGAGGATCACAATCACCGTCCTCATTTTGTTAATGAGAATGCGGTTGAGGGCACTAATTCTATTCAGAATGTCTACGTTTCAGAAAACACCCCAAATCATATCATAGGAAGCATAAAAGCAGTTGATGAAGATGAAGATGACACGTTAACTTATAGTCTCAAATCTGAGTATATGTATTATAGTCTCACTCCTGATCATCCTCAATATGCTCAATTTCCTGAACGTCTAAATTATAACGAATTTTACTCGGTTAACTCTAAAACCGGTGAGGTTAGTATCGGAAGTAGTGGATTAGATTATGAAGCATTTCCATATACATACCACCCTACACATATATATCAACCTGTACCAATCATGGTTGAAGATGGCAATGGTGGTAGTGCTCTGTTCTGGTATCTGGTTTACATCAAAGACGAGAACGACAATGCACCTACATTCTCAGCAGATAGTCGGACCCTGACTGTCAATGAAAACGAACCTTTAGACGCTACGGTTGGCACGGTTTCCGCAAATGACGCTGATTTCTTCGCAGGGGATCACACTTACAGTATTGAGACAGAGAATGTACCGTTTACAATTATAAGCAGTAAGCGGAGCGGAATTATAAAAACCACTTCTGTCTTGGACTACGAAACTACGAATTCTTATACGATAAAAGTCAAAGTTGATGACGGTTTCGGTACTGATTCAATCTCAGTAATTATCAACATAAATAATGATATGAGCGACGATCCTTCCATTAACAGTAACCCTTTGTTCACTGATGGTGCTAACACTACACGATCCATCGTTGAAAACACACCTGCTGGTATGAATATCGGATCCGCAATTTCTGCAACAGATTCTGATAACAGCGATACATTAACATTCTACCTCAGTGGCACCGATGCCAGATCCTTCAACATTGTTAGTACAACAGGACAGCTACAGACCAGTGCTGCGTTAGACTACGAAACAAAAAACGCTTATGAAGTAACCATTACTGTATCGGATGGTAATGGAGGAACAGACTCAATTGCTGTCACTATCAATATCACGAACGACACAAGCGATGATCTTGCGATCCAGCAACAGTCTGAGGTTACAACACCACAAAACACAGATACGCAAATCCCCCATACAGTGCAGGACGATGATTTCCAACAACCAAAGTCTGAGGTAGATACTGAACTTGAACCCAATTATACTATTATTCCTTTTGATTATGAGAAGGAAAGTGTCGGTAAAATCGTATTTAGTGAGTTCATGTTTGCTGATCTTGGTACATATCCTCAATGGATAGAACTATATAATACTACGGATCAAGACATAGATTTGAATGGATGGAAAATTGTGGGTAGATATTTGGATAATTCAGGTACAATTAACATACTAAACTCTCAGATTATTTCAAAATCTTTTATAATAAATGCTAAAGAAACGGGTTTAATAGTTAGTTTTGAAACACTCAATACAAGGGAAAGGATATCTAATGGGTTACATGAAATTACCTATCCTTTAGCATCTAAGCACCTGAATCTCTGGAATCATGAAGGACTTGTGTTAGAATTGCATGATTCCCAAGGTAATCCTATAGATCGTATTGGTAATCTAAACGAAAAAAATGAAGTTGTATGGGAAATACCAACAACTGTACGGGAAAATAGAATTTCTCTGATAAGAAGGATAAAATCTATACAAACACAAGAGTATAACTTCAGTTTCGGTATAAAAGAATTTGGTTGGTTTTCAACTGATAAAGTTAGACTCCTGAGCGAAAATGGTAATCAGCGTTTTTATGGTAGACATACAGATTTAGGTACGCCGGGTCATAGAACTGAGTCTGGAGACGTGTTACCTGTTACACTTTCTTCATTTAAGGCGCAGAGAGATAATAACCGCCAGATTATTCTTAGATGGGTTACAGAATCAGAAGTCAATAATGCTGGTTTCAATATCCTACGAAGTGAAACTAAACAGGGTCGGTATGAAAAGATTAATCCAAAACTCATTCAAGGAGGAGGCACAACTGGAAAACGTAATTCTTATATGTGGACTGATACAACTACAAAACCGAATATTGTTTACTATTATCGTTTAGAAGAAATATCGTATGCAGGATTACGTAGTCAGTTAAACTCTGTTCGTACTTATGGACATATGTCTGCAAGTAAAATGTATATTACACAATGGGTTAATCTGAAAAAGCGTAACTGACATACCATCCCATGTAGTAATCGATTCAAAGGCAAATTTTTTTTATGATTAAAATGAATAAATCACAATAACACATACGGGTATTATTCGTCGTGTTGCAGAAATCGATGGGCTTGTATCTCTCCATTTTTTACGGTATTGACGACAAGGCTCTTAATTGCATGTCTATTTTCATCAAAACGGGATATCTGAGTAGCTCCATCATAATCCTGAGTTGCCATAATTTCATCTCGAATTGCCTCAGTATCGTTGTCATTTGTCCGACGTATTGCTTCAATTACAATAGTCATAGCATCATACCCAAGAGCTGCTGGACCGTCCGGGGGTATATTATAAAGTTCAATATAGGCATCAACAAATTGTTGTCCTAATTCACTCAGTTGACTACCTGGTGAAAAGTGATTGGTAAAGAAACTACCTTCTACTGCCGTTCCACCGATTTCAACGAGATCTGGTCGATCCCAACCATCTCCTCCAAGAAATGTCGCTGAGATACTAAAGTCTGTAGATTTCGCTTGTTTCACTGCCAATGGAAATTCTGATCCTAATCCTGGTAAAAAGATTATATCAACAGCAGGATCAACTGCATCTATATACATTAACTGTTCTGTAAAATCTGTAGTTCCAGTTTCATAGAATTGATGTGTTGCTACTGTTCCACCTTGACTAAGAAAAGTCTCTATGAATACGTTTGAAAGTCCCTCTGAATAAGTGTTACCAGTTTCTGTTAGGACAGCAGAATTCTTAGCACTCAGTTCCTTTATCGCAAAACTTGCAATAACTTTTGCCTGGAAAGGATCTATGAATCCCCCCATAAACGTATAATCTCTACCTTTTGTGACATTTGGATTCGTCGGATAAGTCGTTACCATAGGTATTTTGTTTTCTTGAGTAACCTTACCCACTTCCAGTGCGATATCAGAATAGTCTGGACCCACAATGGCAAGAACTCCTTCACGAATTAAGGATTCTACATGTTTTACACTTAATTCTACATCTTTATTATCATCTTTTATAATTAGTTCTATAGGAGTTCCATTAATACCCTCGTTTTTATTCGCAACTGTCACAGCTAACTCAGCACCATTACGTGTTGTTCCTGGATCAGGTGAACTATATATAAAACCGATTTTTACTGTATCAGATACTGTAGCTCCTAAATCATCTGGTGAGACCACTTGTTGTATCCGCTCACACCCAATTAAGGTTATACTCATTAGGAACATGAAGATGAATGTACTATTTACTGAAATATAATGAATTCTATTTCTAAATTGTTGGATTAACATTTACATTCCTTTAACATAAAGTAATTTCAAATTATTACATCTACCCTTGTTATTGCCCTATTAGGATTGTACCTTTTTCACCTACAATCCATCCAGTTTTATTAAAAAAGAATATATCTTGAAGATTTTTGGTGGTTGGAGATGGATAATGATTCCAAGTTTCTCCGCCATTAAGTGTATGTAAAATAATACCTTCTTCACCAATCACCCAACCAATCTGTTCATTCTGGAACATAACATCCCGTAAACTTTGCTTTATATTTAATGAAATCTTATTCCAACTATTTCCACCATCTGAGGTTTTTAAAATTAATCCGTCTGTTCCTACAATATAGCCATTTAACTTACCTGTAAAATGTACTTTAAATAAGGGTTGTTCAACTTTACTAATCTGTCGAATCCACTGTTTTCCACCATCTTTGGTATGTAAAATTTCACCCATTTCACCTACAACCCAGCCATAGTTAGAATCGACAAAATGAACCCCCCAAAGATGTTTGTCTGAAGGATTCTTGATTTTCTCCCATTTTGATCCACCATTATGTGTATGTAGTATTGTTGATATCCCTTTTTCATCGATCCCACCAACTGCCCAACCTTCGGCAGCACTTACAAAATGTAAATCTAATATCCCAGGTGGTTTGGATGAACCTGATCGGATCTGATGTTGAAGTCCCCATGTCGTGCCGCCACTACTGGTATAATGTATTTTACCCATTGTCGTCAGCCAACCGTTTTTTGGAGTTAAAAACAAGACTCGTGTTAGAGTATCTGTTAAATTTCCTTTTTTTTCTGATTGATTCCATGTATTACCGCTGTCTGTTGATGTCATTACAAGTCCATCATCACCAGATACCCAACCAGTTTTCTTATCTAAAAAGTATACACTGAAGAGATGTTTTGTAGTTCCACTCTCAATTTCTTTCCAAACTATAGATGATGAATCATTCGAACAACCTGAATACATGACGGTGAAAAATACAAGTACCAGAATGTAAATTTTATGTATCATTTTTTAACTCCAGAAGAATAAAATTATTGCTTTTATCGTCTATTTTATGATAAATTAATGTAACTCATTTACTCAGATATGTCAATCAAAAACACAATTATCATAAGAAAGACAAAAGCTTAATCAATATAGATTCTATACTACTGATTCTCATATCAGAAAAATAATTAATGAAATATATAATCGGAATTGATGGTGGAGGAACGAAGACTATTGGACGAATAACTACATCTAATGGTGAAGTAATTCATAAGATGAAGTCTGGACCATCTAATTACCATGTTGTTGGGGTTGATAATACATATCAAGTATTAAAGGAAATAATCACTACCCTCACTTCACAAATTGATTACACACCTGATAACCTTGTTATTTGTATAGGAATGGCAGGTTTGGGTCGTGAAGATGATAAAAAAGTAGTCAATGAAATCTGTAATAATATTGGAACAACAACACAGAGAATACTAACACATGATGCTCATATTGCATTGGTTGGAGGAATTGGTAAATCTGAGGGAATAATAGTTATCTCAGGAACCGGATCAATTGTATATGGGATTGATTCACATGGAAGTGAAATTCGTGCCGGAGGATGGGGTTATCTCATTGGAGATGAAGGTAGCGGTTATGACATTGCTATCAAGGGACTACAAGCCGTTGCAAAAGCTGCTGATTATCGACAACCTAAAACTATTTTAACAGAATTATTCCTTAATAAATTAAATCTTGATGATCCAAAACAATTGATTAATTGGGTACATGCAGTAGGACGGCATGAAATTGCTAATCTCTCAACAATTGTATTTGAAGGAATTGATAATGATGATAAAACTGCCATTCAGATAATTGATTCCGTAACTGATGAACTCGT
The DNA here is from genome assembly GCA_022394755.1 of Candidatus Poribacteria bacterium. GTDB lineage: Bacteria > Poribacteria > WGA-4E > WGA-4E > WGA-3G > MSPOR6. Next base: position 117,401 of record JAGFCA010000029.1, read on the forward strand.
GTGTGCCATCATATCTGTTGTAAATCAAGCAACGTTCAATGATTCTATTGATATTGTTTTAAATGGTGGAAATCTGGTTCATCAATCTCTATTTTCTAATAAACTAAAAGAAAAAATATATGATAAATTGAAGAATATTTCAGTGATGTTTCCAAAAAACGATCCAGTTTATGGGGCAATTATGATAGCAAAATCCTGCTTTTTGAAGGATACAAAATAAATAAAGAATATCTCTTTTGATTACTGAACAACAGAATAAAAATTCTATTGATATTGATCTAAAATCTATTCCTGAGATAGTCACAATATTCAATCAGGAGGATAAAGTTGTTATAGATGCTGTTGCAGCTGAATCTGAAGCGATTGTTAATGCAATAGAATTAATTATTGATGCATTCAACAACGATGGTAGACTATTTTATATCGGAGCAGGAACAAGTGGTCGTCTTGGTGTGTTGGATGCATCGGAATGTCCCCCCACTTTTAGTACTCTTCCTGAGATGGTGCAGGGTATCATCGCCGGTGGAGATTCCGCTCTCAGAAAATCAATTGAAGGTGCAGAAGATAATTATGATAAAGGGACAATTGAAGTAAGAGAAAATGGGATTTCAGCCAATGATGTATTAATAGGGATCGCATCAAGTGGACAAACTCCTTTTGTATTAGGAGCACTAAAAGAAGCTAATTATAACAAAGCAACTACGATTCTACTTAGTTGTGTACCACCCTCAGATGAATTAAAAGATTATATCAACCATTTCATTACACCTATTGTCGGTCCTGAAATCATTACTGGTTCTACACGGTTGAAGGCTGGTACAGCTACAAAGCTTATTCTAAATATGCTTACTACGATTTCAATGGTAAAAATAGGAAAAGTATATAATAATCTAATGGTAGATGTCCATGCTTCTAATACCAAATTAATTCAAAGAAGTATACGTATAGTTCAGTCGATTACTGGAGTTGATTCAACAGTAGCTCAAAAGACATTAAAATTGGCTGAGGGAAGTGCTAAAACTGCGATAGTTATGATCGAAAAAGGAGTGAACCGAACTGATGCAATTGATCTATTAGATAGATATAACGGTTTCTTAAGACCTATATTAAACAGTAGTTGAGATTTTACAATCAAACACACATCTCGTACTCTAAATTTCTGAGGAGATTGAATTATGAGTAATCCTACAAAGGTTGGTTTAGCAAAGACTGGTAGAAGAAGATCTAATGTCTATCAATCATTAGACAATATTCGAGAAGACATTACACCTAAAGTACAAGAAAAAGTATTATTAAAACCTAATTTTTTATCTAATACAAACCAACTTGCATCATCACATGTTGATGCAATACGTGGAACATTGGATTTCCTTTTAAGCACACCGAATCCACCTAAAGAGGCTATTATTGCTGAAGGGGCAAATGAATCTTTTTCTGGAGAGGCATTCCAAGTATTTGGGTATGAAGCATTGCAAGCCGAATATGATATACCGATAAAATTAATTGATTTACATACTGAAACAGAATGGGAAGAAACGAAAGTTTTTCTGGCTGGACGTTCAGAAGAAACGGTTCGGATGCCGAAAACTGTGTTGGATTGTCCGTGTACCATTTCCGTCGCTATTGCCAAAACTCATGATGCTGGGGTTGTTACCCTTGCAATGAAGAATATGATAATGGGGACTATTCATAAAGATGATCGAATTAAAATGCACGGGTATCTCACTCATGCTGATAGAGAATTACCTCGTGAAGCACAAACTCTAAACATTAACTTACTTCGACTATCACGATACCTAAAACCTGATATAGCAGTTGTTGATGGAACATTGGGTTTGCAAGGTAACGGTCCTGGAGGTTCAGATTCTGTGCAACTTGGTATTGCTGTTTCAAGTGGAGATGTATTTGCTGCTGATGCAGTGACTTCTAAGGCTATGGGTTTTGAGCCATTAGAAATAGGATTATTCAATTATGCTAACGAATTAGGTTATGGAACTGCAGATCTAAAAGATATTGATATTCTTGGAACGGATGTCAATTCAATTGCCATTCCATTCAAACCCCATGAGACAACTGAACTTCAGTTTAAATGGCAAGATTATGATTCTGAGGAATATCTTACATTAGATTAATCTAAACCTTAAACTATTATAACCTTACCTACTCAAGAGATTATAACATTCTTGAAATGACTCAATTAAAAGGAATATTATGAAACGTATTTTTTCAGTTCTAATTTTATTCTTACTACTAACTACAACACCCGGTTTTAGTTGGTGGGGTGGTGGACATGACATTCTCACACAAGCTGCAGTAAAAGCATTGCCAAATGAAATGCCTGAATTCTTCAGGTCCGACATTGCAGAGAAGATGATTGCACATAGTGCGTATGATCCGGATGTGTCAAAAAACCGTAATATGCCAAATGCTCGTATAGCTGAACATGGAGAACACTACTTTGATCTTGAACTTATAAAGGATAATCCTATTCCTGAAAATCGAGATGCATTCATAAAGTTGTGTGCTGAGATGAACCTTGAACCAGGTAAGGTTGGATATCTTCCATATTCTCTTGCTGAATGGACTGAAAGATTAGCAATTGCTTTCGCTGAATATAGAAAATGGCCTAATAACCCAATGATACAGTATAAATGCTATCTTTATGCTGGTTTCCTTGGTCATTATGCACAAGATATGTGTCAACCATTACATTTAACTGTTCATTTTAATGGCATAGTTCAAGACGATGGCACAGTCCTTCATAGAGGTATCCATGAAAAAGTAGATTCATCGGTGGAAGTAATGAAATTAAGTCCAACTGAACTTGCTAAAAATCAAAGTATCAAACATGTAGAAGAACTTTTACCTGCAATTACCAAGCAAATACAAGATGGGTTTGGTCTTGTCGATAGAGTTTATGAATTAGTGGAAGATTATGAAAAACTAAAGACTCCAAGTCAAGAGCTGATTAACTTTACACAAGATAGATCTAAGGAATCTGTTAGGTGGACGGCATCTCTATTTTATACTGCATGGAAATTATCTGATACTATTTCTCTTCCAGGATGGTTAGAAAGATAACAAGAACAGTTAATAGTCTACCATTTCAGTTTCACAATTAATTCTAAAATCTCAGTATATTAGTTTTATCAATTACATTTGGTTGAGTAAAGTCTTTCTAAGAATAAAAGTCATTCAAACTTGATTTTGATAATTGGTAGATATACTTGATTATGTAAGAAGAACACCTTTACACGGTAGGTGCAGTTTCCAACCCCATCTAAATAGAAGAATCTAATTATGATACTTAGGTTAAATTCTTACACATAACTTATATGTCCTTGGCATTTATGGATATTTGACAAATCTCTTATATTATGGTATGCTTGAAGTATGTCAGATAATTTTATCCTACCTGGAATAAACCCAGATGCTGAATATGATTTTGGCGATCTTGGGTGTGGAGATCTTATCATTGCTCTTCTCAAATCGATGAGATCTTTAGAGCCAGGACAAATCGTACAAGTCCATGCTACTGACCCAGGAGCACCTGTGGATATTGCAGCATGGTGTAATATGATAGGTAATGAACTTCTCGCTGATTGTTGTGGAGAAGATAATGCCTATTTTCTTATAAAGAAAGGAGCAGCTTCTTAATGTCGAAGTTGATGATAAGCATTACGCATGCAAAAGATAACACTGATAAAGCTACTGTCGGTTTTGTCGTAGCGAATGCTTCTGTGGCTTCAGGTATTGAAACGGTAATTTTTCTAAGTACTGAAGGCGTACACCTATGTCAGAATGGGTATTCAGATGATATTCATGAAGACGGTTTCGCACCTTTGAAACAACTAATGGATGACTTTGTTGAAGTTGGGGGTACAATTTGGGTTTGTTCTCCATGCTTTAAAAAACGAAACCTTAATGAAAATAATCTTGTTGAGGGTGCATTAATTGTTGGTGGGGCAAAAGCAGTAGAATTTCTTACCACGGGTGGATCTTCTATTTCCTATTGAAAAAATAAAGAGGAGTTCCTGCTATCAAATGCAGAAACATCCAATTGGGATCAGTTGAATCCTAATTATATGTATCAGGCAACCCTTCCTACTCGGAATAATTACACATTCTTTAGACAACTTTATGGATATAGAATACATCTAAGGGAGGGTTCCTTTATAACATAGAAATCATTTCAGCATTTACTCCTACCGAAATAATAATACAACCTTTTAATACACATACCATATAAATAATATTATTCATAAAGAGACATGTCAGGAATAAGTCTATGCGTGAAGAAGATCTAATTGCTCCAGAATCGATAAATACCCCACATATTTGCGAAGGTGGAAATCTTGATTGTGGATCCGGGTTGCTTCTTCTAATACGCAAATCTATGGAACAAGTGCCTGATGGAGAAGTACTTGAAATTAGGAGCACAGAGATAAGTGTAAAAGAAGATCTACCGGCATGGTGTAGAATGACTGAGAATCCATACCTGGGTTGGAGATCTTCCACTGAACACAATAAGTATTTTGTTCAACGAGGAGAAGAGGAACAGGATGCTGAAGTTGCTTATGAACAAGCACGAGATTACCGATGGCAAACACGTATTCACTGGGATGGAGGATTACAGGCAAAAGTATTCTGTAGAAATCATTCATGGGCAGTTGGACAATCTGCAAGCTTCGATGTCAGAGATGCAGCACCCAGTGCAGTGGAATATGTCCTGGGTGCACTCGGCTCATGTTTAGCAATGTGTTTTCAGATAAGAGCATCACAACAAAAAATCGAAATTGATGAATTAGAAATCTCATTAAATGGTCAAATTGATAATATTTTTGTTTTTTTAGGTACAGAACAAAACGGACATAGTGGAATCAACGAAATTAGTGGCACAATATATGTTGCGTCTGATGCAGATGATGAAGTATTAGAAAAAGTATGGCAGGAAACACTAACTGCTTCACCCGTTACAAATACACTTACCCACAATACAAACATAAATGTTGATTTGCGCGTAATATAAAAAGCATAAATCTAAAAGTCAAACATCTATTTGACAAGATTGTTTAATCAGTGAAATCGTATCAAATGATTGATGCCTTGATAGAGTTAAGGTATTGGTTAAGCTTGTATACTCTACACAATGACAATATTAAGATGTCATTAACAATTACAAGGATTAAATCAGGTATAAAATGGATAATCCGAATAAAATTAAAGACTCAATAGAAATACTTGTTAATCCCAACATCACTCCTGATGAGTTTTTTGCTTTTTATGAGAAGAACAATTTATGTGAAGTAGGGTTTGGTAAAGAGGTTGCATAGCGAATATTGAAACATCAACATCTCATAATTGCAGTTTATATTCAGACAGTACTCATAGGATTGGCACGTGCTACTGATGATGGACTTTCTGCTGATATCATGGAAATTTCTATAGGCGGGTAATATCAGGGAAGTAATTCAAAATATAACAATGGATCACTTATTGAAGCTGACGTAGAGCGAGTTGGTTATAAATTAGGAAAAGTACTTATCAATGAATTAGAGATAATGGGAGCAACATTCATCACAGGTTACATTGTAGAAAACTGTGATGAATCCTTTTATAACTCAATTGGTTTTAGTGAAAATGAAGGACATCTTATCTTCTATATAGACAACTGTCCATACTCATCAAAATCGTAAATGGAACATCAGATGAAAAAGTATGAATATAAGACAATCAGGGTTAGTATGAAGGGATGGGGGTTTAAATCAAGAAGTATACCCGATCTTGAAGAAACATTAAACGAAGAAGGAAAAGAGGGATGGCGATTATGTGAGATTGTCCAACCTTCTGGAGCATTTGGTGAATCTACTGCCGTGATTGTAGTTTTTGAAAAGATTATTGAAGTATAATACACCCATCTATAGGTGAATAACCATTAAATTGAATCATAATTTTTCAATGATGATAAGACTAATAAACTTCGATAATGTAATTCATAAAATGATAAATGAGTACTGAAGATAAATATATCAATCATTTTTATCCCGAAAGGTATACCATAAATGAATAACTTACCACAATTCCCCGTGACTGTAGTGGGAAGCATGCCACGTTCAAAGGAAATATCACGGGCACTTAGAGATAAAGGAAAAGGTCGAATAAGTAATGAAGACTTTAATGTTATCGCTGACGATGCTGTATTAGAAAGTCTTAAATTACAAGATGATAATGGGGTAGATATTGTCAGTGATGGTGAACAACGCCGGGATAATTTCTATTCATTTATTACTGACTGTATTGATGGTATTCGACTGATGACTCTCGCTGAAATGTTGGATTATGTTGAGGATAAAGCCGCATTCGAACAATTGCTCAACGCACTTGATGTTCCTGCATTTGCTCTAAAAAATCCGGTTGTAAATGGGAAATTAGAACGTACTACATCCCTTGTTTTGAATGATTATCTTTTCTTAAAAAGACATACTACAAAACCTATAAAAGTCACACTTCCCGGACCATATTTACTAACACGTTCTATGTGGGTAAAAAAGTTATCATACGATTTCTATCCTGATAAAGAATCATTAGGAAACGATGTTGTCAATATATTACGTCAGGAATTACTGGAACTACAGAAGGCGGGTTGTAATTATGTTCAATTTGATGAACCTGTTTTGACTGAGGTAGCGTTTACAGGTCCACACGAAACACACACCTTTATGTGTGCTGCACTTTCTGAAAAAAGTAGTCCAGAAGAAGAACTCAATTTTGCAGTCGAACTTATTAATCGTGTAATTGATGGCTACGATGACATCAAAACTGCTATGCATGTCTGCAGAGGAAATTGGAGTCAACAAGAAGATGTACTTCTTCGTGGATCTTACGATCTATTAATTCCATATTTTAGTCAGATGAATATAAATCAGTTCGTATTGGAATATGCAACAGAACGGGCAGGAAGTATTGAGGTATTATCTGAACTTCCAGCAAATAAAGAAATTGGTCTTGGAGTAGTTGATCCGAGAACAACAGATGTTGAATCTGTTGAGTTTATTGTTGATAAGGTGAAATCTGTATTGAAACATCGAAATCCTGAACAAATCTACCTTAATCCAGATTGTGGTTTTGGTACATTTGCTGATAGACCCGTTAATACTACAGAAATTGCAGAACAAAAGTTAAAAACTATCAGAAATGCTGCAGAAATACTAAGATCCGGCCTATAAATTCTACCTCTCATTTTTGAAGGTAATATGATGTTTCTTCATATATCCTTCTTGTAATACTAAGAGACTATATGCTATAATGCTTTTACGTCCATTCACAATTGTAATTATTAAGGAGAGAATTAATTGATTAATATTTTTGGTGAAGCTTATGATAAAGTGCAACTACTTCGCCACATCGGTGACATATCACAAGTTGCCGAAGCAAAGTCTTATCAACTTTCAGATGGCAATGAAAAAGGTACAGATGCCATTGGGTTCAGAACAGGTTCAGGTCTAAATTTCACTGTCCTTCCAAATCGTGGGATGGATATCTCATTTGCAGATTATAATGGAATTCCCTTATGTTGGCGTTCAAGTACAGGTGATGTAGAAGCATCCTTTTATGAATCTGATGGAGTAGGTTGGTTACGGGGTTTCTATGGAGGATTATTGACAACTTGTGGTATGACCCAAGTAGGTCCTCCAAATACTGATGATGATGAACAGCTTGGATTGCATGGTAGAGTTTCTCATATTCCTGCGAAAAATGTATGGGTAGATAGTAGATGGGAAGGTGATAGATATATTATATGGGCACAAGGTAAAGTGACTGAAACTACAGCAATAGGAGAACACTTGTGCAGGACACGCCGAATTTGGACTGAATTAGGATCAAATAAAATACACATTGAAGATATTGTTGAGAACTTAGGCTATAAAGAATGTCCACATATGTATCTATTCCATATTAACATCGGGTACCCAATACTTGCAGAGGGTTCTGAATTAATTTCTCCGACAACACAAGTAACACCAAGAGATGAACCGGCAAAAAACAATCTTAATAACTATAATATTGGTGAACCCCCTACTGTAGATGCACAAGAACAGGTGTATTTTCATGAAATGGAACCTGATGTAGACAACCATATTCGGGTCGCACTTGTAAATCGTAGATTTAATAAAGAACAAGGAATTGGCATTGCAGTTAGATATCATAAAACTCAATTTCCACATTTTATACAATGGAAATTATGTAGTCAAGGATCCTATGTTATGGGATTGGAACCATCAAATTGTAAAGTTGCTGGGAGAGCAGTAGAAAGAGAACAAGGAACATTACAACATATTGAACCTGGTGGTCGGAGACATTATGAAGTTGAAATAAATGTCCTAACATCCAACACTGAAATACAAGAATTAGAACAATTAATAACAAAAAATTAAATATATCATTCCATAAGAGTGGATCCTTTTCTATCCTCTCTCAAGGAGAAATTATATGAAAAATAGATTTTCCTACACTAATTCATTTGCATTAATTATCACATTTCTTATTGCTCTTATAAGTATACAATTCACTGCACAGGCACAGATATCAGGTGAAAGTACTTTAGATCCAGTACCACAAAAACAGGAAATTGGTGATAAAGGAATACAACAGGATAGTGTACTTAACTTAATTCCTGATACATCATTAGGCGTCATCTATTGTCCAAGTTTGAAAGAATTGGACGATAGTATTAATAATGCTGCATTACAGTTAGTACCACAAATTGGAGTATCACCAGAAATACTATCTATGATTCTTGCAGAATCATTTGGGGCAGGTTTTACCAGTTTATCAGAATTGGAAGAAATTGGGTTAGATATTGAAAAAGATTTCGCTGTTTTCTTCAACAGTTTAGACCCATTTTTTATTTCCGCTGCCGTACATTTAACTGACCCTGATGCAATGATAGAAGTTATAACAGCAGAAGCGGACGGTGGAGAACCAATTGATTATAATGGTGTCTCGTATTGGACAACACCAGATGAGAGTGGCAGTTTTCTAATACTTGATGATATTCTTGTTTTTTCTCAACTTTCCGAGGTTTGTGAAACTGTTATTGATATATCTAAGGGTTCATTACCGACAATAGTAAATCATCCCAATTATACATCATTCATTGGTCAAATTATCGAAGGAATGGACCAATTGTTTGTCTATTTTTATCTTGAACCTATCATAGAACAATTTGTAGAATTAATTGATATGGAATTAGAATCATTTATAGATTCAGTTGAAAGTGATCCTGCATCCGCTGAATCGGGAATTGTAATTGAACAGTCAATAAATCAATTCATGAGGTTTATTAAATCCGCTAATGCTTTTATGGCTACTCTTCAAATAGATGGGACTGATGTAGAATTATCTCCATTTCTTAAATTTAAACCGGAATCAAATATACAAGAAGTCTTAAAGAAATTCACTCCAAATGAATTAACTTTATTTAATGACCTACCAAATAATACGGTCATTAATGGAAGTTTTCAAGGTGATTCAAAATTTCTAACAGAATTTTCGTTGTATTGGATGATTATGATTACAGATGAAGTAGCTAAAACTGATCCAGAAGTATCAGCACATATGGAACAAGTAGCACAACAGATTGAATCATTTAATAAAGCTACAAAAGAGGAATGGAGTTTCTCGATGAATATTAATGAGAGCATAATTCCTGATTTTATTTCCATTGTCGGTTTAAATGATCAAGATGTAGTTAAAACTTATCTTAAAGACCATTTTATCAAGAATCTTGAAAAGAATGCGGAAATAATGGATAATGCAATGGGTGGGACTACCTCAAGTTCTATAATATATGAAGGGACTTACGAAGGTACACCTATAGTACATAATGGAGTAGAAATCAACAGTATAATATTCCCTAATTTCGGATCAGCTTTTGTAGATATACCACCAGAGATACATCCGCTTTTACCACAGGAATGGCAAATAGCATATGCAATTTCAGATGGAATGCTCTATTTCGCCGGTGGATCTACCGATCAGATTAAGGATGCATTAGATATAAAAGCAGGATTAGTTGAGAATATTGGTGAAAACCTAAGTTATCAGAATCTAATTGAAAAGTTAGGTACAGACAATAATCTATTAGTTGGCTTATCACCTATTAATGCTATCAAAAAAGTCTTGGATTTAGTTGCTAAGAATAACCCTAATATTGGTGCTGAAGTTACAATGGTTTCAGGTATGTTAATGAATATGCCTGAAGCATATAGTATCGGTGTTTCAGCAAAAGTAGAAGATAATGGGATCGGTGGAACTTTGTTGATTACACTTGGTGATTTTCAACAAATTATCCAAACCTTCATGATGATTAATCAGATGTGAATGTAAGTAATTCTCCTAATTCTCGCCCTTAACTCCTTTAAGGGCGAGTTTTAATTTAATCTCATCAATAGATTAAAATATGCAAACTACACATAAATACTTAGATCCTGTAACACTCTCAAGAATTGGTGGTATGGAACTGGTCGCGCGCCTCGTTGTGGAAGGATTTGTAACTGGATTACATAAAAGTCCATACCAAGGATTCAGTGTTGAGTTTGCTGAACATCGACAATACATGCCAGGGGATGAAATTCGGTATATTGACTGGAAAGTTTTTGGTAAGTCGGATAGATATTATATTAAGAAATTTGAAGAAGAGACTAACTTAAGAGCATATATTCTGATGGATACAAGTGCATCAATGAATTTCAAACATTCTGATTCAACAATTACCAAATTCCAATATGCTTGTTATCTTTCTGCTTCACTGGCATACCTAATGCTAAAACAGCGTGATTCAGTTGGGTTAGCACTTTTTGATACTGATATTACTCAATACATCCCTCCAAGAGGAACAGCTAAACACTTAAGAGCAATTATGAATTCCTTAGAAAACGCTACACCTGGACAAGAAACGAAATTAAGTAGCTTATTTCATGAACTGGCAAAACGGATTGTTAGACGGGGTTTGGTAATTGTTATTTCAGATTTACTTGATGAACCCTCACAAGTAATCTCAGCATTGAAACATCTACGCCATCAGAAGCATGAAGTCATTGTCTTTCATCTTCTTGATCACGCAGAAATCAACTTTCCTTATAACGGTTCCGTCATTTTTCGAGATATGGAAAACGGACAAACTCTTTCCACTCAAGCTGATTCTCTCAAAGATGACTATCTCAACGGATTGAACCAATTTATACAGACTTACAGGCGAGGATGTGGTTCGAGCCAGATCGATTATGTACAAATTGATACCACAACTCCGTTTGATTCTGCTTTGTCAGCATATCTCTCCCGTCGCAAGTAATCTAAGCATCTGGTAGTAAATCATATATCTTCTCCCATACATATTATGACTAATATATAATCTATACCCATTTCTAATTGAATGTATCACAATTATAAAGTACATTCTGTCGGTTTGTAATATTAATTACAATATTGTTATTAAATGGTGTGACCTACCATAAACACATAAGTACTGATAACTAAAACCAATAATGCTATAGGTCTATTGTAAATTCATTGGAGATATAGAGCTTTCCAATACATTTATAATCTGATTAAGACCAAAAATGAATTTCACACACTTTAGTTAATATAAAGTTAACATACGTGATTCACGAAGAATTGGGGATTAAAAATTCACGAACCCTTATAGAATAAGGGTTCGTGAAATTGCTTCGTGCAGGTTTGCGTGAAAGTGACACAATTTCAAAATGAAATAAATTAACAACTTATGGTCATTCACAATATTCAGACATGTCCCATAATCACCATCCATCATAAAAAACATATATAGAAAACCCTATCTTCTGTGAATTCCACGGTTCAGATTCTGCTGAAGTAACAATTATTATTAGGATCATCATTGTATCCGAACACAAAACTGGTGATATTATTACCAAAAACTTTACATACACATATTTTACAGTAAAATTGACATTCCTATCTGTATTTGATATAGTTATTACCATCATGCAATTTAACAATTGACTCCATATTCAAGGATCTTACTATGAAAATATATCGAGTAGCTATATTAGGATGTAGAGGTAGAGGAACTGCTGCAGCTCGTGCATACCATGCACACCCACGTACTGAGATTGTAGCTCTTTGTGATTTAGTCGAGGAACGAAGGAATACATTAGGTGATGAGGTTGGGGTTTCATCAAGATATGCTGATTTAGATGAAATGATTAAGGACACTTCACCCGATATTGTTGCCATTCCTACAGGAACAGAATTCCATTATGATTTGTGCATGCAAGTATTGGAACACGGAGTCAATATTGAAGTAGAAAAGCCAATGTGTATAGACCTAATACAAGCTGATGATGTGATTAGAAAATCTGAAGAGAAAGGGGTTCAGGTTGCTGTACATCATCAAGGGAGAGTAGGTTCATCTATGCAAGCCATCTCCAAGGCTTACAACGAAGGTAAAATAGGTAATTTACGCTATATGTATGGAAGTGGTAAAGGTTACTATGGTGGTTATGGTTTGATGAACATAGGAACGCATATGCTGAACAACATGCTACATTTTGGTAAAAAATGTACAAGTATTGCAGCACATCTAACAACCGGTGGTAAACCGATTTCACCTGAAGATGTTAACCCTTCACCAAGTGGCATGGGTACTATTGCTGGGGAAAATATCACTGCCACACTACAATATGAAGGAAATGTCACTGGGACACTACTTCAACATCGCTTTAAGACTATGGATACAAATGCATATACAATGGAATTATTCGGTTCTGAAGGACGTTTATTTTGGAAGAGTGCTGGAGCATGGTTTTTACCAACACCCCACTACCTACCAGATGGAAATAATGATAAATGGGAATCTTTAGATCTCCTCTTTCCTGATCATTACGATCCAAATAGTAGTGCCTCCCAAGATGATTATTGGTTTGTAGAAGAATATGTTAATGCATTAGATGAAGGTAGAGAACACACTTGTAGTGGAAAAGAAGGACGACATATCATTGAAATGATGATGGGGATTTTTGAATCTGCCGCTTATGGAGAAAATGTCAATCTTCCACAGGAAAACAGAACGCATCCATTACTAAGATGGCGAAAAGAGAATGGATTACAACCTCCAAATGAGATGCCACGAGGATATGGAGAGTGGTTAAACTTAGAAACAAAACGAATAACCAATTAACAGATAAGACAAATTTAAGTAGACTGTATTTCCTCGATTACTTGATTAGTTCTCAAACCAGATTCACCTGAACAACGAATCGGATTACCTGACCTTAGATGATTTACAAAATCGCGAACAAGACCTGTATGTGTATAAGGTAATTGTTCCTGAGACATATCTACAATACCATCAGAGGTGTTCTGAAGAATAAGGTTTCCTGAATTTAAGGGTGAACATTTTAAACTACCTTTTGTGCCATAGACTTCAATATCATCGTTTGAAACGCCAACATTCCAGTTGATATTGGCAACAGCATGTGCTCCATTTATGAACCTGAGTGTGAATACTGTAGAATCATCTACTGGTAAATCAGATTGAACCGTTTCAGCATGACCCTGAACAGTCTCTATTTTCCCCATTAGAAACTCTAATAAGCTAATTCTATGACTTCCAATATCCATTAATACCCCACCTCCACTAATTGTTCTATCTATTCTCCAATTTTTCAAATCTGCACGGTTTGGGTTGTAATATGAAGTACAATTTACACGTGCCAAAACAACATCACCAATTCTGCCATCATCTATCAAAAATTTCATCTTTTCTATGTTCGGATAATGGTTCCGATAATAGGCTACCATTAATGCCACACCTGCCTCATTACAAGCATCTATCATCTGTTGACATTCTTCAACATTCATTGCCATAGGTTTTTCACATAGAACATGTTTGCCAGAATGTGCTGCCCGGATGGTTTGTTCACAATGTAGATAGGGAGGAGTAGCAATGTAAATTGCATTAAGTTCATCATCAGTTAGTAATGAGTCCAAATCTGTATAGAATCGTTTAGCTTCATGTCTTTTGGCAAAGGATTCTGCTTTGGAGCGATCTCGTCGCATCACAGCTATTAATTTTGAATCCTCAACTGTATATAATGGTGGTCCACCTTTGTGTTCGGCGACATTTCCACATCCGAGAATTCCCCAACGAAGAATTGACATGATATAACCTTATTATCTTATAGTATTAGTTGATTGGTATGAAACCGTATTAATCCAGAAATAGTTACATTATACAAAAGAGAATTAATGGAGAATCCTTATGCAAAAGACTACACTCAATGAAATCGCTCCATTCTTCATAGTAGATAATCTCTCAGAAACCTTAAAGTTCTATAATGAAAAACTCGGTTTCAAAACAGATTTCGTTTTTCCAGAAAATGATCATGACCCCTTTTTTGGAATTATTAGTAGAGATAGTATTAGAATTCTACTCAAAGGAATAGCAGATGATATACATCCAATTCCTAACCATACCAGACATGAATGGGCGTTATGGGATGCATTTATTTGGGTTGCTGATCCTGATATATTATATGAAGAATATAAGAAAAATGGAGTCGAATTCAACCAACATCTTCAAGATACAGAAGATAATTTACGTACATTTGAATTGAAGGACAACAACGGATACATGTTATGTTTTGGCAGACCACTATAACCGTTATTCATGTGAAATTGTATTTATTCTACAATTTTCTCTTATATAAAATGATTAACTGTATCTCTGCAAATAATTATGGTATAGTCTAATTTTATTTCTTGATATGATAAACAGTTCTATATCAAATATAAAAAAATATAAGAATATACTACATGTATTCATTTGTTTCAATCATTGTTCTTATGTAGAGATCAAATTGAAAAGTCATAGAGTAAGAATTTTCATTGTCTTATTGCTTAGATAATTCAAGTGCAATATCTATATCCTCTTTGGCTTCCGTCTTCATCCCTAATGCTCTCTTTGCCGATCCGCGATTGATATATGCATCAACATAACCAGAGTCAATTCGTATTGCCTCATCAAAATCTGCTACTGCTTGTTCATATTTATTAATATCATTATAAGATATACCCCTATTGGTTAATGCCTTTGGTGAATTGGGGTCAAGACTGATAGCAATGTTATAATCCTCAATAGCATCTTGATAATTTCTCATGGACCTTTTGACAGTTCCACGGTTAATATAGGCATCTACTAACTCTGGCTCCAATTTAATTACTGAATCAAAATCAATTAATGATTTTTCCAAATTACCAAGTTTATGATTTAAAATCCCACGACTTGTATAGGCATCAATAAAATTAGGATTTAATTTTATTGCCTCATCCAATGCAGAAAGTGCTTGATCATGTTCATCTTGTAATGAATGAAGATAACCGATTGAGAAAAAAGCACGACTTACCATATCACTATTTACACCAATAACAGTATTTGCTATAAACCTCCATTTATCAATAGCTTCTGATATATTCCCTTTACTCTGTAATTTATATGCTTCTAAGATAGCCTTTTCTTCACGACTAAATTCTGGGTTATTCTGTATATCTTGTAAGGAATTGTCAATAATTTCTGTCTTCGTACTGTTTGTAAAATCTTTACTCGTTAATTCACCAATAATAACACCTAATTTTCTTTGATATTTTTCAATTTCTCTCAAGTATTCTTCAGCTTTTTTTGACTGATCTTCAGCCTTAATTGCTTCTTGTTCAGCATTCTTTACATAAGCAAGAGCTGATTTTTTTACATCATCGAATTCGTTATAAACAATGTATCCTGCAACTCCAACTATTATTGGAATTAGGATTATAAATAGTAGTAATGCTATACATAGAATGAATAACAGTTTATTAGTAGAATTTGATTGTGTTTCTGAAAAATTACTTTTGAAATCATTTAAGCGTTGTTGAATGGTCGCATCAAGAGATTGATATAATAACTGGTTGTGAGAAGCGGGATTTTGTATTGTCGAATCTACTACATTATCTGGAGGAAGAGATATATCCTCTGATATGTTCTTTTCTTTGTCACTTTTTTCTTTCATTATTATCTCCCCTGAAGAATGATTAATCTGATCTTACTTTGAAACACATTTATCTTAAAGAATTTCTTCTGAACTTTATTCTAATTTTGTTATCATTCTATATTTATTGTAGTGCCAACGGTTTTTTAGACCATTAATTATAATAGTTAAGACAAGTATTGTTGTTCAAATTCAATAGGTGTCAAAAAACATAATGTAGAACCAGGACGCTTCTGGTTATAGACCTCAACAATAAAGTGATTGATGTGTTCTTTAGCCTCTACTATATTGTCATATTCATTGAGATATACCTCTTCCTCTTTGAGAGTACGGATCAGCCTTTCAGCATAACCGTTTTCCCAAGGGCGTCCTCTACGAGATAGAGAAATCTCAATACCATGACAAGTGAGAGTTGAGATATAATCGGATGAAAGATATTGAACACCTTGATCACTATGGTGAATCTCTGGTATGTTCTGTTGCAATGCTTCTTGTAATGGTCTCAACGTCAGAGATTGTGTCAAGTGTTGACTCAGGTGGCAAGCTCTTATCACTCGAGTAAAAACATCCATGATTACGGAAACATATATGAAACGCTCTTTGAGTCGAACATAGGTAATATCACCGACCCAAACCTGATTTCGTCGACATATGTCAAGGTCGTCAATGCGATTGACCCATTGATTCATTCCTTTCAACGATTGGGTCGTTTGACAGACGTGTTTTACATAGACAGACAGATTATTTGTCTTCATTATACGGGCAACGCGTCGATAGCCGACAGTGTATCCCATTCGCAATAACATCTGAGTGATACGCCTATAGCCATATTTTGGATATCGCATAGATAACTTCTCTATTTCATCAAGGAGGACTTCTTCATAAGGTTTTGTTTTCGGCTGATAATAAAGGCTACTCCTATTTAAACCAAGTGTATCACATATCTGCCGAACGGAGTAATCAATGCGTAATGCCTTAATTATTTCTCTTTGTATAGTTGGTTTCAATCCAATAAAGTCAATGCTTTTTTTGGATGTCTAATGCAACGGTTAATCTACCGACGAGTTGTTCAAGGTGTGCAATGCGTTCATTAGCATTGATAGATTGCTTGTCTGTATGTTCAAAAAGGGAAGCCGCATTTTCAAGGAGTTGGTGTTTCCCCTTTGAAAGTTGTACCTGACTAATGTTATGTCGTCGGCATAGTTCTGCTTGTGAACTTTGTCTGCTAAGTGCTTCAATAACAACTTCAGCTTTAAATTCTGGTGTAAATCTTCTACGTTTTGCCATCGGATATTCCTTTCAATAAGATTGTAATTGTATGACATTCTTACCTTAGACAGTGGTCTAAATTTCCAATGGCAGTACATATACCTGTATTATCCGTATTGTAACAGATAATATAATACCAGTCAACTTTTCTATAGGGTTATTTAGTTCTCGGTTTTCTGTGTGTTTTTTATCACAGTTGTTATCAATCTATTAAAAGCAGATATAGTGTAACTTCTCACACTATATCTGCTATCATTCAGCTTATTTAGAAATATTTTTTTGAGGTGAATAATGGCAAAGAAAGAATCTTGCCACTTGATGGATATGTTAGCAGAAGTTATTGACCCACGCAACAAGAAAGGATTACGACATCCGTTGAAGTCAACCCTTGGTCTACTCGTTGTTGGATTTATGTGTGGACATAAAGGTTATACATCCATAGCAGCTTGGACACGCACTCAACCACAACTTACAAAAGCACTCGGATTTACGCGTGAGAATCCTCCTTGTGCTGCAAC
>JAGFCA010000056.1 GCA_022394755.1 Candidatus Poribacteria bacterium
ATGGCAAAACAGAAGAAATGAAAAACAGACCAAAACAAGTTGGAGGTTTACTACAGATGATGCACGTATAAAACTAAAACGACTATACCCATCGATTATCACTTGACTAAGCACTAGCACATTCTTCCAGATTATGCCGTTACCCGCTTCATTTCTAAACAGGCGTTAATGAGAGAATAATTAATAGAAATAGTATTTGTTTGTTTTGAAATAACCGTAGTTGAAAGGCAAGGAATCCGCTCAGTTCGGGTCATCTGTTGTTTAGACAATTGACTGAAAACTGAAAGACAATAACTAAAAAATATTGAAGAAATTATAAATAAATACAATCTAAAGTCACATACGTAACAAATATCGTAGCAAATAGATATTCACGTATGTTATAATATATTTGTGTATAATAAGAATAGAATAGCATAAAGAATTATTTAGTAATAAAAACATGAAAATAGAGATACAACACAATATTTTGTGCAATCCCTTACAAACCTATGTCCCAACAAAGTTCATAGAAGATTTGCACAAAAATACACTTTTCAAGTTTTTCAAGTTTTTATATAATTACCTGCTTTTGTAATTCGCTATAACATCAATATCAGACTGACTTCATCGCACTTCATTGTTGAAGATTCAAAAAACCGACTTGAAATACTTGAAAAACTAAACATTAAGATTCACAATCATGTAAACAGGTTACAGTACCATTGAATCGACCAAAATTGAACAAGAAAAAATATTACACTTCATAAATAGGAAATAAATCATGACAATTTATAATCAACATAAATCACGAATATTTCACAGTTATTACCAAAAATAAATCCTCCAGCTTTACAAGAAAGTAGAGGAATGACACAAAAGCTAAAATTTTTTAGAATTCAAGAAAACATCTATAATACCAGTATACGACTTGGTGTATAGGATATTGTTAAAGTTACACATTGTAGGAAAAGTGTAACATTTTGCTACATATATAATTGAATGTACTAAGCTGAAAAAATGAATAAAATCACCATAGATTTAATACTACAGAATACTATTAACAAATATGTTAACTGTAATATAACACACGTGATTCGTGGAGAATTAATGCTATTAAAATTATAAACCCTTATAGAATAAGGGTTCGTAGAATTGCTCCGTGCAGGTTTCCGTGAAAGTACAATTATCTCAAGACGATAAATATTAACAACTTTTTGGAATTTACACTATCCAAACTTATAACATCAACTTTCCACGGTAGAAAAACCTGCAGGACTTATGCAATTTGTTCAAAGAAAGAGAGAATTTGTATAAAAAACATGAAACACCAATGTTTTTTACTTTTTAACCCCTTAAATCCCCTTATCAGTGTGACTAAAAGTGGGAATCTATAAGTCTTGAGAACATTACTACGATAGACGATACAACTAAACCAATATCATACAACTGAGAATTTATATAATGACGAACATAATTATAAATTTTCAGAGTATTCAGAGTAAATCAGAGAATATCTCTAAATTGAAAACAGCCATTCTGCCCTACTATAACTGACTTTAGAGCAATTATCAGATATTATATAAAAATACTTACTCTGAAATATCAGTGTAAGTCAGAAATTATTTTAGGCAATATCACTGCCTCAATTATCTATTATTCAAGACTTATGTAATTTGTTGAAAGAAAGAGAGATTATATAAAAAGCGATATTTCAGTTATTTGGAGAAGATCCAGTGCTGTGAATGTTTAAATGGCATTCATACCCGGGGAATGCCCTAAGGCATTCATACCGTTGATTCCTTGATTCCTTGATTCCTTGATTTCTCGATTTCTTGATTTTTGGGATATGGCGTTATTTTAGGTAAGGATGGAATGTGTGGGATAGACTTTTTTGGTTCAATCCAATCTTTGAAAATAGAAAGAAAATAAATAACCGGTAAGATTCTTAAATCCAGTTGAACAATCACCGTCCATACTTTTTCATTACTTGTTTCAATTGATCTAACGGAATGGCATGCATTGTACGTCCACCACGACCTGTTGTAGTCGTTGCCATAGTCATAGAATTAATGACCGCTTCCTCTGTTGCCTCAATTACGGCTTGAAAAAGTGTGCTCAGCTGCCAATTGACCACCATATCAATTTGGAATGTACCACTGTCAGTACTTCTTGGAAAGACATTAGCAGTTGAAAACGAAATTACAAACTCACCGCTACCATCAGTACTTGGTGTTCCAGTTCGTGCTAAGCCGTGTGTTGCACGTATAGCCAGTTGTTTCAATTGTCGGTGTGTTAATGGAGCGTCTGTCGCAATTACGATAATAAATGATCCATCTCTACCCGGTTTTAATTCCTTATCTTCTAATGCTTTTCCCACAGGCACACCGTCTATTCGTAATTGATGCCGTCTTCCACCGTTTGAATTTACCAGAACCCCGACTGTCCATCCACCTCTGTCTTTAGGCAGCACTCGTGAGGCGGTACCAATTCCTGCTTTGAATCCGTAACATCGCATCCCCGTTCCACCACCAACACACCCCTCGTGTACTGGACCAGATTCTGCATTTTGAATAGCTTCTATTGCATGTTCAGATTTAACATGAAGTCCACTAATATCGTTCAATCCTCCATCATAACATTCCGCTACAATCGGTAGAATAATGTTGTCATCGGGATATCTGTCTACGATATATTGGACAACACCATCATGCACAGCACCAACACTTAGAGTATTCGTAAGTAATATAGGGGACTCAATCCATCCTGCTTGGTTGATACGAGCGATACCCGTAGCTTCACCATTACCATGTATAGTATATGCAGCACCAAACAACCGTTTCTTCCAAATATCATCATGTGGAAGAATGGCGGTAACTCCTGTACGAATTGAATCACCTTCGTTCAAAGTGACATGTCCCACTTTCACCCCAGGTATATCGGTAATTGCATTGTTTTTACCAGTAGGTAGCACTCCAATAGCAATTCCAAGTTCCCGAGCACGTACACGAGGAGGATCGATATCATCTGTAAAAGAGGTAATAGGGAACTGTACCCATAGAAAAAATACTGTCAGGCACAGTATGATGAAATAACGAATTTTTAAATGTACCATAGTTATATTAAGCTTATATTTTAAATATAATAGATTCTAAAAATCAAGCTGTTTCCTATAAAGTTTTCGGATATGATTAAAGATACCAATATATGTCTCTGAACGGTAATCAGGATAAGTCCATTCCCATGCTTGAAATGTTTTTTGATAATAACGAAGAGTCATTTCGGCGAAAATACCATCACGAAGATAAATTCGGTGAGCGTGATCTTTCGTAGAGGCAAGGACTAACTTTGCCTGACAGATATAACCGATATCTAAATTAACCCTACGCTTGTGTGTCTTTTCACCTATAAACATCTGTTCGACACTATTAGTAAACAGTTTCCTATCTGCTAAGGCACCAGCATCCATTAATTTCTCAAAACTAATAAATTGTCTTTGTATTCCTTCTCCCATCTCAGCTTCATAGTATTTCGTATTACTAAATGGTATAAGTTCACTGGTGTAGTCAATATCTCCTAATTCGTCTGAAAGGTGTTGATAAACGGTTGACAATAGGGATGGTTCAGAGGTTAATACAGCGATAATTGTCTTGACAGGATGGCGTTCTATTAGGTTTCCCATAATGTAGTGGTTAGTAGACGCTATTTTGACAAGTGTTCTTTTGTGGATCAATCACATGAATTATTTCATCTAATTATACTATAGATTGGACAGTTTCAGAGATGTGCCTAACATACTATTCAGAATAATCTTGTTTTCCATCGAATTTCTCACACATATCCAATTCTGAGTAAGATAAAATCAAAATTAACAGGAGTTGAATCCCAGAGGACGAAAGGTGTAAAGCTTAAAAATATCCAAACTACAGTAATTATAAGTGAGAAGCAAAATACTTGTAATGTAAATTAAATATAATTATTCAGAGGTGTGTAAAGTTTTGTCACTATCGGGTCAATAATTATATGAAAAATATTGAAGAAAAGAAAAAATATTACATCTAACCTTAAAATTGGTCAATAATTAGATTATGCCAAATTAAAGTGTCGTAATGCCAGTCTATGAAAGGGGTTTCAAGGATAATTTACACCAAATTCAATGTCACATCATGTGACGAAAAGTGTAACTTTTTTCGTTTTTCGTCTCATACGATGAATGCCATAAAACGTAAACTACTAACTGAGTATTTAGGATTAAATGTTGGTTTTCATACCTTCATATAACGTGAGAATAATATTAGTCTTCAAGTATGATAGGAACGTATTATTTAGGGACAAAAAGTTTACATATCCAATATTCGCAATTTTCTTGACATTTCTACACGTATTAAAGTATAATATTACGTTACGCCTTAAGAAGTTACGATAAGTATTAACATTGAAGTTATAGTCGCTTTAGTGAAGTATACATCTTCTTTGATATATTGGCAACTGTTTTTGTATCTAAACAAGGGATGTCTATAGTTGATTGGGGTTGTACCAAAAATTATTCAACACTTGACTCGCTTTTAATTTTGAAAGTGGTGTGTAGTCAAGTGTCTTTTCGCGCCTTAAGCATGTTACCTACAATACCAGTTCCTCCTATCAACAGACATTAGAAGATAGTGAATCCGTATCCTAAATTGCTTAGGATGAGTAGAGGCACATTGCTTGGTATGAGAACAAATAAGCCATCCATTTTCACTATTCATAGTCAACGAGACACCAACCATATTAAGCAAAGTATGTTATCAACTCATACAACAGCATTGAAGAAGACTCATTCAGTAGAAATCAGTATCTGTTGTCGTGAACATTTTTATACTATCACTTTACTGTCAAACTTATTGTTATGGAAGTCCGATAGTAAAACCTTCAACCCATCTGCAATCTGCACAAGGTGAAATTTATGCCAGCTACTACTAAAAATAATGGAAGTCCGGCCGCGTTACGTGAACGCATCTCCTTTGCCAAAACACCGTCAATTCTTGACCTGCCCGATTTAATTGAAACCCAAAAACGCTCCTATGCTGCTTTCATGCAGCGTGATGTTGCAGAAAGCGAACGTGAAACTACTGGGCTGCAAGCACTATTTAAAGAAGTTTTTCCAATTTATGATTTTAAAGATACAACGAGTCTTGAATTTGTTAGTTACACCCTCAGTTCACCAACACACGATCTTTCTGATTGTCAAGCAAGAGGTCTAAATTATCAGGTTAGGCTACAAGCCAAACTTATGTGTGTTGAAAGAGAAAAAGATGAAGACACAGGACAAACACGGGTTTTAGACATTACTGAATCCGAAGTCTATCTTGGTGACATACCGCTGATGACAGAGAACGGAACTTTTATTATCAATGGTTCAGAACGTGTCATCGTCAATCAACTACACCGTTCACCAGGTGTGATATTTCTTGATAAATCTGCTCCCAGTGTACAAAAACTTCCTACAGGACAGATTATTCCTTATCGAGGTGCTTGGGTAGAGTTCGAATTTGATTCAAAAGATTGTATTCATGTACGTTTAGATAGAAAAAAGAAAATATTGGCTACTGTGCTTTTAAGAGCTCTCGGATGGGAATCTGATTCAGAAATACTAAAACTTTTTGGTGGTACTGAAAATGTTAAGATGACTAAAGGGGTTATAGGAAGGGTTATTGCTGAACCAATCATTGACTCAGTTTCCGGTGAAGTATTACTTGAGGCTAACACTAAATTGTCTGAGATCGAATATGATCGTCTAACTGATGCCGAGATTACAAAAGTTGAAGTATTGGTGGAAACAGACGAGCAAGAACTCAGATATCTAAGAAATACATTGTCACGGGACACTGTCAAAGCCTATGGTGGAGGCACACTACAAGAAGGCGCATTGCTTGAAATCTTTCGTACACTACGTCCAGGGGACGCACCAACACGGGAAGCCGCATCCGCATGCCTTGAAAGACTATTTTTTGATGGGGCACGCTACGATTTAGGCACGGTTGGTAGATACAAACTCAATTCACAATTAGGGGATTTAGAGGTATATCAGGAAGAATCAGGGGGAACGCCAGATGAAGAGATACGCGTTCTTCGTCGAGAAGATATCGCTGCCACTTTACAGCACCTAATGCATATTCGTAACGGACATCAGCAAGTTGATGATTTAGACCATCTTGGGAATCGTCGAGTTCGTGTTATTGGCGAACTTCTTGAAAACCAATTTCGAATTGCTATGTTACAGATGCGACGAGCAGCGCGAGAAAAACTCAGCACAACCACTGATGCACAATTAAAGAACCCAAAAAACTTAGTTAATCCCAAACCTCTAATGATGGCACTCCGAGAATTCTTCGGGTCAAACCAACTCTCACAATTTATGCAACAGATTAATCCATTAGATGAACTTACGCATAAACGAAGAATCTCTGCTATTGGACCGGGAGGATTGCATCGAGACCGTGCTACTGCAGCTGTGCGAGATGTACACCGTACACATTATGGACGCGTTTGTCCTTTAGAAACTCCTGAAGGTCCTTCAATCGGTCTTATTGTTTCTTTAGCAACGTTTGCACGAGTAAATCCTTACGGTTTCTTAGAAACACCATATCGTACAGTTAACAATGGTAAAATTACTAACGATGTTGAGTATTTGACAGCGGATGCTGAGGATAAGTATCATATCGCACCCGCAGACGCTATCCCAGCACGTCAGAAAGATGTCGCTGTTCGTAGTCGTAAAGGGGAAGAGGTACTTGAACGGGATTTGAAAGATATTGATTATGTCGGTATTGCACCACAACAGATTGTTGGTGTTTCTGCTGCGCTCGTTCCTTTTCTTGAACACGAAGATGCAAACCGAGCATTGATGGGTGCTAACCACCAAAGACAAGCTGTACCATTGATTAGTCCTGAAGCTCCATGGGTCGGAACCGGAATGGAACATCGTGCTGCACGTGATGCAAATGCAATGGTTATCGCACATCGCGGTGGTGTTGTTTCAAGCGTTGACGCAGAAGAAATACTTATACGAACTGGACAAGCACTCCATGTTGAGGAAGGTGAACATGCTTTCAGTGAAATGGGATACGATGTTTACAAATTAAAGAACTTTAAACGGAGTAATAGTGGTACCTGTATTCATCAACGACCACGAGTCAATATTGGTGATGTTGTTGAAGCAGGGGATGTCATCGCTGATGGCACAGCAACAGAAGGTGGTGAACTGGCTCTCGGAAGGAATATCTTATGTGCTTATATGCCATGGGGTGGACATAACTTTGAGGACTCAATTCTTATCAGTGAATCTCTCATCAAACAAGATACATTCACATCTATCCATATTGAAGAGTTTGAAGTTACGGCAAGACAAACAAAGATGGGTGATGAAGAGATTACCAGAGATATTCCAAACATGTCAGCACGAAGTTTGGCACAGTTGGATGATGAAGGGATTATTAGAATAGGCAGTGTTGTCGGTACAGGTAGTATTTTGGTAGGGAAAATCTCTCCGAAAGGTGAAAGTGAAACTGGACCTGAAGAAAAACTACTACGCGCTATATTTGGTGAAAAATCAAAAGAAGTTAAAGATGCTTCTGCATACACACGACCAGGCGTTGAAGGTGTTGTCATTGATGTGAAAGTTTTTTCACGACAAGCCACACCAAATAGTGACAGAACCGCACTAAGACAAGATTCACTACGAAAGCAAATTGAACAGACTTGGGAAGAACAACGTCAACAGATCTCTGATCGTTTGACAGAGGAAATGCGTGAATCTTTCCTAAACAAAGAACTCGCATATCCTACTACTATCCCTTATGACGATGAACCTGAAGATGCAGAAGAATCTAATGCAAACCAACAATTAGATGCCGGAGATGTGTTGACACGTGAATTCCTTGATGGATTATCACAAAAGCAACTTGAAACCCTACAGATTACTGATAGTGAGACTGTAGATTATATCAAGAGCATTCAGGAACTTGCCGTTGGACGTGAAAAAGCATATACCGATGAAAAAGAGGAAGCGTTAGAGAAAATCACTTCAGGTGAGGAACTCAAACCAGGGGTCTTAAAACTTGTAAAAGTATATGTCGCAAGTAGACGACCAATTTCAATTGGGGATAAAATGGCTGGTAGATATGGAAATAAAGGTGTTGTTGCCAAGATTCTACCTGAAGAAGATATGCCATATCTCCCTGATGGTACACCCGTTGATATCGTATTGAATCCTCTCGGCGTTCCATCACGTATGAATGTTGGTCAAATACTTGAAATTCATTTAGGTTTAGCTTGTAATGAACTCGGACTTTATGTGGCTTCTCCTGTTTTTGATGGTGCTACAGAATCAGAAGTGTTTGAGATGTTAGAAAAAACTGATTTACCTGATAACGTCAAGAACACAGGTAAGAGTGTTCTTTACGATGGACGGACAGGTGATGCTTTTGGACAGGAAGTAACTGTTGGACATGTATATTTCCTCAAACTGAACCACCTTGTCGCTGATAAGATGCATGCACGATCAACAGGTCCATACTCCTTAGTTACACAACAACCCCTCGGTGGTAAAGCACAACATGGAGGACAAAGACTCGGTGAAATGGAAGTATGGGCATTAGAAGCATACGGTGCGGCACATACTCTTCAAGAAATGTTAACCATCAAATCGGATGATGTTAAGGGCAGGACTAAGATATACGAATCAATTGTTAAAGGACAAAGTCCATTAAAACCTGGGACACCAGAGTCATTCAATGTGTTAGTTAGAGAACTACAGAGTCTCGGATTAAATGTTGAATTATCTGAAGGCAACCCGTCTGATCTTGATTCGATACGAGAAGCTCTTCATGAATCAGGACTACCAATCCTACATACGGTAGATACGATGGAACCTGTTGAAGATGAACCGCCTCTTAAACTTACTTGGGATACCGACGATAACGAATAGTTATTGGTTATCAGTTAAATTAGAATTCAATTTTCTAAACTGATCCTTATTATTGGGTACCGATAACCATTCCACCCACAACAATTAAAGGAGCATAAGAATGGCAGACAATGAAAACCGTTTTAATCGTATCTCTATTAGCATTGCATCACCCGATACAATTAAAGATTGGGCAAAACGCACGTCTTGTAAACGGCGTAATCCAGCAAGTGAAACATGGTCTTGTCCTGAAAAAGGTACATGTGATTGTGGTGAAATTAAGAAGGCAGAGACTATTAATTATCGGAGTTTTCGACCAGAACACCAAGGTTTATTTTGTGAAGCCACTTTCGGTCCACAAAAAGATTTTGAGTGTAGTTGTGGTAAATACAAAAGAATTAAGCACAAGGGACTTATTTGTGATCAATGCGGTGTTGAGGTAACAAAATCTCAAGTTCGCAGAGAAAGGCTTGGGTACATTAAACTTGCAACCCCTGTTTCACATATATGGTTTTTCAAAGGGATTCCTTCACGGCTTGGCACGTTTCTTGAGCTTGCATCTCGCCAAGTTGAACGTGTTTTATACTTTGAAGCTTTCATCGTTACAGAGGTGACAGATGAAAGTTGTGATTTAGTTGTTAAAGATATTCTCACCGAACAAGAGATGAACACTAAATTACAAGAGCATCCAGGTTCATTCAAAGCAAGTACTGGGGCAGAGGCAATTCAGGAACTCCTCCATAATATTGATTTACCTGAAGATGTAGAGAAATTTACACAAGAAATTGAAGAAACCTCAAGCCATCAGAAGAAAGTTAAATTGTCAAAACAACTAAAAATGGTAGCAGGTTTTGATAAAGCAGAGATGCAACCTGAATGGATGATTCTTGACGTTCTTCCTGTCATCAGTCCGGACCTACGACCATTAGTTTCTCTTGAAGGTGGAAGATTTGCTACAAGTGATCTGAACGACCTGTATCGACGTGTCATTAACCGGAATAACCGTTTACAAAAACTGATTGACTTACGTTCACCAGAAGTAATTCTACGTAATGAAAAACGGATGCTACAAGAATCCGTTGACGCGTTTTTGGATAATGGAAGACATGGTCGTAAAGTTACTGGACCTGGGAAACGGGCACTCAAGTCATTATCCGACATACTCAAAGGAAAAGTCGGACGATTCCGTCAGAACTTACTTGGAAAACGCGTTGACTATTCTGGTAGAAGTGTGATTGTTGTCGGTCCTGAATTAGAATTACATCAATGCGGGATTCCAAAGTTGATGGCTGTAGAACTCTTTAAGCCTTTCATCATTGAGAAGCTCTTAGCAGATGGACATGTTCAAACTATCAAACGTGGGAAGAACATGACCGAACACGTTACACCAGACTCACCTGTCTGGGAGGCATTAGAGGAAGTTATTGCAGATCATCCTGTGTTATTGAACCGTCCTCCAACACTACACCGTCTTGGTATTCAGGCTTTCATGCCTGTTCTTGTGGAAGGGAAATCAATTCGGATTCCACCTCTTGTTTGTAAAGCTTTTAATGCTGATTTTGATGGTGACCAGATGGCTGTACATGTACCCTTGTCAATTGAAGCACGAACTGAAGCAAAGATGTTGCTACTTAGTAGTAGTAATATTCTAAAACCTTCTCATGGTGAACCTATTACTGTTCCTGAACTTGACATGATATTAGGTGCAAGTTTTCTTACAAAACAACTTCCAGACCATATTGAACGCGCAGAATTACTACATTCCGCCTATGCACAACTTACCAACGGTTCTAAATCAAAGGATGTATTTGCATCATTAGAAAATGAAGAATGGGCAAAACGACGTTTTACCTCTGTTGATGAGGTGACACATGCACATGGATGTGGAACAATAAAATTACACGATTCAATTCTTCTCTTCTTTGAAGGAAATACTGAACCTATTTTGACAACTGTTGGACGTGTCATATTTAACGAAGTACTACCACATACAAATGGAACAGCATCACTAAGATGGACTGATGAAATCACCGGTCTTGAAATACCATTCTTTAACGAGGAAGCACGGAGTAGAAGGTTATCTGATCTCGTTCAAAGATGCTTTAATGAACTTGGAACTTCAGAAACTGTTTCATTATTAGATCGGTTACAGAAACTTAGTTTTGAATATGCCACTCGAAGCGGGATTTCTCCCGGAATTAAGGATTACTTGGTACCCAATCGTAAAACAGAGATTCTTACTGATGCACGCGAAGCTATTGAAACTCTATATAAACAAGAAAATCTTGAACCAGAAGAATTAGAGAATGAGAAAATTCGTATTTGGTTTGATGCGACTATTAAAATTGAAGAGGATTTGTTTAGTCAACTTCCTGAAACTGAAAGTTATCTGGTTGAACAGGATAAGAATGTCGAAGGATTTAGTCCAGTACATCTCATGGCTGATAGCGGTGCACGCGCACGTAAGAATCCTTTCATTCAAATCAGTGCAATTGTTGGATTGAAATCCAAACAGAGCGGTGAAATCTTATCAACTCCAATAGAATCTTCTTATAGAGAAGGTTTAGATGTACTTGATTACTTTACCTCTACCTATGGGTCGCGTAAAGGGTTAGTTGATACTGCCATGAAAACTGCTGCATCCGGATATCTCACACGGAAGCTTGTTGATGTCGCACAGGATGTAATGATCACTGAAGCGGATTGTGAAACGGTTCATGGAATCCAAAAATTTACTACAAGTGCTGGATCAATAGGATTTAAAATCAGTGGACGTGTGGCGGTTGAAGATGTAATTCATCCTACTACTGATGAAGTTCTTGTCGAAAGTAACACAATCATCTCCCCTCAATTGGCACAAATGATTGAGGATGCTGATGTCTCCAGTGTTCGTGTTAGATCTATACTTACTTGTGAGGCAGAGAAAGGGTCTTGTGCCCGTTGTTACGGTTCAGATTTAACTTCAGGAAAAATGGTTAATGTTGGTGAAGCAATTGGAATTATTGCAGCACAATCAATCGGTGAACCTGGAACACAGCTTACAATGCGGACATTCCATACAGGCGGTGTGGTTGAGGATGTTAGTGAACGGCTTGCACGGAAGATCCCTGCAAAAGCATCTGGGGTAGTTCGATTTCGTGATTTTATTCCCGGACGGACTGTCCGTGAAGAAAGTGACCTATGGATTGTTCAACAGGTCGCAGAACATCTTGACCAAGCAAAGTATAAGGTAAAAGCTGTGGAACATCCTGACTGTAAACTTCAACCCAATGAACTACTTACTGAGAAACAGTATCAAGAAAATATTGAACGGTATCCTGGGTTTAATGTGGAACCGATTACACGCAAAATCGACTCTGTGAGTCGTCCAGATGTGATTGATGCTAATAGTGGGAAAGGATTTGTCTTGCAGGAAGGACAGTATCTCACTGATCAAGAATATAATGCTTGTTTACATCGATTTGCTTTATTCCGTTGTTCCGAACCTCAGTATCCTGTGGTACGGGTAATGCACCCTGAAAGTTCTCTTAAGGAAAATACATTACTAACTGAGGCTGAAGCTGAAAATTGGAAAACTGAGATCCGACCGTTTGATGGGAAATGGGTATATCGCACCAATACAGGAGATATCCTCTCCGAAAGTGAATACTTACAGAAACAGAACACACTTAACGCTGTGATGAGATATGAAATTGAGACGGTTACACATTCAAGTTGTCCTTTTAAAGAAGGACACTTGTTAACTCCTGAAGAGGAAAGTCAATATCATCTCGAACTCGGAGATCCCGTACGGACTGTTACAGAAGTCTCAGATGGTATTGATCTAAATGTTGGGCAACAATTATCTGAAGCGGAATATCGGGATAGATTCATAAATGAAAAGGCATTTGAAGCATCACCTCTTAGTAACGATCTGTATCGTGTGTCTGAAATATCTCATAGTGAATGTCCACTCAAACCTGGTGAATTAATTGAACAAGATAACTATGATTCACTGAAAGTTAAATTCGGCGGTTTTGCTGCCGAACGGTTGAAATACCGAATTACGTCTGTGTATCATCCGGATTGTAAATTAGAAACCGATACGCTCCTCACTGAGAATGAGAAGAAGGCTGTTCTTAAGGAATTTCCCGGATTTGAAGTTAACATTACTAAGAATGAGGGCGCCTTTGAAGTAGAACGTCTATATAAAGTTGGGGCTATTCATCATCCGGATTTTCCTGCTTCTGTTGATGATGTTATCACTCAGTCTGAATCCAATCGATTCAGAAGAAATTATAAAGGGTTTGATTTTGAGAAACTCTACAAATATACTCCTGAAGGATCTGATACAGAGGAAGTATTGACTGAGGCAGATCACAAAGCTCTCGTCAAACACCATAGAGACACAGAAACACCGTTACCTGACATACAACGCTTTTATCTCATCCTTGCTGTTCATCATGAAGAATGTCCTCTTGTTCCACAGCAGGAAATTGATGAGAATGAATACAAGAAGGCACAACGTTTATATAAGGGTTTTGATACTGATCGTGTGTATAAAGTTATAGCAGTTAACGACTCTGGCTCTGATGTCTCTAAGGATGAGATTCTAAGTGATGCTGATTACAAAGCGAAGTCAGCATTAACATCAAAAAACACTTATGAAATTACAAAGGTAATCCATCCAAACTGTACACTCACTGTTGGACAAGAGTTAAATGATTGGGAATATGAAAGAGCAAATGAACAGTATGGTGGTGTTGATGTTGATGCGTTAATTGAAACCTTTAGAATTGATATTGACGTTGAAGGCGGAGGACGTGTTTCACACCTTATTCCAGCTGGTTATTCAGTTTCCGTTGAAGATGGCGAAAAAGTGAATGCACAACACGGTTTAGCTGAATTACACGAGAAAACTACCAACCTTGATATTGTCGTAGGGATTCCACGGGTGACTGAGCTTTTTGAAGCACGCCGTCCAAAACGAGAAGATGCAGCTGAAATTGCAGAGATTGCTGGTCAATTGCAGCTAACGGGTCAAAAAGCTGGTGTTCCTCAGTATCGGATTGTAGATGATGCAGTCAGAAGTCGCCTATACTCAATACCTGATGAAAAACGAAGGGTTGATGCAGGGGACATGGTTGAAGCAGGACAACCTCTTACTGATGGATATCTGAATCCACACGATATACTTAGCATCGGAAGAGCAAATATCAGCGGCGTTTCACTCGAAGGTGAAGAGGCAGTTTGGACATATCTTGTTGATGAAGTTCAGGCTGTATATGGGAAAAATATCATTAATGATAAACACGTCGAGGTTATTGTCCGACAAATGCTACAGAAAATCCGTATTCTTACGATTGGAGATACAAGATTTTATGCCAACGATGAGGTTAGTCGACGAAGATTCCATGCTGAAAATAGACGCGTCGCTGATGAAGGCGGTACACCAGCAACAGGTGAACCCCTCTTACAGAGTATCAGTAAAGCAGCTTTGAGTACTGATAGTTTCATTTCCGCGGCAAGTTTCCAGCAGTCAACAAAAGTTCTGACTGATGCTGCTGTTGAAGGACAAACCGATTACCTTACAGGCTTAAAGGAAAATGTAATTCTCGGACGTCTAATTCCAGCAGGAACTGGATTCTCTGGTTGGTTAGAACTTGATGTATCTAAAGATGGTTTTGAAGATCAAGACACCACTGAGGTTCTTGAGATTGATGAACCAACAGAAGAGATCATACAACTTGAAGATTAGTCGTTGATTATATTTCAAATAATAAGAATGCGGTCAATAGTAATTTGCTATTGACCGCATTCTTGTAATATATGTTCTATTTGGTAATAAAGGGTTCTTTACAGCTATATATAGCTTACCTCAACTATAGATTCGGTGCTACCATATCACCGGGAATTACCAATGAATCGAATTCCTCTCCTGTCAATACACCATTTTCAACAGCGACTTCACGTAATGTTGAGCCTTCCCGATGTGCCTTCTGTGCCAACTTGGCTGCCGCATCATAGCCGATACGCGGAGTGAGTGCAGTTACCAACATCAAAGATGCTTCAAGATACCCTGCAATCACTGGTTCGTTCGCTTCAATTCCTACAACACAATGTTCTCTGAAAGCATCACACGCATCTGCTAACAATCGAATAGATTGTAAACTGTTAAAGGCAATCACTGGCATAAATACATTTAGTTCGAAATTACCAGCACTACCTGCTAACGAGATTGTTGTATCATTACCAATTACTTGTGCACAAACCATTGTCATAGCTTCACACTGAGTAGGATTTACCTTACCCGGCATAATTGAACTTCCCGGTTCATTTTCCGGTAAAATCAATTCACCAATTCCACATCGTGGTCCACTACCCAATAAACGAATGTCGTTAGCAATCTTATATAACGCACAAGCAAGTCGTTTCAAGGCACCACTTGCAGATACAAGTGCATCTCGACTACCCAATGCCTCAAACTTATTTGTTGCTGTGATAAACGGGTGACCTGTACGCTCTGCTATACGATGTGCAACAGCGGCAGCATATTCAGGATGTGAATTTAAACCTGTTCCTACTGCTGTACCGCCAATAGGCAGTTCATACAAATGGGATAGAGTATTCTTAATCGCTTCTTGAGCATGTTTCACTTGCTGGACATACCCGCTAAAGACCTGACCTAAAGTCAAAGGTGTAGCATCCATGAGATGTGTACGGCCCGTTTTCACTATGTTTGAAAACTCTTGTGATTTCTTCTCCAATTCTTCCTGTAATGCCTGGGTTGCAGGTAATATTCGTTCAACTATCTGTGTTACCACTGCAATGTGAATCGCTGTTGGAAAAACATCATTGGTGGATTGGGATCGATTTACATGATCATTTGGATGTACAGGAGATTTCATCCCACGGGTGCCACCCGCCAATTCATTTGCTCTATTCGCGATCACCTCATTGATATTCATATGTGTCTGGGTTCCACTTCCTGTTTGCCAAATTCGAAGAGGAAACTGGTCTGCCAAACCACCTTCAGCAACTTCATCTGCTGCCTTACAGATAAGATCTGCTATTTCCTCTGTAATTCCACCAAGCTCTGCATTGACTGTTGCCGCGGAATGTTTAATTATGGCAAGTGCTTGGATGAAGGTTGGGGGAAAATGTTCATCTCCTATATCAAAATTAAGAAATGCTCGTTGTGTTTGTGCACCCCAATATGCCGACTCTGGTACTTCTACATCTCCTAAACTATCCTTTTCAACTCGTGTTTCCATTCATTTCCTCTTCTAATAATGGTATTTCATTGTATCCTGAAACTAATTCTATGTACTTACTTTGTCAGTTGAATTCTGTGTTAACTGTGTAAATTCTACTCCAAAAACCTGTGTTTGTCAAAGAATCCTTGATGGTGTGTATGTAAACTTTTTTGACTCTACTATATGTAAATAAGCATCCAATCATCCGAGATATTTATGTCAAAAAGTTTACACATCCGCCCTATCAATTAATTTGACAACACATATTAGTTATGGTATTATATAAAATAATACATTAGTTCGTTATACTTATTAGGAAAAATGATATTTGATACTTCGCATTCCAACCTAAATGTAGTGAATCATTGGCATTGGTGGCGTTCCAATTTCAGTGTGGAGGAGTGTGCGAGTTAACGGAGTCTTGTATTCTAATATTGATCGTTTTGTAGACCTTATGCACACACTACCTCCGTGGCATAAGGTTTTTTGTTTTTTAATTTGTTTTAAGGAGAAAATATGAAGATTCTATCTGAACTGAAATATGATAATGACGGTTTGGTTGCAGCTATTATCCAAGATAGTACAAATAAAGAAATACTAATGGTTGGATATATGAATGAAGAAGCGATCAAACAGACTTTGTCAACCGGTAGAGTATGTTTCTGGAGCCGATCCAGACAGAAGTTGTGGATTAAGGGGGAGACTTCAGGACATACACAGACTGTTGAATCTGTTGCAGTTGACTGTGATGGTGATGCATTGCTGTTTCAGGTTGAGCAAAAGGTTGCAGCATGCCATACAGGATACCGGTCCTGCTTCTTTAGGGAAGTCTCCCCCGATGGAGAGTCTACTACTATAGTTGGAGATAAGATTTTCGAGGCAGATGCAGTATATTAATATTGAATATTATCCAATCCATGTCATCGCATCTGATCGATAAAATAAAGAGCTAATATAGATAGAAATTGTATTACAACATATAGTTCAGAATTTATAACTTAGATGCTAATGATATGAAGAGGAATCACCCATGTATTATCCCACATTACAAGAATTTCAGGTAAAAGCCAAACAAGGGAACACGATACCTGTGTATCGACCTATCATGGCAGATTTGGAGACACCAGTATCTGCTTTCTACAAATTAATGCCAGACAATTATGCCTTCTTATTGGAAAGTGTGGAAGGTGGAGAAAAAATCGCACGATATTCATTCTTGGGTAGTCAACCCTCAATTCTTTTCCAAAGTAAAGGAAATGAGGTTACAATAGAGAACTTTGCAAAGAGTCAAAAAATTGTAAAAGAATATGAAGATCCACTTAGTGCTCTTGAAGACATCATGAACCAATACAAACCTGTTAGTGTTAATGGGCTACCAGAATTCCATGGTGGCGCTGTCGGTTATATGACCTACGATATGGTACGTTTTGTAGAAGAATTACCTGATACAAACGAAGATGAATTACAAGTCCCTGATTCCTTTTTCATGATTGCCGATACAATTCTTGTATTCGACCATGTTAATCATCAGATTAAGGTTGTTGCAAATGCATATATTGATGGAGATGAAGATGTTGATGCAGCCTATACAGAAGCAATTGATAAGATTGATGTTCTGGTTGAAAAACTAATATCTACTACAGAGGTACATTCTCTAAATAATATTAATGATAGTTCAGATAGTGATGTTGAGACTGTTCCTGATCCTCAATCAAATTTTACTAAATCAGATTATGAAGAAGCGGTTAGACATGCGAAAGAATATATTGCTGCAGGTGATATTATCCAAGTTGTGCCTTCGCAGCGATTTAGTCGTCCAGTATCAGTTGATTCGTTTGATATATATCGCGCATTACGAGTAGTGAATCCATCCCCGTATATGTATTATCTCAAGTATGACGCTTTTGAGATTGTTGGGGCATCACCCGAAATGATGGTACGTGTGGAAGATGGACTCGTTCAAACCAGACCCATTGCAGGTACTCTTCCACGGGGTAAAACAGACGAAGAGGATCGTCAATTGGAAGAAAAACTCATTTCAGATCCAAAGGAACGGGCTGAACATGTCATGTTAGTTGATTTAGGCAGGAATGACCTTGGACGCGTCTGTAAATACAATACAGTTGAGGTTACCGATCTAATGATAGTCGAACGATTCTCACATGTTATGCATATCGTTTCCCATGTGATTGGCCAATTACGTGAAAACCTTACTGCTTTTGATGTTATCCGGGCATGCTTACCAGCAGGTACACTCTCTGGGGCGCCTAAAATACGTGCCATGGAGATCATTGAAGAACTCGAATCGACACGAAGGGGTCCTTATGGTGGAACTGTCGGCTATTTCAGTTTTTCTGGTAGTGCGGATACTGCAATAACCATTCGAACTGCGGTTATTAAAGATGGCACAGCTTATGTGCAAGCAGGGGGTGGCGTCGTTGCAGATTCCATACC
Source organism: Candidatus Poribacteria bacterium (assembly GCA_022394755.1). GTDB lineage: Bacteria > Poribacteria > WGA-4E > WGA-4E > WGA-3G > MSPOR6. The sequence continues at coordinate 18,616 of JAGFCA010000056.1, forward strand.
TGAAGATGAGTATTATGAAACCGTCAGTAAAGCATGGGCGATGCTCACTGCCATAGAACTGGCTCAGCAAGGCTTGTTACATCATAGGAGGTAGAAAGATGGTTTTAATGATTGACAACTACGACTCATTTACATATAACTTAGTGCAATATTTCGGTGAACTGGGGGCTGATTTAGAAGTACACCGGAGTCGAAAGATTGGTATCCAGGAATTAGACGCTTTAGCACCTGAAAGAGTTGTTATATCTCCCGGCCCATGCACACCAAATGAGGCAGGTATATCTAACGATGCTATCAGGCATTTTGCTGGAAAAGTGCCGATTTTAGGTGTTTGTCTTGGACATCAATGTATAGGGGATACCTTTGGGGGTGAAGTTGTACGTGCCGATAGACTTATGCACGGAAAAACATCCATGATTCATCATAATAACACAGATCTGTTTGAAGGATTGGATAATCCTTTTGAAGCAACACGCTATCATTCTCTCATTATAAAAAAAGAGACATTACCAGATTGTTTGGAGATTACAGCATGGACTGATCAGGATGAGATTATGGGAATTCATCATAAGACACTACCCATTTGGGGTGTCCAGTTTCATCCAGAGTCCATTTTAACAACAGCTGGAAAAAGCTTATTAGGGAACTTTTTGACACTATAATTACCTTTACTCAATGGTAGAGTGGTTTAAAACTACTCTACCATAGGATATCCAAAGAAATTACGCTATAGAATTATGAAAAAAGAAAATAATAAAATAAAACCAATTCCCATATTTGTCTCTTGGTCTTCAGGTAAAGATTCTGCATGGGCACTACATACATTACGTCAGCAACCTGAAAAATACGATATACGTGGCATCTTTACCACTGTTACCACAACATTTGACCGAGTTTCTATTCACTCAACACCAGCATGGGTATTAAAACAACAAGCTGAGAAACTCGGTATGCCGTTATACGAAATACCAATTCCGTATCCTTGTTCAAATGAAATCTATGAAGAAGCAATGCGTCAGTTCCTTTCAAAGGTAAAAGCACTACCTACAGATCTATCCACATCACATTTTGCTTTTGGCGATCTGTTTTTGGAAGATATCCGTGCTTACCGAGAAGATAAACTTGATGGTACAGGATTCACACCGATATTTCCAGTGTGGGAAATGGACACAACACAACTTGCACATGAGATGATTTCATCCGGTCTACGCGCATTTATTACTGCACTAAACCCAACAAAAGTACCAGCAGACTTTGCGGGTCGCTGGTTTGATGCAGAACTTCTCGCAGATTTACCGGAGGGTGTGGACCCACTGGGTGAAAACGGTGAATTCCATACATGTGTCATTGACGGTCCAATGTTTAGTTCTCCCGTTGCAGCAAAACCCGGGAGAATAGTTCAAAGAGATATTGAGTCTGGAACCAAGGAGAAGGACGATAAGATACATACCAGCAGTAACACTGCACCAACTTATGTTTATGCTGATGTCGTCCCTATGGATGCATAATCATAGGATGGATAGAGCATAAGTAATCCAACACCTATATAGTTCCGTTTGTATTACCGTAATTCATTGCGCTTGTAACATTATAGACCACCCCGCCTACTAAACACACATATTCCCAGAATTATGCACCCAATTTATCTATTAGTGTTGTCATTATAGATATAACGGAGGTGTTCTATGATCAACAATGATGTACAACTCATTCATCGCTGTATTGAAGGTGATGATTCTGCTTTTTCAGAAATTGTTGAAAAATACCAAAGGCAGGTTCACGCCCTTGTATGGAAGAAAATCGGGGATTTTCATTTTGCTGAAGAACTTACCCAGGATACGTTTCTGAGGGCATATCAGCAACTGAAAACTTTAAAAAAACCACAATTATTTGCCGGTTGGTTGTATGTAATTGCTTCAAATCTGTGCAATACATGGTTACGTAATAAGAATATCCGATCCCAATTGCATGAGAAGATTGATAGCACACAATATGAAGAATCAACTTATTCAAATTATGTTGCGTTAGAAAATAAACGCTCCTCGGCAGAAAACCAGCGACTTGTTGTCGAAAAACTGCTCGCGAAACTTAAGGAAAGTGAACGGACAGTCATGACGCTTCACTATTATGGTGATATGTCGTGTAAAGAGATAGGTGATTTTCTGGGGGTATCTGTAAATACTGTGAAGAGTCGACTTCACCGCGCTCAGCAGCGTTTTCAGAAGGATGAAGGAATCATTAGAGAAGCGTTAGAGAATTATCAGTTTTCACCAAGTCTCACAGATACGATAATGAAAGAGATCTCACGGACCAAACCGGTGGCACCAGTCGGGAGCAATCCGTTAATGCCTTGGGTAATGGTTACTTCTACTATAGCAGTGGTCTTGCTAATACTCGGTTTTGGAGGTAAGCAATTACTCACACTTTTTCATCATCCATATACATTTGATGATACTGCTGAAACTGCTGTTGAGATCATAGACTCACCGATTATTGCTAATATTGAATCGAATCCAGTGATGCGCAAACAGATTGGTAACGTAAATGCACTGGATGAAAATAAAAAACTCATGCATCAACATAACGATGTCTCAACACTTTCTTTAGAGGAACAAGCGGAGGAAACCATGGAAGAGAATACACAATGGCACTTACCAAAGGAAGCGAAAGCACGTTTAGGGAAGGGTAAAGTCAATGACATAAAATTCAGTCCAGATGGCAAACATTTAGTCGTTGGAACATCCATGGGTGTTTGGCTTTATGATGCAAATACTGGTGAAGAAATTATCCTGTTTTCAGATGTCGGAGATGAGAACAACAGACTCGATAGAACATACATCAATATGCTGGTTTCTCCTACTGATGGGAACATCATTCCATGTGACAGTTTGGAGGGGAATAGTGACAGATACACATTATTTCGCTTAAAAGAGGATAGTTTGAAATCTATTCTGCCGGATCTTCGTCGTCCTAATAATGTCCTGCAATTTCATGGAAGAAACATTAAACTGTCATACTCTGGATGGACGATGAATCTGCCGTGGCATTGGACACCTGGTATGTGGAATCTTGGTGATGATGAAAATAAGTCTATTGTAGGAAACTTAAGCATCAATGATCATTCGGAGATGCAGATAGCAATTTCCCCAGACGATAGATTTCTTGCAGCTGCACTTAATGACCGGGCTTGGAAAAATAAATATATGATACCAGCACTCCAGGTGTGGGATAGAACCATTGGAAAGAGTGTATTTACAATAAAAGAATCGAAGCATAAAATAGAAACAATAACATTTTCTCCAGATAGCAAAACACTTGCCTATTCTGAAAGTAACAATATAGTTAAAATATGGGATATTGGGAGTAATTCGCTCCAGTACATGTTTAAAGCTGGAGTTCCGTTCCAGATATTAACGTTCACACCAGATGGTAGTCATCTTATCAGTGGGAGTCTTGACGGAATAGTAAGATTCTGGAAAGTCCCAAGACGTGGAACACATTCTATCTACAAACGAGTCTTCAATAATGCTATTGTCAAGCGACCCAACAGAATGTTGATAGGTCATGCGGATAACTCGAAATTCATTTCAATACACTCTTCACAAGATGGGAAGAAGATCGCAAGTGCGAATTATGATGGGACTATCCGTTTATGGGATACAGATTCAGGAAATCAACAATTTACACTTACACAGCACTTAGGTACGCAAACTGCATTGGCATTCAACTCTATGAACCAATCCAAACAACATGTTGTTACTAACAGAACACTAACCAGTATAGGTTTGAATAATTTCTATATTTTCGTTTCTGTTTGGAACATTGATACTGGAGACAGGATTTCTATTGATATGGTTGATAAAGATAACCATAAGAATTCAGAAGTTGCCATATCACCAGAAGGCAGTCTGTTTGTAACTAATGATTGGAATGCAGTTCGTCTATGGGATTCGGAATCAGGAGATTTCTTATGTGTTTTAGGAGAAAAGGAAAAGAGAGGTGGTTTTCAAGCTAAAGTGGTATTCTCACCGGATGGCAAACTCCTTGCTGTGAGTTCTCGTGAAGATAATACTATACAAATATGGGATGTTTCTAAACGACAAACTCTGTGTAAACTTGAAGGACATACGACGTATGTTTACAGTTTAGCATTTTCCCCTGATAACAAAACTGTTGTTAGTTCTGGTTGGACATATAAGGACAAGACAATTAGAATCTGGGATCCTATGACTGGTGCTGAGATTCAAACACTACAAGACCAAGGGAAGATTGCATTCCCACCAAATAGTAATAATACATTTGCTGCAGGGAGACACATTTATTCACAAAATCCTGAAACGAATAGTTTTGAGGCTGTCATCAGACTGGAAGGTATAGGTTATAATGATCCTCCAACATCGTTGACATTCTCTCCAGATGGATCAACTCTCGTCAGTGGAAGTCGGCATGGTTATATTGAATTACGAAGTGCAACAACTGGGAAAATTAATGCGACTCTCAATGGACATACGAGTTGGATATCAGATTTGGTATTTTCACCTGATGGCAAAACACTTGTTAGTACAGGAGAAGATGGAACAATCCTTGTGTGGAATTGGGATGAGGTTATTAATTAAAGGGAAAACTCAAAAATAGTCCTTTACCCTTTAACCAATTTAGCAGTGTATATACAGTTTATGAACATACTCAAACGTATAAGGACACTTCTTATACCCACCTTTATATACTTCAATTAGTATGTGAATATATGCAAATACCACATTTATGTTAAATCTGAACCATAATTCAGAATTCTGCACCCATTTCTCCTATTCATAGCGTCACTATAGGGTAAATCGGAGGGAATCTATGAATAGCAACGATGTAAAATTAATAAACAGTAGCATTGATGGTGATGATACTGCCTTTACGGAACTTGTGAAGAAATACCAAAAACAGGTTCATGCTCTGGTGTGGCGAAAGATTGGAGATTTTCATATTGCAGAAGAGATTACACAAGATACATTTCTATATGCATACCAAAAACTAACAACTCTGAAAAAGCCTCAACAGTTTACGAGTTGGCTCTATGTGATAGCAACAAACCTTTGCAGTTCTTGGTTACGAAAACAGCATTTACGTAAGCAATTGCTACAGGATAAAGACACTATACATCGTGAAAAATCGACTTATTCTGAGTACGTACGTGAAGAGAATGAAAGGATTACCGCACAAACACAGCAAGAGGTAGTGCAAAAGTTACTCGCGAAACTTAATGAAAGTGAACGAACAGTGGTTACACTCCACTATTTTGGTGATATGTCGTGTAAAGAGATTGGTGCGTTTTTAGGTGTTTCGGCAAATACAGTTAAAAGTCGACTTCGTCGTGCACAGCAGCGTTTACAGAAAGAAGAATGGATCATTATGGAGGCATTAGATAATTTTCAAATATCTCCGATTCTTACTGAGAATATCATGAGTGAGATTTCTCGTACTAAAGTTTCAACTCCGAACAGTGGTAAACCCTTAATTCCATGGGCATTTGTTGCCTCTACGATAGCAGTTGTTTTACTCATACTCGGTTTTGGTAACCATCGCAATTTAGCGCATGTGCGACAACCGTATAGTTTAGATGCTACTGCAGAGATGTCGGTTGAAATTGTTGACACTCCTATAGTTGCAGACTTAGAATCTAAGACTGTTATCCAGTCTCAAGTTAGGAGTGTCAATGTCCAGAATGAAAACAATAATCCTAAACAGCAACCTGATGTTGCTGCAGTAATTGCAGAGACGCAGACAGATGAAATATCAGAAGATTATACAAAGTGGGAATTACCGAAATCAGCGAAAGCGCGTTTAGGTAAGGGTGGAATTAATGTCATGCAGTTTTCACCAGATGGTACGCTACTCGCTATAGGTAGTAGTATTGGTGTGTGGCTTTACGATGTGAAAACAGGTAAAGAAATATCTATCTTTCCAGGTTCATGTCAATCCCTTGCTTTTTCACCAGATGGACGTTTTCTTGCTAATGGTGGTGGTGGGGTTAGTGGACAGGAACTTCAGTTATGGGATCTTGGGACAGCTAAGAAAATAGTCCTTACAGGTTTACTTTCTCCTGCTTCAGAATTATATATCTCTAAAGATGGTAAAACTCTTATTAGTTTAGGGAACAATGGTGATACAATTGGCAGATTAGATATGGCAACCAAAGAGAGAAATGTAGATAAAATTAAAGGACGGTGGAAGAAACATCGGATTAAATATGGAATAGAACCATACGATCTTACAAATGATCTATTTGCAATAGGAATGATAGATGGAAATATTGAACTATGGGACACAAATTTAGGTATAAAATTATCTACCCTCAATGGACATTGGGGGGAACATGTCTTAGACTTGGAATTTTCACCTGATGGAGCAATGCGGCAAGTGGGAGCAAAGATAGAACAGTACGATTATGGAATACTGTTACAAATGATGAAATATTTATACTTCAAAAACACACCGGTTGGACTACTGTATTAGCATTTTCACCTGATGGGACAATGCTCGCAAGTGGGAGTACGGATAAAACGGTACAATTGTGGAATACTGACACCGGAAAATTGTTGGCAACACTCAACGGACATATTAATGGTGTCACTACATTAACTTTTTCACCAACAAGTAATACACTTGTCAGTGGGAGTACAGACGGCACTATCAAATTCTGGAATACTAACACTGGAACCCTTCAATCCTCTCATATCACTGGACACACGAAGTGGAACAAAGCCCTGGTATTAAGTAAGGACATTTCTACACTTGCGAGTGTTGCATTTAATGGAATAATTACCTTTTGGGATTTAAATACGTTCCAACAAAATGCTGTCCAGATGAAAGGACATCAAGATTTGTTACCAGCCCTAGCGTTTTCACCTGATGGAGGAAAACTTGTCAGTATTGGTTCAAGAAGTAAAATGGTTTTCGATCCAGGATTTGGTAGGAGGCATACTGCATCAGTACATGAAAATGAGTTAATTCGTTTGACTGATACCAGTACAGGCAACGAGTTGATGAGTATAGAAGATTCAATTGGTGTGGTTTCAGAATTGACTTTTTCACCTGATGGAAAAATGGTAGCAATCGGAGGTTACGATAATAGAATTCGTTTATGGGATACGGAGATTGACACGTTTTTTGATATTACTCTTTCAGATGAGAAAATAGAAGTTGAAACTTTGATGTTTTCACGGGATGGTAATAAACTGGTGATTGGAACCAGAACAGGAAAAGTACAGATGTTGAATTTAGAAATTGGAGTTGAGTCATCTATTTTTGCTCAATATAATTCTGCGATTGAAGCAGTAACTTTTTCATCTAATAGTTCTCTACTTGCCGTGGCAAGTAGAGAACTTGTGCACATACTGGGAAGTAATAAACTGAACCGTCTTAAGGAAATTCCCAATGGTGCCTTATCGTTAGCGTTTTCTCCAGATAACGCTGTACTTGTTGCAGGACTTGCGAACGGTCAAATTGATCTATGGCATGTTGAATCTGGCGATAGCCTCTCTATACTTCACGGACATACGGGACTGATAGAGTCATTGGTATTTTCACCTGATGGTAAAACACTCGTTAGCACAGGAGAAGATGGCACAATCCTTGTGTGGGATTGGGATGAAGTCCTCAAAAAAATCGGATCGGTAAAAGAATAAAAAATCATAGGCAGTCAGAACTCCACCGTTAAAACAGTTGAATATTGTCACCTCACATAAAACTGGCAGTGTAAGAAATAGGTTTTCACTGCCATTCAACTTCCGCTTTGTGGTCCTTCAAGGGTTCACTCGTAACCTAATACCATTTTCATTTAAATAGTTTACATTACGATCACTCTTATCAGTCCCTCCTGACAAGGGGGATTTAGGGGGTTTCTTCAATTACTAATGAGTAATTATCATTTAAAAATGGTATAACTTTACTTAAATTTAGATTAAGAACCTCCCGTGAAATCTAATTCTTTTGTAGAATTCCTCCCAGAACCCAAATTCATGGTATAATTCTACTAACAGAAGAATATAATCCATTATAATTTCCTTTAGATTTCCTATTTACCAATAATTCTCTAACTTTCTTATCTAAATACACTTTCATATTACAGAATTATGCACCCGTTGCACTCCCAAGTTGCGTCACAATTTATAAAACCAGAATGATGCAACCATTTTTTTGAGGTGTCTAAATGAAGAACGACGATGTTAATCTTATTCAACGCGTCCTTGCAGGTGATGATGATGCTTTTTCCGCGCTTGTGAGAAAATACCAAAAACAGGTTCACGCACTTGCATGGCGGAAAATCGGTGATTTCCATATTGCAGAAGAGATTACGCAGGATACATTCTGGAAGGCATACAAGAGATTAGCGACCCTGAAGGAGCCTCAACGTTTCGTAAGTTGGCTTTATGTGATTACATCGAACAGCTGCAGTTCATGGCTGCGAAAAAAGCGATTGCACACACAATCATTGGATCATCTGGAGCACGTAGACAAGAAGCAGTTAGAAGAAACAGCGTACTCCGAATATGTTGTTCAAGAAAACGAGCGAATGTCTGGACAAGCAAAACACGATGTTGTCAAAAAACTGCTCGCGAAACTCAAGGAAAGTGAAAGGACTATCATGACGTTGCATTACTTCGGAGAGATGTCGTGTAAAGAGATTGGTGCGTTTTTAGGTGTTTCTGCCAATACTGTTAAAAGTCGACTTCACCGTGCGCAACAGCGTTTACAGAAAGAATAGTCTGTCATAAGAGAAGCATTAGATAATTTTCAAATATCCCCGAATCTAACAGAATCCATCATGGGTGAGATCTCCCGTATTAAATCTGCTGCACCTTCCAGTACAAAACCTTTAGTTCCGTGGGGAGTTGTTGCTTCCACGTTTATAGTTGTGTTACTTATGTTCGGTTTTGGAAACCATCAATACTTGCCGCGTTTTCAGAAACCATATAGTTTAGATGCAAATGCAGAGATGTCTATTGAGATCGTTGACATTCCAATAGTCGCAAACTTAGAATCTAAGTTGGGTATACAGTCTCAAGTTAGAAATGTCAAGACACAGGATAAAGACAATAACTCTGACATGCAAATTAATGATGTCACCCCAGCAATTGCAGAGACACAAACAGATGAAATATCAGAAGATTATACTAAGTGGGAATTGCCGAAAGCGGCTAAAGCACGTTTAGGAAAAGGTGCAGTTGATGTCATGCAGTTTTCACCGGATGGTAAGCTACTCGCTATAGGTAGTAGTATTGGTGTGTGGCTTTACGATGTGAAAACAGGCAAAGAAATATCTATCTTTCCAGGTTCATGTCAATCCCTTGCTTTTTCACCAGATGGACGTTTTCTTGCTAATGGTGGCGGTGGAGATGTTGGAGGAAGTGGTAGATATCATGGAGAGGAAGTCCAGTTGTGGGAAGTTTCTACTGGTAAGCGAGTACCAATTGCAAAAAGTCCTTCTCCTGCTATAGCATTGCTGTTTTCTGAAGATGGTAAGACGCTAATAAGTTTAGGGGATTGGGGAGATACAATCAGCGTCTTTAATATTGAAACAGGAGAGCTGAATCAAAGAACTTTCAGAGAGCGTCCAAAGGATAGAGCTTATGCTGAATCCTATGCACTTATACATAATAAATTAGCAATTGGAGGAGTATCAGGTAAGGTTCAATTATGGGACCCGATATCTGGTAATAAACTACCAATCCACAGAGAACATTCTGATGGTGTTGAACAAGGGAATGTTCTGGGAGAAACATCTTTTGAGATGGGAAGAGACGAACAGATCTTAGGATTAGCAGTCTCCCCTGATGGATCTCAAATTGCTATTGGGAGCGAAAATGGAACAGTACTGTTGTGGGATACTGCTGAAAAAAATAAATCGATAATCCTCAGAGAACACACAGATAAGGGAAACCCATTAGACATTTTATTTCAGGGTATTCGAAGTTTAGCATTTTCTCCCAACGGGAAAATGTTAGCAAGTGAAGATACAAACAATACTGTAAAGTTGTGGGATACAGATACTGGTACACTACTCGCTACACTTACTGGACATATTGATCAGATAATGGCACTAACTTTTTCACCTGAAGGTAACACGCTTGCAAGTGCATCTACAGATGGAACAGTTCGGTTTTGGGATACTGAAACAAATAAACCATTACCAATACACATCTCCGAACACATACCTACACAAAGAGGAATGGCGATTATAGAGGATAATAATACCCTTGCCAGTGTAGCATATAATGGTATTTTTACATTTTGGGATCTTAAGACACAACGGAAAATTGGCCAACAAACTGAATGGCATTCTGATTTTTTATGGAGCGCAGCCTTTTCGTCTGATGGGACAAAACTTGCAATACCTCAACAGCAACTGATTCACTTAACTGATGTCCGTACAGGTCGTGAAATAGAACAATTGAAGGTAACAGAGGATAGGATTGGTTCTGCAATGTCAGTTTCACCCGATGGGAAGACAGTAGCATTTGATAGTTCAACAGAAATCTGTTTGTGGAATATAGATACGGGCGAAATTCTTAACATACCTCTTAATATGCCTCTAATCATGCCTCTTAAAGATAGGGCTGTGCCTACAGTCGCTATCCAGACTACAATCACTTCTATGATATTCTCACAGGATGGAAAAAAGCTTGTCAGTGGTGACTCACAAGGGAACGTTCAAATATGGGATGCGAAAACTGGGGATGAATTGGCCAACTTCTTAACAGGAGATGAAATAGAGGAACCAATGGATAATGGAATTCATTCTATGTTTTTTTCAAAAAAACGAATCACGGCGTTGGCATTCTCTGCAGATGCGGCTCTGCTGGCCGTAGGAACATATGGACAGATTCAGGTGTACAGAACCGAAAAGAAAACACAGATTATGGAAATGTCCAATATACCCTGCAATGCCTTAGTGTTTGCACCAGATGAAACTGTGCTTGTTGTAGGTCTTGCATCTGGTGGAATTCAGTTATTGGATATTTCCACTGGGGAAACACTCGCTACACTTGATGGACACACGGCACCTATTGTGCAGTTATTATTTTCGTCAGATGGCAAAACACTTGTGAGTACAGGATATGATGGTACAATCCTTGTGTGGGATTGGGATAAAGTTCTTAAAAAGAAACAAAAAGTGTAAAATAAATACTGACATTACCGGGTTGACTTCAACCATTTTTTTACACGTTCTAATTTATCAATCGCTATCATATCAACATTGGCGTCGGATGGAAAATTGCCGTTTTCTACTTCCTCTTTATACTTACAAATGGCTTCAAAAGTAAGTTGGTTGTAATCCTGATAACGCTTGGCATGTTTGAAGTGTGGACCCATACCTAAAATATCGTTGATAACGAGCACTTGTCCATCGCAGTTTCTACCAGCCCCAATGCCGATGGTAGGGATGTTTAGTAATTCGGTGATAATTTGGCTGATCTCTTCAGTGATTTTCTCAAGGACTATGAGTTTTGCACCTGCATCTGAAAGATCCGATGCAGTTTGAATGAGTTCTTTTGCTTTTGATACTGTTTTTCCGTGGGTTACTGCCTTTGTACCGTGGATTTGTGGGTTGTGTCCGATATGAGCACATACCTCTATATCCTGTTCGGTAAGCGCAGATATAATGGGAACTTTCTCTGTACCACCCTCCAGTTTGATACCATCCGCACCGTTATCTAAGAATAGGTTCGCATTCGCTATTGCTTGTTTGGGGTTACGGTCAGAAGCATAGGGCATATCAATCAAGAGGTATGCATCTGTTACACCCCGCCGTACAGCCTTGAGGTGATGAAGCATGTCAGCCATTGTCACCTCCATTTCGCTTTTATAGCCGAGGATATTTGTTCCAACACTATCCCCGACAAAAACAATGTCAATTCCAGCTGCATCCTGCAAACAGGCGGTAGGGTAGTCATAGCATGTCAACACGGTAATAGGTTGATTCTGCTGCTTCTTAGTCTGCAGATAAGTAAAGTCTTTTTTCATAATATGTTCCCAGCAAGCTGAGTTTAACTCAATACCTCTGCTACTGTTTCACCAATAGTGGTAAGATCTTCTGCGACAGAGATTCCAGCCTCTGTAAGAGATTGTATTTTGTCTGCTGCTGTACCTTTCCCACCCGATATAATTGCGCCAGCATGCCCCATTCTTTTCCCGGGTGGTGCGGTTTGGCCTGCGATGAAACCAACAACAGGTTTTGTCATTTTCTCTTTTACAAATTCCGCTGCCTTCTCCTCAGCATTACCACCGATTTCACCTATAAGTACGACAGCATGCGTATCATCGTCTTCTTCAAATAGTTCAAGAACATCAACGAAACTTGTCCCTATTACAGGATCACCACCGATACCGACACAAGTTGACTGTCCTATTCCGAGTTGTTTCAGTTGGTATGCTGCTTCATAGGTGAGTGTTCCACTACGGGATACTATCCCTACGTTCCCTGGACTGTATGCGAATGCAGGCATTACTCCAATTTTGCATTCACCGGGTGTAATAATACCGGGACAATTGGGCCCGATTAATCGAGTCGTATTACCATTTAAATAGGCTTTCGCCTTAACCATATCAAGGATAGGTATGTGTTCAGAAATACAGACAATTAACTCTACTCCAGCATCAGCGGCTTCCATAATAGAATCTGCTGCATTAAAATGTGCAGGAACGAAAATTAGAGATGTATCTGCCTCTGTTTTCTCAACTCCCTCTGCGACAGTGTCGTAAACAGGGATTCCATTTACATTAGTTCCACCCTTGCCGGGAACTGAACCAGCAACGATGTTCGTACCATAATCCGCACACTGTTCAGTATGAAAACGACCTGAACGACCTGTGATACCTTGGACAATTACTTTCGTGTTTTTATTTACGAGTATACTCATATTCGAGGTTCAATAACGTGATGATTAAACTCTTTCCTCCATGTTGTCAATTATAAATAACGGCGTTTATGTTTATTCAGAATTAGTTTTTCAGTTTCAATTTTCCCCATGTCGTAGTCAGTTTTGCCTGAGGAGATACAGAGGCAAAACCAAGAGCAACAGATAAACCCGCTTCTGCAATGTTTTTCACCTCATTTTCTGAGAGGGCAGTATTGAAAAATGCAATCTCATCAATCAGGCCGGTGTATGCCTCTTGTTTGTCATCTCTTGATCCGATATACTTAGCTCCTATTTTGAATGCACCTGCTGCAGCATTAGATGCTTCTAATTTCCCATCTACAAATACCTTTACTGTTTTCCCATCATAAGTACCGGCAAGAGAATGCCATTTGTCGTCATTCAACAGAGTTGTCGACCACGTATTGTGGGGAATCGGTTGGGCACACTGTCCAGCAAAATTCAATTTATGGTTCTGAAGTGTAAAGATAACATCACCACAAGGTCATACAATGATGTCTGACCATGCTGGAGCGGAAGGTGTTTTAATCAGGGCAATGATTGTCACCTCATCCTCATAATCTGCAAAAGCACCTACAGAAACATGTGCACCACCCTCAAACTTTAACGCCTCCCCGTATTTTCCCGCAACCCATTTTGCATCAACCAATTCTCCATCATTGCCATTATTCGAACTATCCATTGCAGTATTACCATTACCTTCATCAAAAAACCATATTCCTAAAGCAGCGTCAGTATCAATAGCAGAACTCAGACCTGGATAGATAAAATAGAGGCAGATCAGTGTTCCATATACCAAAATTGTTTGTTTTAATTGGACAACTCTCATTTTTTCCTCCAGTTGCGATTGCAAGGTTTAATTATGTTATATCAATCATTGTTTAACTATTTCTGTCACAACATTTGAAATTTGCGTTAATGATAGCGTTTGTCAACAAATAAACATAGAGGAAATTATAAATTGTTATATGATAGTTACACTCCTATTATAGACATTAATGTAGAAAATGTAAATGCACAGTTGAGAATATTTATTTAATAAGGTATGAATACCTTACCAGAATTTGTTGATATAGAGCAATTTGAGACATCATGATTCAGATTCAATTACAAGATAGGTGACACTATTTGCTTCCATTTTAATTGGAATCTCAATGTTGTAATTTCGGTCTATCTTATATACTTTCGGTTCATCTTCTTTTTCACGAATTTTAGCTGAATCACTCAGTCCAGTATAATAGACAGGTAATTTCAAAGTTGTTTCTTGTGTCTTATTAGTAGAATTATAGAGCATTGCTAATCCACAAGGGGTAAGTTGAGGATTAGCGTGCAGTATACAGTCAATAGATCGTCCATCTGGACGGCGTACATGAGTCACATCAGATTCTAAGATAGGACGATACTGTTTGAAAAAGTCTACCCATTTCTTAACAACAGCTTTTGTCTCTTCTGTATCAAAAAGCCTTGGACCGCGATAACATGCAATCACACCGCTTCCGAAGTTCTGTGCGAGGTGTGATTCATAGTCATCAAGGTGATCACACAGTGGTTCAAACGTTGCTGCTTGTCCACCACCGTGATATTCCACTAATGGAACAAACATCCACCCCATACTTGGTGTCTTTTCATAGGTCGCATCGTAGATATTTTGGCGTGCTATTAAAATCTGTTGTTCACGAGGCAAACTAAAGTTTGTTTCGCGATACCCCATGCCACATTTGTTTGATCCGTTTAGGTAATACCAGTCTGGTGAATTGATATAAATGCCACGTTTTCTGCATTCGTGATAGAAATTAACACATGCTTCCCATTGTCGTAGTTGTGAATCTGCTAAGCTATTATGGTGTTTGTGTTTTGTAGATGCACAGACATCACCGTGATATGGACCATCTGTCTCAATGATATCCATACCGGTTGCGTCCATAAAGTTCAATACTCTTTCAGCATAACCATCTCCCCATTCACTCGCAAGACAAGCACTCTGTCCAAACCTACTGCCGGGTTCTCCTGTCTCAGGGTCAATACAATTGAATTCTTCACCTACACCTCGTGATGCACACATCAATGTATAGCCACCGAGTTCAATACCTTTGCTATGAGCATAATCAGCCAATTCCTTCATTCTTGCGATATATTCTGGATCTTGACTTTCTATATTATATCCACTACCAAAGGTCATAATCACCATTTCAAACCCTACCTCAGCACACTGATCAATTGCTAACCGAACAGCGTCTGGTTCTGCACTTCTAACGTGCATGAGAATAGGATTTTCGGTGACCTGTGGTGCAAGGGCACGATACATTTTGCGACGTGTGAGTCCTTTTCGTTCACGGTCATCGCTATCATGTAAGATTTCATAAGTCCGAAAACTCTCAAATGTGTCACCGGGTTGAAGGTGTACCCCTGGACCGAGTGGATATGTGCTTTTCATCAACAGTGGCATCTGATAGAGATAATCGGTCTGTGTTAGATATTCTGCATCTGGTCCCCAATCAGTCGTATCCATTTTGCTGAATGCATAATCACTCTCAACATGGAGTCGATGCTTCTCCTGCTCGTTTACAGCAAGAATTTCACTACTTAACGTACCAATTTCGATTGTCTTCTGACTCTCATTGTGAACACTGATCCATTTAGATAGGACTGGAATACCTTGGTATAGTTCATAATGCACACAAATTTGAAGTGAATCAATTGAAGATGGAGATGAAAACACGACTGATAGCGTTATACCTTCTGGGGGATACGGTGAGGATATTTCCGTACGTCTGTCTACCCATGGATATCGTATTTCAGGGGTACCCGTACGATATTCTTGAAATTGAAATGTATTGGGATCATTAGTCAAATCAGGAATCCACTTCTCGTCAAGATATGCGTAATCTGGTTGACCCTTTAAGCCCCCTACTTCATACTCCTGTCCGTTAATTGTAAGTATTGCTTCAGGTTTAATGCCGCGTAGAAGACTGCTACCAGTGGCTAGATTGGTATAATCAACAGTTGCGAAATTCGGTGTGGTAACGAACCTTCGCTGAATTAGTCCGTTAGTCAGGATAAGTTGGTTTTCCAATTCTTCAACTGTCGCAGATTGACTGAAGGATTGGACTAACCAGTCATTTTGTTGTGATGTATAGTGCATGTTGAGTCTTTCTTATATTAAAATAGGAACTCTTGGTATAAGTCTAAATTTACGAGTTTATTTATCTATTTCAGTAGATTGCTCCAGTTTATGCTAAATCGCGTGCATAATCAAGACAAGCATGAATCTGCATTGTTTCGACATCAGGAAATTCAACAATGATTTTGTCTGTGGTATACCCCGTTGTAAGATAGAAACTTAAGGTTTATATTACTTCTTTAAGATATTGATGAGTATGATAAGACATACAACCAATAACGTTGTGTTTATCAACAGCAGTAAGAATGTGCCGTATATTACAGTATTAGAAGGTCTACCACATCCATTAAGGAAATACCCTAACAGAACTACACTCAAAAAAGTTGATACTACACTAAGAATATACTTTTTATTTTCCATGAGAAGTATCCTTAATTCTATCGCAGGACTTATTCAACTATATTGAAGGGTAGAGGGATATATCGTGATAATCTAAATTATTGAATTAAATACTTATATTCTACGGGGATTGAATCCGTTGTTTTTGAGTATTTCAATTTCATGTGTGAACGCTTCTATCCGTAGCAATATGAATTAAATTAAGATAGACTTAATATGCCCGTGAAAATATTGTGATTTCTTTCGATTCAGTGCCGCAGACAATGCACGCCCCATCAGAATCTGGTTGATCCATCGGTATACAGCGGATAGTAGCTTGTGTGTCGTCTTTTATTTTTTCTTCACACTCTGAATTTCCACACCACCATGCACGTGCGAAACCAATCTCAACTATCTCCTTTAGGGAGTCGTAATTTTCAGGTTCAAACGTATTTGCATTCTGGAATTCTGTTGCACGTCTGAGCATATCAGACTGAATAGTCTCCAGCAATTGGGTTGCTGTTTCAGCGACATCTGCAATAGGAACGAATGATTTTCCTTCTTTACCGGGAATATCTCTACGTGCGAAGACGACCTGTTCGTTTTCAATATCACGAGGACCGATTTCTATCCGAAGTGGTACTCCTTTTAGTTCCCATTCATTGAATCGCCATCCAGGAGAATGTTCATATCTATCGTCTACAAAATATCGTATATCTCCTAATGTATCACAAATTGCATTAACAGTTTCAGATACAATCTGTTTTGTTTCTTCATTATTCTTGGGAACGATAGGAACAATTACGAGTTGAGTCGGTGCAAGTCGTGGGGGGAGAACTAATCCTTGGTCATCCCCATGTGTCATAATGATAGCTCCAATCATACGTGTACTGACACCCCAACTTGTTGTCCAGCAGTGTTGCTGTTTCTGTTCAGCATCAAGGTATTGAATATCAAAGACTTTAGCGAAGTTCTGTCCGAGATCATGTGATGTACCTGCTTGTAAAGCACGTTTATCTCCCATCATTGCTTCAATTGTATAGGAGGTTAACGCACCCGGAAACTTTTCGCTTTCACTTTTACGTCCGGGAATTACAGGTATTGCAGCTTCATTTACAGCAAAATCGGTATAAATATCCAAGATCCGTAGGGTTTCCTCTACTGCTTCTTCATGGGTGGCATGTGCGGTATGACCTTCCTGCCAAAAGAATTCCGTTGTTCGAAGAAATAGACGCGGACGTAACTCCCATCGTACTACGTTTGCCCACTGATTGATTAAAACGGGGAGATCTCGGTAGGATTGTATCCACTGACTATACATGTGTCCTATAATGGTTTCTGATGTGGGCCGTACAACGAGTGGTTCTTCTAATTTCTTCCCGCCACCATGTGTGACAACAGCAAGCTCAGGTTTAAATCCTTCAACGTGCTCAGCCTCTTTTTCTATAAAACTCATAGGAATAAAAAGCGGAAATGCAGCGTTTTGATGACCAGTCGCTTTGAACCGAGTATCAAGTTGTTCTTTAACGTTTTCCCATAGGGAATAACCATAAGGACGAACGACCATACATCCACGAACCGGCGTATAATCTGCCATTTCGGCTTGACGTATGACTTGAGTATACCATTTAGAGTAATCTTCACTGCGCGGAGTAATTTTATCAAACATATTTTCTCTTTCAGTCTTCAGTTTGTCGTTTTCAATTTCGTTATTTATCAGTTAATGCTGTGATACCGGGTAAGGGTTTACCCTCTAAAAATTCAAGTGATGCTCCACCACCAGTAGAAACGTGTGTAATTCTGTCTGCCACTCCTGCTTGTTGGATTGCAGCGACACAATCACCTCCGCCGATAATACTCATAGTATCTGCATCTGCAATTTGTTTTGAAATCTCAATTGTGCCTTGAGCAAACTTTTCAAATTCATAGACACCTAAAGGTCCGTTCCATATAACAGTTTTCGATGTTTTTATTCTTTCGCCAAATGCAGCTACAGTTTTAGGTCCAATATCTAAACCTTGCCATCCATCAGGAATTGCAGTATCATCAATAACTTTAGATTCAGTGTCAGGATCAAATTTCTGACCGATAATGTGGTCTATTGGTAGACTAACCTTGTCAGAGAATTCTCTCTTTTTAATAAGTGATGCTGCTATGTCAAGTTTCTCTATCTCAACAAGAGAATTTCCAATTGAAATACCCATTGCAGCGAGGAATGTATAAGCCATACCACCACCAATTAATAGGTGATCGACTTTGTCTAACAGATTCTCAATAAGTGTTATTTTATCCGAGATCTTAGCACCTCCAAGAATTGCAATGTAAGGCCGAGTAGGATTTTCAATACTCATACTGAGATAGTGAATTTCCCGTGCCATAAGTAATCCAGCAGCACATGTATTTATATGATGAGTTACCCCTTCTGTTGAAGCATGTGCCCGATGAGCTGTACCGAAAGCATCATTTACATATACATCAGCAATGGAAGCAAGCTGTTTTGCAAACTCAGGATTATTCTCCGTTTCCTCAGCATAGAATCGTACATTCTCAAGGAGTAGTATCTCACCGTTATCTAAGGATTCGACGGCGTTTTGAACAGATTCGCCGATACAGTCATCAAGATGTTTAATTCGTTTACCAAGTTTTTGGTTAAGTACTGTGGTAATAGGTTCAGTAGAAAATTCTTTGTTATCTTCTGTAGGTCTCCCTAAATGAGTGATTAGGATAATCTTGGCATTTCTATGGAGTAAATCTAATAGAGTAGGGAGTGCAGCGGTAATACGTGTTTCGTCAGTAATTTTTCCTTCTTGGATTGGTACGTTAAAATCTACACGTACAAGTACACGCTTACCAGATACATCAATATCCGCTAATTCAAGTTTCGCCATTTTTCTCTTTCTATGTCGTATTACAGTTATACAATATGAGGTATCTTACTTCTATTAATTAGAGAAATATTGTATTTCATAAACTAAACACTTGTTTATATGAAGGTTTTTAGGTAATTAATTTATATTAGTTCTACGTCTTATCAATTTTCACTATTAGAATTCGCACGATTTGTAGTTGTCTGTATCAATCGTATAAAATGTTCTAAATGATCGATTTCTAAAGCTTCGTTAAACAAACTTCTAAGTGTTTGTAAATCGTTGATAGGTTGAAGAATAGGTGTTAAGACAGGAGCAGTATCCATCTCAAACCGGTTATCAAGAATTCCTATGATACTCTCAATAGTACTTTCTTTTGCCCCTTGTTTTTTTCCTTGTTCAATACCTTGTTCAATACCCCGTTCAATGCCTTGTTCAATACCCTGTTCAATGCCTTGTTCAATGCCTTGTTCAATACCCCGTTCAATAATCATTTGATAAACAGTAGAATCTTCCATGATATTCTCCTTTATTAACGACATCAGTTTTTGTCGTTCATGAACTAAACCACTCATTACCCATAGTTCAACCAGTAAATTATTCCTTAATTCTACATTCATAGATAACTGTTGTGTTACCTCCGCACAATGGGTTGTCCATTCAACATCGGACATGTCAACTGGCGATTTCATTAAAGGTGTAAAAGGCATTAAACCAGGTTGTTGTGCTTGAAGAATTGTTTCACCGTCAATCTCGCTCAACCGAATTACCTGATATTCCACAATGAACCGATGTCCCGGAACCTCTTGAAAATATCCTCCTGGATCTCTCATTCCTGCACTTGATCGGAGGTAAAGCACATAAGAATAGATAGGTAGACCGTATTTTTCAAAGCACCTGCCGAGATAGCCAACGTTACGTTGGACCATATTTGGGTAACCGCTGTCGTTTGTCTGAATTTCACAGTGAATTAATACAGGTTGTTGATCAATCAGAATCTTTAGCAGGATATCCATGTGCCGAACTTCAACAGTAGTTAAATTGCTATCAACATGTTCAATGAATTCGAAATCTCTTCTGTTTGTAAGAAATTGTATCAAATCTTTAGGAAATGAATAAAAAGCCTCTTTTGCTACAATATCGTATTGTTGATGTGGAGGGATCTTCTCATCTGATTGAGTCAATTCTTTGTTATACTCGTCCAAGAATACCTCTTATGATGTACTTGCAGCGTTTACGGCAAGTTCAGCTGCTTGGGAGAGTCCTTCTGCCAATAAGACGTTCAGATCCGAATCATCAATAATCTGTTTACCCAGTTCAACATTTGTTCCTTCTAAACGAACGACAAGTGGCACATTGAGTTTAACCTGTTTTGCAGCTTCAACAATACCTGTAGCAATGGTATCACATTTCATAATACCACCAAAGATATTTACAAGAACGGCTTTTACGTTTTCGTCTGCTAATATAAGTCTGAAAGCATGTGCAACAGCCTCTGCGGATGCTCCTCCACCGACATCAAGAAAGTTTGCGGGTTCACCACCCTTCTGCTTTATTATATCCATCGTCGCCATAGCCAATCCAGCACCGTTAACCATGCAGCCAATATTTCCATCAAGGCGTATATAACTTAGACCTGATTCGCTTGCCTCTAATTCGCTTGGATCCTCTTCGCTGGGGTCACGCATATCAGCAATTTCTGAGTTTCTCCAAAGAGAATTATCATCCACATTGACCTTAGAATCGAGAGCCACAATTCGTATATTCTCATCTTCACCTACTATTGCCAAAGGATTAATCTCAATTAGAGAACAGTCACATTCAACAAAAGCATTGTAAAGTGAAGTTATTAATACAGCTGTATCAGGAATAACCTGTTTATATTTTTCCTCGGTGATTAAACTATATGCAAAATTACGAGCCTGAAAATCGGTTAATCCAAATGCAGGATTAATGGATGATTTGATGATCTTTTCTGGAGTTTGTTCAGCCACTTCTTCTATATTGACACCACCCTCTTCACTACCGATAATAGTGAGTTGGGATGTTTCACGATCAAGGAGAATAGCAAGATAGTATTCTTTCTGTATTTCTGCAGCTTCAACAATTAGGACTTTGTTAACAAGTTTACCTTCAGGACCTGTCTGAGGTGTAACCAATTGCATTCCAATCATTGATTCAGCGAGTTGTTTTACTTCAGTCACAGAGCGTGCGAGTTTCACACCTCCGCCTTTTCCACGTCCCCCAGCATGAATTTGTGCTTTAACAACATAAAGTGGACAATTAATTTGGGTTGCGATTGATTCTGCTTCTTCAGGTGTTTCAGCAACTTGTCCAGGGAGGGTATTAACTCCGAAGGATTCTAAAATTTGTTTTGCTTGATATTCATGTATATTCATTATTTTTTGGTGTTGTTAATAATCCTTTCGGTATTTAAACCCAGTTTAAGAGTAGACAGATTTGGAAGATTTAACACTATGAATTATAGCATGGATAGGGACTATTTGCAAGAGGTGTGTATAGTTACCTATAGTCTAATTATATAAACATATAATCTTGACCAACGACTCATTAAATGCTAATATAAACGTGAGTTTGATAAATCAATTTTTTATATTATATGCGGGAAATATATTTCTAAAATGACGATCATTCTCCTATTATCAAACCCACGTTATACATTTTTTTTACATATACTATTAGTTTGTAATATTCCGCAAGAGTCAATCTGCAGATTCCGTTCCAATTGTTGGACGTTGGAAACCCCATGCCAATCATGAGAAATTGGTGTGTAAATAACTTGAGATCATATTTGCGGTTTTCATCTTCATTTAAATTGGCTATAATCCTTGTCTTAGACTGTGTTTTCAGATTATTTTGTAAAAGGACATATTTCTGTGAAAAAAGTTAATTAACTTTTTCTTGTTGGTTTTCTTTGGTTCTAATATCTTTTGATATGTTCAATTTTTATCAATAGTATTAGTTCTTGATTTAATTGAAAATAGTTGTCTGAACTTTTTGGTGAATTCATAAATATATTCTAAATTTTGTAATTAGTATATGTACTTCTTTCATTTGTTTATCTCCAATTTGCATTTATATCTACATGGACCATAACTCTTATTTCCGTAACTTTAATTGATTGAGTAATTTTAAGATATGATGTACGATGTTCTGTTTTTCTCCATTCTTTTTTCTAAGGAATAATAGTTTGGACAGTTTAGGTAGTTTTTAAAGTTATCAGGTTGGTTTTGATTAGAAGAACTTGAAATATCGCTAATATCTTATGGTAACACCTTTCGTCCAGCGTATCAAAATCAGTAATTTTTTTAATGACATTCATACCGTTGATTCAAATACAGAATTTTAACTTATGAAACTCACGTTAATATTTATCTTCATAACTCTATGTTAACAGATTTCAACCAGGTAATTATTGGCAGAACAGGAAGGTTATGTAATAGAATATGGATCCATTAAAAGATATAATCCAACGTTGTCATTTTCGACACAAGAATTCACTTCGGCAGCGTAAGACTATTTTAATCCCTACATTAAATTATCAAACGTACCCATATCAATTTAGGGTATCTTGTGCGCATAGATATACAGTCTTTCTCTCTGACATAGAGGAAGCGGAAATCTCTATTATGCCAATCGGATACACACCCCAGAATGAACATGGTACACTGTCGCTTGAAGACGAACGGTTCTTGAAACGACAAGGTATAAAGGATTGGATATTTAGACAATGGAAATCATCATGGGGTATCAATGTTTATACTGGAATACCATCAAATCGGGGCGGTGCTAATTGGCACGACCTTCATTTTAAATATGATGCACTTTGTGAGTTTCCAGATTCTATATTTTCTTGTTTAGAAGCCCTTGTGAATTCATCGGCAAACCCACTCTTAACAATCACAAAAAATGGAGGGTTACGTTTTACCTGCAGGGTTCCAGACTATCTGCATTCTGACACGATTGAGGAAAGTCTGAATATTTATAGGCACACTCCTACAGATGAGAACCCACATGATAAAATAGAGATTCTTGAGGTTTTAGGAAATAAACAATTTAGTTGTTGGGATGCCCGTTATGAAGTTGTAACTGGTAACCTTTTAGATCCACCAGTAATTCCCAAAGATATATTTTTGGGTCCTGTTGAAGCGTTAAGATCCGAACTACATTACCCCGAACCATCTTTTCATAATAGAAGTATAATCTCTAAACCCGCGATACCTCAAACTCTTGGCTCACATCCCCTTGATTTAGCAAAGGAAGTTTTAGTACAGCATAATTTTATATATGTTCGTCAAGTATCAGGTAGACATATATGGAGACATAGATCCGGTAAAATTAACGATGAGCATGTTTTGTTATGGGATCAAGATGGAACTGTATGGGTATGTGCATCAACACCTGATTTGGGATTACCCACTGAACCTGTATCAATAACTGATGTATGGGAGGATACATTTATTATACCTCCGATTCCATCTACAGGATTACCCATCACAGAACAAATTCAGGCTATACGTGAAGCAAAACTGAGTCCGTTAGCAATTAAACGGAAAAAAAAGAATCCTAAGATATCTAAAGAGATTGGGAAAGCTTATTCTACACCTTTGGAGAATGCTGATAATTTATGTCATTCCTTCAATAGAGAATCACGGATTGGAGTACTTATTACTGAATCGTATATTGATGCCAATAATGAGATAGAATCCTATTTACAGGAAGGTGGTCTTATCTGTCTAAATGTACCAAAAGATCCTCTAACAATAGATCTGGACAAATTACATAGGAAACAAAATATACCATCTTTCTTTCGTTGGAAGTCACGGATGTATTTATGGAATAAGGTGAAGGATATACCTATCCATGTTAGGATGGAAAATCCATTTTTACATGGCAATGTGTGTGAAGATGCTGAGAGATGCGACTTACTTGAGAAGAAAGGGGGAGACCCTACAAATAGTATATGTCCACAATGTCCAGTTTATAAAAAGTGTCAACAGAATGGCTTTTTATCACAATATTCCAAACAACAAAATAGAATTATTCAGATATCATCTATACCACAAGTGTTTTTCAATCCAAAATATTCTGATATTGTAGAAGAGATACTAAAACAGGAGAATACTGCTGATACCCTATGTATAATTGCTGGTATAAACGAATATCAGTTTTATGTGAAATGTAAACTACAAGAGCGTTTGATTCAGGAATGGTCGAAAAATTGGGAAGGTGAGGTATTAGGAGAATTTGGTTCTGCTATATTAAATATCTTAAAAATTAGAGACAGGTCACATGGTGGTTTTGTTAGACGAATTCAATCAACTATGCAAACGTTTGAACCGAAAAAAGACCAAATCATTCAGCAGATGTGTCAGGTAAATGTTTCTGGCAAAGTAATTAAAAAAGGGTTTTGTGATACAAAAACTGGTAAAGAATTAGCTACTTACTGTATTGAGTTTGATAACGATATTTCAGCCTATATCCCTCTAAATAAAGATGCTGAGAATATGTTTAAATCGAAAAATATAGCATATTTTCTTCCCGCATCTTTCGAACTTAATGTAGAAATGAAGTTTCCAATGTCTATGACACAAGCTCTTAGAATTGGTGTTTTCAATATTAAGACGATGGAAGAAATTAGGAAATTACCCACTGTATGTAGAAATCCAAATTGGACCTATTGGCATCAACTCAGCCATTTTTTTACTAATTATACTCGATATGTTGACGCTCCGATGCATTGGAATAACGGAGTATTACGTTTCGTGGTTCCGCCTATACTTCACGAACGTGTTGAACGTTTGTTAATAATTACATCACTTAGTACTAAAGAATGGGTTCAGAAGGCATTTCAAGATAATGATATTCAGTTTAATCATTTAAAGGTAGCAAAATGGGCATCTGAAAACCAAGTCTTTCAACTTCGAACTGATAACTGTTTCCGTAAAACAATTTTTAAGAATGATAATAATTGGGATATCGGTACTTTGTCAGAATTCGGATTACGGATTTTCACCCGAATTCGATCAGAAATAGAAAAAAACATCAACCTTAGACATGTAATTATTACCTTTAAACCTATTCTTCAACATCTGTACCATTTATCAGAAAGAGAGAATGTAGGTTTAGTTACACATTTTAAAGATCGAAGAAGGTATAAGGAAGCGTTTGAAACAGCAGATGTAATTTGGCTTGTAGGTACACCATCTTCATGGATACCTTCTATTACCTGGCGGAGAGCACAAATTATATATGGTAATTGTGAGAAACCTTTATCTTATCAACATGAATTAGAGTCTGAAAGATTTGAGGATGAACGGCTTCAGAAAGTCTATAATCAGGATATTACACGTTTACTCACGCGTATTATTAGAAAAATAGACTTGGTTCGAACTACTGGTAAGAAGGTCGTATTACTTACAGGCTTCCCAATTCCAAATATCACCGATAGACCTGAAACCTACCATTTTGACTGGGAGGATTTTGAAATAGCTGATGGATTAGAAAATCTCCCAGAAACGATAATCAAACGTGAACAATTTGAAAAAGAGCGCGACAATCTTACAGCAGATTCAGGCAGAGAGAAAGTAGAGTATGTCTTGGGATGTTCAACCAGTAAAGCAAACCGATTGTTACGAAAACTTAGGGGTGGAAAACTGTTGCGTGTCCCATTCCGATATCAGATTTTCTCTATTCTTTCCGATGGTGAGAAAAAGACTGCAGAGATAATGGAAGGGATCGATGGACATCCTACTTCCGTGAAAAATGAACTGAAACGATTGGTTGATAATGAAGAGATTTTAAAAATCCGCAGAGGCGTATATAAACTTCCCACTGATTAATCCATCATTAGGTAATCTAACAAAATTCGAGCTCACAACAATATTCAGATGTAATATATTGCTATCTATCAGATCAATGGATAAAATACTGGCATGACACTCTTAGATGCAATTCTCCTGGGTATTTTACAAGGTTTAACCGAATTCCTTCCAATTAGTAGTTCTGGACATCTCGTCTTAGCACAACATTTCCTTGGATTAAATGAACCGCTTGTCTTTTTTGATGTTATGTTGCACGTTGGAACATTAGCTGCTGTAATTGTTGCCTACCGTCAATCAATCACAAGACTGTTATTTAATGGTGTGTCAAGTATAGTGGATATAGATTTCTATCGCAATCCAATACAAAAGGTAAAAACTTCTAATGATCTGAAATTTATATGGTTAATATTGCTTGGTTCAATACCGACAGGACTTATTGCTGTGTTGTTTAAATCACAACTTGAATCCCTCTTTGATAAAGTTTGGCTTGTGAGTTTAATGTTGGTATTAACGGGAATTATATTGCAATTACCACGTCTGAGAAAAGCAAACAATGATAGTAGAGAACCATTAGGTAAAGGGTTAAAGTCGTGGCATGCCCCATTCATTGGAATAGCTCAAGGATGCGCAATTACACCTGGAATATCACGTTCAGGTTCAACTATATCTCTTTCATTATTTATGGGTATTCCGGCAAAAATAGCTGCGGAATATTCCTTTCTTCTCTCAATTCCTGCTATTTTGGGAGCAGTTGTTCTTAAAATTCGTGATATTGGAGATGCTACAACACCTTACTATATCTTAGGTAGCGGAATGTTGGCTTCATTTGTCGTTGGATATATTGCCTTACGATTTCTGTTGGTGGTGTTAAACAGAGGTAAATTCTCTCTTTTTACATATTACTGTGTAGCTTTAGGAATAACTTCCCTCTTAGTAGCGTTAATCCAATAGGTTGCTATACAACCAAATACTCTTTTATTTACTTGAACCTTTATTTTCATTCCTAACTGGTTCAGGATCTTACATATCTGTCTCGGATTTTGTAGGGTATTCTTAATCAATTTCTTTCCAGTCAAAAGGTAAATAAACGATGCAAGATACATCTTCAATGGTTTAAATTTGAACCTTTTGAGATATCGTATAGGGAAACCGATACCATGCCCGGAAATTGCGAGTGTTCCACCCGATTTCAAAACACGGGTGAGTTCTGTTAAAGCAATTTCATCGTCTGGTACATGTGGCATTACAAGAAAACAGGTGACAATATCGAAAGTTTCATCTTGAAAAGGTAATGTGGGTAATGTACCTTGAATGAAATTTGGATGAGTTGTTGTATGTTCTAAGATACTTTCATTTTTATCGTGGGCATACTGAAGAAATATCTTATCCGTATCTACACCAATTAGAAGTTTTGGATTATCGTCAGATAACGCAGTAAGCATGTTACCTGGTCCACAACCAACATCCAAAACCTTACTATTCTTTGCATTGATATTAAGCCTATCAATCTGGACTTTTGTGTATCCCTGCTCCAACTCTTGGTAAGCATTCTGAATGTAGGCGTGATGCCATTTTGTTATTTTACTTTTCTCCATAGAATAGTATTCGCTATTTTTGCTAACCTTTGTGGAATTGAGGACATTTCTGAACAAAATCTTACATTTCCAGCAGTGTCTGTAATTGGAATTGCCTTTAACCTATAAGGGGATGTATTTATACTGTTCCATCCAATATCTGTTGTACGAGCAGAACGATAGCCACATTCTTTGACTATCTCGATTTCACGTTCTGTATAATCCCCATTTGGATAACTAAAATGATTGCATTCAATATCCAACATCGTCTCTAAATCTATCTTACTTTTAAGAATCTCATGTTGACATTCGGATTTCGTACAATTAGGTAGTATAGGGTGGGTTTGAGTGTGTGGTTGTATGTCTACATAATCTATCATCTGTTTTAATTCATCAATATTCAGTGCTTGTCTATCATTATATTCGTAGAACGATTCAAAGTTAGAGATTTTTTTTAAATATGTAATCCGTTGCTCATTTGGTATTTTCTTTAAATGTTCTTTCTCTTTTTTGGATAGACCATCAATTTTAAACCAGAAGTGTCTATTCGTGTTGATGATCTGTGTGCAAACGTATATTGTCGGTCGAATGGAATACTTTTGAAAGATAGATAAGAGTTCGAAATTGTTGGCGTGTCCATCATCGAAGGTAATAACAACACTTTTTGGCGGTATTTCTGATGAATCTTGATTGTAGATTGCTGTGACGAGGGATTCTAAACTAATGATATTGTAATGTCGAATAAGATGGTCTATGTGTTTATCAAATATCTTTGAGGAAACATCGTGATATAGGAGAATTGTAACCTTGTTTTTACATATCCACTCCCTTACCAACCATGGAATACCAAGAAGATAGATTACGAATGCAACGACATCTTTGAATAATTGTATAAGTCGATTAGGCTTCATTTTTACAGAGTAAGGTTTGGTAGATGTCTATTAATTTTTGTATGGATTCAGCATTATTGAATTTCTGTTGGATTGTTTTTCGTGCGTTCTTCCCTAAATCAACAGAATAGTCGGTATCTGTTATTAATTTCTGTAATGCATTAGATAAAGCGTCTGAATCTTTTGGTGGAACAAGTATACCGTTTATTTCATTATCGATTAAATCCTTAATGCCACCTACATCAGATGCGATACACGGTAATCCTAATCCCATTGCCTCAATTAATGCATTCGGAGATCCTTCATGAAGAGATGGTAGAACAAAGAGATCTGCTTGTAGCAGCACAGGATACACATCATCACAGAAACCTAGAAATGTAATCTTGTCGGATAGGTTGAGATTATCAGTAAGATTTGTCAATTCAGATTGTAATTCCCCATCGCCAAGAAAAACACATTGCCAAGAGAAATCCTTACAGTCTATCCTATATAATGCTTTAATTAGATATCGATGTCCTTTCTCATGTGAGAATCTGCCAACACATACTATCCTTTTCTCTGAACTATCTCTTTGATTCGGCGACCATTCTTCTGTAGGAAGTTCCAATAAATTCGGTATACTATATATTGTTTTTTGGGGGTATAGATTTTGGAGATGTTGTTGTATCTGTTTTGAATTGGTTAATAGGATATTAGCAGCATTATATATGAACTTTTCTGTAATCCAGAGTCGAAATTTTGAGTATCTTGCATGATAATCACCTCGTTGGGATACGATTAATGGAATTCGACCCCATAATCCTAATCTGTAGGACAAACCACTGAGGAAGTTTGAATACCATAACCAACTATGTACCAAGTCAGGTTGTATTGCTTTAATTACACCGCCAAGAGCAAATGCCTTTTCTAATATCTTCCTCTTTTTACCTTCACTTTTAAGTATAGTTACATCACGGACACATGGTAATGCAGTAAGATCTTTGAACCGTTCACCTTTAGTGCGACTTAGAATAACATAGGCTTCATATTCATCAGGATTTAATCGTTCCAAAGTCTTTAATAACTGGGATTCAGCACCATCCTTAGCCATAGAATCAATGACATATAGAATTCGCATTTGAACCGATATCCTATGGTTTTATTAGGTAATAGGGCAGAACCTTACAGTAAGAGTATAACTTACAGGTGGGAAACGCAATCTATGATAATTCTAATTGGAATAGACTGAAGAATACTAAAATATCTCAATCCGGTAATTCAATATCATCTAAATTTGAAGCATTGAGTACATCATCGAAAAGGGATTCAAGTTGAATAATGTCGGTAATCTCCCGTAAAGACTTGGCAAAACTATCTGGTACTTCATCAAACTTATGTTGTATAAGTCTGATAACAGAATTCTGCTTTTCTTGAATTATACCTTGTTCTATACCTTGAGTAACGCCTTTTTCTATGAGTAATTCGGCACTTGTCATAACCATATCTTGTACCTCTTTATCTTGTGTATGCCTCTGCATAACTTCCAATAAATCAGTTCTTTCACTAGCGGGACGACGAAAAAATATTAACTGATATAAATATAGTAGTACATTTTGATACTGTGAAATAGATACTGTGTCCAAATTCTGAATTTGTCTTAAAGTCTCATTAAGTGCATTTCGGACAACTGTAGTGTCAGCATCCTCATGTTGTATGACTCTTAATAACCATCCGAAAGGATTACCGTCTTTTGTTAGAGTATCAACATTTATATCCTTCACACCGAGGAACAAAGTATCAAATTTCGGAACAAATTTGTTAAGTAAAGATGGTACATCCATAGCTGCAGTGAGAGATATAGCCGTTTCCCATCGGTGTGAACCAGTATAATAGACAATTGGTAGAATAGGACCTAATCGCCATTCACTTTTTGGTATATCTGATGATTCTAATGCACGCCTTTGTCCATCCCAAATTTGACACATATAAAACAATACACGAAATCCCATCATTGGATCAACCGTGGATTGATGTTCTATAAGAATATAAATCAACAATTCTTCAGTAGTTGTAGTTTCATGAAATGGTATACTGAAGACCATATCAGATTCTAATTCTTTCAGTGTATCAGTAATATAACTCCTATTTAGTTCTGTGAGTTTACTAAAATCAAGATATTCCACTAATTCGCTTGCAACAATCTCAAGTAGTCCTCTGACGTTTTCTTTTTCAGTAAATAACCATCGTGCACTCCTGTCAGGATAATGAGTTGGAGTAATATCAAAAAGGCTACGAATATCTTGTAATAGTTTCTGTTTATCTTCTTCTTTCAGTATATTCCTCCAGATACGAATGTCATTTTAAAGTAACATAATTGAAGTAAAATGTCAAACGATACTACCAATATGTGTAGAGTAGTACTTCTGATAGGATGAGCTGTACGACGAGAAGACATCCAACCCAGTATAAATCAGAACGAGGTCGTGTTGTAAGGAACTTTGCAACTGGAATTACGAAGAACGGAACCATGAATATCCAGATCCGTTCTACCTCCATTGTGAACAGTGTTGAAAATGTAAAATAGAATAATGTAATACAGAATCCAATTAAATATGTATCTGCTTTTTCAAAACGTAATAGCCAAGGTAATGTTGATGAACCGGAATCTTTTTCAGAGGTAGTAGTGTTCTTCCTCCAGTCGCTAAATGTGTTTTTCACTTGACGGAACCAGACAGCAGTTATAGGGATACCTACGCCGATTAGAAATGCAAAAAGGTTTCCAATACTCAGATGGAAAAACCGATCAATACTTTCATAACCTGTTCCTAAACCTGCTTCATCTTTTTTTATTGCAGCCCATGTTGATGTAATCGGATCATAACCGGCTATAATATATAACAGTAAATAGAATCCTATATAACCTACTGCTGCAAATGCTAAAACTTTCAAATACTGATTGAACTGTTTATATTCTAATATGGCTATAACACATAAGAATACACCAATCACTACAGTGGAATATGTCATAAACATACCGATAGCAAGTGAAATACCTGTT
Organism: Candidatus Poribacteria bacterium; assembly: GCA_022394755.1. Lineage (GTDB taxonomy): Bacteria > Poribacteria > WGA-4E > WGA-4E > WGA-3G > MSPOR6. The sequence goes on from JAGFCA010000056.1 coordinate 50,260, forward strand.
AAAAGGCTATAGGGCCGAAATGTAGTTAGATCAATATCTGGGTTCGTTTCTCGTTCTCTGGCTTTATAAAATAAATACAGGCTAAGGATTGGAAATACACTGAAGGGACCGTCCATTGATGTGCCTGTGAACATCACGAAATTAGGCGTAATTAGGAACAGGAGTAATGCATACAAGGCAACGGTTTTATCGTATAGATGTTCACCAAGCTTATAGATGAGTATGACAATTACTGAAGTAAATAGTATAGAGAACAACGAGGCTGAAAGGAGATTATAACCGAATATTTTACTCACAAGCCATAAGAACACCACACCCCCGGCTGGGTGTGTTCTGGTATGTCCTGAAAGTGTGTCAAATAGTTCTGGTTTGCTGAAATCGCGTAGGAAAGCACCTAACCCTAAATCTTCAATACGTGGCACATCTCCGTAATACTCCATCCCTGTCCGAGTATAAGGTTCCAATAATGATAAAATCCAATTTGGATTCTCTTCATTGCCAATGTTATTGTATCCATCAATCTGTGCAACACTAATAGTTATGGCGATGAAGAAAATTATGGATAAAGCAATAAGTCTTGATGTTGATATCTTATTGGATAGAAGGTATTTATAAGAAATAAATAGAAAACCGCTACAGATTAGAATTGCAGGTATGACCCACCAACTCAATTCAGGTCTTATTATTGCATAGAGAGGCGTAAAAACACCGTTATAGCCGACTGCCCCAAGCTTCAGTCCGGTCTCACGCATGATGTATACAATTAACTTATGGTACAGAAAGAAGAAGACAGCGAATAAGGCAATCTGGCCAACTATTGAACTGACGGCTTTACGCAGGAAATGCATTGGTTTTATTCCAATATAAATTATTATTCTAAAATGTTATGATTAGTTTAGGAGTCTGATATTTGCATTTGTTGTGCTGCTTCAAGTAGTGCGTGTGCTAAAAAATCTGGATTAACCTCATCTTTTCCACGGAATGTCCGAACCTTTTCACCTTCTACTTTCAAAACCGCGAGTTCTTTTCCACCAAGATGAATACCGAGTTTGGCATTCCGAGTCTCACCTGGCCCGTTAACCTCGCATCCCATGACTGCTACAGGAATATTGATACCATTTTTCTCTAATAATTCTTCAGCGGCAATCACTATATTCTCATAATTTGCTTCAGGATCACCCCGTCCACAGAAAGGACAGGATATCACATCTAAAATATCATCTGCCATACCAAGTGCTCGTAGGAGTTCTTTAGAAGTTAATACCTCTTCAACAGGATCACCCGTGATAGAAATTCTTATTGTATCTCCAATCCCTTCTTGTAAAAGAGTTCCAATACCGAGTGTTGATTTTACGTGTGCCCGTCGCGGTGTTCCTGCTTCTGTTACACCGAGATGTAATGGGTAGTTAACTTTTGCAGAGAGTAATCGGTTTGCTTTAATCATGCGAATTGGATCACTGGATTTTACAGAAATTGCAATATCAGTAAAATCGTGGTCTTCACATATATTGACATGTCGCATTGCACTTTCAACTAATGCCTCTGCTGTTGGGGACGGATATTTCTCTAATAGATCTCTTTCGAGCGACCCCTCATTCACGCCGATACGAATTGGTATATTTGCAGATTTAGCGGCTGACAATACTTGTGCGATACGTTCTTCATTGCCGATATTACCAGGGTTAATACGTACTTTTGCTACCCCCGCCTCCACAGCGATAAGAGCAAATTTGTAATTGAAATGTATGTCTGATACTATAGGAACAGGGGATCTTTTTACTATTTTTGATAAAGCATTTGCATCTTTTTCTTCAGGCACTGCTACTCGAACAATCTGTGCCCCTGCTTCTGCACAACGTTCAACCTGAGCCAGAGTTGCATCAACATCGTGTGTAAGTGTGGTAGTCATTGTCTGGATGGAGATAGGACTACTACCTCCGATAGGAACAGTGCCAACATGGATGGTTTTGGTTGGTTTTCTATTATTAATCTGAATCAATTCTTTCATAGTGAATAGTTAATATGTTATAGTCTAAAGTTGTTAGATCACCTGATTGAATACAAGGATGTCTATTTATACGAGGGAAGAGAGGACATCAATGAATCGTTCGTTTTCCTTCTGTTTGCCAATTGTGACTCTAATCGCGTCAGGATAACCGTATCCTGCCATAGCTCTTACAATCACACCCTTTTTCATCATTGCTTCCGCAATATCTGCGCCTGGTTGGTTAACGAAAACCATAATGAAATTCCCTTCAGTTTTTATATAACGTAGTCCCAAATTGTCGAATGCTTTATATAGGAAAACCTTACCTTGATCATTAATTTTTTGGCTTTCCTTAACATATTCTGTATCAGTGATAGCAGCACGTGCTGCAGCTTGTGCGACTGCATTGCAATTGAATGGTTGTCGAACAGGGTTCATTGTTGCTATTACACTGGGTGGTGCAATTCCATAACCTATCCGTAAACCGGCAAGGCCGTAGATTTTTGAGAAGGTTCGTGTGATAATGAAATTACGTCCATCCATTACGTATGGTAATGTATGTGGATAATCTGGATGTGATACGTATTCATAATACGCTTCATCAAAGACGACTAATACATCTTCTGGAACTTGCGCCATGAAGTGAGCAGTCTCTTTCGCAGTTACCATCGTACCAGTAGGGTTGTTTGGATTTGCAATGAAGATTGCTTTGGTCTTATCTGTAATTGCTTCTGCCATTGCAGGTAAATGATGTGTGTCATTTTGCATTGGTACAACAATAGGGGTAGCGCCTGTGACCGTTGCAACGAGACCATATACAACAAATGCTCCTGCAGCATAGATAATCTCGTCGCCTGGACCTAAGTAAGTTTCACCTACGAGTTGTAATACTTCGTTTGAACCGTTTGTCAATATCAGATAGTCTTCGGTAACACCAAGATGTTTTGCTAAGTCGGCTTTAAGATAGAATGCATTTCCATCAGGATAGAAATGTACTTGTGTAGATATATCTTTGATAGCCTGTTGTGCTAAAGGCGATGGTCCAAGCGGATTTTCATTTGAGGCTAATTTGATAATATCAGAGATTCCAAGTTCTCTTTTAACTTCCTCAATTGGTTTCCCGCCTTGATATGCTTTTATTGTTTCAATACCGGGGTTTGGCTTTAACATTTTCTCTGTCATACTCAAAGGTTAGAATGTAATAAAGGCTGTTATTAAATGAAGTTTAATTAATTTTATATAACCTCAATGTAGTTTAATATTTGCATTATAGCATAGAATACCCCTTATTCATAATAAATTCAAAGACATGGAAGTGTAAAGTATTTGGCACGATAATCACGCAGCCTTTTGTGTTTGGATACAATAATTATCCTAACAGTCATATACACGAAAATTGCTACTTCAGAGAGTCTGAACAGCGGATTGCCTGTAAAAGAAAGTTTTGTATATTACGTTCTTTTTTTATGTAGGGAAGGGATTATGAGATATGTTTGGATATAGTCAATAGCAAAAGGTGTTAATATTTATCGTTTTGAAATGACGTCACTTTCACGAAGGCCTGCACGAAGCAATTTTACGAACCCTTACTGTATAAGGGTTTATAATTTTAGATACTCCAATTCTTCGTGAATCACGTATGTTATATATAAGTTAACTTTAGTGTATGGAATGCATTTTTCGTCTTCATCTAATGATAAAAATAGTGGAGTGTAAGCATACATCCTATGAATTACCAAGAACTCTACGATGGTTGTTTTTGCCAAAAACACTTCACATCCATTCAAGGTCTATTCTATTTGATACAACGGAATTCCGTTACTACACATCATGTACTACGGTTGAAACTTGCTATATTAAGTGTAATTGTGATATTATAATCATGTATATATTCTTAAGGAAGTAATGTTGATATGGCATATGTTATCTGCGAACCTTGTGTTGACGTAAAAGACACGGCTTGTGTTGATGTCTGTCCAGTGGATTGCATACACACTTCTGATGGTGAAAACCAACTTTATATTGATCCAAGTGTTTGTATTGACTGTGCAGCTTGTGAACCCGCTTGTCCTGTAACTGCTATCTTTATGCAGAGCGATGTTCCAGGTGAATGGGAATCCTATATAGAAGTAAACAGTAAGTTCTTTGAAACCTTTGTTAAGCCAGAATCAGATGATGATGGTGCTGATGATGGCGGACAATCTAAAAAGAAAAAAGAGCAAGGGATACCAGAAGAATTTGTACAGTTACCAGATGCATCCCGATCGTCATTACGTTCTCCATATGGATTGATGGTAATGCTTGGACAACCTTTATTAGGTGCGTTCTCAGCAGGTTTTAAGTCCCGATTAGAGGAGATGGCAGGTAATCCTCGAATTTTTAGTGCCGCTATTTCTACTGGGATTAATAGTCTTATCAATCTTATACTATACCCTCTTGCACTCTTTTTTATTGGTATGCAGCAAGGAACAGTTGGACTTTTTACGCCATCTGGTAATTTGATGATTTTCCTGGGAATAGTAATTGCTATTGTTGAAGGGATTGTTCGTTTCAAATCTGAGTTGACATCAACAGGTGATACGGAAGATGCACGTTACGGAGCCTCTATCTACGGGTGGTTTGCTTCGTTAATTGCGACCCCACTCCTCATAGGTTTACGTTCTACTCTGGTTAAAGATGATGTTGGATTACGTAAGACAATGCCTGGAGCAGTTGAAACCGAAGGTGCAATTTACTCGGATGACATAAAAGAACGCTATCGTCGATATGGTATGGTGAACCGAGTATCAGAGTTAGCAGACTATTATCGGATTGAAATTGAATTTCCGCGGTGGGTGCCAGATTCTTCAGCAAAAAATACTTATGAACTACCCGACAGAATGCCGCACTACGATTATGAAGTAACGATCAGTTCACCCTATGCCCCAGATGAATCTTCAATGGCTCAAGAGAGTGTTGTCACTGTTCAAACCCAACTCCCAAGGGATCCTAAAAAGCCGATGGAATTTGCTGATCCACGTTTTGAGAAGGTCGTTGGTCGTACCAGTTCATTTCCTGATGGTTTCAGGAATATCTTTCCTATTCCATGTCAACCTGAAGACTTTTACACAAAATATCAGAATAGGATGCTTGAAATCATCGTACCGAAAACAGGTATGTATGATGATCTCTCTATAGACTCTCACGTCCACTATGCAAAACTTAAGGGATAGAGAGAAGTTAGCTGACTGGGATAAGAGTTATCTTTGGCATCCGTTTACACAAATGCAGGATTGGCTTACAGAAGATCCTGTAATTATTGAACGTGGTGAAGGTGTATATCTAATTGATATTGATGGAAATCGATATCTTGACGGTATTGCATCAATGTGGACAAATATCCACGGTCATAACCATCCTAAACTTAATACTGCCCTAAAAACTCAGTTAGAAAAGATAGCACATTCAACACTGCTGGGTTATAGTAACATCCCCGCCATAGAACTTGCTAAAAAGCTTGTTGAGATTTCTCCCTCAGGTCTAAACAAAGTATTTTTTTCGGATAACGGTTCCACTGCTGTAGAAGTAGCACTCAAAATTGCAATACAGTATTGGCAACATAAAGGACAGAAGGAACGCACCTTATTTCTACATTTTGATAATGCATATCATGGTGATACTGTTGGCGCTATGAGTGTGGGTGGTGTTCCTGCTTTTCATAATACATTTAAATCACTTCTATTTGAAACCATCCGAGTTTCTGCCCCAGAAACAAATTCAGACAAGAAAAAAGAAGATAATTCTAAGTTAACAACAGATCTATGGCTTAATTCCGTTGAACGCACACTTTTTGAAAATAAAGGAACTGTTGCGGGAATTATATTAGAACCTCTTATACAAGGAGCAGGTGGGATGTTAGTTTCACCTAAGGGATTCTTAAAAGGTGTTGAAGAATTGGCAAGGCAGCATGGAACACTTCTGATCGTTGACGAAGTAATGACAGGATTTGGACGAACAGGAAGAATGTGGGCATGTGAGCATGAGGAGGTCTCTCCAGATATTTTATGCACTGCTAAAGGATTGACTGCGGGTTATCTTCCACTTGCTGCAACCCTAACAACAGATGACATATTCAATGCTTTTCTTGGTGAATATCGCGATCTTAAGACCTTTTTTCATGGACATACATTCACAGGAAATCCGTTAGCATGTGCAGTAGCATTAGAAAATATAGCAATATTTGAACGAGAAAATCTAATTGAAAAAATACAAGAGACAATACAACACTTACATGACAGACTTCAAAAATTCTACAATTTGAAACATGTAGGCGATATTCGCAGTTGTGGTCTGGCTGTAGGAATAGAATTAATGAAAAACCCAAAAACGTGTGATCTATATCCTTTTGAAGAAAAAGTCGGGATCAGAGTATGCAATGCAGCACTCAAACGTGGAGTTATTCTCCGTCCTTTGGTCAATACAATTGTTTTAATGCCCCCATTGCAGATAACAATATCGGAATTAGACTCTCTGCTGGAAATTACTTATAAGGCAATTGCTGAAGTAACAGAACAGTGTTAAGTTCAATTTATCTCTCTTTAATATAGGATAAACTTCCAGTTTGTGCGGTTTCAAGACATTTACTCCATTCTGCATATCTTGAGAGAGACACCAATACCTAAAAAATTATTACCCGAAAATAATTTCTTTCTTAAACAGAAAAGGACAGGTAGATTACCTGCCCTTTGTTTATTTATACAATAGATGAAATTTAGAAACTTGCGCGTCCAGTAGCTACATTCTTTGCCCTATCAGTTACACGTATTATAATACTATGTGCACCGTCTGACAATTTACCTGTTTCTAATAATAGCATTTCTTCCTTAGAATCAAAAATACCATCTTCAGGAAAAATTACCTTCCATTTTTCATCGTTATCAATCTTGTAAACTGCTTTTTCAACAATGTTCATCATATCTGATGCATTACAAGTGATTTTATAACTACCATCACCATTATCAACGATTGCTATTTCACCAACATTTGGATCGGTATTGTCGATATTAAATGGTGTGCTCATTTTCTCAGCAGATTTTTCCCATCCTACAGGATTGCTTAATTTATCAGTAGCAGTGACTTTCAACTCATATCTACCGTCAGCAACGGTAGTAATATCCCAATCATAAGTAGGTGTGGATAGTTCTTTCTTTAGTAGCTTCCAATTATCCTCATCAACCCCTTTATAGTAAAGGTTAAATTGCAAGGAGTCTTTATTTGCATCAGCTACTTTCCATTCAACTTTCCACTTTTTCGGAGTAGCAGGAGTTCCGCCGCGACTGGATCCGCCAGGGGATGGCGGTCCGGGTCTTTGTGCGCTACTTCTGGTACTACTTCCACTACCCATATTAATGCTAATTTCAGAGAATCGTGGTTCAATATTAGCTTGTGCTGAAGCAAGAGCGACCTTCTTAAGAATAGGTGTTTTTCCTACTTCAGTTGTAGTGAATTTAGCTTTCCATTGGATATATTGAGCGTCAGCATTAGGAATTTGGGATCCTTCAGCTGTTGTAAGTTCTTCTGACCAATCATTCCATGTATCATCAGGTTTTCTGGTATTGCCAGTGCGAGTAGTAAAAGTAAGTGCTGTTCCATCTTCAACACTCGCTTCCCATGAGAGCTTACCCCATCGCGACAAACTTTGTGCATTATGAACAGAAGATTCAAGTGTTCCTTCTTCAACATAGGTTGATGTAACAGAGAAGAGTTTACCAGGATTGCCTGTACCGATAATAGTTTTCATTCCATCATCTTGTTTAATTTGATGTATAGTCACCACTTCTTTACTTGAGCATTTTCCAATTGCGGCAAACTCACCAGTTTTCGTATTGACGCGATACAACTTCCCTTGATCTCCAGTACCGACTAAGAGTTGTTCGTCATTTTCCATCACAACAGATGAGATAAGAGGTTCTGTAGATGTCCAAACTAAGGCAGTTGTTCCATCTGGGTGTATCCTATATATATAAGATTTATTTTCTTTTGGTGGACCACTTCCAGGGGGTTGTGGACTTGGAACAGCAGGACCTCTGCTTGGACCTCTATTGCCTCTGTCTACAGGCATAGAGGTAATAGTTGAGGCATATACATTTCCATCACTATCCATGACAAGGTCGCGTATTTCCTTCTCTTTTGCCTGATATACAACATTGGCTGAACCATCTGCCATAATCTTATAGATGATTCCGTTATCACCACTACCAGCATAGAATCCTTCATCAGAAGCAACTAAAGATGTTATATTTTTCTCTTCAGCATCAAATAAAACACTTACTTCATCCTCTGAAGTGATTTTATATATCTTACCTTCAGTTCCAGTTGCTGCATAGAGATTTCCATCTCCATCTAAATGCAGTGCCCATACATATTTATCACCTTTGCTGAGTATTGTCTTTGGTGGTGTATTTTCATCAGTGATTTTATATATCTGACCATCAGGTCCTGTACCTGCGTATAGGGTACCATCATCATTAATTGCGAGACTATATATTGTTACTTCCGGTGAATCGTAAAAGAGTGATACGGTTTTACCATCAGCACTAATTTTGTAGATTTTACCTTCAGTCCCTGTTCCAGCATATATATTTCCATCAGAATCTTCTGCAAGTGCCCATACTTGAGCTTCCTTGAGTTCTGAGAATTCCTCAATCTTGAGAGATAACATTACATCTCCCAAACTACTTACTGATATATCCTTTATCTCCCCCGCTTCAAAATCTGTTCGTGATTGTTGTTCCCATAATGAAGTTGATACAGCTGAAGCGAGACTTACATAAAGAAATACAGTTGTTATTAAAATACCAAAACGAAACGCACGGTGCATTGAACATTCCTCCTGTTATACTGCACATTAATTATCGAGTAATTGTAATCCAGTTATGTGGTTTATTGCGCATTACTATTAATAGCAATAGGTATTGAAAAACTACCAAATAGGATATAATCTGTCTGGACATTGGTAGTTTGTAATTCTGTACCATTCGTATACCTATTTTCACCGATACGCAATCCAGTATTCATGACCGACATAACGGATATAGGTAGATCCGAGAATTCCTGTCCTTGAACTGTTAGTCCTGGTTTCTGTTGGGAAATTTCCATTATAAGATCTGTATTCGGTTGACGATCATTTTCCCATAATTCAATCAGATGATTGATATTTTTCGCTTGAAAATTTCCTGGAGCCCGTGAAAATCTCCATGACCGGTAAGTTCCAGCACTCATTCCACGTAGCAATACAATCCCATCAGATGTATCCTTAGGAATTGTAATTGATGCTGTCATTGTCTTCGGTTTCTCAAGGTAAGGACGGATGCTAAGTGTTACAGTAATTTCTTCTCCTGGTCTGTAAACCTGTTTATCAACTTGAGTGGTTAAGATAGAAGCGGTTTTACGTTTGTCTTCAACTTTAACATCAAAATCTACCGATTCCACTTTAACTTTAGTATATGGGTTGACAATCAAGTCCATCAAAGGTGCCATGACTAACTGCGAAGCATTGAAACCAGGAGATCCGGTTGAGGAATATGTGTTGTTTAACACTAATTCATTGGTATCTAATTCCGGTTGATCTCTGAGCTTAATTTTTGCATTGACATTTATAGTGTAATCATTTCCACTGAATTCCAATGCACTAATTAAAGAAGAAATACCGGATGAAGCGTATAATGCAGTAAACATCTTATCTCGTGCTGCCTCATAGTACTTTTCATGCACTTTCATATCTGTTGTTTGTATCTTAACAGATACTGGTAAATAATGATGTGTATTAGGCAAATCTTCTATTATGCCAGCAATAGCCGGTACTCTATCTTGCACTAATGTGCCAATGGGTTGTGTTGCAGAGGCATTTTTTGAAGAACGTGCACGACTTGGAAGGATAAAATGTACATGACCACCTGAAAGCGGTAGATTAATATTCCCTTCACTAAAAGCAGGATGTCCATATCCAAGTAATTGTTTTTTCTCTTTATCAACGTATGTAATTGTACCAAAACCAAATCCTGCTACATCACCACGTAAAACCTCAGTACCAACCGTTTGTCCACCTTCAACTGGAGACTCTTTAATTTGGCCACCGCCACCCATGCCTTGTAAAGGTACCATGTTTCCTCTATCAAAGAACGGTTTCAACATTTGCATTGTTGAAGCATCAAGTCGTGGCAATGTGACTGGAATTGCTAACTGAGACATTTTCCAATCTATGTCGTTTCTTGAATGTATTAGAGAATCCGTCTTATGTGAATTAATTTTCTCAATATTCCCTTCGTTTATAGGGTTAGGAACCATATTGAGTCCTTCATTAACATATTCAGAACCCATATGCAAGAATTGTTCACCAGCATAAAGTAGGTTGGGTTTCATCCCATGTTGAGTGACTTTCACCATTAATTCGAATGGTGTGATGCCAAATATGTTTGAACGTTCGCGTTGATTGAAATATCCTAGAGAAATTGCCCCCATCAAACGACCATCGATATAAACAGGGCTGCCGCTCATTCCACCGGCGACACCAGTCCGTTTAAAGTTTTCACTTGTCCCTTCTGCCCACACAACATGCCACCCTGGAGATGCGTCATTATATATAATACTAACGACTTCAAAGGTAAATTCTTCTGCATTTGTTCCGTAAAATACAGTATAGCCTTTACCTTTCATACCAGGTTTTATCTCAGCTAATGGCATAAACTTATTCGCGTCCCATTCAATTTGTGCATTTGCGTGAACGGTAACCAGACAAAATACTACAAACGCACAAAGCAAAACCTTTTTCACTATTTTACTCCTCTCTGATTTTGAAAATGTATATTTATTTTGATACTAAAATGATTCAGAGGATAATAACTATAATCTTTTATTTTAAATGTTCAGATTAAGTCACTTAACAAAATTATTTTTCAAAAATCAGTTAATTTGTTGATGTATTAAAATATCATGTGAAGTTTACAATGTCAACGGAAAAAACAGACAGATGTTGACAATGTAAGAATTTTCGTTTTCATTAGAGGATTTTAAATTTAGTATCTTAGGTTAAATATAACGTCAAATACACTTGGCAGAATGTTCCTATGGCAATCCCAAAGACTAAAGAGCGTTACAATTAATGAAGGATGTACATACAAAGCATTATTCGTGTGAAACTATCGGTTACTAAAAGCAATTTAGTACAACTCGTTAACTTCATAGGAAATATGGCTACTATCCAGTGTTTTTATATTGAGAAAGTAACCAAGATGCATTTCAAATACTTATAAGTAATAACAAATATAACATTCGTGATTCACGAAGAATTGGACTAAAAAATTTATAAACCCTTATAGAATAAGGGTTCGTAAAATTGCTTCGTGCAGGTTTGCGTGAAAGTGACATCATTTCAAAGAGATAAATATTAACTACATTTTGATATTATACAGGTATCTAATACCCTTTCAATTGATAGGAATACATCATGATTTACGTGATACAAGGATAAAATACTGTGATACCAAATTCATATACTAACCCACTGATTACCAAAAAACCTTTTATACCTGTAATCGTGTAATCCGAGATTGAGACAGACAAAAAGGATATCTATAGTGACAAGAACTTTATACGCACGGATTCTGCATTTACCTTGACTTTACGGACTCTGTTGGCTAAAATAGGGGCATAATAACTGGCTTGGAATAAGAAATGTCAAGTTCATCCTACCTTCTCTCAATTGACCAAGGAACTACCGGTACGACAATCCTCCTTGTTGATGATTTTGGTAAGATAGTATCCAAAGGTTATCAGGAATTTACGCAATATTATCCATATCCTGGGTGGGTGGAACACGACCCAGAAGAGATTTGGAATGCCACTCAAAAAGCAATATCAGAAGTCTTAGATAATACTAATATAAAAAACAATATCTCAGCCATAGGAATAGCCAACCAGCGTGAAACTACTGTTGTATGGGATCGTGATACAGGGACACCAATATATCCTGCAATTGTATGGCAATGTCGTCGTACTTCTGATATTTGTGCAGACCTTAATGCACAAGATGGTATCTCTGAACAAGTAAAATCTAAAACTGGTCTTGTGATAGATCCCTATTTCTCTGCGACAAAGGTAGCATGGATTCTTGACAATGTAGAAGGTGCCAGAGATAAGGCGAAACGTGGTAACCTTGCATTTGGAACAATTGACACTTGGCTTCTGTGGAAATTGACTGATGGCGAGGTCCATAAGACAGATTATACAAACGCATCTCGAACTCTCTTATTTAACATTGATACACTCACCTGGGATGATACACTTTTAGATATCTTTAACATTTCAAAGAATATACTCCCAGATGTCTGTCCGTCTGCATATAATTTTGGGAACGTGAAGGTGCATCCATTACACAACATACCAATTGCTGGTATAGCAGGGGATCAACAGTCAGCTCTGTTTGGTCAGCTTTGTTGGAAACCGGGAATGTTAAAAAACACTTATGGAACTGGATGTTTTTTGATGTTAAACACTGGTACAAAAAGGATTGAATCCCAAAATGGTTTATTAACGACCCTTGCTTGTAGTTTGAACGAAAAACCAGTGTATGCATTAGAAGGGAGTGTGTTTATTGCTGGTGCTGCTATCCAATGGTTAAGAGATGGTTTGAGATTGATTAATTCTGCAGCAGAAACCGAGGAAATAGCTAAGAGTGTTAATGATTCTGCAGGTGTTGTTGTTGTACCAGCCTTTACAGGTTTAGGTGCACCATATTGGGATGCAGATGCAAGGGGTGCAATATTTGGATTGACGAGGGGAACAACTCACGAACACATTGTACGGGCAACATTGGAATCAATAGCTTTTCAATCAACGGATGTTGTCCGTTCTATGATTGATGATTCTGAAATATGTTTTGAACAATTACGCGTAGATGGAGGCGCGGTAGCAAACAATTTCCTTATGCAGTTTCAGGCTGACCTATTAGATATGGATGTAGAAAGACCTATACAGATTGAAACAACTGGACTCGGTGCAGCGTACCTTGCAGGAATATCCTCAGGTGTATGGAACAATGTAGAAGAACTTGAAAAGTATAGAAAGATAGATACTGTCTTTAATCCAGAGATGAATAAAGAACACCGTGAGCAAAAAATAAGTGACTGGCAAACTTCTATTCAAAGGTTGACAAATGTTACAGTCGGAGATTAACAATGCGCTTGCAGTGGAAGTATTCCTTAATAATTAACTTAACAGTTATAGCTGTACTTGTAGTTTTCTACTTTTTTTATACGACTCGGTTACGTAAGGAGATGGGTGACCAGTATGTGTTTGGGGCAGAACAAGGCACTATTTTAAAGAGAGTCGTTGAGAATAAAATTCGTCATGCTGTTGTATCAGAAATTACAACCTCACAAAAATTCAATATCGAACGAATCGATCAACTTCTTTATAATCTGATACAAGATCCAGACATTAAAAATACATTAAACATTCAGGTTACATTAGGGAATAAAGGTGTCAGATCAAGTTTGCTTACACAGGAAGAAGCAACATTTTTCTTGGATGAAGAGGAGATGGAACATATTGAGAGAGCTGGTTCCAAAATAGATACAATGGATGGGCAAAATGTAATTACTGTCGTAACAAAGTACACTATCCCTCCCAAAAAATTAGAACCACCTCAATCTGATATAAATTTACCTACATCTTTGGAGGAATTATCTCCTGAGGTATGGCGGATGCTTATGTCAACCAATATGGATTTTACGATTGAAGAAATAAAACCTGAATTTGATTTTCAAAAAGCACAAACAGCACTTAATAATGGAAAGTTTTCGGCTGAATTGTGGGGAATGTTTATCTCTAATGAAATCATTCCGTCTCCAGATTCAACTATAAATGCTGATGTAGAAAATAATAGATGGGTTATTACCGACTCTGTAAATGACGACATATACTATCTATGGCTAAGAGATAGAACATACTGGATTCATATCGGACCTTTAAATACAGGTTATATCCGTGCATTTTTTGATGTTCCGTACATATCAGAGTCTATCCGTTCATCGTTGTTAACTTACGCTATCTTTATACTAATTGTTGGTGTATTACTGGTTGTTCTAATTGACCTTATGACAAATCATTTAATTATGAAGCCACTCGAAAGGATGACAGATATTATTCAAAAGGCTGAATCAGGTGATCTCTCAAATATGTATCATCGTAGATACGGTTCTGATGAGATTGGGAAGGCAACCAGAAATTTAGTTCGTATGTTTGTTCAGTTGAAAACATCACATACCAGAAGGATAGCTGCCCTTGGACAATTTGCTGCAGGGGTTGCACACGAAATTCGGAATCCGTTGAATTCTATCGGTATGACGGCACAACACCTAAAGAATATATTTTCACAACCAAATGTTAGTACTGAAGATATTGAAGAAGCCAAGGAATTCTTGGATATTGTTGATAACAAAATAGGAGAATTAAGACAAACATCAGAACAATTTCTGACACTTAACCGACCCCAAAAGATCAAATTAGAGACTGTAAATCTCAGTCAGTTATTAGATTCGGTAATATCGGAATTTGTACTTATCGCAGAAGAAGCAAAAATCCAGATTATTAGTAATTACGATTCCCAACTCCCTGATATGGAATTAGATGATATGTTGATACGTCAAACAATTTTCAACTTTATACAGAATAGTATCCAGGCAATGTCAAAAGGTGGAAGTATATACATTACCACAACTTTAGAAGAAAATGCAGGGGCAACATTTGCTGTACTTGAAATACGTGATACCGGGATTGGTATACCAGAAGAGAATCAGGAACGTATTTACGATGCTTACTTTACCACTAAAGATACTGATGGTGGTGTAGGACTTGGATTATCGATTTCACATCAGATTATTTCTGCACACAAAGGGAAGGTAGAAGTAAAAAGTCAAGTAGGGATGGGAACAGCTTTTAAGATATTTCTACCTGTAAATACAACTATAGATCATGAATATAGTGATATTGTTGATAACAGCAAGGAAAATGGAAAAGGTAAATAGAATCATCAGACAGTAAATTGACCGTAACATAATAGTGAGGATAATATCATGGCATCAATATTGATTGTTGACGATGATCAAGATCAACTTAGGATATTACAACGAATCTTACAACGGGATGGACATGATGTTGATACTGTTGAAGAGAGTCAAACTGCACTGGAAAAGATTAAAGTACAGATGTTTGACATTGTCATTAGCGATATGTGGATGTCATCACGATTTGAAGGACGCGATCTACTCAGAGAAATTAAGAAAGTTGATCCTGCCTTACCAGTATTAATCATTACGGCTTTCGCAGAACTAAATGATGCAGTTGATCTTGTTGCAAACGAAGGTGCATTCTATTATCTTGAAAAACCGATTGAAATTGATACATTAAAACGTGAGGTGAATAGAGCATTAGATACGCGTGGTATATTAACTGAAGAAGAAACGGAGTCTGACGCTGTTTCACCAGAGATTCATTTTCACGATATCGTTGGTGAATGTGAAAAAATGCAACAACTCTATAAGAATATGTCTCGGGTAATTCACCGAGGTGTTAAACAAGTTCTAATTACTGGAGAAACTGGCAGTGGTAAAAGTCTTGTTGCCCGCGAATTACACGAACAGGGTGAAAGGAAAGATAAACCGTTTGTATCGATTAATTGTGGGGCAATTCCAGACACATTAATTGAGAGTGAACTTTTTGGTCATGAGAAAGGAGCTTTTACTGACGCAATACAGCAAAAGAAAGGTATTTTTGAGATTGCAGATTCTGGTACTCTATTCCTTGATGAAATTGGGGATATCTCTATTCAAATGCAAAGTACACTTCTTCATGTGTTAGAAAAACATGAAATACGTAGGATTGGAGGTAATCAGAACATAAAAGTGGATGTATGTGTAATTGCAGCAACCAATAAGAATCTCGTGGAGGCAGTAAAAGATGAAACCTTCCGTTCAGATCTCTTTTTTAGATTAAATGTAATTCCACTCCATCTTCCTCCGCTTCGTGAAAGGGTTGAAGACATTCCATTGTTAATTAACTATTTGATTCAGAAATTTAGTGATGAATATGTGGATGCTGAACCAAAGCAAGTTTCACAACGGGCTATGTCTGCTCTATGTCGTTTTCATTGGCCAGGTAATGTCCGTCAATTAGAAAACTATTTACACAGAATCTTTGTTCTATCTGAAAACACTTCAATTGACTTAGATGAACTTCCACCTGAGATTATTGATACTTCACTACCGACAACTGAACTTGAAATTGGTATACCTGAAGGTGGTGTTGCGTTAGAGGAAATTATCAAAGAGTATGTGTGTGCAGCACTCACAAAAACGAACGGGACTCAGACCAAGGCCGCGGAATTGTTAGGTATTTCACGAAGGCAACTTCAGCATCGGATGCAGAATTATGGACTACAGAGTCAAGACTTTAAGGACAGTGATAGTTAAAAAAATATAACCGCTTGTGCTGTGAAAGTGGATTTGTATAGACAATTTCCAACCACCTTCCTTTTTACAATCTGTAGAAGGGTGGTTGGATAACTTTGCCAATTTATGCCAAGCATGCAACCTTTCCATCTCTAAATCGCGTCATGTATATTTAGATTCACTATTTTTGAGAGATCTGATGAAAAAAGATGACGTTGAATTAATCCAAAACATATTGTCAGGGGATGAAGCTGCCTTTAACGAGTTAATTCAAATACACCAAAAGAGTGTTCATACACTTGCATGGCGTGAAATTGGTGATTACCACATTGCTGAAGAAATCACACAAGATACCTTCCTGCAGGTATACAATAAATTATCAAACTTAAGAGACCCAAATCTATTCTCTCGATGGTTACATGCTATCGCTAAACGGCGTTGTATTGCTTGGTTGCGGAAGAAAAGACTTGTAATGCAATCTTTGGAATTAGTCAGTGAAGATTTAATTGAGAAGATCGATTATACATCCTATTTGGCAGAACAGCGTGAAACAGCATCTGTAGAGCGACGTCGTGAAATCGTTGAGAATCTTTTGGAGAAGCTACCAGAGAATGAACGGACAACGATGATCCTTCACTATCTGGGAGAAATGCCGTGTAAAGCAATAAGTCAGTATTTAGGTGTGTCTCTGAATACTGTTAAAAGTCGACTCAACCGAGCGCGAAATCGTTTAAAACAGGAAGAATACATTCTCCAAGACACCCTTGATCAAAGACAAGACTGTATGGAAAATCAAAACCGCTCAATCCCTATGCCAGTAGGTTCATTTGAAGGGGATATAACAACCTGGGCACTTCCCGATGGTGCAATTGCACGGTTAGGGCGCGGAAGTGAACCTGCAATGGCATTCTCACCTGATGGACAATCCCTTGTCATTGGCACATGCACTGGACTGTGGTTATATAACCTAACAACACTTTCCCCAGTCGCACTTTGGGAAACAGAAACAGAGTATGTCGAATCTGTTGCTATATCACCTAACGGAAAATGGTTAGCTGCCAGTCTTTCAGAACGATTACTAAAGATTTTGGATATCCAGACTGGAGCTTGCTTGACACAAATCAAATCAGGGAATCATAATGAATGCGTGACCTTTTCCCACGACAATAGGTATATCGCAGTTAATTCTTCTGTCTATGATAGCACCCCTATTGTCGAAGTCTGGCATGCAGAAACAGGGAAACCGTTTGCAAAATTCACCGCAGAGGATGAAAGAGCAGGACATTACCAACCTATTAGTTTCTCACCTGATACTCGACTGATTGCATCTACATGTATGTCCCCTAACTCTGATGATGCAGGGTCAATATTAGTGTGGGATATGAAAAGCTGCAAACTACTTGCGTGTCTTACAGCACATACCCGTTGGATAACTACTCTTTGCTTTTCTCCTTGTGGGAAGTTTCTCGTTTCTGGTGGTAGAGATGGAAAGGTATATATTTGGGATGTCAATACTTGGAATCAAATCCGAGAATATTCCGATTATGGTCCCGTGTATAGTATTATACCATCCTATTCATCAGATGGAAAACTACGTGCAGCGATTGTAAATTATGATGAGAGTGGTCCCGCAACAATATCAATACGAGACCTTGAAAATAATCAACAATTATATAATGATCAACTCTGGGGAAATACAATTGACTCTCCGTCTATAGGTGACTGGGGAAACAATGTTCTGTTTTCAAATGGATCTCAACTTGCTTATGAATACCGACATGAATTTATCAACGTTTGGACTGTTGATAATCCCATCAAACACCAATTTACACATTCACCTATCTCATGGCCAACAGAGATTGTATTTTCTCAGGATGGTAAGACATTAGCTGCTCAACACTTTCAGGAAGGTGTTGTGTTATGGGATATAGAAAGTAAACGTTCGCGTCCAGCAGTTCAAGTAGAATCTGCTGGTAAAAATCAGTTTCTGTATAAAACAGATAGTGGTAAATTCCATGTCGCAAGTATCAAAAGTGACATTGTTACCCTCTGGGAAGCTGATGGTAATGGTATACCACTTCTTGAAGGAACTGGACGTGAATACTGGAGTGCACAACCAGCATTAACACCGACAGGAACGCTTTTCGCTTATGCCGGACAAGACGGTACAATACAAGTGTGGGATGTGCATAGCAAAAAGAAACTTTATGAATTCATGCATCCTCTTGAGCTATCTGATATCGACGATGATGAAGATGAAGGTGATTACGTTGATGATTTGAAATTCAGTCAGGATGGAAAATTACTCGTAAGTGAATCGAATTCTCGTAATGTTAAACTGTGGGACATGGAACTTGGTGAGGAGATAATACCGTTACAAGGTGATAAAATCAGTGACGTCCGATTTTGCAGGTGTGGACAGTACCATGCTTACCTAGAAAAAGAAGGAAATCGATATTGGGATATTGCCAAACGGGAATACTGTGAGCATCTAACATGTAGATGTGAACCAACGTGGAGTGTATTAGAGAAAAGACTATCAATGCCACCCAAATTCGAACAATTTGACGGTCCAGCTGCATATTCTTTGTGTGGACAATACTTGGCATTTGGAACATCAAACAAGGATCAAAAGAAGTATCCTATTGATGTATGGGAAGTTTCCAGCGGAAATCACCTTGTCACTTTATTAGGACCTTCAGATAGATTGGATGATCTCACCTTTTCTCCAGACAACAAACTTTTAGCCAGCGCGAGTTATGATGGCGTTATCCTGCTTTGGGATCTAACACCATATCTTTAGAACAAGGATAATTATGTTGAAAGATTACAAATCTACAATTTTTACATTAGAACACGCTGATAACGTTGATGTAACAACTTGGGCACTTCCAGATGGTGCAATTACCAGATTAGGAAAAGGTAATAGCGTAACAATGACGCTATCTCCGGATGGTACACTTCTCGCTATTGGAAGTTACCTCGGTATGTGGTTATATGATGTAACTGAGTGTAAACCCCTATCACTTTGGGAAGTAGGCACACAAATTTCAGCTGTTTCCTTTTCTACCTGTGGAAAATGGATAGCAACCAGCAGCTGGGGTGGTCCTATCAAAATCTGGGATGTGAAGAGCGAGAAGTGTTTAGTAGAATTGCCACGAGATGGAAGTGGTGGAAATACCGAATTCGTCTTTTCACCAAAGCGAGATTGGTTTGCTGTAGGAGGAACAAACAGAAGTTCCAATCCCGATGAGAAATTATATTGTAGTGTTGAAGTCTGGCAGCTTTCAGATAATCTACAAGAGAATACAAACTCGAATCATCCGACAAGAAAATCATTGTATGTGGGAACTAACCCGCTTGCATTTTCTCCAGATGGAAAGTTACTCGCTTTTGCTTCCCCCGATGGAGCACCTGAACCGTTTAATACGGATGGGTATCCTGTAATTGATGGAAGATGGTTGTTAGATTCAAGCCAAGTCGTAGTCTATGAGTTAGTAACAGGAAAACATCTCACCACCCTTGATGGGGGTAAAGATGTCAGCTCAATCTCTTTTTCACCGTGTGGGAAGTATATGACTGTATGTGACCGGAACGGTATTACCACGGTATGGAATGTCCCAACGCAACCCGTATCAGAACTGCAACCTTGGCATCAATATAAGGTTTATCAGGAAATTAACGAGAACGATTACCACTGTATCAGTTATGCACCGGAAAGCCGTCTCTTATCTACTGTTTACGATGGCAATAATGGCACCATTTCAGTAAATAATTTAGATAACAATGAAGTTCTTTATCAAACTTCTAAAGAAACTGGTCCTTATAACCCAGACTATTTACATGGAACTCGTCTTGCATTCGAGAGTGAAAATAATGTGCATATTTGGATTGAGGGTGAAGACCAATTAATCTCGTTGGGTCACATCGCTGGATATTTTGTAGGTCCTCTGAAGTTTTCTTTAGATGGAAAGGCGTTAATCACAACAAATAGGTTTGATGGTATTCTCACATGGGATATTACACACCCTAACGATCCTCCCGAAATCTTTAAACCCCTCGGCAGGAAGGCAAATTCAGATGGATGGGGAGAACGTTATTTTTCTGTAGAGGTATCAGCTGAAGGTAGGTGCTTTGTCACTTCCGGTGATGAAAGTAGTATTCGACTTTGGGAATTGGGAACAGATAAACCGATTGCATCATTTTCTATACAAGCTGAAGTTTCTGACGTGGTTTTCTATCCAACTGGCAATTTACTTGCCTGCATAGACAAGAATGGTAAGATCTACATCTGGGATATTGCAACAAGTGAAATCTACGATACCTATACAACAGAAAAAACACATACTACTCCGTTCATCACATTTAGTCCAGATGGTACATATCTTATCAGTCATTCTCGTCAGAATTCTGGTCAAATATATGATGTAGTTCAAAGTAAACCTCTGGACAGGTATTCAAGTGAAGATAACATACAATTCTTTGCGTTTTCCCCTGATTCTTCCCAAATTTGGTGTGATTGGAGAGGATGGAATAGTCCGACAATAGATTTATGGGATATCCATCAAGATGAAGAAGTGTTGGAAATACCGAAACCAGAGTGGTGGGAGTCAAAATATATTGAAGCTTTTGCATTATCTACATGTGGACAATATATCGCTTGCAGTCCTGATTCGTGGACACGTGATGGGTATATATGTGTTTGGGATATCCGTAAGGGAGATGAACCTATTGCTACATTTGAGTTGACAGAAGGCGTATCTTCACTGGTATTTTCACCTGATAACACGCTTTTAGCAAGTGCCGGTACAAGTGGTGCAATCCTGCTTTGGGATCTGACTCCTTATCTTTAGAACGAGGTGAATTGTGTTAAAAAATAACAAAGCTGCAATATTCACATCAGAACAAGCTGATAACGTTGATGTAACAACTTGGGAACTCCCCGAAGACGCAATTGCTCGATTAGGACGCGGAAGTGAACCTAAATTGGCGTTTTCACCTGATGGACAATCCCTTGCCATTGGTACCTGTATAGGGCTTTGGTTATATGACTTGGCAACACTTTCCCCCGTTGCACTTTGGAATTTAGGACAAGGGGTAGTCGAATCTGTTGCTTTTTCACCTAACGGAAAATGGATAGCCGCAAGTTGTTCAGGAAGAATGCTTAATATTTGGAATGTCCAAAGTGGCACATTTTGGACACAGGTAAAATTAGAGACCTACGTAGATAACGTAACCTTTTCCCAAGATAACCAATATATCGCAGTTGCTTATTCTGGTTACAGCAGTTCTAATGACGTTGAAGTTTGGCATGTTGAAAATGGTAAGCAGTTTTCAAAATTCACCGCGGATGTTGATAGAGCAGGAATCTGCCGACCCCTCAGTTTTTCAGCTGATACTCGTTGGATTGCGTCTACCTACAGGTTTAATACTACAGTCGAGACGGAGTCAATAGTCGTGTGGGATATGAAGAGCAATGAACAAATTGCATGTCTGTCAGCACATACTTATTGGGTAACTACCCTCTGTTTTTCACCGTGTGGAAAATTTCTCGCCTCTGGCGGTGAAGATGGCACCGTATACGTCTGGGATGTTAATACGTGGCAACAAGTGAAGTGCTATACAAATTATGGTCGCGTCTATCGTATTATCCCTTCTTGGACACCCGAAGGCATTCTCCGCGCAGCGATAGTCCATTATGACGATGCCGGTCCAGCTACTATTTCTGTCCGTGACCTTGAAAGTGGAGAAGAACTTTACACGGATCAGGTATGGGGCAACACTATAGAATTTTCCGATACTGGTGATTGGGGCAACAATGTCCTATTTTCAAACGGTTCACAACTTGCTTACGAATGCAGACACGAATTCATCAACGTGTGGACATCTGATAATCCGGTCAAACATAAATTAACACATTCCCCCATCTCGTTTCCAACATCAATGTTCTTCTCACAGGATGGAAAGACATTGGCGGTGGAGCATCATCATGAGGGTGTTGTATTATGGGATATAGAAAGTAAACGTTCACGTCCTGCAATAAAGGAGATATCAGCAGGTAAAAATCAGTTTGTCCATAAGACTAATAATGGCGAGCTCTATGTTACAAGTATCAAAAAGGATACTGCGACACTATGCCAAGCTGATAGTGATGGAACTCAACTTATTCAAGCAACTGGACTTGAGTATTGGAGTACCTTTCCCATATTATCACCGACTGGTAAGCTATTCGCTGCTGGTGATGAAGAAGGCAACATTCAAGTGTGGGATGTGCAAAGTGGCGAGCAAATTTATGAATTGGTACATCCCATTGAACCATCAGATATAGACAATAGTAAAGATGAGGGTGATTATGTTGCTGAATTGAAATTCAGCCAAGATGGAAAATTACTCGCAAGTGAATCAAAGTCTAATAAAGTCAAACTGTGGGACATGGAACTTGGTGAAGAAATAGACACGTTTCCAAGTGATAAGGTCACTGGAATAATTGAATTTTCACCATGTGGACAGTACCTTTCTTGCTCTGGAACAGAAGATCTCCTAATCTGGGATATCATCCACCGTAATCCCTGTCATGATGAAACAAACTTGTATAAATCAACCAGATTTGATATTGGAGCGAGGCTGTCACGCCCTCCAGAATGCGAATATGTGGAAGAACCTGTATTTTCTTTTTGTAGGGAGTACTTGGCATGTATAGCATCTTGGAATAATGATTCAAAGAACTTTCCTATCTGTTTGTTTGAAGTCAAGAGCGGTAAACATCTTGCCACTTTTTGGGGACACACTACAGATATATGGACACTTACCTTCTCTCCTGACAACACACTTTTAGCAAGTGCCAGCCATGATGGTACCATCCTGCTTTGGAATATGACATCATATCTATAGCTATTATTATAAGACACATTTATTGCAAAATTATGTCGGTGTTGCAACTATTTCACCTGGAAATCGCGTCATGTATAATCAGATTCACTATTTTTGAGAGATCTAATGGAAAAAGATGACATTGAATTAATCCAAGACATACTGTCAGGTGATGAAGTTGCCTTTAGCCAGTTAGTTCAAAGACACCAAAAGAGCATTCATGCACTTGCATGGCGGGAAATTGGTGATTACCATATTGCTGAAGAAATCACGCAAGATGCCTTTTTGCAGGTATACAATAAATTACCTACTCTTAAGAATCCAAAATTATTTGCTGGATGGCTCTATGTTATAGCAAAAAGACAGTGCATTGCATGGAAACGTAAGAACAAACATCCAACTCATTCCTTGAATTCCATGAGTCAGGAAACATTAGATGAATCTGCGTATGCAAACTATATATCGCAAGAACGTGAAGTAAAGGTAACTGAATACCGTCGTGAAATTGTACAAAAACTACTGGAAAAACTACCAGAAATTGAACGCACAGTCGTAATACTCCATTATCTTGGTGAGATGACTTGTGACGCAATTGGAATGTTCTTAGGAGTGTCACCGAACACTGTAAAAAGTCGGTTGAGTCGCGCACGCAAACGCCTAAAGGAAGATGTAACCATTATACGCGAGACTCTCAGTAGTGTTCAAATATCCCCGAATCTAACAGATAACATCATACGGAAAACCAATGACACAGAACTAACACCTCCTTCTGGTGCTAAACCACTGTTACCGTTTGGAGTGTTGGGTTCTTCTATTTTCTTGATAGTATTCTTATTGGGTATAAGCAACCAACTCTTGACTCGTTATCAATTACCATATAACCTTAATGCGCAATCAGAAACAACTATAGAGATTGTTGAAACCCTCATAATCCCTAATATTACATCAGAAACTGATCTACGAAATCGGATTGGAAACGATACTGTACTCGGTATAAACAGTAACGATGGACTGCAAAGTGGAGAAACACCTATGGAAAACAATATTAATCAAGATTCTACACAATGGAAGCTACCTCAAGATGCTAAAGCACGCCTTGGTAAAGGTTACGTATTTGATATGAAGTATTCACCAGACGGCACGTTATTTGCCGCAGGAGGTACAATAGGTATATGGATCTATGACGCACACACAGGAAAAGAAATTGACCTACTCACACAAAACACCGATGGTATATCTGCAATTGCCTTCAGTCCAAACAACCAACTACTTGCGAGTGAAGGAAAGGATTACACGATTTTGCTCTGGGACTTAAAAAATGGAGAACAGATACGAGTATTCTCTGGACATCAAGATATAGTCAAATCAATCGCTTTTAGTCCTGACGGGAAGACAATCGCAAGCGGAAGTTATGATGAAACAATACGGATATGGGAGGTATCTACTGGGGAACTCCGTGTCACCTTCGCTGGACATGCAAATCAAGTATCAGAGGTAATGTATTTAAAAGATGACGAAATGATTCTTAGTTATGGTAGGAGTGAGGGGACAATCCACCTATGGAATGCTAACACTGGAGAATTCATACGAACATTTTCTGGACATACGGGAAATCTTACCTCGATAGCATCTTCACCTGACGGAAAAACAATTGCAGGTGGCAGTGATGTTGGCACAATTCACTTATGGGAAACACATACCGGTGAACTTAAAACAACAATAGTAAATGTAACTGGTTCCGTTGGAGTTGATGATCTTGTTGCCTCCCTTGTGTTTAGTCCTGATGGAAATATACTCGTAAGTATAAATGTCGATAATGACATAATTCAATTTTGGAATGTATCTAACGGAGAAAAAATCAGAACCATTTCAAGTCCACCTGCATCAACAGGTAATGCTATCTTTTCTCCAGATGGGAACACTCTGGCAAGTGCTGGGGGAGACGGTACAGTTCGGTTCTGGGATGTTGCTTCAAACACACACATACGGTCAATCACTGGTTATGCGAATATGTTTACAGATATGGAATACTCACCTGGTGGAGACACTTTGGCTCTTGTAAGTTCAGAGAAACGACTTCGGTTATGGGATACACATACCAGAAAATTGTTGAAAACATATAGTCCGCATCCAAAAAGGATAACTTGCATCACTTATGCTCCGGATGGTATAACGCTTGCATGTGGTGGTTGGGATAACACAGGGAATACGGTGTGGTTATGGAACACGAAAACAGGGGAACACGGACGCGTTTTTACTGGTTACAAGGATACCATTGATACATTGGCATTTAGTCCTGATGGAAATACACTTGCTTGTGGTGGTTGGGATGAGACAATCAGATTGTGGGATGTCAACACAGGTGAAACTACAAAAGTTCTAACAGGAGAAAAGGATATTGTCAGAGAAATTGAATATTCTCCACATGGAAAAATGCTTGTGAGTAGGGGTGACTCAGGAATGATACGTTTTTGGGATATAGATTCCGGTGAGACTGTAAGAACAATCCCTGGTGATACTGTCGCACTTTCTCCAAACTGGGAAAAATTTGTGTCATGGGAATATAAAAAAACTGAGATCCAGTTTTGGAGTATGGATAGTGATGAACCCATTAGATCCATTACGTCAGATGAAAAAACATATTTTCGGACATACTCACCAGATGGACGCATTATTGTTGGCATTGACTCAAACGGTAAACTATCCTTTTGTGATGCTGATACAGGTGAAGTCATTCAAACTTCTGACAGAGGACATATACAAGATATTTATTTCATGCAATATTCACCAGATGGTCAAACACTCGCAACTTCAGGATGGGACAGTACTATTCTTCTGTGGGATGTCCCCCAATAGGTTTGTTTCGTTATACCATTTCTAATTGAAAATGTCGCTTTATTGTAGCACATTCTTCCAGATTGTGCCGTTCTCCCCTTCATTTCTAAACAGTCGGTAATGAGAGAAAATTTAATAGAAATGGTATTATATCGTGGCACCAATCCTACTTACCACATCATTAAAGGAGTCATACATGAAAATACTCACTCTCTTATTCGCTGCATTTCCATTTATTTCCTCACTATTCATTCTTACATTCATGACAACTCTTACCTTCTGTCAAGATAATACAGGTGTGGGATTACCTAAGGGGGCAAAAGCACGTTTTGGAAAAAGCAAAATTTACCAGCTGAAATACTTTCCAGATGGAGAACGAATTGCTGTTGCTACGACCATCGGAATCTGGATTTACGATGTCCAAACAGGAGACGCACTCGACCTACTCACAGGACATACCGGTCCAGTAACATCTATAGTTTTCAGTCCTGACGGTAATACTATTGCAACAGGAAGTGAGGATAAAACGGTGCGATTGTGGGACGTAAACACTAATCAGCTCATAGCCACATGTGATGGACATAAAGATGGTGTAAATAGGATAGCTTTCCATCCGAACGGAAAGACATTCGCCAGTGATAGTGAAGATTGGCAAATCAGAATATGGGAAACGGAAACTGGCAATCTTGTAAAGATCATCAAGTCTAACAATATATCAGCGATAGATATGTCATACTCTCCTGATGGTACCACACTGCTAATTATCGGACAACATAGTCAATACGAAATGAAAATTGAGTATTGGGACATAGAGTCAGGTGAACACTTAGAAACCGAACTGCATGATGTAAAGTTTAATTCTGCAAAGTTTTCACCAGATTGCCTATCACTTGCTGGTGCAGGAGGAAATCCATTACTGTTTTGGGATGTTGAAATAGGAAAACTCGTGAAGAATTACACAAAGTGGATAGGTGATTTGAAATCTATGGAGTTTTCTTCAAATGGACGTTACCTTTTAACAGCAAGCAACATGGATAGAGTTGATGTTTGGGATGTTAACACTGCAAAACCTATAGTCAGTATGGGACACCGGGACACGGTTAATACTGCAACGTTTTCACCGGACGAAAAGACAATCGCAAGCGGAAGTGACGATGGAACGATTCGGTTCTGGGATGCAGCAACAGGGAAACTGATAAATGAGATAACTGCTCATCTGTCTACTGAGATTTATTCTGCTGTGTATTCACCAGATGGCAGCACACTCGCTTGTGGCACTGAATCTGAAATTCGTATTTGGAATCCTCAGTCCGGCGAACTACTGAATAACATCTCTGAACCATCTTGTGATGTTTATTCTATTGCATATTCTCCTAATGGAGACTTATTGGCTACCGGTGGTACTTCTAAAAAGGTACGTCTGTGGGACACGAAGACTCGCCGATTTCTCGGAAGCTTCTCTGGACATAAAGACACAATTTCTTCGGTTGCATTTTTACCTGATGGTAACAGACTTGCAAGTGGAGGTGGACTCAATAAACAGCAAACAAAAAATCAGAAACAAACCAATGGAGATTTTTCTGTCTGTCTTTGGGAAATTCGCAAAGGCGAAATGTATCTAATTGGTGATCGTTTGGCGACCTTTACTGAACATAAAGAGAGTGTTACTTCATTATCATTTTCTCCCGACGGAAAAACACTGGCAAGTGGAAGTCATGACAAAACTATTCGACTTTGGGATGTAGACACCGGAACTTCCCTAAAAGTTCTGACAGACCGTGAAGATGCAGTCACTGCAATCACATATTCTCCTGATGGCATAACACTTGTCAGTGGAAGTAGGGATGGAACTATCCAATTGTGGAATGTAAAATCTGGTGACTTGATGCTTCCGCCGATTGAAGAAGCAGGTCAAGTAACTTCATTGTCATATTCCCCTGATGGAAGTATCCTTGCAAGTTCAAGTGAAGGAAACAATGCTATTCATTTCTGGGATTCAAAGACAGGACAACACTTACAAACTTTTGCGGGACATACACAACGCGTCAATGCCGTTGTGTTCTCACCAGATAACGAAACACTTGCAAGTGTAAGTTCTGATGGAACCATACTGATATGGGACTTGGGAACACTAAGCCATTAAAGTATGCTTTTCTCCATTTTGTATTTTATTCTTTGAATTGTCAAAAGCTCCTCCAATCGTTCTTTCTTATCGTAGTTCTTGGTATTTCATTATCATACCCATGTTAAAATGTAACCGTCAACCCTAAGGTTGGGATTATAGGCAACAACGGTTCTTCTGTAATTTCACACCTTATAATTTCGTTCGTGTCTTCGTCTCTCATTTCACTGAATGCATATTGGTCTACATTTGTGTTGTTATATAGATTCAGGATTTGGAAATACCACGATAGAGACCATCGTTTATATGGACTATGTTTAGTTATTCTAAAGTCGAGACTATGATAGGACGGAAGACGTTCAGAATGGGTATCACCAAACTGTCGGTCACATGCTATGATACTTCCATTTAATATAACAGGTTTGTGTACGAGTGGTGTTCTTGGGTCACCTGTGTGAAAACGCCAACTAAGATAGAGATGCCAAGTTGTGGCTATCTGATAATTACTACTGAGAAATAGAGAATGTCGTCTATCATTTTGACGATAGATTGATATATCTTCCGTCTGTTCTTTTGCGATACCGTAAGCATACCCAAGTCCCCATGTAAATCGAGATGAGACTGCCTGGGAAGCAAATACATCAAAACCGATTGCATTTGCTGATTCTGGTGTCGAAAAAACCTGTGTTTGTCGACCGAATTCTCTTAGTTTCCCTACTAAATTGTCGTATTCCTTGTAGTACCCTTCAAGACGAATTAGGAAATTAGTGCTGGGGTTAAATTCACATCCTAATATATAGTGAATAGCTTTTTCAGCACGGCCTATGGATTGTATGTTATCTTCAACAGGGATAGACATAATATCTATAGGTTGATGGTACAGTCCCCATGCCCCGCGAAATACTAAGTTATTTCTTGGACGTATTGCCAGAGCAATCCGAGGACCAATTTCATACGTTTGGATATCAGGTTCACGGTAGTTCTGTATAATATATCGTCCACCAACATTAAGGGCAACTTTCGAATGAAGTTGCCACTCATCTTGTAGGAAAAATTTTACATCGCTCCCGCTATCTTCAATATCAGCAAATATTGGTCTATATTTATCTATTCCAGCGATTCGTTCGTTGACATCATATTGATAATTTCCAGACAACCATCGCCACTCAAGACCTGTACGTAGAGTGTGTCTATCTAATATATTTGCCGTGTATTCTACCTTTGTACCAAAAAACCTAAAGTTTCGATTATCATAATCTGCCTTCCCTGTTGTTCTATCTTGACTGGATGTCCCGCCAAAGAAATAAACGTCTGACCAATGCGATGAATTGAAAGAATGTTTCCATTTCATCCAGATAGTTGAATTGTCATAACGTGAATCCAGTTTATTATCAATATCATCAACTCGAATGAGGTTTTTATCCCAACCGTATAATCCGTTAAGTGTTATTGTATCGTCATTAGTTAGTTCATACACAAATTTACCATAAACATCTGCATATTGTGGCTTATATTGTTCATCAATATCTATGAGCGCCAAAATAAGATCAATATATCCGCGTCTGGCAGAAACCAGCCATCCACCCTTATCAGTTATTGGACCTTCTAATAATAGGGTTGTATTGATGAGATCAATACCAAAATTAGCACTAATTTTATCTGGGTCAGGGGTTTTGGTAGTAATATCGTATACACCTGACATCTTCTGACCATACTCTGCAGGAAACCCACCCATCAAAAGATCTGCACGGTGGATTAACTTCAGTCCGATCAGCGAAATAGCCCCTCCAAAATCCTGTAAATGATAGGGATTATAGAGTTCCAGTCCGTCTAATCGGACAGAGACACCATCCTTTTCTCCACCTCGTATACTGAAACGAGCACTATAATCACTCGCTACAACACCCGGGAAAATATGACCGGAGCGCATTATATCGTTACCAATTAATGGAAACTGCTCTATTTCTTTCTTAGATAGTGACAATTGGGGAACTGTACCATCATAAATCATGAACCTACCGGGAGTTACAACAATTTTCTCAAGTTCAACTGGTTCTTGATTTACCTGAGCAATAACAGGCAGACAATTAATGATGTTGAAGATAAAGAGTATTATTAAAAGAGAATTAAAGGAATGTCGTTGGATATTGTCCATCATAACTCCTACAGATGTGAGAGATGGTATTTTAAGTATAACATTTGATTAGTTTAGATACAATATAATACCTTAGGTTGGGTATGTAAACTGTTTGTTAATAGACATTTCGTATTCTTCATGTATCGAATTTGTTATATTAGTTGTTAGTTGATTTGAGGGACGAAATGTGTAAAGTCCTATTCAGATTCGTGGAAAAATAAATGTAACAAAACCCTCTTTTCCGCTTAATCCGTGTAATCCGCGATTCAGGCACAGTAAAGAAGACCTATAGTGAAAAATTCTCTTATGAAGTAATTTTAAGTGATATTAGTTGTAAAATATGGTAAAATATATAGAAAGAAATAAATTCTTCAGTCTGAAGTATTTACAGAATGTATTAATTTGGAGGAAAACTATGCTCGGTCTAGGTCCATGGGAATTAGCTGCGGTATTACTTATTGTATTAGTATTGTTTGGATCAAAAAAGTTGCCTGAATTGGCTCGTGGTCTCGGTAAAAGTATTACAAACTTTAAGTCTGGACTCAACGAGGGACAAGCAGAAGAAGACGATGCAACGGTTCAAGATAACGATGCACCACAAAAAAAGGAAGTTAGTTAATTAATAAATATGAAGGACAAATTACCTGATTTTCTCCAAGGTGTTATTGAGGAATATCCAGATGTTTGGAAAGCATATCAAGACTTAGGTGAAGCTTGTGGCACTGCTGGACCGCTTGAAGCCAAAACAGTACGACTTGTTAAACTTGCATTAGCCATTGGAGCAAAATCTGAAGGAGCCGTCCATTCACATACCCGACGGGCATTGCGTGACGGTATTTCATCTGAGGAAATCCAACAAGTAGCACTCCTTGCTGTTACATCAATTGGTTGGTCATCAAGTATGGCAGCACTCTCATGGATACAAGACGTCTTAGACAAACATCCATAATTTTATTGAGAACATTAAATTGAAGTATGCGTAAACTTCATCAGTTCAAGTATACTAAACTTATTAATACTTGGCTAATTCTCACCTTTATCTTAATTATCCCCATTATAAGTATATCACAAATCGAATCTGAATTTAAAAGAGGTTTAGATTATGTTGAACTACGGCAATACCCTGAAGCCGTTGATATTTTCAATACAATTTTATCCCGAAATCCTGGAGATGTTAAAGCACTTTTTCAATTGGGGAATATCTACAAAATACAGGACCAATTAGAATTATCAGTAGAGACGTTTAATAAGATTATTACCGAGTTAGAGTCAAACGATCTATTAGATCAATCTCAAATATATGGATATTCACACCTTGCATTATCAGAGATATACTGTAAACAGAGCAAGTTAGATATTGCTAAGGAGCATGCTTTGACTGCAGTCGAAATATCTCCATCAGATGCAGATACGTATTACCGGATTGGTTACATTCATACACACCAAGCAGAATTGAATAAAGCCATCACATCATTTCAAAAAGCCTTAAAGCTCAATCCCGATTTTGCAGAGGTATATGAATGGCTTGGTTTAATTGCTGTCATGCAGAATAAACCTAAGGAAGCAATTACGCATTATAATAAAGCCATTCAGAAAAAACCTTATATACAGAGTTCCTATTATAATCTTGCTAAAGCATACAGACTTCTCGGAGATTTTGAATCTGCTAAGAAACAACTTATGTTGTTTCAAAAGATGAAAAAATATTATGATAAGACTTATGCTCTTGAAGGTTTTTTAGCAGAAGATCCTCTTAATTCCACCCTTCGTATGAAATTAGCGGAAACACATTCTAAACATCAACATTTTTCTGCTGCAATTGATACATACAGAACAATTATTCGGTTAAATCCAAAGTATGTGGAAGCGTATGACAAATTAGGTAGGTTATATATGGGGTTAAACATCCCTGATAAGGCAATTCCACAATTTCAGCATGTATTGCAGTTAAATCCCAATGCTGTAGAAGCCTATGTACGGTTAGGATGGCTATTCAACTCACAACAAAAGTATGAGCAAGCAGAATGGCATTTGAAGAAAGCAATTGAGAAGATGCCGAAACTTACTTTAGCCTATCACGGATTAGCGGAGATTTATACCCAACAAGGACGTATCGAAAAAGCAATTCAGACCTATAATACTATTCTTGAGATTTCACCTAACGATAAAGAGGCGATATCTGCATTACAAAGATTAGAAAAGACAGAAAAAACAAATAGATAGAATATTTCAGAAATACCTGATTATGAAAAAAAACAACATACTTTGTAATTCCATATACATCAATTTAATACTCATCTTGTATTTCTTCTGTTTCCAATTTTGCAACATTAGTTCAGCAGAACATATCTTTATTGATGTAACTGAAACATCGGGTATTACATTTGAGCATACCGACGGTAGAAGTGGGTTAAGACTATTCAATGAATTTCTCGGTTCAGGAGGTGGTTTCTTTGATTATGACAATGATGGAGATCTTGACATTTATCTTATAAATGGGGCGATTCAAACTGATAACCCCCCTGAAAAACCACATAATGTTCTTTATCGAAACGAGGGTAACGGTACATTTACTGATACTACAGAGGTGGCAGGAGTTGGAAGTACGGCTTACGGTACAGGTGCGACCGTGGGAGACTATGATAATGATGGGGATCTCGACCTGTTCGTGACCAACTTTGGTGACGATCAATTATATCGTAATAATGGAGATGGAACTTTCACCGACATTACTGGACAGATTGGGGTAGGTAATCCACATTGGGGAACAAGTTGTGCGTTTGCTGATGTTGACAATGACGGATACTTAGACCTATATATTGCGAACTATGCAATATATGACCCTAAGAATGATAGACAATGTAATGAGCGAGGTGTTCACGTATATTGTGGACCACATGCCTATCCTGCAATACACGATACTTTGCTCAGAAATAATAAAGATGGTACATATTCAGATATTTCCATATCCTCTCGTCCACAGGGACTTGCCCCGATGCACGGATTAGGGGTGACATTTGGTGATTATGATAATGATGGAGATATGGACTTATACGTGGCTAATGACCAAGACCCCAATTATCTTTTTCAAAACAACGGAAAAGGTGTTTTTTTAGAAATTGCTTTAATTTCTGGTGTTTGCTATAATGACATGGGAAAAGAAGAAGCCGGAATGGGAACAGATTTTGGCGACTACAACAATGATGGACAACTTGACCTGACTGTTAGTAACTATCAGACAGAGACAAATACACTATATAATAATCTTGATCGGGACTTCTTTTCCGATGAAACTATACCTTCAGGAATCGCTGAGGTTACACACGGTTATCTTGGATGGGGAATAAAGTTTTTTGATTATGATAACGACGGTTTTCAAGATATCTTTGTTGCAAATGGACATTTAATGGATAATATCTCTCGTCTTGAGAAGCATGTGAGTTATCCACAGAAGAACTTACTATTCAGAAATTTAGGTGATAATACATTTGAAAAGGTAAAAACTCAGGCTGATGGATTATCGCTGAAAAAGATTAGTCGAGGAACTGCAATAGGCGACTATGACAATGATGGTGACCTTGACATCCTCATTACGAACTGTAATCAGAAACCAGATCTTTTACAAAACGTAATTGGTAATCAGAAAAATTGGATACAAATTCAACTTGAGGGTAAAGAGAGCAACCGCTCAGGTATTGGTGCTAAAATTAAGGTAATAACTGGTACACATGTCCAATATCGTGAAGTCCAAAGTGGGGGTAGTTATCTCTCTTTTCATGACCTTCGGTCTCATTTTGGTGTTGGCAAGGCTGAACAGATAGATGTAATTGAGATTCGATGGCCGTCTGGTCATATTGATACGAATACAAACCTGCCTGTAAATCAAAGATTTTTGGCAGTTGAAGGGGATAAATTGTCTCCACTTCATAATCCATAGAATGAGTATAGTTTTAGACAATTCCTCAAAGGTTTTCTATGAAGTTTACTGCTTTAATGATAGCATTTGTTATCTTAGTGTCATCATCGGTATATAGTGCAAATGAACCAGAGGATGCGTTAATCCTTTATATGTCATTTGATTCGATTGATGGGGAACAGACTATTGACCAGTCAAAACATGAAAACCATGGTGAAATAATAGGAGACGTCAAACACGTTAAAGGTAAATTTGGGAAAGCACTCGAATTTCACGGGGATCAGGATTTTGTACAAATCCCGCACCATGAAACACTTACCGTGGATCAAGATGTTACAGTTATGGCTTGGATTCATACAGAAAGACATACAGTACCAAACGATGGTTAATGGCAAGGAATTTTGGCAAAGGGTAACAACCCCGTTCATATAGTTTATGGACTGAGTCAAAAAGTAAATGTTTACATTTCAGTGTGGGACCACCCAATGGTGGAGGTAGTGTCTGTAGTGGAGAAGTAAAACTTAACGAATGGCAGCATGTTGTTGCTCAAGTTGATAATGGCACTCACCGGTACTGGGTAAACGGAGAGAAAGCAGGCGAAGCCGGTAATAAACCAAACCCCCCTGGGTTGGAAGACACATCTCCTGTTGTTATTGGCACTGCGGGAGGAGGAAATATACGTTGGTTTCTCGGTATGATTGACGAAGTGCGAATTTGGAATCGTGCTCTTTCTGAGGAAGAAGTAAAAAAACAGATGAACATAGGTCATTTTGAGATCTTTGATATAAACCCTCAACAGAAATTAACTACCACTTGGGGAAATATTAAGGTACAATTTTAAAATGTAAAGTAAGTTTTGTTATTTCCATACTTGATTATACTATGTCAATATTGATATGCAAAACTAACTAATTATAAATGATAAGGAGAATACATGAAAATATTAATAACCATGTTAACAATTCTAACATTTACTGCTTCATTAGTACACGCGTTACAAGAACCAGAGGATTCCTTAATCCTCTATCAGTCTTTTGATACGATTGATGGAAAAAACACAGTTGACCATTCAAAGTACGAAAATCACGGTGAAATAAAAGGGAATCCTAAACACGTTGATGGGCAATTTGGTAAAGCCCTTGAGTTTAATGGTTCCAGTGATTGGATTGAAATTCCTCATGAAGAAATTCTCACTGTTGAGAAGGAAGTTACTGTCATGGCATGGATTCATACCGAAAGACATCAGGGACCTGGTGGAGCTCGTTGGCAAGGGATTTTATCGAAGAGTAACAATCCTCGTTCCTATAGTTTCTACACCGAATCACCCAGTGAATGTTTGCATTTAAGTGCTGGTGGTGGTAGCGTGTGTGAAGGTAAAGTTGAGTTGAATGAATGGCAACATGTCGTAGGTCAGGTAGATAATGGTACACATAGGTATTGGATTAATGGCAAAAGCGTCGGTGAATATGGCGGGAAAAATCCATTACCTGGTACTGCCGATACTTCGGTTGTGTATATTGGTACTACTGGTGAAGGAGCCAGTCGTCTCTTCCTTGGTATGATTGACGAAGTCCGAATCTGGAATCGTGCATTATCAGAGGAGGAAGTGATTGAACAGATGGAAAAGGGACATTTTGAACTTTTCCCTGTTGATCCCCGTCATAAAGTTGCTACTACATGGGGAACACTAAAGACTCAGAAATAGATTTATAAATAGTGATCGGTTTTCACTATAATCAAAATAACTCAACTATGGAAGACTGTAGTTGAGAAAAGGAGAACAATTTAGATGAGATTCTTGTTTATTACATTAGTCCTATTGACTTTTGTCACCTCTTTTGCTTTTGCAGAAGTTCAGGGGGATGAATCACTTATCCTCTATTTCTCTTTTGATGAAGTAGATGGAGATACTGCTATTGACCATTCACGTTATGGACACGAAGGTTCGATAAAAGGTGCACCTGAATTAGTCGACGGTAAATTTGGGAAAGCACTAAAATTTAACGGAGAAAGTGATTGGATTGAAGTTCCACATGATCCAGTACTTACCGTTGATAACGAAGTTACAGTCATGGCATGGATAAATGCTGAAAGACACATGGGACCAAACAACGCTCGTTGGCAAGGAATCCTGTCAAAAGGTAATAGTCCACGTTCCTATAGTTTTTACACTGAATCACCCAGTGAATGTTTACATTTTAGTGGTGGTGGTGGAAGTGTTTGTGAAGGTAAAATTGAGCTGAACAAATGGCAACATGTAGTTGGTCAGGTAGATAATGGAACACATCGTTATTGGCTTAATGGCGAAAGCGTTGGTGAATATGGTGGGAAAAACGCATTACCTGGTGCTGCTGATACCTCCGTTGTTTATGTGGGTACTACAGCAGAAGGAGCCAGTCGTCTCTTCCTCGGTATGATCGACGAAGTCCGAATTTGGAATCGTGCATTATCAGAAGACGAAGTTAAGAGAGAAATGAACGTAGGATTCCAAGCCGGAACACCTGTTGATCCTCTTGATAAAGCAGCTACTACATGGGGAACTATTAAATCCCATAACTAACCTGTTTTATATATACTGTCTCTTAATTTGTAGGTGAACTCTTAAGAGTTCACCTACTCACTTGCATACGTAAAGTAATGAAATTTCTTTTAAATTTGTAAGGAGAAACCATAAAACGTGAACGGTAAATTCATTACATCTTCAGATGTGGAACGTGACGAATTGGACTGGGGGACAATTGGATGGTTAAGTCGACCAGCGACAACAGGAGCGAAGGACATTGTTGCAATGGAGGTTAGTTTGTCTCCTGGATATGGTCATGACTTCCATAAACATCCCGATCAAGAAGAAGTTATTTACGTCATTGAAGGTAGTGTAGAACAATGGCTGGAAGATAAGAAGCAAATTCTAAACGCAGGGGACTCAGTATTTATTGCTGCAGACATTGTCCATGCATCATTTAATGTCTCATCCCAACCTGCTAAATTATTTGTCACCCTAAGTCCCAGTAAAGGCGATGAAGGATACCAACTCATTGATGTTTATGATCAACCCCCTTGGAATAAACTACGTTCATAAGACTTCATATTATTAATAGTCATCTCTTCCATTGTTTGTATTGCCAAAATCAACCCTATTCGTATATAATTTTATCTATAATTAAAATTGCTTATGATTGAATAAAATTGCTTATGATTGAAACACCAGTTTCTGAATCAAGAATGCAATTAAGGCATCGGATGCGTGAATTCTACGAAACATCCGAAACCTATAAAGACCTTTTGGCTGCGCATGATGAGACATATCTACAACACTATGTAGAATTAGTTATCCGTTATGCACCACAGAATTCCAAAGTACTTGATCTTGGCTGTGGAAATGGAATTTCAGCTCGTTTGCTGAATCAAGCAGGTTATGATGTCGTAGGAACTGACATCTCACAACTGTTTCTTGGTGAAGCAAAAAATTGGGAAAATGAGAAATTACGTTATCAGGTGTGTGATGTTTTGGAGTTGCCTTATGATGATAGTTCATTTGATGTGATCTGTTCAAATGAATTAATTGAACACCTGCCAGATGTCGAAGCTGCACTGAATGAGATGGTTAGAGTAGTTCGTAAAGGTGGTAGAATTGTTCTTTCTGGTCCGAATCTGTGTTCCCCGATAATACCACTTATTGATTGGTTCCGATTAATGTGTGGAAAATCCGGTAGACCTGTATGGGGAGAAACAAAAAAACAAGCAAAACAACAGTTGATACGAAATTGTAGTTTATATATAAAAAAACGTTTCCTGTCAAAGACTCCTAATTTTATTTATCGTGATCCAGATTTACAAGATGTTGCAATTGGTGGAGATGCTGACAGTGCCTACTATGCTTCTCCAATTGATCTTACACAGTTCTTTAAAAACAACCAATTTACCATATTAAAAAAGGCATACGGTTTTGGTATTAAAGGTAAGATCGTCGCAAATATTATACCATTCCTGAGTCCATACATCACTATGGTTGTCCAAAAATGAACATTTACCCTGACGATTTTGTCTTAGAGATAGGAAGTGGACACAATCCCAAAACAAGGTCGAATGTATTATGTGATAAATTCATTGAGGATAACGAGCAACGGGGCGGTAAAATAGTTATAGATCGACCAGTTGTAGAAGCAGATGGTCAGTTTCTCCCTTTTTCTGACAAAGCCTTTGACTACGTCATCTGTTCACATGTATTGGAACATGTTGAAGATCCGAATTTGCTGATATCAGAATTAATGCGTGTCGCAAAACGCGGATATATTGAGACACCATCAGAAATTGGTGAACGTATCTATGGATGGCATTATCATAATTGGGTTGTAAATCTAATTGATGGTCAATTGGTATTACAAAAAAATAGCAATAGTTCTTTATTTGGTCAACTATTTCATACTTTGGCTAAGAATGATAAATACTGGAAACGATTCCATATCACACACCACCACCTGTTTCTAATACAATACGAGTGGGAAGGAAATATTGACTACGTAATCTCAGATAAACAAGAATCCGTTTTAGATTTGAAATGTGATCAGACGATAGAACAGCTTCTCACATCAAACAATTCAGAAATAAAACAAAACGGGTTTAGTGTAATTCTTAAAAGTATGATACCAAGAGGAATAGTTTCACAGGTTAAGTCAGTCTTAGCAAAGAAAAGGAATCGATCAACGACTCCTTTATCAGAAATTCTGGTCTGTCCACAATGTAAAGGTGAAGTGTTATGGGAAGAACAAGACCTTCATTGTAAAAAGTGTGAACAAAAGTATCCAATAATTAATGGAATTCCAAGATTTACTCATAATTCAACGGAAAATCTATAAGTTTCTGTCTCAATACCTAAACAGGTGTTGAAGACACA
Source organism: Candidatus Poribacteria bacterium (assembly GCA_022394755.1). Taxonomy (GTDB): domain Bacteria; phylum Poribacteria; class WGA-4E; order WGA-4E; family WGA-3G; genus MSPOR6. The sequence goes on from JAGFCA010000056.1 coordinate 89,507, forward strand.
TAGAAGATAAAATGGAAAATACAAATAACATTGAAAATCGAAATATCGTAATTATAGGTGGTGGCACTGCCGGTTTTGCTGCAGGTGTCTATACCTCGCGTGCCATGCTTGAACCAATCTTAATTACTGGTGAAGCTCTTGGTGGACAACTATCATTGACTCTTGATCTTGAGAATTATCCTGGTTTCTTCGGAAACGAAGCCTCAGTATTTATTCAGGGCATGCAAGAACAAGCAGAACGGTTTGGAACTGAAGTTAAATTCGATACAGTTACCAATGTTGATTTTGCCCAACACCCATTTGTAGTAACAACATACGAAAAAGAGTATCATGCAAAGTCTGTAATTATCTGTACAGGGGCGTCTCCACGGACACTTAACATTCCAGGGGAAGAAGGATATGGAGGACGCGGTGTTTCTTATTGTGCAACATGCGACGGATTCTTCTTTCAAGACCAAAGGCTTATTGTTGTTGGTGGTGGTGATGCAGCATTAGAGGAAGGTATATTCCTTACAAAATATGCCTCTGAGGTATACATTGTTCACCGTAGAGATCAACTTCGTGCCAGTCAGATTATGCAAGAACGTGCATTTAAAAACGATAAAATTAAATTTATTTGGGATACTGTTGTTGAGGAAATCTGTGGAGATGACAATAAAGTTACCGGTGCACAACTTAAAAATGTCAAGACAGGTGAAACTAACCTATTCCCAATTGATGGTGTATTTATTTTTATTGGACATATTCCGAATACTGAATTGTTTACCGATGTCATAGATATGGACGAACAAGGATATATTATTGTGGACGAAATGCAGCGGACGAACATAGAGGGAGTTTATGCAGCAGGAGACGTACATGATCACGTGTTTCGTCAAGCAATTACTGCTGCAGGGGCAGGGGCAGCAGCAGCTATTGCATCTGAAAAATTCGTCGCTGAATTAGAAAACAGGGCATATCCGGTGAGCTAATGGTCGCTGAATAAAATACGATTGAAGTGAAATTGAACTTGATGGTACATCAGTCTTTGAATCAAATAACATTGGACTTACACCTTTTGCACCATTAATGCAACCACCCACTGGCATCGACAGCCTGCGGTGGGCGGTACAATGTAATGATCAAACGAAAACTCTTTCTCTACCTGTAGATATTAGGAACAATCTCTTAGTATCTCAATGGATACTGAGTGGTTTAATTCATTCTAATCAAACAATCGGTAATTTTTTATCGGAGGAAGTAATGCAAGAATCTTCAGTTTACCAACATCTACTTCAAACCACTGGCGAGGAACGTTTCCATCAAGGGCTTCAACAGGGAACTGAGTTGGGAGCAAGGATTAATGCACTTGAATCTTTATTGGAAGTATTGGTATATCGTTTTGAATCAGATGCAGTAAAATCATTACGGCCTACACTTGAAAACATAAGTGATGTAGCTCGTCTTAAACAATTACATAATGTAGCACTGCGTGTAAAGAACCTATCTACCTTCATCCAAGATATGAAAGCATAAAAATGAATGCATTTTGTTGAGTATATTCTTATGTTAATTAACTATTTCCTAATAGGATACCTTCTGAGTGACAACTAATAAAAAACAACGCCTTTCCATTGGTTTAGATTCAAGTACACAGAGTTTATCAGCAATTATCATTGATATTGATACAGCAGAAAAGTGTTTTGAACATTCCATCGACTATAGAGCAGAAGAGCGTACAAACGGTTTTGGAGTTGGTGAAGACTATATCCTACCCCCTAAGTCAGTGGGTGAAGCAGAACAACCTCCTTTAATGTATCTCGCATCACTTGATGCTATGTTTTCTGATATACGCTCTGCAGGGATCGCAATAGAAAATATTGTTGCTGTTAATACATCTGGCCAACAACATGGTCATGTATATCTTAATCAGAATACTGACATAATTTTCTCCAATCTTTCAAGAGCGGAAAGTACTACATTAGAATTACAAACCCTTTTAGCCGGTGTATTCTCTTATAATACTGCCCCTATATGGATGACATCTAATACTGTTTCTCAGACAAACCATGTACGTGAAGCAGTCGGTGGAAAAACCAAAACAATTGATTTATCCGGGTCAGATGTACCCCTAAGATTCACTGGGGGTGTAATACGCCGTGTGGCAGAACAGAACCCAGATAATTATGCAGCTACCAAACTCATTCAACTCATTAGCAGTTTTATTCCGGCAGTATTAACGGGAAATTCAAGTGTTCCAATTGACACAGGGAACGCCTGTGGTATGTCCCTTATGAACTATCGAGACAGGGTATGGGACAACGAACTGTTGGCTGCAACCGCAGATGGAATACCTGGTGAAGTAGAAGGATTACAAGCAAAATTACCTGAGTTAACCCCGCCGGATTCGGTCGTTGGGAATATATCATTATATTTTTCTGAAAAATACGGTTTTGATAGAGAATGTAAAATCATTGCAGGATCAGGAGATAATCCCCAAGCCAAAGTTCCTGTAGCAGGAGATCTACTTAGTCTTGGAACAAGCTTTGTGAATATGGTATCAACGGATGGCAATACTCTTGACCCTGAGGGGTATGCAAATGCTATGTATGACGGGATTGGACGACCATTTATGTTTGGATGTCGGACAAATGGGGCAATGGTATGGGATGCAGTCAGGGCTAATTACGGTTACGAAAAAGAACAGTATACTCCAGCTGAAGAGGCACTTAGTAGCGTATCACCCGGAGAATTTATGACGTTTTGGCAACCGAAAACTGAATCTTTCCCTGTATCAGGGGCATTCGACCTAATACGTGCAGATAATTCCAAAACACCGAATTTAGCACAAGATTACACTGGAGTGATAGAAACAAGTCTCGCTGCAGTTTATGTCTATTCACAGGTGTTTACCCAAAAGACAGATAATCCTCTATATATTACTGGTGGAGCCACAGACAGTCCTCAAATTATGAGACGTGTTGCAGGAATCTGGAATCGACCTGTTGTCGCAGTTGAGAAAGGAGGAGCTGCCCTCGGTGCTGCTGTTGCTGGAGCACATGCATATTGTAAATCTGTTGATGAAAATTTTGACATTGAAACGTTTAGTAGCTCGGTTCAAAAACGAGGAGAAATAATTCCACCTAATTCTATAGATACAGAAGCATATCATGGAAATGGTAATTATCTACATAAATTCCGAGAAATTTATGAAAAAATTATCCAAGATAATCCTGTATAAAGTATTTAATTCTCAGATATTATCACTACTTGTTTTTTATCCTATAATTCATTATATCACAGGTTACCAATATGAACGACCTTACTCACTTTGACGAAGAAGGCAATACACGCATGGTTGATGTTGGGAAAAAAGAAGAGACTTTACGGATTGCCGTTGCCAAAGGACATGTAACCGCTAAAGCGGAAACCCTACAGAAGATTAGCAATCAAGAGATGAAAAAAGGAAATGTGTTAGAGGTTGCAAAACTGTCGGGTTACATGGCAGCAAAAAGAACAAGTGAACTTATTCCTTTGTGTCATCCGCTTACACTTACCTCTATACGCGTTGATCTTTCGATTGTAAATGGGAAAATCGAAATAGAGGCTGAAGTTCAAACTGTAGGACGCACTGGAGTAGAGATGGAAGCGCTTACTGCTGTGTCTGTTGCAGGATTAACTGTTTATGATATGTGTAAAGCAATTGATAAAGAAATGTGTATTTCCGATATAAGATTAATAAAAAAAACTGGTGGTAAAAGTGGAGATTTCAGTAGATAAATAAATAAAATATATAAGTCTAATACAATCAGTCATTGGAGCGATGAAATATATGTACCGCATTATAATTGCAATCCTAACTATAATTCTATGTGTTACCACAATATCTTATGCATCTGATCACGTTCTAATAATTGGTGGTGTTGGTGGTGAAAAATCTTACTACGATCAATTTTGGAGCGGCACTTCCCGATTTTACCAATTACTTACACAGGAGTATGGGTTTTCACCTGATCAGATACACTTCCATTTTGAAGATGAAGGTTCAATTCCAGGTATTGTTACTGGAGATTCAAAACGTGAACCTGTTTTACAAACTTTCGCCCTACTTGCGGAAAGAATTCAACCCACGGACAGGTTTATCCTCTTTATGGTTGGTCATGCATCCCGTAATCAATCAGGAATAAAATTTAATTTACCAGGTCGTGATATCAGTCAACAAGAATATACTGACAGCATAAATAAGATACAGGCTAAGGAACAACTCCTTGTTTTTGGTTTTCCATATAGTGCAAGAATTGTTCAAGGGGTCAGTGCTGAAGGTAGGATCATAATTACATCAAGTTCTCAAAGAGAAGGATATGCATCACAAGCCGGTTTTGGAGACCTGTTTGTTGACTCGTTCTCTGAATCCACAGCAGATACAAATGCTGACGGAACCATATCAATCCTCGAATCCTATAACTGGTTACAAATTAGAATTGAAGAATGGTATACGCAAGATGGGGCTATCCAAGCTGAACATCCACATCTTGAGGATAACGGAGATGGAAGGGCTTCCCGGGATGATGTAACCTCAAATGGTGATGGTAAGCTGGCAGAAAACACTTATTTAGGTCAGCGCATAACACCTCTTCCCCCACCAGAACACAATTTATCTGAAACTACTGATGAAGATAATGATAATCCTGAAGAAACAAATTCAGAAGATAATGTAGCTGACAATACTCAGGATACTCAAGAAGAGGAAAAGAGTCGAATTACTACAAAATCATCACTCCCCTTTAACTTTGTCAGTGATAATGACGAAGAAATCATACAGGAAGCTATTCAAAATGTTCCATCCAAACCTGAAAATTCCAAGAACGAAGCCGTTGTATTATGGGAAACAGAAGTGTATGATATTGATGAAGATGGTAAACATGTATATTCCACAAGACGGGTAATAAAAATATATAACGATGAGGGATATCATCTGGGTGAAGTTAGAATTCCATATACTGTTGGAACGGATGATGTAACTATTCATCATGCACGGACACTACATCCTGATGGAACAATTATAGAATTTGATAAAGATAAAATTGTCAGCGGGATTACTCCATCTGAAGCTACATCCGCTGGTCTTACTGTCAATACGCGGTTAATGTTTCTAAGATTACCAAAACTGACTGATGGATGTGTTATAGATTATGCCTACTCTACAAAGAATCCTCAAAGTGCAATGAAAGGAGCATTTTGGCGACAGGTTTTCTTTCAGGTTGATATACCTGTCCAATTTTATCGTCTAACGACACATATCCCAAAGAAATTAAATCTCAAATATCAAGTGAATGGACCAACAATTGAACCAACTATTACGGAGAATAACTATACACGCACCCATATTTTCGAAACAAAAGATATCAGTCCATTGCGTGAAGAACCGATGATGCCTGCTATATCGGATTTCGCATATAATATAAGCTTTTCTACAATTGAATCTTGGGAGAAATTACTTCAATGGTATGCTACATTAATAAGAGAACAAGATAGAATTACAGAAGATATAACGAATAAGACAAATGAATTACTCTTCGGCGCACTAACCCGAAAAGAAAAAATTAAAAGACTCTATAATTTTGTCGCAACTACAATTATGTATGCGGGGGATGAGAGAGGAATATGGGGAATCAAACCATATCCCGCAGCAAAAGTATTGGAAGAGGAATGGGGAGATTGTAAAGGTAAATCAACTTTGCTTTCTACAATGCTACGCGTAGCCGGGATAGACTCTTATCCTGTGCTTATATCTTCTGGAAAAGCAAGTAGAATTATTCCAGATGTTCCATCACTCGCATATTTTAATCATATGATTCTTGCTGTGGATGGAGGAAAGAACAAAGATATTATTTGGTTAGATCCTACTGCACAGACTACTGCTTACGGTGACTTTCCAGTCAGTGATCAAAACCGATGGACACTAATTATTAATACCGATGCTCCAACAACTGAAGGAATTAGTATTGATAAAAATCTTGAAGACCTGCAAAAAGTTGATGGACAAACTCTCAAGAACCATCTATACACTTTTCAAAAAAGTCCCGCACTCCCTGCGGATTCAAATATAAGGTTAACAAATGCCAATATTACAGTAAGAGAAGATTTGAGTGTAGAAGTGGTACAAGAAGCAACTTTTACAGGAGATTTTAATGCCAAATTTAGAGCACACCTATTGAGGAGATCTCATCGTGGACAACGAATTAGTTTCCTACGTGATGCTTTTGAAATTGATGAACGGGCAAGAATCGAAAACTTTGAAACATCGGATTTAAAAGAATTAGAACCGGAGTTAAAGATAAAACTTACTTGGACATGTAATGACTATATATATAAAATGGGGGATCAATATATCTTAGAACTCCCTGTTGTGGATCATCCTTACGCACAGTTGTTACGGGACGAAAAACGGGACCATCCAGCCGCTCTCGGCAAAGCAGTCACTTTTGAAGATCATGTCACTGTTGAAGTGGATAAACCATTTAAAATAAAAATGGTACCAGAAACGAAAAAACTACATACAGATGTTGCCGAAATCCAATTAAATTACAAGGAATCTCGAAGCAAGGCTGAAATGGAAAGAATCGTTCGTTTCAACAGTCCAACTGTAGATATGGATCAATTCCACAATCTTAGGAATGTGGTAAAAGTCACTTCAAATCAAAGCACAAAAACATTCATACTAATTCAAGACCCATAGAATACACTAACCCTATATATTTTGAAGATATCTTAATCTATATTTACATGCATAAAGGAGATAATAGATGGCAGCTACTGATGAAGTTAAAGCGATTGAAGAATTAATGGAAAGCCAAGAATTAATCATTGGACAACTAAGAAAGGTTATCATTGGTCAAGACGAAGTTATCAACCAGATGTTGATGGCACTCTTTGCTGGTGGACACTGTCTTGTTGAAGGTGTTCCTGGATTAGCAAAAACTTTAATGATTAAAACACTCGCTCAAATACTAAATCTCTCTTTTAAACGAATTCAATTTACACCAGACTTAATGCCTGCCGATATTATTGGTACTGATGTCCTTGAAGAAGATCGAACTACCGGACATAGATCCATACGCTTTATACAAGGACCTATTTTCGGGAATATCTTACTTGCTGATGAAATCAATAGAACTCCACCAAAAACACAAGCTGCTTTGTTGGAGGCTATGCAGGAACATCATGTAACCGCTGGTGGTACAGAGTATAATCTTCCAGAACCATTCTTTGTTTTGGCAACACAAAACCCAATTGAACAAGAAGGAACGTACCCTTTACCTGAAGCACAACTTGACAGGTTTATGTTCAAAATCGTAATTGATTATCCTGAAGAAGAGGAAGAGGTTAATATTGTTACCAGCACAACAGGGGCAGAGGAACCTGAACTCGAAACTGCTCTCTCAGGTGAAGCTATTGTCTCATTACATCAAATCGTCCGAAGAGTTCCTGCTGCTGACAATGTTGTTCAATATGCAGTTAAGCTGGCAAGGGCAACACGTCCTAAAGAAAAAGATGTTCCAGAATTCATTCAACAATGGGTTCGATGGGGTGCTGGACCCAGAGCAGGACAGTATCTCATTTTGGGGGCTAAAGCCAGAGCAATTCTCAAAGGACGATACAATGCATCCTGTGAAGATGTAAGATCTGTTGCTCCTTCTGTATTAAGACATAGAGTTCTTACCAACTTCCATGCAGAAGCAGAAGGGATTGACACCGATGCTGTAATTGAACAACTACTTGAAACTGTTCAAGAGCCGTCTGCCAAAATGTAAGACAATTACTGCCTTTTGTAAATTGATGATATATATGAAATAGATCGTTCAATAATGACATTTTCATTGATCCGGTTGGTATTGTTTCAATGTACATAAAAATAAAACTGATTTATTAACTTACGTTACACACATTCGCACAGTGTTATGAATGTTTCTGTTATCATTCCTGTCCTTAATGAAGAAGAGTCAATAGGTAAAGTAATCCACGACATACCAAAGAATCTGGTTCAGGAAATTATTGTTGTTGACAACGGATGTACTGATAACACCGTGGAAATAGCACAGAATCACGGCGCGAAAGTTATTTCTGAACCACGAAAAGGATATGGGAGTGCCTGTCTCGCTGGGGTTGCTGCGGTTCAGAATGCGGATATCGTTGTTTTCATAGATGGTGATTATAGTGATGACCCAACACAATTGCCATTACTTATACAACCTATTCAAGAAAACAGGGCAGATTTTGTCATAGGGACTCGTAAGCCATTAGAAAAAGGGGCGTTACTACCACAGGCACAATTTGGGAACAAACTCGCTACCATCTTAATTCGAACCTTCTATGGTGTTAAATATACAGACCTCGGTCCATTTCGAGCAATTCGTCAATCCCAACTCACTGCATTAGATATGCAGGACAGGACATACGGGTGGACAGTAGAAATGCAGGTTAAAGCTGCCAAGATGGGGATGCGAGTCCAAGAAATTCCTGTCAGTTATAGAAAACGCATTGGAAAATCTAAGATTAGTGGTACACTTATAGGTAGTATTCGAGCAGGTGTAAAAATTCTTACGACAATCTTTCGTTGGGGGATTCTACGTTGAACTTTCATCATAGAGAAATAATTACTTCACCTCATCAGATCAAGTTTTTGGAGAGAATATGTTAGATCTCATTCACCAACATTTCTGGTGTATCAAACATATAGATATGTATAAGGATTTATCCGATGATGATTCAGAAGCACTTGATAAGATTATAAAATACAGTAAGTTGAAACATGAAGAACAATTATCCCGTGAAGGTGTATACATAATTAAAGAAGGTCGTATTAAGGTTTCGGAAAAAACGAAAGAGGACAATATTTCTAAGAAGATTATAAAGAATCGTATTAATTCAGATTCTCAAGAGAGTCCTCCTGACGAACCAACAACACTTGAAGTATTAGAACCCGGAGAGATAATCGGGATAAATATTGATGACGATGAAGACATAAACCCGTTGATATCTATAGTGACCTTGACAGAAGTTTGTGTGGGCTTCGTCTCTATACGAGACTTTCTCTTTTTTCTCAAACGAAAACCACATTTAGTGGTACCCTCAAAAACAGAATTATATAGAAAATTAGTAACTACATTCTCAAGATATCTGCCATTGTCTTCTGATAGAAGATCAACAAAAGAGGTACATAATATCTTAAAACGAAATTCTATGCCTGACAATAGACGTCATAGTACATTATCAGATTTAGCCTTTCGATCTGGATCCTCTCGTTTAGCTTTTCTAATACAAAATTTAGCAACACAACCAGAAATAAATGGAATCATTTGTATACAGCGTATTTCTACTAAGACAATTTCGAAATTAATTGGATGTTCCGTCGAAACTACTGAAAAATTATTGAATTCATTTAAACAGTATAAAATTCTTAATCTCAGATGGCGAAAAATTCAGATTTTGAATCTATGGAACCTAAAAAAGATTGCTGATTCACGATTTATGACTTTAGCTACTATAACTCAAGAGTCAACAACTACACCTGAGGAATTGGATTTTCAAGCACTTATCAATCCTCAAGATAACAACAGGATACAATCTAACTCGGTTGCCCCGATCAAATAGTATCTTATGATTATTACAACACAATGAAAGTAATTTTGATTTTATGAAACAGAGAAATCCCTATTTATCAATTGATCGACAAATTGTCGGTGATATCTATACAAATAGAGAGGTTTTAGATAACCTAACTGTCCTATGTGATGATTTCGGTTCACGGTTTGCTGGAACTCCAGAAGAACACAAAGCAGCCTCTTTTATTTCTGATACTTTTTCTCGGTATGGTCTTAAAAATGTTGAATTAGAAGAGTATCCCTATGCAGGTTGGACACGTGGTACAGCAACTCTATCAATAACTGAACCAATCAATCGTCATTTACATTGCATATCCTTACCATATTGTCCAGCAGCTGATATAACTGCTGAACTGGTTTCTGTAGGACAAGGGAGTCCACCAGAATATAGTGCACTTGCTAATACAGGTGATGGAAAGCTGGTGATGGCAAAGAGTTCATCTCCGATCGACTTGGGTAGATGGGTACATCGAAAAGAAAAGTATGAACGCGCTGTTCTCGCAGGAGCATCAGCATTCATTTTTGTCAGTGAACATCCAGGGGTCGGTCCAGAAACTGGTAGTTTACAAAATAATCGACCCGCTCCTATTCCAGGAATTTCTGTATGTAAAGAAGATGGTGATTTTCTCACACGCTGTCTTGAGCGTTACGGTAAAATTAAAATGCAATTGAAAACTACCGATATTAATGAGCCACGGAAATCATGGAATGTTGTGGCGGATTTACCGGGGAATGAAACACCTGAAGAAATGATCCTCGTTGGATGTCATTACGATGGACACGATATCTCACAGGGTGCACATGATCCTGCATCAGGTATGGTCTCTGTCATTGAAGCTGCACGGGTCTTATCTACTTATGCAACTGATTTACTCAAACGAACTATTCGGTTTATCGCATTTGGAACAGAAGAAATTGGACTCACTGGTGCATTCCAATATGTAGAAGCACATGACAACGAATTAAATAATATACGGTTTATGCTAAATATGGATGCAGCTGGTGGAACAAGTCGTAAAGGAATTGTATTACACAAATGGGATTCTTTGGAACCTTTCTTTCTTACTGCACAAAAACAACTGCATGCAGACATGCCAGTTGGTCAAAAAGTACATTCTTACTCTGACCATTTTCCTTTTTTCTTAAAAGGTGTCCCTTCCTGTCATATGGGGGATCCAACATCTGCACCCTCTGGACGTGGATTTGGACATACTGCCTATGATACTTTGGAAAAAGTAGCCTTAGAAAACCTACGCCTTGCAAGTTCCATTGGAGCAAGAATAGCACTCAGGTGTGCAAACGAAGACGAATTTCCAGCTAAAAGAAGATCAAGTAACGATGTACAGAAAATCGTTGATACCGATCCAGGTTTAGAAGGATATCGTATTTCACTTAAATTGAAGACCTGATTACCTCAGTAGATTAATCCTTTACAGAATTATGGCTAAGAATAACAACATTTTATTATGAATAATTAGATCCACAGGTAGTGTTATGACACAATTATCTAAGAGCTCTGGCTATTATATACATACATTATTGAGTATTATCTTATTTGGTGTAATTGCTTATGTCTTTTTTGTTTCATCTGTTGATTTGAATGCACAACAAGACCTTCAAGATGCTGTAACGCAATCAAGGCGAACAGCAATTGTAAATGCTGTTGAACGGGCAAGTCCTGCTGTTGTTAATATTAGTGCAATTAGAAATGTCACACAGATTACTTCTTTAGAACAATGGCTTTGGGGTGACTTCCAACCTTTTCAAAAACGATCATTAAGAGAAGTTGGCTCAGGTGTGATTATAAACAAAGAAGGCTATATACTTACAAATCACCATGTTATTGATGATGCAGAAAGAGTAAGAGTTGCATTTGTTGATGGTAGAGAATTTGATGCTCAGATAGTCGGATTCGACCCTCTTTCTGATTTGGCTTTATTGAAAGTGAATACAAAAGAGGATTTACCAGTTATCAAATGGGGTGATTCTGATAATCTCCTAATTGGTGAATGGGCACTCGCAATAGGAAATCCATTTGGACTTTCTATAGGAACGGCACAACCGACAGTTACAATCGGAATTATAAGTGCTACACAACGGTCAATAACTGTGGATAATCGTTTCTATGAAACACTCATCCAAACAGATGCATCTGTGAATCCAGGAAATAGTGGTGGTGCTCTTGTTAATGTTCACGGTGAACTCATTGGAATTAATACTGTCATACGTTCAACAAGCGGGGGTTCACAAGGAGTCGGTTTTGCTATTCCTGCAAACAAGGCAAAGAAAGTAATTCAGAAAATTACTGATCAAGGGTATATTATTCCACCATATCTGGGTGTGTCAATACAGTCTGTAACTGAAGATATGGCTGTCAAGTTATTAGGTAAAAAAGTTGCTGAAAATTCTATACTTTCAAGAGGTGTTTTGGTATCAGATCTTAATAAAGATAGTCCGTTAACTGATGCAGGTATTAAACGTAGTGATATTATCAGGTCTATTTCTGGACATAGAATTAAGGATGATACCGATTTTAAAGCTGTGGTTCGATTACTTCCTTTAAATGAACCTATCAAATTAGAAGTCATTCGACGAGGAAAAATAAAAAATACAACACTCCTTCTAAAAGAATTGGAATTGGAATATTCTCCTTCAAGATGGGGGTTGACACTCAAACAACCGGATAAAGCAAAAGCGCGAAAATTAAAAAATCACGGTGTTATTATTACTGATTTTGAAGAAGGAAGTGAATTGGATGGTCCATTAAGAAAAGGGGATGTTATTTACCAGATAAATGATATTACAATTCCTACTCTTGAAGTATTTAAAATTATTGACGAAAAAATACAAGAACCCAGTAGAATACAACTTTATTATGAGCGGAAAGGGAAATCAGACTATATTTATGTTACATTTAATAGAAACAATCGATGGAGATAAGTGTTGTTAAATAAGTAAGAGAAAATATACTTTAAATATTAGCTTAGATTACGGAGAATGTAATGAAATTACAACTACCAACAATCATCATCGTATGTCTATCTGTAGTCCTAATCATCATAATATATGTTTTTGTAGGCAAAAAGACTGAATACACCCTTGATTCAACCGATGAGAGTCAGGATTTCAATCTCATTAGAGTTGATGCAGCTAACTCATATAATTCAAAAGATTACACACAGGCAATTGAATTATACGAACAGGCGTTTAATTTACGTCCTGAAAATGCTGAGGTTTGCAACGATCTTGCCGCTGTTCATTACGATCTCGGACTCAAATTCGCTGGACCTGAATGGCCCTCATGGCCTGTCATACGGTCAGATGGAACTGCAGCTGAAGTATTGGCTGAACTCAACCAGGCTTATAAACATGTTGAATCAGGTTATATTGTCGTTGAAACTGAATCGCAAGAAATTGTAAAAGTTGTTGAGAATAATGTGAAAGAAAACGGGGCAACTGTTTACCCTTACCGAGGCAATAAAGAATATACTCTAAATATACTTATTGGATCGACACGGGACCACTTAGAACAAGCAAAGACGCTATATCTACAAGCAATAGAATTAAAATCCACTTATGCAGCACCCTACCGTAATCTGGGTTCTTTCTATGTAAAAATTGGATTGACAGATATGGCAATTAATTATTTGCAAGAAGCTTACAGGCGCGATCCATCCGACTCAGAATTAGCGGAATACTTACATCAACAAAAACTCAATTATTAGTTGACAACTTCTAATAGAAATCTTACTTCACAATAATACTGTCTCCTTCTTCTACTGACTATATTCCCTTAATCATAAATTCTATTCACCTCAAATCTATGTAGACTTAATCACATTTTTCACACACTTTACTATGATGAATTTAATAATACACACTTACCGAACCTGTTAGGTGTGGTTGTAATCCGGGTATGTATGCAATTTATGCATTCATTGAGACTCGTTATAGATATAGTAATCCCTGTATTAGATAAGTTATTTTGTTAATCTGTTAATTGAAAATGTAATAACATAAACCTCCAATTTCGCCAGTAATTCAACGCAATCCAACAACTAAAAGATGGGAGATATACTTTAGAATTGGTATTATATAAGATGAAACCACATTGAATGCTTGTAATGTTTATTATTAATCTATTATAATACAGGTTATGAATAACCAATCCGAAACAAAGTGTCCCAATTGTGGGTTTATAAATCCAAACAATAAATTTTGTGGCGATTGTGGACACCAACTTCATGATACCGACACTCTGTTTAGTAACCAGGCTGTAAGAAATGCAGAAAGACGGCAACTCTCTGTGCTGTTTTGTGATGTAATTGATTCTACAGCACTAACTGAACAACTGGATCCAGAAGATTTACGTCAAGTCTTAGATGCGTATCGAGCAAGCGTTAGTGAAGTTATAATAGAATATGATGGCCATATTGCTCGTTATTTTGGGGATGGTATTTTAGTATATTTTGGTTATCCATTAGCACATGAAGACGCAACTCGTCGTGCTGTACAAGCAGGATTAGGTATTGTTGATGGTTTAGATGAACTGAATTCACGATTAATAGAATCCTTTGGCATTCAACTACAGGTCAGATTAAGTATTGATACTGGATTGGTAGTTGTGTGGGAAGTAGGAACACCCATTGGTAATTCTCAGCAGGATTTGTCTTCCCTTGAACGGTATCATGGGGATGCAATAGATATTGTAGGCAAAACACCTAATATCGCTGCAAGAATGCAGCAAGTTGCACCGCCAAATGGAATTGTTGTTGGAGAAACCACACTTCGGCTGATCGAACGGTTTTTTGAATATCAAGATTTGGGTACAATAACTTTAAAAGGTATATCACAACCTGTTCCAATATATCAGATACTCCGTGAACACCCCGATAGTATACTCCCAGTTTTTAGAAGACAACATACAACCACACCACATCAAAGTTTCGTAACTCCTTTAATAGGTAGAAATCGGCAAGTCAATACACTAAAAGACAGATGGAAATCGGCAACTGAATCTTTAGGACAGGCTGTTTTGCTTGATGGTGAAGCAGGCATAGGTAAATCACGAATCGTATCTGTAATTGCTGAACATGTCATTGAAAGTGATGCACAGATATTAGAATGTAGAGGATCACCAGATACTCAGAATAGTCCACTCTATCCAATCCTAACATTATTAAGACAGCAACTGTTCCAGTTCGGTGATATGGATTCTGACGATGAACGTCTCCATAAAATTGAACAATTCCTTAATTCATGCAATCTATCCTCAAATCTACTTCCAATTTTGGCAGATTTATTTGAAATTACTGGTGATTATAACAGACTTGAACTTAAACCAGCACAACTTCGGAGACGTACACTACAAGCTTTTGTACAACTATTTTTAAAAACCGCAGAAATAAAACCACTATTATTTATTTCTGAAGATCTACATTGGGTTGATCCATCTACATTGGATTTTCTCTGTCTGTTGATATCGCAAATACAAGAGACTCCGATTCTGGCAATTTTAACTTCACGTATTGAAAGTGATGTATATAACGAATCGACACAAGCAGAAAGGAGAGCACGACTTACAACACTTACAGACTTAGAATGGATGACTCAGATCACATTAAAGCGTTTAAATCGAAGACAGGTTTCAAAAATGATTCTTGATGTAGCGGGAGACAAACCCATTTCTGTTAATGTGTCAAACCAAATTACATCAAGAACTGAAGGTGTACCCCTTTTTGTAGAAGAACTCACTCGAATGGCTCTTGAGTCTGATTTACAGAATATTAATGTAGCTACTGAGATACCTGCAACATTACAAGGATCCCTAACTGCCAGACTTGACCAACTTGGTACACGCAAAGAATTGGTTCAACTTGGAGCAACACTTGGTAGGGAATGGAGTGCAGAACTCCTATATAAGGTTGTTGTGAATTTGACAGAAGAACCAGAAGTTTCCGGGTATCCTACTCCATCTGATCAATTAACAGCATTCCATACCTTTCCAATACAGGTTAAAGACTTTTCAGAGCTTAAACAGATATTACAGACACTTGTTGAAGAAGAAATATTGAGATGTCGTCAGACACATGATGATAAACAGATTTATTCATTTAAACATCCACTTATTCGAGAGACTGCCTATCAAGCATTATTAATTAGCACACGACAGACATATCATAGAAGAATTGCAACCGTACTAAGAGATTCATTTCAAGATATCGTAAGAGTGCTACCTGAATGGATTGCACATCACTACACGCAAGGAGAACTACCAGAACGAGCTATTGTATTCTGGCAACAGGCTGGTCAAAGGGCAGTTGAACGATCCGCGAATGTCGAAGGGGTGAGACACCTTACACAAGGTTTATCTCTCTTAGAAACCTTGCCTGATTCTCCCGCTCGGACTGCACGGGAATTGGTACTTCAAACAACTTTAGGTCCCGCACTAATTGCAACTAAAGGCTATGCTGCCTTTGAAGTGGAACAAACATATACCAGAGCCAAGGAACTGTTAGAAGCTATGCCTAACAATGAACGAATGCTCTTACGTTTTCCGATAATGTTTGGATTATGGCTTTCCGATCTTGTGAGGGCAAAATTACATAACGCACGGGAACTCGGTGAACAGTGTTTAGTTATGGCAAAACAACAAGATAATGCAGTTTTGGAAGTTGAAGCACATCGCGCATTAGGGGCTACTCTATATTATCTTGGAGAGTTTAAAATGGCACGTACACATGTGGAGGCAGGGATTTCTCTATATAATCCACACCAACATCCTGTAGATGCATTCTTTCATTATCTGGCTGATCCCGGTATGACATTGCATGCATACGCTTCTCCTCTAATCTGGTGTTTGGGTTATCCTGAACAGGCAGAAGCACAACTACAAGCATCTCAGCGTATGGGAGAGGAACGACCACACCCATTCAGTCAGGTAATTTCATTACATTTCGGTGCGCTTTTATACCAACATCGTCGTGATTTTGAGAAAGTTAATTCGTATGCAACGGAATTGATATCAATATGTCGAGAGCACGATTCTACTGTGTGGGAACCTACTGGAAAAATAATGAAGGGATGGGCAATGCAAATGTGTGCTGAGAATTCGGATGAACAAGCTATACACCTTATTCGAGAAGGAATTGAAGGTTGGGAGTCTAATCGTTCACGGGTTTTACGTCCAGTTTATCTCGGTATGTTATCAGAAGCCTATGGAAAAGATGGGAAAATTGATGAAGGTTTACAAACCTTAGATAAGGCTTTTGAAGCTATTTCTGAAAGTGGTGAACACACAATTGAGGCGGAATTATACCGTCTACAAGGTGAGCTTTTATTACAATCAATCCATCTGAATCAGTGTACAAATTCTTCTACTGTTGCGGAAGCAGAAGATAGTTATTTGAAATCGTTGACAATTGCACAACACCAAGAAGCAAAATCCTGGGAACTCAGAACTACTAACAGTTTATGTAAGCTAATGACAACACAGAATCGACACAAAGAAGCATACGATCTATTAAAACCTATCTATGAATGGTTTACTGAGGGGTATGACACTATTGATTTGGTAGAAGCACAGATCCTTCTACAATCCTTACAGGGAGAGATAAAAACATGAGACTCGGTGTCGTCGGAATATGTAGTGATTTTCGAACACTCAATCAACAAGAAATAGATGCTGTACAAGAATTAGAATTCACAGGGATTAGTTACCATTTCGCGAGTTCTAATATTCCAGGTGTTTCATCTGATGAATGTGATAATTGTCGTTTTCTCCTTGAAAAAGCACAACTGGATTTGGTACAATTTGGTATAACTTATGAACAGTGTCTTTTTGATCCAAACCCGTCAATCCGTCAAGCTGCGATAGAAGCAGTGAATTGTGGGATGCCGGTGGCAAAGGATCTCGGTGCTTTTCATTATCTATTCAGACCCGGTAGTCTAAATCCTGATGGGGCCTGGACTTCACATAAGGACAATCATCTACCTGAATCAATGGATCGGCTAATTGAAACACTGAAACCGATCGCAGAAAATGCTGAGAAGAATGAGTTAACACTTGTCATGGAAACTCATGCTGTTTCTATTATGGGGTCACCTGAAATCTGTAAAAACATTGTTGATCAGGTTGGGTCTGAACGTCTAAGAATTGTAATGGACTTTGTCAATCATTTCCAATCTCTCAGACAAGTGTATAATAGTGATGTACGCCTCAACCATATTTTTGATGTTATGGGACCAGTCGCTCCAATGGCACACATAAAAGACATCTCTGTTCAGAATGGATTAGTTCTGCATCTCAACGAAGAAGTTCCCGGTGAAGGTGAATTAGAAATTGGTGTCGCATTACAACGTTTTGATGCATTATATCCAGACGGTTATGGTCTGATAGAACATCTACCGATTGAGAAAATACCGCTTGCCAACACTAATGTACGAAACATTGCAGCTGAAAATGGGATAAGTATTTATTAATGGAGAATTTACATATGAAAAATAAAAAACTAATTCTATTGCTTATTCTCATGATAGGAATGGTGTTTGTAGCCTACTCAACCATGGCACAAGAGGAGTCTGTCGGCGAAGAGTTACAAAACAGTGTAAGTAGTATATGGGAAAAAATAAAATGGCCAATAATTGCTGCTGTTTCGATGTTTATTTTCCAAGGTATCTTATATGTTATAGGTCTATTTAAAAAAGATAGACTACAAAAAACAATCCTCAATAAGTATGTTATTTTTCATATGAAGGATGGACATAGATATCAAGGTACAATGCGTTTAGATAGCAGAGGCGCGGAAATTGTTTCTGAAGAATCCAGACAACGTGGTCATGCACCCAGTTATATATTTCGTCAGAATGAATTGGATAACAGAATTGGGGCATATATACGATATCTGGATACAATGAATGATCGTGAGAAGCAGGAACGGAAATGGGATCATGAACGCTTAATTAATCCTCCATTATCACATAGAGTTATTCGTAAAACACGAAATATGGTCATTGAACTTAATGCAGCTGCTAAAAATGCAATTAGTATGGTTTGGGGTGGAATTAAACAGATGACGAGTCCCTTACAGGCTCAGTTGGCTCGTGTTAATACACAAGTTGAAGATCTGGGAGGCGAAGCTGCATCATTAGACACGCAATTGTCAAAAATGGAGAGTGAAACAGCAACATTTCTGCAAGAAGAGAGTTATGAAAGAATTATTGAACGCCTTGTTGGTACACGTGTCAAAATACGAATTGACAAGGTGGAACATGCAAATGGCGAATATATGGCTCTTTTCAAAGATTACAACAAGAAGCACATGTCCTTTATGAATGTTCGGGATAAAGATAACAACGGATTTAGAGATCAATGGAATTACGAACACGAATACAAAGGCAATATCAACGCTTTCAACCGTCGCGATGATCGAGGACTCAGATCTCGTATGGTAGAGAAGGACGGTAAGTATTTCTTAGTCTTTGAAAACAATACATCCTATTCTATACAAGTGGGCAAGATACGCCTATTTGATCCAGGTGGATGGGAGAGAAACCTCGAATTTAAGTGGCATATTGATCCGCTCAGTGTCAGGAGGATACAATTAAATCCTGTAATACAACATCGTGTTGGACCCTTTGAACGAATTTCCACATCTGAACGTCTAACACCCAGAAACTTTAAGAAAATTCGTCTGGAATTTCGATCATTTCGGGATGCAGATGTTATCTTTCCACGTAAAGATGTATGCACAATTATAGAAAGTGCTGAAAAACGACAACAAGAACTGTTTACTATTTCCGCTTTGACAGACGCAATTCTTGACAGAAGTGAAACTGAAGAAATACCTCTTCAAGATTCTGAAGGTAAAGCAATTCATGGTATGAACTTGGTTCACGGTTATGTTACTAACGTCAATGAAGAAAGAATTGATCTGAAAACAATTGATTCAAGCTATAGCAGGCGATGGGAAGTGGAAAGTGCTTATTCACATTTTGACAACTCATTACGACTTAAATTGCCAATCCATAAACGTACTATTCCATATTTTGCGAATCGTATTGCCTCTCAGAATATATTGGTTGAACAAATTAGTCAAAACGAACTCCATAAGGAAACATTTTCTCAGTTAACGCTTCCTACAAAATCAAGGAACGGAAAACCTCGAATACCATTACAGAAATTATTACCGCGACCTGAGTTTAAATTACCTTTAAAAGTTATGGCATTAACTGGAAACAGTTCGAATGAAGAGTTTCCAGTCTTACAACAGTTTGAGTACGTAAGTGAACATCATATGCTATATGAATCTGTAAACAACCTACGGAATGACCGTCTCGCCAAAATGGATATCCTGTGGATTGGCAACGGTGAGATCTATAAATCAGGATACCGGCTTAATATTGATACAGAACATCGAATTAAGAATTTTGCCAGTCAAGGTGGGATTGTAATTGTCTCTGGACAAGATATAAAGACAAACTCAAGACAGAGACGAGGGGCAGGATGGATTCCTGAACCTTTGACAGGAATTGAATACGAGGAAACAGATGAGTGTTTACCTACATCTAAAGGGAGAAGAAGTAGGGTCTTCCGGACACCCCATGTCCTCAACACTACACCTGATACAACAGAGATTCCAGGGATACGGCTTGATGATATGTGGGTTGATCCTCTCGGCAAATGGAATTCACTCGCCGAATCCATAACTCATGACGCTTCAGCATTACTCACCCTTCCATTCCAACAAGGCTTATATATTGTTACAAGTCTAAAGAATGATACAGAAAACGATGTTAAGATAAATCATAAGTTTATGGAAAACCTTCTCCATTTCTCTGTTCGTTGGAAAGATAACCAAAGGTGGAGACAACGGTTAATACGACGGTAATTCTCTCTTCAACTATCAAAAACAGCAGAATATTCATTCGCATAAAACAAGGTTCGGTTTAAAACCGAACCTTGTTTTATGTAGATATGATTAAGATTTAGTTTCTATTATTAATTCTTTTTCTTTTTACCTGCTTTTGGTACTGTCTTCTTAACCCCACCATTTGATCCATTTCCATTTTCTAATGCCTTAACAATTTCCTCAAGTGCCTTACCGGTGTCCTGATGGGATTGTAACAGTGTACGAACTTGATCAGCTAAAGAAGGTGCTTCATCCTTTCCATTTTCAGATGGTGGTGTGGATTGACCTAAGAACACATTTTCGAGAGCAATATCAAAAGACGCATCTGCACC
This sequence comes from Candidatus Poribacteria bacterium, assembly GCA_022394755.1. GTDB lineage: Bacteria > Poribacteria > WGA-4E > WGA-4E > WGA-3G > MSPOR6. The sequence continues at coordinate 110,393 of JAGFCA010000056.1, forward strand.
AAGCCTATCTTCAGCTTTGACAACAATCGTCTTCAAGGTAGGCAAATCACGAATTGGGTCTGAGGATTCTGTCCCATTATTTCCATTTTCCCCTTCTTCACTTTTTGGTTTAACAAAGATAGGTTTGATGTATAGAATACCTTCATCAATAAAAATGACATGTTGATTGCCTTTAATTATATCGTTTGTGTCCCTTAGATCTTTGAATAACTCGGATAACTCATTATTCTTATTAATTTCATCTTCAACATGTTTTGGGCCTTGAACATCCATTCCTTCAGGTAATTTATAGACAATACGTTCACCATAGTTTGGTGGGTCACAACGAGCAACCATCCATCCTTTCATGAAGTTTTCTTTTTCTGTAGGCGTAAATGGAACCATATTAATAAATTCCAAATTCTCTTCTCCTGGTAACCTTAACATTGCATAATACGGCATTATTTCATGGTTAGGTCTTTCAGAATAATATGCTTCCTTTGAAATTCCCCATTGATTTTTATTTTCAAAAAATTCACTCTCATCCGTGACATGGTAATTCCCATACATTTTTGCTTGTATACGTGTTAGATAATCAGGAAATCTACGATGTGCTTTCAATCCTTCAGGCATCTCATTAATAGGTTTAATCAAGTCAGGAAAGATTTTCTGATAAATCTTTGTGAATACTTCATTTTCATTATCAGTGTAGAAGTCAACAGTTCCGTGGTAGGCATTCACTACTGCTACACCAGAATTACGTATATAATTAAATTTCTTGAATCTTTTAAACCGAGGTTCAGCATACAGTTCAAGGTCGTTATGTTCAAGTTGAGCAGTGTCATCTGAATAGAATTGTGCATTTGGATACCGATTGCTTGTTACGTAAAAATCAACCATCCACCATAACTGACCATCGTGTATTACAATATACGGATCAGGATCAAAATCAAGGAATGGAGCAATATGAGATAATCTATCTGATACAAGACGTTCATTGCGGCGTGTGCCAATATTACGCCAATACATGACCCGACTCTCTGCCGTTAATTTTGGATGCCGTAAAATAAATACTGATGAAAATCTGACTGCAAAGCATAACCTTCTAATAAAACCACCTAAACGGACTCCTCCCATTCCGGCGTAGTGATATCCTTTATCGTCATTTTCAGAATTGGTATTATCAGAACCCTCAACTTCTCCTTCCAATACATTATATTCAGGTTTTTCAGTATTTGCGATAACGTAGTCATCCGTCATTTCACCATAGTAGATTCGCGGTTGCGTTACTTCTAATTCTTCAAATTCCATGCCTTCTTTTTGTGTGATTGGCACGCCTTTTAACCATAAATCTGGTCTATTCCTACTTGTAACCACATTAACAGGGGCTAAACAAACACCGTATCCATGGGTAAACTTTAATTTAAGTTCACCCCATTCTTTTCGATCTGGCTCAGGATCAATTTCGCGTGGAGCAATTAGCACTTGTCTATATTGTTCATCTGTCTGTGAGAATTCTTCTGAATCTTCTACTAATTCTGTAGAACTCTCTACAGAATTACCTTCCATCGTATCTAATGTAGAAGCATCTGTAGTATTATTGGCACTTACCACTAAACGGTATCTATCAACATCGGCGTAGGGATGGAAACCGTGGTGACGTTCGATTTCTTCATTACGAAGTATGTTGTAAAATACACGACGATCCCAAAATTGTATATTTTCTTTGATCTCTGGATTGTTTCTTACCTTTTCAAGAGATATTAAACCTTTATTAAATTTTTCTTCTTTTATGGTATCTAAATCAAAGGCTTTTCGAGTATCAATTATGTGTTGACGTAAATATACTAATTCTACTCCTTCAGCATCCCCAGCAAGTCTAATTCCCCAAAAATTTGATCCCAATGGATAAAGATGTATTAGACAAATGTAACTGGTAACTGATATGAACAAAGCAGAATACCATAATATACGTTTTCTCCAGAATATATTTAATACTACAACAACACCTATAAATAGTAATATTAAACAATAGATATAAGTTCCACCAGCAAGTTTCTCATCAGCATAAAACAAACCTGTGAATCCTGAAAATGTGTCTGAAAGGGAAGGGGTATATACCTTATTCCACAAGTTCACAAAACTACGCCAAATACCTGTCCCCAGTAACATTAACCATAGATAGGATCCATGCAGTATGATATGTCTTTTTACCAGTCCCATTGAACGCGCATCCCGACGATAATAGAAATTATAAAGAAGTCCAACTACTATACAAGTTGACCATAACAAGACCTCTATCCAAAGACTTACTGATTTATGGATGGGAAAGACAAAAAGAAAGAAATTTATATCTTTACCTAAATGATATGGTTCCACCTTCTCAGTTGGACGTTCAAGAAATCTAAGGAAATCCATATGTAAGGACATCATCGGTATTGAAAGGACGATTGCAAACAGTACGGTAAGACCGAATACTGTTCGATGGAAAGAGACTGTACGTTGATGTGTCCATCTGGCAAATTCCCGCGGTTCAGGACAGAGACGGTTTGCTATTGCTGCATTTACATTCATGAATATGACAGCAAAAGTAAAAAAACCGAAGAAAAGTGCCCACTTCGCTTTTCGGAGTGTCCAGAATGATTCAAAGTAATTGACATCTTCAAAAAAATAGAGATATTCAGTATAAAGATATGAAACAGGAGAGATACTGCTGAGAAGTGCTACTCCACCTATACCCCATAACAGATATGCTTGTACTTTAAGGACAAGTTTACGGTACCATATACCACGGCGAAACCGGATGATTCCCCAGACAAATGTTATACCAAAGAAAACTGTGTTGAAAATTAACCAAGCAATTGCAAGATCGGGGTTCATAAGATATACCTCTTACGATACATAAGGGGAGTGATGTAAAAACGCTGTTTGATGCAAAAAACGACTGAACAAGCGTTTTTATCTTCTAATTAGAATAACACCATTTTTTCACAATGTCAAGATAATCAGATTTCTCTTACATTACACACAGGTAAAATCTATTAGGTGGATTTCTCGATCAGGGAATAATTCTATAAAGATTCTCTAAATCAGTATTCCTAATTTCTGAAAACTTGTTTCTGTTTTTTTCTTAATCTGCTATAATAGAGACATACTGCAAGATGGACTTGCAACTTACGACTTATACCTACAAATAGGTAAGGAGGCAGGTAATGTTTGGTAAAAAGAAAAAGGCTGCTTTGATTCCAACAATTAGTTCAGGTGTAGCTGGACCACTCGGTGTCCTTCATCTTCCTCGGTTCTGGTCAAAAGTATTGATGGATGCTAAAGGTGTTTTACATGAAGATTACCCAGCATGTGGGGCAGGTTTTGATCAGATGGTATTAGACGGACTGGGACTTGATAAAGATGCAACTTTGGCATTTATCCAAAACAACGCACCCACATATCCCCAATTTGAAGCTTGGGTTTTAGAACAAAAAGGTGGTAGTCTTGATGCCGATGCTGTTGCTGAATTGAATGCAGCAATCACCGGCTACAATCACGATGATGATACACGCTCAAGTATCCTCGGGGCAAGCAACGTGAATGATGATGGCTCAATTTTAGATGCTGTCAACCTTAACAATATTGATGATTGGTATGAATTTCATGCAAATTTAGATTAATAACGTAATTGTCTCAAGTAGGCGTCGTTAAACCATGTCTACTTGAGACATTGTTCTCTCCTTCCGATAAAACCCAATTATTTCCTAAAACTTAAGAATTCACTCTAACAATCCAGTACATTAATAAAGGTACCATCATGACGATACACTTTATTGTAATTTCCTGCTTATTCCTGTTCGTTATATTACCTTCTTATTCACTTGTCCCGTCCGAATTCACACATAAATCTGATGAATGGTTTCGAAGCAAGGAAGGGAAACAGATTGTCGACAACGTCCTCACATGGCAGACACAACACGGTGATTGGCCCAAGAATGAAGACACTGCCTCTGAACCTTTTGATGGAAATATAGACGATATACACGGTACTTTTGATAACAGGGCGACTACTAATGAACTGCGGTTTGTTGCTCGTGCATTTCGCTCTACAAACGAACCTCGCTACCAACAAGCTTTTCTCAAAGGTATTTCCCATATACTTGAAGCACAATACACTAATGGTGGCTGGCCCCAATTTTATCCGATTGGCAAAAAATACCATCGACATATCACCTTCAATGACGATGTAATGGTACTAATTCTCGAGCTGTTAATAGACGTTTCAGAATCTTCTGATTATAGTTTTCTGAAAACGGACGTGCGTAATAAGGCTAAAGATGCTGTTGCTAAAGGTATTGATTGCATCTTACGTACCCAAATCAGACAGAATGGTAAACTTACCGCTTGGTGTGCACAACACGACGAAAAAACGTTAAAACCTACATGGGCACGCGCCTATGAGCCTCCATCAATCTCAGGTTATGAAAGTGTAGGTGTTGTTAGATTACTGATGTCTATTGAAAAACCCACACCAGAAATTATTAACGCTATTGAAGGGGCAATCGAATGGTTCAAGGATAATGCCATTCAAGGCATACGTCTGGAAAGATTTACTAACGCAGATGGACAAGAAGATAGACGGGTGGTGAAGGATCCAGAGGCAGGTCGAATTTGGGCACGTTTCTATGAACTCGGTACAAACCGCCCCATATTTCTCGACCGAGATTCTGTGGTTCGTTACTCTTTTTCTGAGATTACCCAAGAACGCCGCACCGGCTATGCATACTACGGTGGATGGACAGAGAGGTTAATTTCAAATGAATATCCCCGGTGGAATGAAAAAATCAGTTCAATACCTCGGTAATATCGAATTCTGCCTGAACCTTTTTGCTTCATTAAAGAAGAAATGATATTTACAAGATCGGTAGGTGCGGTTTCCCAACGGTACCATTAGCGTTAATTTAATAGAAGAATGAACTATCCCAACCCCGTAGGTGCGGTTTTCCGGAGAACGCCATAAGGCGTTCATACCCGGGGAATGCCATAAGGCGTTCATACAGTTGATTCTGATTCTAATTCACCGCACCGGATTTGTGAGAATCCTTTGTTTGGTGGTATTCGTTCTATACCGCTCCAGATCTATTTCTAAGATTACCAAATTATAATATTAATCTTCATCAAGCGGAAGCTACCTGCCTGGTTATTTATTAAATTGACGCCTATGGTGTAGTTTCTAACCCAACATACTACATATCAGATTTCGATGTAAGTTGTATAGCACTACCAGTTTCAGATGATTTGAGACCGGCCAATAGAATTTCCGTCACATGCCGTGCTGTATAAGCATTAGAGAGGGGAGGTTGTGTACCTTCTCTAATATGTTCGGCAAAGTGTGCATGCATTCCACTGGGGGCAACATCACTACAGTCTATTGGTTTGGTGTCAACAGGAGCACTCTCACGGGTATATGATGTTGGGGTCCATTGTGTCAACGCAGCACCATCCCGTCCCGGCATAGTAAACTTTCCTGCTGTTCCATGTATACTTGATTCGCCTGTCCGTGCAGGATCACACCAGCTGGTTTCAGCTGTAACGATACCACCAGATTCCATCTCAAGTACAAGGGTTGCTACATCTTCTAATTCGGTTGGTTTGTCGAAAGTAGAGACAAAACCTGTTACACGATTAAATGTACCTAACATGGCTACCAGACCTGAGACTGCATAGACTCCCATATCGAATAGCGCGCCAACACTTGCTTGTTTGGCATCGAAAAACCATAAGTCGTCTCCACTCTCACCAAATATATCTCTGATTTCAGCGTAATAGATCTCGGGTCCACCATGACTAACACGCATTCTGGCACCAGAAACCCGACCTATAGCCTCTTCAGCAATGAGTTGACGTGCCTTATATGTGGCACTACTGAAATGGGGTAAACACATCACAGTTTTACCACTTGCTTCAGATGCCTCAACAAATTGGTCCGCCTCTGCCATATCACCACACAAAGGCTTCTGCATTAATACGTGCTTTCCTGCTTCAAGCGCTTTCACTCCCCACGAAACATGTAATGGATGAGGAGTGCCGACAAGAATAGCATCAAGTGTATCATCTGCTATTATCTCATCGTAATCCTGTGTCCAGTTGGGGATATCAAATTCTTGACATTGGTGTTTTAGACGATGTTCACGTCTTCCTCCTATAACAGCAACATCAAAATCTTCACCGTTCTTCAAATCTGGCAGGTGCATTCTACAGACAATACCACCTGCCCCAATAACTCCGAGTCTAATTTTGCTCATAGTACTAATATTTCCTTGTAGTCAATTCTAAAATACATATACAATAAAGGAGAATCATTGTAAAAAGTCTTAAATATAACGCGTTGTGCTACACGACTTTTAGTAACCAATCGTTTCACAACAATACAGGTTCATGAGAATATCTTTCATCAATTATGACGCTCTCCAGCCCCGGGGAATGCCAAATCGCATTCATACCGTTGATTCTGATTTGGTAGTGACGGAATGTTTATAGAAAGCTCTAAACAAAACCTCTTGAGTCCCAAAGGGACGGAATGTTTCTAGGAAACTCTAAACAAAACCTCTTGAGTCCCATAGGGACGCAATGTTTATAGAATCTAAACAAAACCTCTTGAGTCCCATAGGGACGCAATGTTTATAGGAAGCTCTAAACAAAACTTCTTGAGTCCCATAGGGACGGAATGTTTATAATATAAAATCGAATTTACGTGAATATATTAACAATAATTAGTTAAATGGTATAACACTTATGAAACAGTTACGAGATAAAGCACTTAAGAACTTTTTAAGACAAACTGGTCCACCAGAAGTGGATATAGTATTCGTTTTACAAGATGTAGAGGACCCAGTAAACGTCGGTGCAGCATTCCGAATTGGTGATGCATGTGGTGTCTCTGAAATAGCATTAACAGGTATCAGCGCACAGCCTCCTCATCCAACTATTGCAGGTATTGGTCGTGGCACACATCGTCGAGTTCCTTGGCATACCACCAAATACGCTGCTGACGCTGTGAACGAATATAAAGATGAAGGATATACTGCTTATGCTGTAGAAGTTACCTCAGAATCTGTTCCATATAATAGTGTTGAATACCCAAAGAAAGTTTGTTTAATTGTTGGTAACGAATATCGTGGTGTTTCAAAACGTACACTTGAGTGTTGTGATAAATCAATATACCTGCCAATGTACGGAAAAGTCGGTTCATTAAATGTGCATGTAGCTCTTGCCGTCTCCGCTTATCATATTATACATACATAATTCATGGTAGATATTATTTTTTCACCTTGTACTTGCCTATATCCGTTAGAGTATTAAAAGTATTTCACATACAATTAACATCTAATCAACATTCCTATCCATTGATAGGTGTCAAATGGACGTTGCGGAAAGCAACTGGACCATGATCACCTTGCAATAGTATTGGTCCTGTTGCAGCTTCTTCGGTTAACATGGCACCACGGGTTACACCGACAACTTCTACATTCTCATGGACAATTTCACCGTTCCAAACGACTTCAACAAATGTTGCATGTGAGATTTTGTTGTTGTTAGCATCGAATTTGGGAGCATGAAACGTAATATCATACGTTTGCCATTCTCCCGGTGGTTTACTGGCGTTTACGCTCGGAGGAACACCATCCACAGGTTTATTGTCAATCCAACGACAATAAACGCCTCCACATGTTCCAAACTTGAGTTCAGTTTCTCCCCAACTATCTAAAATCTGTATTTCATACCTACCCAGAACATAGACACCGGAGTTTGAACCTTGTGGCACCATAAATTCTACATGGATTTTACAATCTCCATGTTCATATTCTGTGTAAAGATCTTTTGTGCGTCCTGTCGGACCATTATAGAATATATCCTCACCAGCAGTGGTTGTCAGTAATTTGTTATCATCCGGATTTAGACCAACGTCCCCGATTGCTGACCAATCATGTTCTGTTCCACCACCACGGGGTAACCAACCACTCATATCCTTACCATTAAAGAGATTAACTTGAGACAAATGGATTCCTCCTAATTGATTTATTCCATGCCTGAAATATACTTTTCAGGCAAGTTTTTGTTGACTTATTTTGCTAATTGACATATCTTATTTAATAGAATACAAACTAAAATTCACAGTAATTATGGATCTAATGGAGATGTAAGGGAACATAAAAAACTATGAAAAGAGCGTTCTTATTATTATTTTTATCCCTACTCATGGGATCTTTTGTTATAATTAAAATCACTACCCTCCAAGCAGAAACAACACCATCACAAGAAAGTACTCAAGAAAATATAAAATCTCCTTTTGCTGAAGGTTGTAACAAGTGCCACGGAGATGAAGCTGCTTACAAAGAATGGACTCAAGCAGGACATTCACATGCACTTGTGAATTTAATTGAAGGTCCTTATGAAGTGAAAACATCATGTTTAAGCTGCCATTCATCCGGGTATACAATGTTTGCCGAAGGGGCTATTCAGGGACATCCTTATAGTGAAAAAACCGCTGTAAATGCTGTTGCTTGTTCGTCTTGTCATTCTCATGCAAGCAAAGAAGAGAGTTTACTGATTATCCCTGCCAAAAAACTTTGTGTTAACTGCCATAAAATGGATTGTGGGTGTGCCGGAGCAGGAATTGTTCATCAATCACAATCCGAAATGTTCTTAGGTCGTGAAGGTGCCGGTGTTAAACGGATGCCTTCTCCTCATGTCCGAGCTATGAAAAAACGATGTGTACACTGTCATATGGCAAAAGACGATCCAGAGAGTGTTGCTAAACATGGTGGACATACCTTTAAGGCAGAATTTAATATTTGCAGTTCCTCTGGTTGCCATGATAGTGCTGATAACGACATGGCAAAAAGATTGCCAAACTATAAGGCTGAAATTGAGACTAAAATGAAGGAAGTTAAAGCAATCTTAGACAGTGCAACTGATAAGACTTCACAAGCATATATTGATGCAAAATTAAACTATGATATGGTTAAAGGAGATAGCGGATACGGTCTACACAACATTCCTTATGCACGAGCATTGTTAGAGCATAGTTTATCTTTAAAATCAGAAATAAAATAGTGTCTACCGGTATTGACTGTAAGAATTCGTCTAAAACATCAGAGCAATGCCATCAGATATTTAAAATTAATTTCCACCATTCATCATGTTTTTTAAAGGTACATCCTTCTCTTCAGGTATGTAAAAACTCATAGCATCGTCAACAACACCGAGAAGTTGCTTCTGAACAGGGTTACATTTTTCAACCAGTGCATCTGGCATTAGGATATAGTCCATAGGTTTAACCCAACGGTAGGCATATCCCATAAATATAGTCTTTCTTGGGAAACCTGACCAGTTATGACCGATTCCGTGGTAAGTGCGTTGTTCAAAAAGGAAGGCATCACCAGCGTTGACATTCATAGATATTGCACCCCGTGCCCATCCTGTTTCCGGATCACGAGCTGGCATACCTGTGAGTCTGTTACTACCGGGTACCAATACTGTCGCTCCTGAAGCAGGGTCAGTTTGGTCACTAATGGCATAAGCAATTTTGAGTAGGATACGTGGGTGAGGTTCCTGCATCTCTCTATATGAAGTTCCACCATCACGATGAAGACCTACTTTGGTTTTTACATCATCAGCGGGTTCCTCTTTTGAAGGTAATACAATCAGATGCGATGTTATCATCTGAATGTTCCAATTCAATACACCGCAGGCATACGGAAAGGTATTATGCCAATCCAGAAGTTGAAGAAATGCATCATGATGTGTAATGCAATTACGCAAATTTAGTTTGCCATCTGGATCCAGATTGCCGGCTTCTATCTGCTTAGCATGGACTTCATCAACAGCATCGTTTATTTCTGATACAACATCCGGTGGTAATGCGTCTTTAATTAGTAAATATCCATTATTATCAACAAATTCTTTCTGCTGAGGCGTTAGAACTACTGTACCAGGCATTTCATTCGTCGTTTCCATTTTTTTATCCTTGTTAAGATATCATTCGTTCATTGTGGTCATATCTACTTTGAATAACTTAATTATACAAGCATTAAGACTAATTCTCAAGAATTTAATTAATATATCAGTGGTATAATACCAAGACTAAAACCACTGGGTTCGGAATCAATATTGACACCTACAACCACAGAACAGGCTTTTCAGACATCTGAAACAGGACAAATATCATCTCTTCATGATACATCTGTTCACGGACGCAAACACATCGGTGCCACTTGGCGCGCCATTGTAATTGGTACAATTCTCACTATACCTAATGTCTATTGGATCTTAGATTCAGCAGGACAAGGGTACCCTACCACAATCTCTCTCTATTTTAATGTAATATTCTGCATATTTATCCTTACTGGTGCGAATTTAGCATTAAAACGGATTACCCCAAGTATCGCTTTCAGCCAAGGTGAATTGTTAACCATTTATGTCATGCTCGCAATCGCATCCTCCCTTGCTGGACACGATGTGTTACGTGTCTTAATCCCTATGATTCCTTACGCTTTCTGGCACGCTACACCAGAAAATGATTGGACACACCTATTTCATCGATATATACCTGATTGGATTGCCGTTAAAGATAAGAAATTTCTAACTGAGTATTATCGAGGTGAAACAAGTCTATATCAATGGGAAATCATTGAAGGATGGATTACGACAACACTTACTTGGGGTGGATTCCTATGTGCGCTTGTCCTGGCAATGGTCTTCATCAATGCACTTGTACGTAAACAGTGGACAGAACACGAAAAACTCAGCTATCCGATTATTCAACTACCACTGGAAATGACGAACTTTGGAAGATCAAACCTACTTACAAACAAAATAATGTGGTTGGGTTTTGGTATTGCAGGGGCGATTGATATCCTTAATGGACTACACCATCTGTACCCGACTGTCCCAAGTCTTGGTGGACGTCTATACGATTTACGCCCATTCTTCACACAGAAACCGTGGAGTGCTATTGGATGGACACCTATTGCTGTTTTTCCGTTTGCTGTTGGAATGGCGTTTTTTATACCCTTAGATCTCTCATTTTCATGTTGGTTTTTCTATCTATTCTGGAAGGCTGAAAGGATCTTTGGAGATGCCTTAGGTATCAGAGGTCTACCAAATTTCCCTTTCACTGACGAACAATCGTTTGGTGCATATATTGGGTTATTTGTTATTGCAATTATCGCTACTCGAAAACACCTTGCCTATGTGATACAACACATTTTTAAACCGAAACAAGCTAAAGATGCTGATGAACCGATGTCCTATAGAGGAATGTTAATCTGTTTAATTCTGTGTCTCATGTTCCTAACAATATTTTGTAATGCTGCTGGAATGTCAATTTGGGCAATTTTAATATTCTTCGGTATCTACTATGCAATATCAACAGCAGTAACACGTATGCGAGCAGAACTCGGCTCTCCTGTTCACGATTTACATTTTATTGGTCCTGATGAGATGATGCCACGAATCTTTGGTACACGGTTTCTTGGTCCACGAAACCTAACGATGTTGGCATATCTGTTTTGTATCAATCGTGCTTATCGCGGACACCCCATGCCACATATCTTAGAAGGCTTCAAACTTGCTGAACGTACACGGATATCAAACCGTTGGCTGCTTGTAGCAATGTGTGTCGCTGTTGTTATCGGTACTTATGGATCATTTTGGGCATTTTACCATATCTCATACATAGAGGGGGCAAGGGATTGGTTTGCTGGTAGACCGTTTAATCGACTACAAAGTTGGCTTACATCTCCAAGAGCCCCCGATGTCCCTGCCATTGCTGCAATGATTGTTGGGTTCTTGATAACTGGTTTTCTAATGATAATGCGGATAAAACTATTTTGGTGGCCCTTCCATCCAGCAGGATTCGCTATTTCAAGTAGTTGGTCAATGAATGTCTTCTGGTTTTCTATCTTCGTTAGTTCTGTCATCAAGTGGATAATACTGAAACAGGGCGGAATCAATTTACATCGTAAACTCATACCTTTCTTCCTTGGTTTGATTCTCGGAGAATTCATCATCGGTAGTGTTTGGAGTCTAATTGGGATTACTCTTGATAAACCGATGTACCGTTTCCTGTTTTAAATAGTCAAGAATGAAATAAAAATACTTGGTAGGAGCAGTTTCTAACCGTTCCGAAGCACAAGATTCTGATTTTCCTGAACCCGGTAGGTGTGGTTTCCTAACCGCACAGGATTTTCTTCAAAATTACCGGATTGATAAATTAATCTCCATATAACATTCATACCGTTGATTCCTGATTGGCAGTGTCCGGGAATGCTAAATACCAATCATACCCTTGTTTCATAGGTGTCATTTTAGGATGTTGTCTATGTTAACTATTGTTTGGATAGTTTTATCCACATAGTCCTCAGCTGGAGTACAGGATCCTATGCTTCACTGCTATAGACATTTTGCTCAGCTCGAGCAAGGACTACAACTCATACGTGTATTAGTCCTAACCAATACAGAACTAATAAAACCGATATTTCGATGTTTCCTCACACCAGAGGTGTGATATGTCTATAGAAACTAAAGGTAGAGAGAGGTGCACTCCAGCGGAGTGCTATGTAAAATCTCAATTTTAGATATAATTACGTTTTTAGTGAGTTATACCAATACCCAAACTATCAGCAAAAAAGAAAACCATTAATACACGACAATGGGTACGACAGAAACTATCCAACTATAGTTTGTATTATTCAATAGTTTAAAGATATGTTTTATGATTCATTCATAGATCTTGATTCCCTGGAATGTCTAACGACATTCATACCCGGGGAACACCATAAGGTTTTCCTACCGTTGATTCCTGAATCGGGATGGAATGTTTTACGTGGAGAAGAGGAGTTGAATAGTGAATTCACAATCCATTTAGGGAATGGGATTGGGAGTATAGAGTTTAATTAACCGAATACTCACAGATTGCAGAACAGGCAAAGGGAATCTGATGCCTTTTATTTTTCCGAAGTTTCTACCTCTTGTAGGAATGTCTCAATGCTTGGTGTGTCAATTGCGGAAAAAAGCAGATTTGACAGACGATCAAGATCTTGATTAGATTCAAGTATATTTCTAACAGGTTGTATATCCTCTAACGGAAAACGTTTTGTAAGTACAGACAGAATATTTTTTATACTGTTTTCAAGCGCACCTTTTTCTATACCACGTTGTATTACGATTTCGTAAAAAGGAGATTCTTGCATCATTTCCTCCAAAATGTGTTTCTGAATAAGACTGGGGTGATAGACTAAACTACCAAACGTTGATAACGCAAAAAACAGTGTGCCACGCGTTTCTGTATCAACCGGTGCAGATTCTACCTTTTTGACACACTTTTGCAACCATACTTCCGATGTTATACCACCTGGAGGTGTCATTAATAGTGTAAACGGTAACAGTCCTACAGGTGCTGTATCCAAAAATGTTTCACCTTCTAATTCTGCCAATCGAATTACCTGATATTTATGATGCAAACCAAACTGATCATTTCCATAACTATAACCACCTGGATCGGTTTGTCCGGCATCTGGACTTAAATACAGTACCACAGAATAAACGGGAAGTTCGTACCTGAGCAGAAGTTCAGCACCATAAGAGAGAACACGTAACGGCATCGGTTTATCTCTGCTGTCATGGGTTTGTACCTCTATATGTAGTAGAACTGTTTCATTATTCCATCGCACCTTAAATGTCATGTCATTGCGATGTACTTTAACCGTTTGTAACTCTGTATCAAGGGTCTCTAAAACTTCGACATCTTCTGTATTCAAGGATAGCATAACGAAGTCATGCGCGAAACTCCCATCAGATGTTTCACTATTTCATCGTATTGTGCCATCCTATGAGTTATACCACCATCTAAAGAATCATTATTTATTTTACTCTGAGGGGCTGAGGATTGTCAAGTTAAGTTATACAATTTCAATTGATAGATTTACATTATGGATAACAGGATACAAGGATAATTATACATTTTATGAATCCACGGGGTATGTCCTAAGACATTCATACCTGGGAACACTATAAGATGTTCATAACGTACACTCCTAATTTGGTATGGACGAAATGCTTATGGAAATAATATAGACCTAAATTAAGTATCTCCTATCTCGAATAATGTATACTTATCAATTAGAATTGGTAATAATAAAAAATATTGAAGAAAAACATTACTTTACACAACTAATATTAAACAAGAATGCAATTAATTAAACTGAACCTGAATTTGATAATAGGAAATTGAACTTCACTTTATAAAAATATAATACCTGGTAGGATCGGTTTCTAACCACTCCGAAGTTCAAGATACTAATTTTCCAGACCCAAGATAGACTGAATAAATAACGAAAGTAAATTTAAATATTATTTATACCACATAGACATTGAGAGAAAGTTGTTGTGAAACTTTCACAACTGTTGTGAAAATGAAATCACAACCTGATATACCTATAAACCTATGTCAGAACAAGGTTCAGCCCACTTGAAACCATGAAAATGTGTAAAATATTAAAAAAAATAAAAAATGACGGTTTTTCAAATATGTCTATAAAACCTTACAGAGACTGGCTTTAGAGCATTTGTAATTCTTTTATGTAAAAATTGTGTTGTGAAAATAAAAGTAGGGGTTAGGCAAGAAACTAAAAACTAAAAACTAAGTTCTATTTATGCCAAAAACACATACCTTTTTAACCGTAGGAATTCAAAAACCAGAAAGGACAATAACAACAGAAATTAACTTTTTTAAAATTATTAGAAAGTTAATTAAAATCGGAGTTAAGCCAGTCTATAACAGGGGTGATAGGATAATTTACACCAATTTCAATCCTACACTTTGTAGGAAAAGTGTAACATTTTTACTTTTTCAACAAATAGATTATTACAACATTAACACGATCCATTTCCTGAGTATTTAGGATAAAATGTCGGTTTTTTAAACATGATATTTCTCAGTATATGAGGATAAATTATCTGTTTTCATATCTTACTATAGTTAGGATAATTTCTGAGAGAGTATCATCAATATTCAAAGTGTTTCTGATTTTTCGATACTTTCTCACACCAATCCAATTCTGAAAAAGATATTCAGATGAGCATAAGAAAACCCCAGCGGGTAAAATGTGTGTAGTAAGTTCTGACTATTAAATAAAGAAAACTCCCGCGGGCGAACTGTGTGTATAGTGTGTCAGGTAAACTTTATCGCGGAAGAATTATGTGATTGTATATATATAATTTATAGGATTTGGTATAATTCCATTTTTTAATAGAAAATAAGGAAATTCAGGACTAATCATGCCCAACAAACGTTATCAAGAATCACTATACTTCTCTCAGAAAAAGCTGGAAATATCTGCTGAAAAAATTAGAAATTTGTCTGCTCCAGCAGAAAAAGGTACACTTATTGAGAATACTTTCAGAGAGAATCTTGAACAGATTTTGCCAGAAAAGATCGGTATTTCAAGTGGATTCGTCATGGATACTGATGGTAGTGAATCCAAACAAATGGATATAATCTTATATGATAAGATGAATACGCCACGTTTATTTACAAGTGATTCTGTTCAAGTATTTCCAGTTGAATACACATACGCATGTGGTGAAGTAAAAACTAAACTCGCCACAACTGAATTACAGGATAGTTTTAAGAAGTGTAGCAGTTATAAAAATCTCAATAGGAAAGCATATTTTGATAGAGGTGGAAACCAAATACAACATTTTTATAAATTGTATGGTACAGATTCAATCCATTGGAAATCAATATTCTTTGTTTTAGCGGCTGAGAGTATCAGCAGTAGTGAATTAATTGACGAATATAAGCGGATTGTTAATACGGAGAATCTTCCGATGGAGAAAAGAGTCGATTCTATATTTTCTTTAAAAAGTACAGATAATGGTAATGTAGTATGCCATCATAGTGAGTCTTACGATCTTCTACCCAGTGAAAACAGCCATTTACACGGTAAATTTGTTGATAATTCATGGGGATTCTTTATGAATCTACTATTGAGATATTTGGTGCAAGCACAAACTGAACCCGTTGATCTGTTACAATACGGGGGAAATTAAGTTAGTCATTATGAAATTGACTCATAAATCAATTATATTGAAACCACCTTATCACTGTTTAATTTTCTGAGAAGTTGGAATATATCAAGAATTGGTTTATGATTTCAACCCTAATTTCAAAGATCTGTGAATTTGACAATTCATCCAGTTTATGTTATAATAATTGGCAACCAGAAACCCCGAATTTATATGGAGAAATGTCTTGTCGACTCCTGAGAGTCAACGCCGTCATGTCAGTTCTGATACAACTGCAGGCGATAACTCACACACTGGGAAACCACGACAAAGTTCTCCAGTGAATACAATCTGCATCGCACCTTCGGTGATGTGTGCGGATCTTTGTAATTTAGAAGCGGATATACGGGAATTGGATATATCTGGAATTAGTATGCTACATTTTGATCTAATGGATGCACACTTCGTTCCAAATATGCCTATTGGGTTGGCACTCATACAACAAATACGACAGAAAACAGATCTTGATTTTGACATACACCTTATGGTAGAAGATAACGATTTCTTCGTTGCTGAAGCAGCAAAAATCGGTGTACAGCAAATCGCTATTCATGCTGAATCTGCCACCCATCTGGACAGAACTTTAACACTCATTAAAGAACATGGAATTAAGGCGGGTGTCGCTTTAAACCCAGCGACCCCGCTTTTCGCGTTAGATTATGTGCTTGACCGTCTTGACTTTGTTCTAATTATGACTGTAAACCCTGGATACGCAGGACAAAAGTTGGTACCAGCCACACTACGGAAAATATCTGATTGTAAACGTTATTTGAAACAACAGAATATTGACATCCCTATAGAAGTTGATGGGAATGTTAGTTTTGAAAACATCCCTAAAATGGTTGCCGAAGGAGCTGATATTTTAGTCGGTGGAACAAGCAGTGTTTTCCATAAATCAGGTACACGGGCTGAAAATATACAACAAATACATCAAGCAATATCACTTGGGATGGAACAAAGAGGAGACTGATGCAGGACGGACTGATGGAAGCGCTGGTGCTACACGGTATTGGGGATTTAAGACTCGCACAAATGCCTATTCCTACAGTCGCTGAAGGAAAAGTACGCGTACGAATCGGGTTCTGTGGTGTATGTGGTTCCGATATACCCCGTATTTTCACTAAAGGAACTTACAGTTTTCCTACAGTCTGCGGACATGAATTTGCCGGTACAATAGACGAATGCGGTCCTGGGATTGATGGTTATGATATAGGCGACCCCGTTGTTGTATTTCCACTTCTATGGTGTGGTAAATGTGATGCATGTGAGAGTGGTAAATATGTACAGTGCAACGATTATGATTACCTTGGTTCAAGAAGTGATGGCGCATTCGCTGAATATGTTGTAGCACCAAAAGAGAACATTATACGGGTTCCAAACGGGGTTTCATTAGAACAAGCTGCATTAACTGAACCCGCTGCTGTTGCACTCCACGCAATACGTCGAGTCAAGGAATCTCCAGTTGGGAAAACAGTCGCAATATTCGGGATTGGTCCAATTGGACTCATGGTCGCGCAGTGGGCAAGGATTTTAGGTGCACAACAGATTCTACTGTTTGACATTCTGAATGAAAAACTTGAATTAGCTCAGAGATTAGGTTTTGATAATGTATACAACACATCTGCAATTGATCCTGTAGATGTAGTTACCTCAGAGACACATGGAAAGGGGGCACATATTTGTATTGAAGCAGCAGGATCCCCTCAAACCTATCTCTATGCATTAGCAAATGTACGAAGGGGTGGGAGTGTCGTTTTACTCGGTAATCCTGACGCAGACGTAACACTACCAGCATCACTGATTTCCCAAGTAATGCGACGTGAGATTAGTATTTTAGGAACTTGGAATTCAGATTACAGTATATCAGGCAATGATGATGATTGGCGAACAGTATTACAAGCAATGGCATCAAACAAATTGAATCTGTTACCTTTGATCACACATAAGGTTGCTTTGACCAATGGAACACAAACCTTACAAATGATGAAGAATAAGGATGAATTTTATGCCAAAGTACTTATTCACCCATCAGATACATCAAAACAACAAACATAGGTAAATAGAAAAATATGAAAGCAGCGATTCTTGAAAGCCTTGATAACATTTCTGTTCAGGATGTACCAGATCCAGAAATTGATGACGATTCTGCTCTTATGCGGGTCGAATCCGTTAGTATATGTGGATCGGATGTACGGATTCTACATCATGGAAATCCACGGGTGAAACCACCAACTATAATAGGACACGAAAACTCCGGTGTGATTGTGAAGACAGGAAAAAACGTTACACGTGTGAAAGAAGGGGATCGCGTTTCCATTGGTGCAGATGTTCCATGTGGTCAGTGCCATTGGTGTAGAAATGGACTCGGCAACAATTGCGATATAAACTATGCTATCGGCTACCAAATTCCTGGGGCATTCGCCCAATACATGAAACTTCCCCGATTGGTCTTGGAAGAAGGTCCAGTCACCCCCTTTGACACAACACTTAGTTTCGATCATGCTGCTCTTGCCGAACCCCTTGCATGTGCTATTAATGGATTAGAATTAGTTAATATGTCTCTCGGAAAAACAGTGGTCATCATTGGTTTAGGACCTATTGGATGTATGATGATCGATCTGGCGCGTGTGATGGGGGCAACCAAGGTTATCGGTATTCAAAGAAGTAAGTTAAGAATGGAGATTGCAAAATACTACGAAGCGGATGTCTATATTGCATCAGAAGAAGAGGATGTCGTTGAACGATGCCGAGAAGAAACCGATGGTCAAGGTCCTGATATTGTTGTTACAACCTGTGGTTCTGTTGAAGCTCATGAACAAGCAGTAGAAATGGTTGCACACCGTGGTTATGTCAACCTTTTTGGCGGTCTTCCCAAAACAATGCGACCCATGAGTGTCCTATCAAACATTATTCACTATAAGGAGTGTTTCGTCACCGGTTCTCATGGGTGTGTACCTCGACATCACGAGTTAGCAGTTCGTCTCCTGGAAAAAGGTATGGTACGGGTTGCACCTTTAATAACACATCATTTTCCTCTCATTGAGATTGATGACGCTTTTGAAGCGATGGAATCTCGGAAAGGAATGAAAATTATGATTCACCCAAATGCATCATAATATACAGCATCTCTGAATCAATCACAATATGAACTAAGATACACCAGGAATAATAAACTCAAGATCATAAAATATTGCTTAAAAAATAGAATAGAATCAAATTCGTGTGATCTTAATCGTATATACTTATGAACGATTTTACAAATTACATACGAGATATTCCGAACTTTCCTATTCAAGGGATTACATTCAAGGATATTACACCACTTTTAGGTGATGGTACTGCGTTTAATGCTGCAATCGAAGTTTTTGCAGAAAAATATGAATCGGAGTCTATTGATACAATTATAGGTATTGATGCTCGCGGATTTATTGTTGCAGCTGCACTTGCACTACGGCTTGGTGTCGGATTTGTTCCGATTCGCAAAAGTGGCAAACTCCCATTTGAGTGTTATGAAGTAACCTATGACCTCGAATATGGACGAGATACACTTGCTATACATAAAGATGCATTCCCAGAAGGGAGTCGTGTCCTGATATGTGATGATGTATTAGCCACTGGTGGCACTCTTGCCGCATCTATTGAACTTGTTCAGAAACTTGGTGGGAACATTATCGGAATCGCTCTTTTAATTGAACTCAAAGAACTTGAGGGAAGAAAGAAAATTGAAAATCAACCGATCTTTTCTCTCGTTGAATTCTGAACTATACTATGTTATAATTTTTCGTCGAAAATTCAAGGATTCAGAATCACCTATATGAGGGTAAGACTGTCAACGCGCCTGTAGCTCAGGGGATAGAGCAGGGGCTTCCTAAGCCTCGTGTCGGGGGTTCGATTCCTCCCAGGCGCACCAAATAGATTGAAATAGCTATGACCCATGTAATAAGTTGGGATGCACACCATTGACATTGTATTACGGATCAGGTTTTAAATTAAACTTCAAACATGTGATTGGGTTAGATATTCTTAAATCTTATGAAAAGAGATTGAAATAATAATAAAACTTTACCTAATTCTTGCATCCGTAAATTTAGTAATTGAACACAGGAGCATTTGATGTACAGATTCAATATCTGGAGAATTGTTTTAATATTAGGAATTTTGCTTTTATCAGCATTATACCTAATCCCTACACTGGACAGATTTTACCTACCGTTGTATGGAAATATACCTCGAGCGTTACAGGCGAAACTCCCTCAGTTTGAAATCACTGAAGACAATGCTTTCAAGCTTGATTTAGCATCCGTTGATTTACCAGAGGGGACTAATTTTCAAGAGGCAACCGAAGAACTAAAGGATATTTTCAATGTCCAATTAAAGAAACTCAATTTAGAAGAAACTACAGACTACCAGTTTGATACAACTGAAGACAAAGAATTTTTCGTTAACTTAATTTCGGATAAAGCGAAAGAAAACCCTGCTGCAACTTTGGAGCAACTCCATCTTTTTGGAAGTCTACCAATGGGATTAAGAAGCATACTCCCTGAAAATCGATTGAAGTTAGGCTTAGACCTTAAGGGAGGTGTACACCTTGTTCTTGAAATCAATTTGGAAGAATCGAAAAAGGCTTTAATAAAAGAAAACGCTTTCTCTATACCCGAAAGCCTGAGGGCTGAGCAGATTTTGTGTAGACAAGCTGATGAAGTTCTCAACGAAGATGCGTTAAACGTTGTCATTGAAATACCTTCTCGTCTCAGATCGGATGAAAAAGAAAAGAAAGAATATCTTGATAAAGCCGTCAAGCTCTTGAATGAAGTTAACTTTTTCGATAACGCAGAGGTAATAACTGTGAAGGACGCACAAGCTTCTTATCGGCTACACCTGAGTTCCAAAGGAATGAGTGAATATAGCGATGAAGCGATTGAGCAGGTATTGATCGTCCTAAGAAATCGTATTGATGCTTTTGGCGTCGCAGAACCCGATATTCGACAGGTACCAAATAGACCGCGGGTCATTGTTGAACTTCCAGGCGCAAAAGATTCATCAAACCCTCTACGTATTGTACAAACAATGGGACGTTTAGAGTTTAAAATTGTTAAGAAATCACCTTCAGGTGGGAGTATATGGTCCGGTTCTGCCGACACACCTCCACCAGACGACTTACCCGAAGACAGTGAAATTCGATATGATCACGAAACAGGGGGTTGGTATGTACTTGAAAGTCCAGTCCTATTGTCAGGACACCATATAACAAAAGCAAGACCCAGTTCTGGCGCAACCAGTTTTGAGATTGTCGTTCTCATTGATTTTGATGGGGAAGGATCGCGAAAATTCGCACAAATCACGGGAAGCCATATCGGTGAACATTTAGCGATTCTACTTGATGATAAAGTACAGTCTGCACCTGTCATTAACTCCCAAATATTCAATACAGCAATGATTGAAGGGAATTTCAGTTTTGAAGAGGCAAACTATCTCTCTAATATCCTAAAAGCAGGCGCATTTCCTGTCGGGGTTCAAGTAGGAGAAGAACGCGCTGTCGCACCTACATTAGGTAAGAAATCTATTGATAATGGAGTTAGGGCTGCGATCATAGGTTTACTTGGTGTGTTGGTGTTTATGATAATATATTATAGATTTTCTGGATTAATTGCTATCGTTGCTCTTGTTTTTAATATGATAATCATTCTTGGGGCATTAGCAGGATTTGGAGCAGCTTTAACGTTACCCGGTATAGCAGGACTTATTCTGACAATTGGGATGGCTGTTGATGCAAATGTTCTAATTTTCGAACGAATACGGGAAGAATTGAGATCTGAAAAACCTGTATGGCAGGCGATAACAAGCGGTTATCAACGTGCATTTGTGACTATCTTAGATGCTAACTTGACTACCTTTTTCACCGCACTTGTTCTTTATCAGTTTGGAACTGGTCCAATAAGAGGGTTCGCCGTAACACTCGGTGTCGGAATTCTGGCAAGTATGTTTACAGCAATTATTGTTACCAGAGAGATATATGGTTTGGCAATAGGAAATCGGAACGTTGAGAAACTAAGCATCTAATTACAGGAGACTTTTCCAGCACACAGAAAAGTAACATATTTCATAGATTTGAATGAAAATTGATGTTTTCTATAGAGTGAAGGAAAGATTGAGAGGATTTAAAATTGCAACTATTAAGAGATACAAAATTTGATTTTATCAACAAATACCGTTCCGGGTTCACTTTCTCAGTAATATTAATTCTAATCGGTATTGTGTTCCTTGTTATACATGGTGGACCGAATTTTGGAATTGATTTCCGCGGTGGGGTAAAGATTGAAGCAATATTCAGTAAGTCTGTAACCGATGCAGAATTAAGAACGAAGTTATCGGAATTGGGATACGGTGATGCCAAAATACAACTTGACCCTAATGAAAATAAGGCATTTATCTCTATGGGACACCGTCCCGAATTCCAAAAACAGACCATTAATATACCTATTCAAGGAGATCCCGGAGATGCTACTGCCAATGCTCTATCTGTCAGTAGTACTGCTGAAAAAATACATCTATTATCGGTTAATGATACCGTTCAATTGATTGATGGGGATGAACGATTAGTCAACGAGATTACGGATCTCGAACCAGATACTGAGGCAGGTATCATAAATATTACATTCGCAAATGCTTTTGAAACAGACTTATCAGAAAACGCTACTATCCAAATACAAGCAAGTATTGGAAGAATACTCACTGACGCACTTCTTGAAGGGGGTGAGGGATGGACAGCAATTTCGGATAGTGTGAATGTTAATGAAGTAGGTCCAAGTGTTGGGAAAGACCTAATATGGGATGCTTTATGGTCTGTTCTCGCATCAATTGCAATCTTACTCGTCTATATATCATGGCGTTTTGAATTCCGTTTTGCTATCGGGGCAATCGCTGCTCTTGTCCATGATGTGCTTATTACACTGGGTTTATTTGCTGTACTTTCAAAAGAAATCAATCTACCGACTGTTGCTGCTTTTCTAACAATTATTGGTTATTCACTCAATGATACAATTGTTGTTTTTGACAGAATTCGCGAAAATGGTATAGCTTTACGTGGAACTGAATACTTGGATGTCGTAAATCGAAGCATAAATCAATCCCTTAGTAGAACAGTGATTACCTCCATAACAACCTTGTTTGTTGTAATTGTTATTTTTGTTCTTTCAAGTGCAGGTGAAGAAATCAATACGTTTGCATTAGCTTTGATTGTCGGTGTACTCATAGGAACATATTCCTCGATATTCATCGCAAGTCCTATCCTATACTTATGGCAGCGCAGAGAACATAATCAGGAGGCGTAGTCGGTGAAAGTATTGGTTTTTAATTCTTATACGACTGGACAAAAACATAAGATTGATAATCCTCTTGATTCTGAAGACTGTAGTTCACAAGATCGTTTAAAATCAAGAATAAAAGAATTGTGCGGTTTTAACGAAGAAGGTTGGCACGACAAGGACAGAGATTATCGATTGCCTGCTAAGGATATGTTCACTGGACCTCTCTATATTGAGTTGCGTAAAGGGTTAGATCAGATTCGTAAACACAAGAATTATGAAAAACATTCTATAGACCTATATTTTCCATGGTATCATTGTCGTGTTGACGGTAAGATGGATCCGGTCAACGAAGAGGATATTATTGTTCCGTTTGATACTTCACCGCTACATGAACTTGATATTTTAGAATTAGATGATACGGGTGTTCCTGAGAAAACAGTGGCTTTATTCGAAAGTTACGACATTGTATTCTCATTATTACGACCTGATGATATTTCGTCATTGCAACGTGTATTTGAAGTAGAACGTTCTGTACCTATAATCTTTCTACTTCCAAAAAGTCAAAGAAAAGCAGTAGATGAGAATCTGTCGAATGTTCATGTTGTAGAAACTGGTAGTGCATTACAAAAAATTCTCCGCACAACAAACTTTGCATTGAAAGGTGTTGTTATGAAGAAATTGTGCGAAGCTGCATGTGAACAAGGGTTTCAGGTTTTTGAACAAGTAAAGCATAATCCAGATGTTTTACTTGATATTGTTCAATAACTATAAGAAAAATCGTCTATGAAGATATTGGTAATTACCTCGTGTACAAGTAAGAAAAAATATAAACCATCGAACCAATTAATATATGAAGATTTTGCCTCTACTGAACGGCTTCAGCAACGTACTGAAGAATTGAGGAATTGTTCTCTTCCTACAGTTGAGATGTATACAGGATTACAACATTTATACCTTATGGAAGGAATAAAATTAATAAGAGATAAATATGGAACAGATATTGTTGACTTAAATATCCTATCAGCAGGATATGGTTTACTTAAAGAAAAACAAACTATTGTTCCGTATAATATTACTTTTCAGGGTCTTAAGAAGAACGATATTATTGAGCGAAGCGATAACTTACAAATACATAAAGATACAGCAGAATCAGCAGGCAAGTATGATTTAATTTTCTTCTTATTAGGAAAAGAGTATGTTCAGGCACTACAATTACCATTCTTAAATATAGTTGAAACTACTCTAATTTTTCTGCTTGGAAAAACACACAAAAAGTTGATTCCAGAATTACCTAACCTTCATTTTGTTCCTGCTGGCAAAGATTTAGCAAGTTCTTTAGGGGTTACGGTGATGTCACTTAAAGGTTTTGTTTTCAATAAATTATGTGAAGCAGCATGTGAACAAGGGTTTCAAGTTTTTGAACAAGTAAAAGAAAATCCAGTTGTATTACTTGATATTATCAAGTAGGTCAGTTATACATTCATCCAATGGGTCAAGAGGGAGAGAAAAATGAATCTTCCAACACCCCTTTCCAATCCACCAACATACCCAATAATTGGTAAATCTGAGCAGATACAATCTGTATGGCGTAAAGTTGCGAAAGTTGCTCCAACAGATGCAACTGTCCTAATTACAGGGGAAACAGGTGTTGGGAAAGAGGTCATCGCAACAACTGTCCACGAGAATAGTCAGCGAAAAGGCAAAGCCTTTAAAGCTGTCAACTGCGGGGTTTTCTACCAAGACCTTCTTCAAAGCGAACTTTTTGGACATGAGAAAGGTGCTTTTACAGGAGCAACGAGTCAACGCCGTGGTGTGTTCGAACTCGCCGATGGTGGTACACTATTTCTGGATGAAATAGCGGAGATGTCTCCCGAGGTTCAAGTTAAATTCCTTCGTGTATTAGAAAATCAGGAATTTACACGACTCGGTGGTGAGAGGAACATAAAGGTTGATGTCCGAATTATTGCCGCTACAAATGTCGATCTTAAACATGCCGTACAATCTGAAAAGTTCAGAGAAGATCTTTATTACCGTCTAAATCTATTTCATATCCATATCCCACCATTACGAGAAAGAAGAGAAGATATTCCTCTCTTTGTTAATGCTTTTGTCAATGAATTAAGTGAAAAACATAACAAACAGGTTATAGGGATAAAACCTGAAGCACTTAACTATCTTCAGAATGTAGCATGGTATGGAAACGTTCGAGAACTCAAGAATGCCATTGAATATGCAATCATCCTAACAAACTCAAATGAGATTGAATTAAATGATATGCCAAAAGATATAGAATCCCAACACACAAAATATCCAATACAAATTCTTGATGAGGCAGGCACATCCATGAAGGTTGTCAACCCCGAACCACAATTAATCGCTACAGAAAGCGAGGCTGTTTATAAGACTATTCTTGGACTCATTCTCTCTGCAGTACGATTATTGGAACCCCATACAAATGAAAGTATTGAAATGCCATCGCTTATTCCTGATGAAGATACCAGTTGGCTACAGGTGGCAGATACTGAGGATACCGCTTCAATCCTAAGAAAGACTTTAGACGTTCTCTCAACCATTGCTAAAGCAGTTGAACAAAGAACTGATGATGGATTAATGCCGTTACTAATACCTGAAAACGGACGAAGTGGCATACAATCCCCGGTTAACACCTCTGACAATGTTGAGGATTCTATCGGAAAGGTCGGTATGACTATGGAAGAAATTGAGAGGGAAGCGATTGAAAAAACTTTGACTGAGACGGGAAATAATAAGACTGAAGCTGCAAGAATACTAAATATCGGTGTGCGGACTTTACACAGAAAACTCGATGCGTATAAACAAGAAGATGAATCAGATAGTGATATCTTGATTTCAGAAGAGACTGAGGAATAATGATAGGGTTTCAACTAAATCATCAAGTACTTGCCACATCGGAAGTTAGTCTTCATAAGTAGACTGAGTGTAAAGTAGTTGTCACTTTACTACAATTTATCACATAAATACGAATCATTCCTGTGTAAGCATCTGAAAACAATAAAACTAACACTTTTTGCCTTCACAATATCCCTACATCAAGAATAAATAAAGTGACAAATTAACCACATAACCCATTAGCCTGATTTCTTTGACAACATTTGTCATAAATGTTATTGTTGTTTCAGTTGAAATGATACAGCCAGATTAAAAGATTATCGCTAAATCTTGTATCATTACTCGGTTAACACTCTAACATTAAAATGAAGGATTTAATATGAAAAGAACCCTAATTTTGACACTCTATATCTTTGCTTTAGCCTTGGTCACTGCGATCGCTGCACCGCCAGACGGTTTTGAAGAAAACTGGCACTATTGGCGCGGTCCTTACGCAACCGGGACTGCATCTGACAATGCCAATCCACCTACGACATGGAGTGAAACCGAAAACGTCCGCTGGAAAGTCCCTATCCCTGGTATGGGGCACTCCACACCAATTGTCTGGGAAGATAAAATTTTCATACAGACCGCTATCAAAGGTGTAGCACCTGAGATAAAGGAAGAGGAAAAAGACGATGCTAACTCTTTCAAGGGTTTCTTTGAAGATTTACGGGGACACGGCGGGTCAGAAGGATGGTTCAAGTTTGATCTCATAGCGATTGACCGAAATACTGGAGACATCCTTTGGCAAAAAACACTCAAAGAACTCGCACCCCACGAAGGAACGCACGGTGATGCAAGTTTTGCATCTAACTCACCAGTAACCGATGGCGAATATATCTATGCCTATTTCGGATCACGCGGACTCTACTGCGTGGATATGATGGGAGAAGTGAAGTGGGAAAAAAATATCGGGATAATGTATAAAAGAAACACTTTTGGTGAGGGAAGTTCACCCGCACTCTACGGTAATACACTTGTTATTTTGCAGGATCATGAAGGGGATTCCTTCATCACTGCCCTTGACAAACGGACAGGTGATGTCATCTGGAAGACTTACCGTGATGAAAGAACAACTTGGTCTTCCCCTATTGTCGTTGAATCTAATGGAAAACATCAGGTGATAACGATAGGAACAAATCGTGTCCGTAGCTACGATCTGGCATCCGGCGACTTGTTATGGGACGGTGCTGGTTTGACAGCTAACTGTATACCCTCACCTGTTGCTGCTGGCGGGTATGCTTATCTTATGAGTGGATTCCGTGGTAGTGACCTCCGCGCAATTCACCTGGCACAGGCAACAAACGATATTACCGACTCTGAAGCCGTTATCTGGGAATACAATAGGGATACACCCTATGTACCGTCCCCCCTTCTCTATAAAGGTATTATCTATTTCTTGAAAGGCAACACAGGAATTCTTTCCGCTTTCAATGTGGAATCAGGAGAGGCGTATTACGGTCCGCAACGACTACAAGGTGTGTCGAGTGTATATGCTTCGATCGTAGGTGCATCAGATCGCGTTTACATCGCAGGAAGGAACGGTGTTGTCAAGGTCATCCAGCATGGTCCCGAGTTTAAGGTCTTAGCAAGAAACCAACTTGACGAGAGTCTTAACGCGTCACCAGCAATCGTAGGTTCAGAATTATACCTCCGTGGTGATCAACATCTCTACTGCATCACAGAGTAAGGTGATTCTTTTATGAAAACCTATATCTATTTTTTCATTCTTGCATTCCTCTGTTTCTTCACCATTATCCCGAGCATTACGGAGGTCTCCTATCTCACGTTGGCAGATGACGCACCCGTAATTACATATAAGGGTAATACTACCAATGTTTCTGATGTCCCAATGCCGCCTGAAGGGATGGTTCTCATCCCCGCAGGCGAGTTTCGGATGGGCAGCGACGATCCTAAAGATCGTAAAGACGCACGTCCGGTACATACTGTGTATGTTGACGCATTCTATATGGATCAAACTGAAGTGACCAACAAGCAATATAAAGCGTTCTTACTTGAGAATCCACAGTGGCAAAAGGAACGTGTTAACACAGAATTTGTTAATGCAAATTACCTCAAACATTGGAATGGTAATAACTATCCAAGTGGGAGAGACAATCATCCTGTGGTATATGTGAGTTGGTATGCGGCGATTGCTTACGCCGAGTGGTCGGGGAAGCGTTTACCGACAGAAGCGGAATGGGAATACGCTGCCAGGGGCGGCTTGGCGAATAAAAAGTATCCTTCTGGGAATATGATTACCCCACAGGACGCAAACTATGGTATGAATGTTGGGGATACCACTCCAGTGAGAAAATATCCTGAAAATGGGTACAAGTTATACGATATGACAGGTAATGTCTCGGAATGGTGTCTGGATGCGTATGAATCGAATTTCTACTCTACATTTCCGCAAGATGAAATTGCCCGTAATCCGCTGTCTGGAGCAAATAGTGTGGACAAGTTAATCAATAGCTTTACAGAAGTTAATCGGCTACAGCCTCGCGTCTTGCGTGGTGGTACATGGATCAATTCAGACTACTTCGTTCGGGTCGCATGCCGCGATGGCGTTTTGCCTTGGTTCACGTTCTACAGTTACGGTTTTCGTTGTGTGAAAGACAAGTAATAGATACCAACACAATAGAAGGTTTCTGGTCTTGTATCATGTGAAAGACATATAGGATGCATCATCATTATTCAATAAGATATCCTCTTATATCTAACAGAGGCAGACCACAAGTATAACTACCGAGAAACCAATATAAATGATCATTTCTAAATATAAGTATGCTGAATAACCAGCGTTAAGAAATAATTTAGATTAAATATGAATCATCTAACTGGAAAGATTGCCTTAGTCACAGGTGCTGCGGGGGAGTTTGGTTTAGGACGGTCAATTGCACTGAAATTAGCTAAAGACGGTGCTGATGTCGTCGTGAATGATGTCGTCGAAAAACCGTATGACTTAGATACATCTGAATGGCGAGGGCTACAAGATGTCGTGCATGAAATAAAATCGCTCGGAAAGCGTTCATTAGGATTGGTTACAGATATTACTAACTCAGATGAAGTAGCTGCCATGATAGAAAAAATAGTATCTGAGTTCGGTAAAATAGATATATTGGTTAATAATGCTGGAGCAAAACCAGGCAAAGACCGAGTTTTTACTGTTGACTTAGATGAGAAAGAATGGGATAGAGTCATCACAGTAAATGCGAAAGGAACATTTCTTTGCTCACAAGCGGTATCTCGTCATTTTATAGAAAGAAAAATACAAGGTAAAATCATCAATATATCTTCTGTTGCAGGAAAAGAAGCGATGCCGAGATACGCTGCGTATAGTGCTTCAAAGTTTGCAATTATTGGATTCACCCAAGCACTCGCACTTGAACTTGCTCCCTACCAGATAAACGTTAATGCAGTCTGTCCAAGTTTAGTGGATACTGAACGTGTCACCCAACTTGTGAATGTTCTCGCTGAGAATAATGAACAATTCAAAGATAAGTATGAGGAACTCATACAGAACAGATCTGGTTTAGTTCCACTCGGCAGATTAGCTACCAGAACAGACGTTGCTAATACCGTATCTTTCCTGGCATCAGAACAATCAAACTTTCTAACTGGTCTATCTATACCTGTAGCAGGCGGAGCAATGCTATATTAATTCGGTATACCATGTTCCTCAATAGAATATGGACGGTATTCTCTTCTATTATAGCTCTTTTTCTATCTTCCTTACGTTACGTATATCTACTTTTCAGAAACCACTGCACTATAGTAAATTGCATTGAAAAGCAACTTGAATGTTCCGTGTGACTGCCCACGCTGCTGAGGTTTGAATCCGAAAAGAATTACACGGCCATCTCCTATTTCTACATCCAGTAAGGCGGATTTCTGCTGTATTCGTTTCTCACCCTCAATCCAACCACTCATCAATGGATTAAATTCTGGATATGTTGCAATTGGTTTTGCACCACTACGTGATCCTTCAAAGGCGGGGCTAAATTTAAACATGATAGCCATTTCTTTATCTAAACCATAGCCAATAGGATGTGTCGTATCAATCCATACACGTAACAAAGACCCTGGACAGAAGAATTCTGGTTCACCCGACTTTTTGGCTTGTTTCACTACATTCAAAATCCCCTTCTCTTCTAAACCAAAATACTCTAATGGGAGTTGCGTTGCAGCATTCAAACAGATAAGGCTTCCACCTTCCTCTACAAAGCTGCGCAGATGAGCCAATCCTTCATTACCTATTCCCCCAACATATTCAAGTGGTAATTTTCCTGTTGGATGTCCATTCAAAATTCTTGATGCCCCAATATCAGGTAAAATTATAGCATCATATCGTTCAGTCAAATTTCCCGCGCGAATTTCAGAATTCGTAATACTATTATAAGCAAACTGATGAGAATCCAAAACCCATCGTGTCCAACCTTCATCCATACTTGCTAACCACGGCTTATACAGTCCAAGTCGTGGTTGGGAAATAGGTAGGAATGATTTATCAAATGTATCCTCATCAATCGAATTATCTGCATATATCTGAATTCCGTAGGTTTCTGCGATATCCTGTATTTCTTCATCTAAAGTTGGTACATCTGCCATTCTTCTGATAAGTATTGTTCCGCGTGGAAAAGTCTTATCCCCACTCTTTACTTCTTTACTTGAGGAATAGAGTAGTAAAGTTTTTTCCTCTATACCCTTTCTAAATAGATGGTTCAGAACTATGGCATCAACATTCGTCTGATTCTCAAAAAGATATCTTGTCGCTTCAGGAATGGATATAAAATTTCCTTCTATCTTAGGAATTGTGTCTACAAAATCCAACTCCACCTCAAAAGGATGCACAACGGTTACAGTTCTAACTCCCATTTGTAAAGGAAGTGTCCATCCAGCAACATCATAAGGTCGTTCGGGTGATGATTCAGGTGATGGGCGTCGTTCTGGATAGTGTTGTACCTCGAGTAGGTCTTTAGCATGTGCCCGGAATGGTTGTGCCATCAATACAACATAAGTGCCTGCGGGGTATTCCACACCATCAGCAGTGAAAATGTTCCTTGCTTGATGTATTTCCACACCACCCCGTTTTAAAATATCTAACATCTTTAGAGTTGTATGAATGTCTCTTTGTTGTTCTGGAATTAGAAAAGCACGAGGTGGTTCATTTTGTCCTTTCTCAATTGCGTCAAGACCCATCTTATAGAAATTGCTTTTCAACATCACCCTATTGTCTGCAGCAAATGTGAGTATAGACATAGCAGCAGTTTTTTCATAATCCACAATGTTGCGTAAACGCCACCATCCTCCTGGCCACGGCTCAGGAAAATTCGTACGTAATGTATACTTATCTAACCCTCTTCGATACCCTCGTAAAGTGTCTCTGGGTTGAAAGATTGGAGTTGCTATCTCCACACGAGCAGCCTCTGTCAATATCCCGATCATATTATGTCGATACGGAACAGTGCGAAATCCACCATGCCACCATGTATCATAAACCGCATTTGAAAGTACTCCTGTAAAACCTTGATCCGTAAAATCGTACGCCAATTGCGCCCCGATTAAAGATAGTGACCTCTGTAGAATTGGCGGGATGTTAGGATTCATCGGCTCAAAGTAAGGCGGGATAACGAATCGTGGACCACGATAACTCATTTCATGGACATCATATACTACTTCTGGAAACCACTCCTCATACAGAACACGGGTCAGCATCTGTGTCTCAACCTGCGTCAACATATACCAATCCCGGTTGTTGTCATGTCCTGTATACTTATGATATAACCACGGAAGTTCAGCACCTTCATAAGGTGTACCGACTGTCTGATTATACCAATCGACAACAATGTCTAAACCATCAGGATTCGCGGATGGCACTAATAGAATAATGACATTTTCGAGAATTTTATTTATTTCAGGTGTGTTTTGAGTGGCGAATTCGTAGGCGAATTCCATTGACATCTGGGAGGATGCGATTTCAGTAGAATGTAGATTACAATTGATGAGTACAACGGCTTTTCCTTCTTTGCAGATTGTATCCAGTTCATGCACAATATCATCTTTTGGATAAGCAAGTTTGCGCTGATTTTCCTTGTAATCGTCTAAACTATCCAAATTCTCTGGTGCAGAGATGAGTAGGATTATGAAGTCCTTTCCATCAGTAGTCTGGCCTAAGTCTTGTGCGACAATCCGATTTGAATTCTCAGCTAATTCTCGCAAATATCCCGATACTGTTTCCCATCCTGCCACCTTATAATCACTTCCAACCTGATAACCTAAAACCTCGTTAGGAGTTTTAATCTGGGCATAGAGATGTGATGTAGTGAATAGTAGGAAAAAGAAGAATATTGGAAAAAATATACGTTGTAGTGGTGATTGATGTTTTGAGTTGAGCATGATGTGTCATCCGAGGATACTGTTGTTCAGAATAACTTACTTCTTATTTATCCTAATCCTTGAAGGGAATTATTGGTATACTTGTAACAGGATTAGCTGACGGTTTATAATTACCATCTGGTGCTTTGGTTGGAAACATGTACTTCGGATTTGTCATAAGTTCATATATTGAGGTGTCTACAGTTCTTACTTTTTCTTTAGTATTTAGTTCCCATTCTACTTTCAGTGCCTCGTACCGTCCTGGAAAGTCTTGTGT
This sequence comes from Candidatus Poribacteria bacterium, assembly GCA_022394755.1. Lineage (GTDB taxonomy): Bacteria > Poribacteria > WGA-4E > WGA-4E > WGA-3G > MSPOR6. Next base: position 143,363 of record JAGFCA010000056.1, read on the forward strand.
CTCCAAGATTGATGTTAACGCCCAATAGATGTATTCTGTCATCATACATCCATAATCGCAGGTCTCATCAGTATAGTGGAACCAAGCTTCTTCAGGATAACCACTTTTCGGTCCATCTTGAGGAACATGCTCAAAATATCCACCACGAGCAGTATCTAAACACTTAGACAAGAGCGATCCACGTCTTAGTCCAAATACATTCGGATATGCATTCGCATATCCATGATGTGTAATCGGATGAAGTATCTCCTCTAAGGCTCCATCATAATAATCCCCATCTGGAGCGTTGATTTCTCCATCAATTATAAAGTCAGGATTTGTTTCTTCACCATACAGATCTTGACCATAATGGAATCCGGCATCTTGTACAATATCCAGATCCAATTCATCCATCTCTGATTCTGTACCTGGCATTATGATGAAGACATCTCGACTTACCAAATGACTCAAGACTAATTGGTTATCAGGGATACCATCTTCGTTATTATCTATGTATTGTGCCAATACTCCAGCGGCATGAGAGAGTTTGCGTTCAGGTGTTTTTGATGTCGCAAAAATGTGAATACCGAAAACGTTGACATATCTCTCACAACCGAGTTGTATGAAGACAGATAATTTGTTCGGGATATCAACAATTTCTATTTTCGGAGTTACTTCAATTTTACCTATCATACTGTCATCCACAATCTGGTGTGATATAAGAGTTAATAGAACAAACATGACACCAACAGCCATTACATTAATTCCGTCTAACCATTCCTGTTAATTTGATTCTGGGGGTTTCACCTCATCTAATAACCGTGTGATTATATCTAAACTTGTTATACCGTCTGCTTCAGCATTGAAGTTGGTAAGAATTCTATGTCTGAGGACAGGTTTCGCCACAGATTTTATATCCTCATAACTTACATGATAACGTCCATGCATAATCGCACGCGCCTTAGCACCTAATACAAGATATTGAGATGCTCTCGGTCCAGCACCCCAATCCACCCAATCTTTAATAAAATCTGGTGATTCATCATTTGTCGGACGCGTATTTAGACTCAATTCAACAGCGTAATCAACCATTGCCTCAGCGATTGGAACTTTCCGAACTATCTGTTGTAACCTTAATACTTCATCACCGGTCAGAACTGGTTCTATCTCAGGTTCATAAGCTGAGGTAGTTGCAAGGACAATCTCTTTCTCTTCCGATTTTGCTGGATAGTCAATATAGATATTGAACATAAACCTGTCAAGTTGTGCTTCGGGAAGAGGATATGTACCTTCTTGTTCTATTGGATTCTGGGTTGCTAAGACAAAGAAAGGGAGTTCTAAGGCATAGGTGTTTCCACCTGCAGTTACCTTATATTCCTGCATTGCCTGTAACAAGGCGGCTTGCGTTTTCGGAGGCGTGCGGTTAATTTCATCCGCAAGAACAATATTAGCAAATACAGGTCCTTTAATAAAACGAAAGGCACGTTTTCCTGTATCCATCTCATCTTCAATTATGTCAGTACCGATGATGTCTGATGGCATTAGGTCTGGTGTGAATTGAATCCGATTGTATGGTAGTTCCAGTATTTGAGCAAAAGTACTAATGAGTAGTGTTTTAGCTAATCCTGGGACACCAACAAGAAGACAATGCCCTTGAGAAAATAGAGCAATTAGGAGCTGATCAACAACTTCGGTTTGACCGATAATCTGTTTCTTTAATTCGTTGATGATTCTTTCGCGCGCATTCTGTAAAAACTCAGCGGCTGCCAAATCATTCTCGAATTTGGTGTTTTCCATGAAGGTTCCTTTCGATTATATTTATACTTGAGATATATTTGGAGATGAATTGATTGGTATGGAGATATAATGTGTTATACAGAAACGGATGAAGGTATGCGAGTAAAGTAATCTAATCTGCTCTCCATATTTGAAGACCATCAAAATCAAAATTGAAGTCTATGATTTTTGTGCCAGCATCTTCAAGTTTTTGACGTACATTATGTTCGCGAGTCGGTTGACAATAAAAGAGTAGACACCCACCACCACCAGCACCACAGACTTTACCACCAATTGCACCATTTTCATTCGCAATTGTAAATAATTTCTCAATCCGATCATTTGTCACGGATGGGTGGAGTTTCTTTTGATTCTGCCAGTTTTCTGTCAGTAATTCACCAAAGTCGGATAAACGACCACGCATGAGGGCATTTTTTGTTGATTCTGCTATCTCTTTTAAGTTATTTAAAGCCTTTCTCACACCCGGCTCTTTGCTTTTATATGCCTCCGTAACATTCTGATGGATATTTCCAGATAATCGCGATTGTCCTGTATAACATAATACCAGGTTTTTCTCTAATTCATATCGGATGTTTGGAGGTAAGGTTAGGGAGGATGTCTTTACTTCTTCATCCTGAAATTCCATGAAACTAATACCACCTACCGCACTCGCATAATGATCCTGCTTTCCACCCAGGATACCGAGTTCATGCCGTTCAATACTACTGGCGAGTTCAGCATATTGATACGGAACATAGGTTATATCCTTTAGTGCACCAAGAACACCAATCAAAGTAACACCCATAGCCGCTGATGTACCAAGACCACTTCCAGGAGGGGCATTCGATTGTGTAATTAGATCAAAACCACCAAACTGAATTGACATTTGTCGGACTGCCGCTTTTACAAGATCAATGTTACCGTCATATTCGAGCTGACGTACATCCTCTGCTTCAACAAAAGTATCGAAATCTGCTGAATAAATACGAATACTCTTATCTATAACACGTTGAAGTTCTATTGATTCCGGAAATTCTGTTTCACCTTCAAAAGCAAGTGTCGCATACGCATATCTATTGATAGCTCCATTGACAACTAAACCCTTAGAATCTTCTGTAAATAAGGCAACATCAGTCCAACCTCCAGCAAAGTCAATCCGTACTGGTGCCCTCGTTCTAATCAACATCAAAAACTCCTGATACCGTACATTTCAACATGAAATCAACCTACTTAATTCATGTGAGTTAACATTAAATGCAAGTAGGATATATCCTCTATATTATCACAGAGAATGAGTTTTTACAATGAAAATTGAAGTAAAGCGGTATCTGATATAGTGAGAATTTCTGGGTGGAATTTCTATGATTGTTAATACGTCGTTGGAGGAAATATTATACCATTTATAATTGACATATTGTCATAATTTATTGTAGAACGGGTTTGGCTAACTCTTCCACCTATGCGGGTAGATTTAGATGAAAATGACGTATCCCAAACCGGTAGGTACGGTTTTGTGGGGAACACCTTACGGAGTATCACTGAAATGGGAATTACAAAGTTGAGAGAGAGCAATTTACATAAAAACACAACCTTTAATACGAGTATTAGGGCTAACTGTCCAATTAATATTCTAAACAAGTAGGAATTTTAAGTTACATCAAAGATGGTGTAATTATCAGTAATTTATTAACAATTTGACACACACCTTAAATGAAAAAGTCGAAGTAGACACCATATCAGGGATAAATGTCTAACATCGACTTTTACATACAAGCAAAACTCTTAGGAGACTGCGTCTCTAAGTTTTTTACCGGCTTTAAATGCAGGAACCTTTTTCTTAGGGATTTTAAGGGCTTCGCCAGTTTGAGGATTACGGCCTTCACGAGCGGCACGAGTTCTGACTTCAAAAGTTCCAAAGCCGATAAGACCAATGGAATTACCCTTTTTCAAGGTTTCCTGGACTGTAGAAGTAAACGCTTCAACAGCAGCACCAGCATCTTTTTTACTCAAACCGGTTTTATCAACTACGCTGTTGATAATGTCATCCTTCATTAATTTCTTAGCCATGATTATACTTCCTTTTATAATTATTTTTTTTCAGTCAAAACTCCATAACGGTTATCTAAACATTATTGTGAGTTCATATTTCAGACTGAAATGTAATTCAATGGAACCTTACAACTAAAAAATTACTTTACTAAATACAAGCATTCAAGTAAAATAACATTATAAGGTTCCGGACTGTTATTCTGAATTCCGTCACTGTCAAGGGGCGACTGAATTCAGAGAACATTCAACATACTGCCAACCTTGCTAATACACGGTTTTACGGTATGTTTTCTATATATACGTTTGATTAAATCAATCGGTTACTGAATTCATAAAGTTTTAATGATTATAAACCGTTTATTAGCAAGGATTCACACCTATTAATGACCGATTAAGCAGGTAATAACGCTATTTAGGAGTGGTGTTGTTTGCTAATTTAGGTTAGTAGTGAAATAAGAGTGATATTGTGGAATTTAGTCTTGTCTATAATCAAATTAGGACAAAAATACCGAGCTTGTATAGCAACTTTACATACTATTCAGGTGATATGGTAGTATTAATGTCAATTCTTTTCACTACTTTCTCAGCTAAGATTTTGAAGTCGTGATACGCAGCTGAGGCAGCACTTGCATGTGCACCGATTGCCCCATCAGCTGGCTTTAAATGGAAAATAGGTTTACGTGCTTCCTGTGCCATTGGAACGAGACTTCTATAGTGCTTGACAGTCCCAAGAGAGTTCTTCTTATCTTCTTCAGGTGTTTTTGCATATGGTTCAGTATTGTCCATCAATAGATTTCGAGAATATTCTGCTGGCATTCGATTAACCCATTTATCATAAGCCAAAACTGGACGGTCCAAACGGACACTATACTGTTGAACGACATAACCAATTGGTGTAATTTTACCTTCTGGCATTGGTAAGTCAGGATCAGGATTGCGGTTACGTCTATCTTTCCATCCATCACGCCAATTCTGTAATGTAGGACCAAGATTTCTTAACCCTTGAAGAGAGAATAGGTCTGCCCCAAGTGGTACAATAACATAGTCTGTAGCTACTAAGATAGCTCTATTCAGTGCTCCTAAATTAGGTCCTACGTCTACCAAGATAATCTCAACATCTCGTTCATTTGCAGCATCTTGCAAGATTCTCCAGAGTGCTGAAATTACACGGAAAGCACGAGGTCGTCGATCTAAGCATTCTGGCCATTGTCTTGAGAGTTCGTCTTCTGCCGTGGATAACATTAGATCTCCAACAATAAGATTTAACTTTTTTCTGATTTGCCCATGAGCGATATTTTCCAAATGTGCAGGTTTAATATCCCCTGTACCATCTAAAAGGGGTAGTAGTGCATTATAGATAGTTTTTCTATCCCCCTCTTCAGTCCATAACTCTTCAAGTCGTTCCTCATGTATAAACATACTGGTGAGATTTGCCTGGGGGTCAAGGTCACATGCAAGGACACGATAACCAAGATCATAGAACATCCAAGAAAGATGATAAACCAGAGATGTCTTGCCAACACCACCTTTGTTATTAAAGAATGTTAATACTGGAATAGACATTTGCAAATAGTCTCCATTTCAGTTTGAATATATTGTTGCCCTAATAAAATTTGTGATTACTTCAAACTCTAAGTCTGGATGACCTGCTGTTTGAAGGAGTTTTCTACTTATGGATATACCAACACCGAAACGTTGTACAAAACCAAGAGTTCTCATTGCTTCAGCAAGGTTTGGATTGCGGTATTCTGCTAATCCAGACTCACCAAAGTTTTCTGCTGAGATTGTTCCGTAAGGACCACCTGGGCTTAATACCTCTATTCTATTATTGAACCATGTTACCCGAACAGGCGCGTTTGTTCCTTCATAAGTTCTATGCATTATAGCATTTCGCGTTATTTGCTGTAGTGCTTCTAAAGGATAATCGTGAAAGCGCTTTTCAACCGGTCCAGAGGTAATATCAACCGCTACTCGATTATGTCCAATCAATTTCTCATCTAAGCGTCGTATCTGGTCGGAAATTCCTCCACGGATATCTTCACTGTCTATAATCTCATCTGTTAGTTCATTTCCGTCAATTCTTAGGAACTGGATGTATGCCCCATACAGATAATCTTGTGGACTCTTTCCAAGTGTCAAAATTCCAAGGACTGTAGGTATAGGATCATCCACGGAGGTGATCATCTTCGTTGCTGCTAATTGTTCATCTACAACTCTTTCATTCTGTTCTAAGATTTCTCGGGAAACAGACTGCGGAAGATATTCATTATTAAATAATGATAAATTTAGATCGGAAATTGTAGAAAATGGAATCGGGTACAAATCAAAAGGACGGTCACCATATCGGCGTTTTTCATTGAGTATTCTTTCATCCTGCACATTTGCTATGTCTTGTCGAGAACCAGTTCGGATATGGATGACACCTTTATATCTAACTGGTGGAGAATTAGAGGGTTCTACCTTAACTACTGCAATTTCTTTACCATGCAACTCGCGTTTTTCAACTGTCAGTGATGGCGGAGGAACGATATTCCCATCAGTTTTCATATCTGCTAAACGTCTAAGTAATTCATCTGTTACCTGAAGTCCGACAATAGTTTTATCCGGTTTTACACCAAGAAAAATAAGACCCGGTTTCTCATAGTTTGGTAAATCATTTGCAAATGCACAGATTGCCATCCGAATTTTTTCTGCAGCGTCTCCTGATAGTGATTCCTTAAATTCTATGCTATCAGATTCATTCTCTTGTATTTTATGTAATAATTCTTCATTTGAAAAAGTCTGCATTTTCAATCCTATCAATACTATTAATCAATTTAATCTTGATATAAAGGAATTCCACAAGACGGCTTTACTATCAACATTACAAGTATACTTTTTGAATCTGCTTCTGTCAATACTAACCAAATCAGGATCAAGACTTCCAATTGTTGAAATTCATTACGTTATACTTAAATTTACGCTATAGTTGTAAATTAATACAATAGATGTATCTGATTTTTCCCAAGTTGTGTATCATCAGGTAATGAAATCGGTATTTCTACAATTGCAATAACCAATCCGTCAGAACTAATAGCGAGTGTATCGTAGGGAAGTTGGCCTTCTGTTCGGTAGGTAAAGAGATATTTTGATATACCACCCCCATCAGCGGTTAAGTCAAACACCGAAACTCCGTGTAGACTCTCCTTAGGATTCTTACTCCGTTTTGAGACCCCTAATGCCGCAAAGCGGTCTTGTCTATCAATACGTAATCCTTGCGGCATATTCTCAAGTTTCCACTGCCATTTCTTTACACCAGTCCATGAAAACGCAAATAACGTCATCCCATTCGGATGCATTGTAGATGGACGTTGTGCACCTTTTTGAAGGTGATATGGAATGTATGTATCTCCTGTGACAAAAAGGGCATGAGTATCAGTTGATCCAATTGTTCCTGTGGTCGCAATAATTGGAACACCGCTTACCTCCAATGGTGATGCCAATTTCTCTTGCCATATCGGTTCTGAGTTCTCTACATCAAAGATGAAGGCACGACCATCATCTGTTGTTACATTGATTGACTTTCCATTTGGTGACATACTCACACCTCGCCAAAATGTAACACCTTTAAAATACGGTGTCAATGGTTCAATTTTTGTAGACCATTCTTCCGTACCCGTTTCTACATCAATGACTGTTAACATACCGTTCCCATTACCGCTGTCATCTGTTAGTAGAGCAAGTGTTTTTCCATTATCACTTACATCGAACCAACGATATATTTTGTCTATCGGTCCTTCATTCGGATATTTCCATTTTAACTGACCAGATTGTGAGTCAAATCTGTATAGAATAGATCGTTTCTCTTGTTTATTTTCCTTTGTCCATGAATGAACTCCTGATACTAAAAGATCTCCGTTAGGTAATGCCTTCATGCAAGATTGTCCGGGATAACTCACCCAGGCATACACACTATCAGGATCATTCGGAGTAGACGTTTCAATATCATCTGCTGTACGATATTTCCAACGTAGTTTCGGTGGATCACTTGCCAATTCATAACAGTAGACAAAACCATCCGTTGCTTGTTCTCCAGCATAAAGTAGCGAATCATCTGCACTAAAGGTAATCTGCCTAACATATCCCTCAGAGATACGTGTTTTCCAAATAGTTTCTCCTGTGACAGATTTTAGTAAAGCAACATGTCCTCTATCGGTTGCAATTGCCAGTTTTAACATATCCGTTCTGTTGCCAAATGCAATTGCAGTTGGCTTGGCAGGTTGACGTAAGTTTTCCAACAAGGATAATAAACCATCTAATTCTATTTTATGGAGAACATACGGTTGTGGTTTTAGTGGTGAAGTAGCATTTATTGTTTTCTTACCAACATGAATTGCATAGGTTTTACCAGCTTGCCATGTTGATCGTAACAAGATTCGTTTATCATCAATCTTTATGGATTCAACGATTTCAAGAACCCCATCTTGTTGTCCAATTTCAATTCCATCTATCGTTTCAAAATCATTTTTCGTTTCTGATTCGAGGACAATCCCTTTACGTACCCAGGTAACATTGATATCAGCCATGACTATGCTGATCGGTATGATTGTTAGCAATAAAATCAAACAGAGTTTTCTTGATAGTTTCATTTATATTTCCTTATGATTGTTAATTTAACTGGTATAATATTTCTCTAACCTAATCTGCAACCTTCCATAACCCTTTCCCTAATTTTGCCCCTAATAATACACCGATGAATGTATATGCAAACCCTTCAATAAATATTCGCAATACTATATACCAATCTGCGAAAAAGAGCCGGTAAAACAGTATGGAAAGTTGAAAATCTACATATACTGCTACTGCATCACAAATACCCAGAACCAGTGCCCATACAAGTAAACCGCGTTTACGGACAAGGAAAAAACCCATTTCTAATAAAATTACACTTGTTCCAGTGTAAATAATCGTCATCGGTGTAAATAAACCGAAAGTAATACCCCCGAGTAGCAAACGCACTGCTGAAACAAGAAGGATTACACCACCTTTGCCACTATCAGATGTTGTTTGTAATGTATCTGTTGAATTATCCTGAGGTGATCCACAAATATATATTAACAGGGCTGTGAGTAAGGCATAGTAGAGTGTTTCATTAATTAAACCTGTTAACAGTACAGAAATAGGTCCAAGAAGAACTCGGATTATATTCAGAAAAAGTGTGGACGGAACAACGACTGCAACAAAAATCGTTGTTCCGAACAGAGCGATTACAATTAACTGCTTCGTTGTAAAACGAGTGAAAAACTGTTTATGATAACGGAGTAATATTACAAGACCAACACAACTCGCAATGATTGCCAATCCACTTACAAAAAATGCATGTCTGTTTGGCACAATAATGTGTAACGGTCTCGTTTCACTAAGAACAGTTGTATCACTACCCCAGATTTTAACTGCTATCTCACGCTCGTATTCACCCGCACTCGCTGTTAAAGGATGAAAATATATCGGAAGAGGAATTGGAGTGAGTTCTCCTGCCTGCAAACTGGCAAAACTAACACTACGATCTGTTCCAGCATTTACCTCATCTGGTGGAGCAAGAAAACGAACTGGAGCACCAGTTGTTAAATCCCCGTTTATTGATGCTACAACAACATGTATTGTCTGGTTGCTCTTATTTCGAATATGGATGGTCTGATAGGTTGTAGGGGTATATTTATCAGTTTGTGGTGTTGAAAGCCAACCAAACAGTGGACGTGGATAGTAAATGGAATCTTCACGTTGTCTCGGATCCGCTATACCCGTTCCATCTGTTGGCATTTTCACAGATTCAATAGATAGATATTCTGAGATTTCTGGTACAGTTGCAATCTGTAATTGTACTGATCTATTGTGCTCCCATTCCCTTCCATCTGGTGTTGTAAATCTAACAATACCTGAAATCTCCTGATTTTCCAAATTTTCCATTTCAACCATTGAAAGTTCAGGTATCTTTACTACCAAATCACGGTGCCATACCTCAGAAGCGACAGTCAGAGATTCGGTGATAGAATAACAGGTTATCCCTTCTACTGTTTCAGCACTCCACTTTTCTGGATATCGGATAACTTCCAATGTATTTGGAAAACACAATTCAAGGGTAAATGTGGCTGGTGTATTTCCGTTTCTGACGATGACTGTAACAGTCATCTCACTGCCTTGTAGAAGGAGTGCAGTCTGGTTGTCTTCTACAGAGGTTTGCTGTGTTTTCTGTTTTCCGGTACCGTATGGTATAGAAATATCTAAATCACCCCGAGAAAAGTCAACTGGGGCTGAAACAGTTTTAACTCTAACTTGGTCAGTTGACAAAGTTGCTTCAAATCTGTAACTTTCACCTTCGTTCCATTCAAAAAAAAGAGATTCTGTTTGGCGTGGTTGAGAAGGAAAACTGAGTTGCGCTACCATTGTTTCATCAGAATTATAGGCAGACACCTGATTAATAGGGGCATTTTCAGTAAACTGTATTTTCGCACCGAGTGGAAAGAAGGTTATCTGCCATAGATCTGTTTCGTTTACAGTTTCAGATGAGCAACTGACGATTAGTATTGGTAGGAATAGCAAAAATCCCCATTTTCCCATAACGAAACCTTCACATCTAAGTGATACATGTGGATTATAGGTTATACCATTTCTAATAATTAAAGTCTCTATAATGTTGCATTAACTTCAAGGTGTCTTTGTAGGAACAACCTCTGGTATCTATCAATAGGTTGTTCCTACAGAATCTCAAATGAGCACGACATATTATATTTGTAAATGGTATTATAGACTTTATAGGAATCTTTACATTCCCTACATACGGATAAAGCAGTGTTTAGAAGTGCTTAGCGACAAGAACTAAGTCTAAGATGTTAACCTCTCCATCCAGGTTAATATCACCTTCTAATGCTGGACCACGTTGTCCGAATGTCTGACCTACAATTACCAGATCCTTGATGTCAACAAAACCATCATCGTTCACATCTTCATTACGAGGTATGATCTGTGCCAAAGCAACCTTATCTGTTCCATGTCCAAGTTCATACGTCTTGAGGAGTGTTTCATCCGGTCCCATAACCAACATTGTAGATAAACCACCACCTGTCCAATCTGGTTTGGTAATATAGAGATTACCTTCTGGACCAAATGTCATACCTGATCCACCCCCAAATTCTTCAAGACGATCATTCTTATCTCTTATCCACTTTTGGCTTGGTACATCATAGATCAGTAAACCGCGGTTCGGCCATCCACCTTGGAGATATATCTGTTTCTCCGAATTGATTGCAAATGATCCGGGAGTCATTTTCAGATCAATCGTCTTGATGATTTCATCAGTCGCCACATCAATTAGCACAAGATTCCCTGAAATATCACCGTAATTTCCCGTTGTTTTTACTATCACAGTTGATTCTCCATCATTGAGAATACCACCTGCATTTATAGGCATTGGGATAGACTTAATGACTGAATCTGTCTGTGTATCAATAACTGTGACACTACTTTGATGATATACGGATTTACCCGCATCTGCATCCCATTCCCATGCAGGATTTGTAACATACGCTTTGCCATTAAGTATTGTGAGACCTGTAGTCTTATTAAAGGATGGGTCTTTGATAACCTTGGTTACACTACGTGATCCCAGACTTACTACATGAACTTCATGAGCATTATCGCAGGTAACATACATCTTATTTGAACTAACCAGAGCCATACTTTGGGGGTATGAACCTGAAGCAATTGGTATAACTCCTATAATCTCTCTGTGTTCCAAATTGATAATCAAAATGTTATCACTGAACATCCCTGATAGCCAATCGAAACGTGATACATAGGCGATATGTCCTTGTATAAGTACACTGGTAGGGACATCACCTATTGGAATGACTTCTTTATCTATTGCACGCTTTAGATCAGGACTATCAAGGTCGATAATTGAGAGAGATGAGGTAACCTCCCAGTCGTCTCTGTCCAATGCATTTACTACGATAGCTAAATTCTGAATATCTGTTTGTGCTATAGCGGAACTAACGAGGAAGGTAAATAGAAGTGCTCCAAGAATTAGGAGTGAATGTAGTTTGTGATTAATATTGAATAAACTATGTCGCCTAAGTAAAAAACCTGTTTTCATTAAAACCTCCGTAATGAAACAAGAAACCCCTGCTTTCACTGAAAGACAGGGGACAAAGGCGACAATCTGTGTTTTTGATTCTGGAAATTCTGAATATACTTGTATTCTTTATTGCCAGAAGAGACTGATGTGCATCTGTTCCACCGCTTTCCCGCGAAAGCAGATTCGTGAAACTTGATCCAGGCAGGTCTCCTGACTTACGATCTTTCCCTGTACCTTCCCATCAAACGTTGACAGTGGTGTATTCAGTGGAATTACCTAACATAGGTAAGAATCGTTCACAGTGGCGGGGCCGTGGCGGATTTTCACCGCGCTTCCCTATTCTCCGTACTTCGGCACCTGAACCGTATATAATTATGTTGTAACATTTATATTATACATCAGACATTAATTTTAAGCAAGTTAACTTGGTATGTAAGGTTTTTGACATTAATATCACGGATCATATAGATTATAGCTGTTCAGAGTAACAGTGTAATTTTCAGAGTAAATACGTTAGGTGTTGTTTAATATTTGCTACAAAGTCAGTGATAGTCTGGGTTTCTATGTGTTTCTAAAATTTCTGTTTCTTTGATTTACTCTGAATACTCTGAAAATTAGTAAATATTATGTGAATTCCAACTTGTGTATAGTTTATTGGTCATATCTCATAAATCATTGATATTGGATATTCTTCAGGTACAATCTCCAATATCGCGCCGTGAAGTCGCTCTCACAGAAGATAGTTTCGAATAATATTCAATTCCATAAAATTTATGTTATACCATTTTTAATAAGTAATGTCTCATTAAAAGAGTCGTGATTCTGAGATCCCTCCTACAGATGATAGATTCCAATAATATTCAATTCGATAAAAAAGTTTGTAATGGCATATTATTTATTTTAAATGGTATAATGTTACACACCTTTCGCCCCTGCGGGGCTTTAGTAGTATTCGTATAAGGTTGTTTTCTACACACCTTTCGCCTCTCCGAGGCTTTTGGAAAGACAATGAATCGGGATTCGGAGATCCCTCCTACCAAAGAACAGAACACGAAATAAAGTCATAATGTAAATAAATCAATTGAAAATGGTATAACATTTTGTGGTACAAAGAGGTGTTTACTGTCTACACCCTGGATTTCTCAGATTCCGCCGAGGATGGTAACAGGATCTTGAAGGACCGGGTATCTGAATGCCTCCTACAGAATAGCTAATGCTTAAATTGACAATTATAGTGACAAAAACTTTACACCCCCATTATACTTCTTAGCAGTATGTAAAGTCTTTACTATCCATAAACGTCATTATAAGAGAAAATCGTTATATCCCAAGCCGGTAGGTGTAGTTTCACGGGGCTGCCATAAGGCATTCATACCCGGGGAATGCCCAACGGCATTCATACCGTTGATTCCTAATTCCTGATTCTGATTCTTAGGACGAAATGTGTGAAATCCTATTCAGATTCGAGGATCAAACAATAAATGTAGAAAGGTCCTTCTCTACGTAATCCTGTATAATCCGTTATTCAGAAAAGAAAACCATCACTACCCAAAGGCTTCTTCTCTGTGAAATCCGATATTCTGACATAAGGAATAATAGCACTCGACTATCAGCGTTTCAGACAACATGCATAATAGATAAAAATAAATTGAAGAAAATAAATGACAAAGCAACTAATATCATATAGAAAGGCATACATTTATATAATAATAAACACACGTTACAATAACTTTAAAAAAATATTATTATAATACAAATTAGTAAAACAAAGCGTAGTATAATCTAATCCAATAATTTGATTTTTCAGGAGTGAATCTACCGATAAATATTATGTTATGAGAATAATAATAGTAAAAACAGAATCATCGCTCATCAAGGAAAACTACAAAATTGTAACTTTTTTCAAATTTTAGAATTAGAGGTTTAATTCGCTACAAACCCAGACAGG
>JAGFCA010000051.1 GCA_022394755.1 Candidatus Poribacteria bacterium
AAAAGAAAAACCAACAAGAAAAGGAGAGATCAAGAGGAATAAAGAAACCAAGACCTATTGCAAAAGGATAAAGTGAAAATGGGATACTTCCCATCGCATTCCAAGGACTGTCTGTAAAGATACGATAACTCCGATTCCGCGTCGGTAATTCTGGTAGAAATGGATATAGATAACAGATGCCATTCCATAATGCTAGTCCACCAGCAACGCAGAAACCTGCCCACATTATCTTGTTCTTGAAGAAGTTGTTGTGCTCAGCACCTGTTAAGTTGAGCGGAAGATGGATTATAGGATAACTTAACTTTTCATACTCAATCCACTGTTTTCTGACGATTATGTTAATGCACAACATACCAAATACTAATACAGCAATAAACGCAGTCCACCATAACACAGGTGTCGCCCAACCCAATAATGTCTCATAGGTATACAAAGGCAAATCACCTTCATAATAACCTTGTAACAGTTGTTTATTGTTGATAATTAACCATTCTGGTAGGAAGGGCAGGAATAACTGTTGCCATTCGTTCTCGGGTGTGACGAAACGAGATGCATGTCCCAACATCGGCACTAATATCTCAAGCATATCATGACCTGTAATACCTGAAGCAATAGATAGCATCAAGTAGACTATCACCAATTCGCTCTGTGCTAAAGACATTCTTGGGTGAATTCGTTTCAGAAGATTGTTGAAACCGATAACTACAAACAGACTAAAAATGACATTGAAGAATAGAGAGATCGTTACCTGATGTCCCGAATAACGAATTACCTCCATCTCAATCACCCAATAGCAATTGATTGGTATAAGTATGGAAGCGATAATGATAGATTTTAGTGTTACCCCGTGGGGAGGAACATGAGTGGTGACAGTTGGTGGGGTGTGTTGAATTTCCATGTACCTTCAGAGTTATTGTAACCGAGTTTAAATCAGTCTACAGCATTATTACTCGGTTGTCAATAGCTTATCGACAGTGACAGATCCATTCAGTTTACCAGTAGTTATACCCATTAGTTGCAAATAATGTCTCTGTACATGCGAAAATTCTTTCGAAAATATCGATTCAAGAAATTAAAAACTTATAGATTAACATAAAAACAACAAATTTATAACATTTACTTGACAATCACAAATAAATACGATACAATTAACATACCAGAAGCAGAAATATAAGAATGACGATCGTAATCTATTTCAGCACCTGAGGAACTACCTGTCTATATCACTCAAAGTCCAGCATTACAAGGACTTCAAAGAAGTGAAACAACTTACAGAGACACTTTGAAATTTTATTCAAATATCAAAAACTTTCTCGAAGAGTTATATATCATTCTCAGTATGATTGGATTTACAATCGAAACAAGAAATACTAATATAAAAACAATGAATCACATACACTTGCAACACCTTATATGTACCATGTGTTTAGCACCCAAAGTCAAAGGAAGACAAGAACCCCAGACTGGTGACACAGAATTTGAACGTAGAACTTCATATATACGATTAAAAGACATGAAAAAGGAGATTCGAAAACCGTACCTTTTTGAGAAATTTGAACAGTTGAAAAAACTACTAAAAATTATCCAACAAA
>JAGFCA010000195.1 GCA_022394755.1 Candidatus Poribacteria bacterium
GAATTAAGACAACTATTACAGGAAACAATTATGCCAAAGAATTTGGTAATACTATATGAGCATGGACCTTCGTATATCCCTATAGATGTTTACAGAAATTATTTACAAGAACGCTGGAGGCATTATGGGGTGGATTACTTATCGTTCTCATTTTCAACTCGCTTTTGGATTGTCATTGTAGGAGAAAATGCAGAAACAAAGCCATATAACTTGTTTAACGAAAACACAAAACTTATTAATTTCATAGAAGAGGAACTTGATACTTTTATGGATAAGGATGATATTCCAACCGGTAGTTATATTGTAGAAGGTGGTTTTACTGATGGATATCGTCTCTTTTGTCCTATATTTCAAAGAAATCAATCGCACGATATTTTGGAACGTTTATTGGAAATTGCAATTGTTAGAGGAATAGAGGAAGCAGTATTTGCCTTTGATAGAAGCTGTTGTTCCGAAGGTGTGCATGGTTCTTTTCAATACGTTGCATTAGTTGATGGGATGAAGATAGAGACAGAAATACAAATTTTTGAAGGAGTCCGACTTATCCCCTTACCTTCTTTAAAAACAAAGGGAGTAACAGTAGATATTGTCCGGTATCTGCCCGGTTTTCCTTTCAATGCATTTCGCCGTCAGGCAGATTCCTTTTTCGGAAAAACACTGCTTGTTATTGACCAACCAGGATTTTCGATATTTCACAAACCGCCTGGAAAACATTTTGAATTTGGAACCCAAGTAGCCGATTTACCATTTCAAGTTAAAAAACACGAAGTAAAATTGCCAAATCGTAAAGTAATTACTGCTTTCATAAAATCTTTTTTTCAAGGACTATCATTAGCCTGCAATTCCCCAATACAAATTTATCATTTAGGGTGGTTTTTAGCGGAAGATAAATCCCTTCATGCTCACAATGGGGTAATAAGCTCGCGCACCCCATTTTGGGATCGTAGACCGTTTGTAAGTTCCGTTAAAGTGGGCCAGTCCGAAATAGAAAAAGCCAAGTGTATGTATGAAATTTTGACTAAACTTGATTCAAAATCTCAGGGCAAATTGCAGATTGCAATTAATAGATGGATAAAGTCGAAAACCTCTCAGTCTAATCAAGATAGAATAATTGACTTGGCAATAGCCCTCGAAGCCCTTTATTTACCAGACATGGGTGAATCAACTTTTAAATTAGGTGTTCGTGCTGCTTGGTACTTGGGAGAAAATAAAGAAGACCGGAAGAAATTGCTCGCAGAATTTAAGGAATTATATAAGTGTCGTTCCGCTGTCGTCCATGGTGGAGAACTAAAGAAAAATGTTACGATTGAAGGCGAGACCATTTCTATATCCGATTTTACTGCACAATCTCAGAACCGATGTCGAGAATCAATAGAAAAAATTATACAGCATTGTTCCGAAGAAGGAAAATTCCCCAAAAACGATTATTGGGATAACTTAATA
>JAGFCA010000065.1 GCA_022394755.1 Candidatus Poribacteria bacterium
GAAACGTGTCAATGAACTTGAATCCAGACTACAAGATTCAGAAAAAGATTCATAATTCTAAAAGAGATCAATCCCTCCAATTTTCCAACTTTTCAGTTTTCCTTCAAATAAAATACAACAAGTTATAGTCGGACCAATAATGAAATCGTTATTAGCCTATGTACAACTCTCACGTCCACTGAATGGTATAATCGCTTTTATTTAAGCTATGATGGGCGGTTTGTTTGCCGCAGGTGGAAAATTCGAAATAATCACAGATCTGAAGTTAATCTATGTCTCTACCGCTGCACTTCTGATGTTATCAGCTGGAAATGCAATGAATGATTACTGTGATTACAATATTGATAGAATCAACAAACCCAACCGTCCTATACCATCCGGTCGAATACTACGACGAAATGCCTTGATCTACGCTTCTGTTTTAATTTCATTCTCTATTGTCCTTGGAATATTGGTTAATCTATATGCATTGGGTATCGCTGTACTTGTTTCTGGCTTACTCATCTTTTACGCATTCTCATTAAAAGGGGTTCCATTCATCGGTAATCTAACTGTCAGTAGTCTAACTGCGATAACGTTCATTTCAGGAGGGGTGGCAGTCGGGTCAATTCATGGCACATTAATTCCAGGAATTTTTGCCTTCCTATTCACAACCGCGAGAGAGATTGTAAAAGATCTTGAGGATACAGAAGGAGATTTAAAGAATCAAGTCAATACACTTGCAACTCTCAATCCAAAAGCAGCTGTTCTTGTTACATTAAGCTTTATGTTGGCAGTTATTATGTTCAGTCCAGTTCCCTATATTTTCGGTTGGTATACTTGGCATTATTTATTGTCAATTATGTGTGGTGTCAATGTGGTTCTTATATTCTTAGGATATCAACTCTGGAAAGATATGTCCAAATCAAGTTGTACATTCATTCAACGTTGTATGAAATGGGATATTTTCATAGGATTAGCAGCAATTTACATGGGAACTATTTTCCAAAGGTAAGTATAGCAGCATATCGATGCCATACCAAAACTACAAGTGATTAACTACGATTCTCTGATCACCTTTTTGGAATCTATAAATGCTGAAAGCGATGTGATAGACCAATTTAGACACGCTTTCACAAATACTAAAGAGGTGAAATCAGGTTTTGAACTATCTTACTCAGGTTGGCACACTCTTGAAGGAGTAATGCTGTTGAAACCTGATGCACCAAACAGTTCCGACTATCTGGTATTTCTAATCGCAACAACAGAACGCAGTATCCGTGAGCTACTACTCAAATTTCCAAGACAAAAAGTTGGTTGCTTTCGTATTCTTGACAAGTGGTTTGAAGATCGAATTCAAGATATTATCGTAGGTGAGTCAATACGAATAGATGACAAGACATATTTTTGTGGTGTTAAGCGGGGTAGTGATACAGAGGCAGAACAAAGAACCATTACAAAGAGAAAAGATGAAGTCGCCATCCATATCCGTAAAATCTCATCAAATAAAGGAAAACTGGAACATTCAGAATTTGTGGTAGAAAACGAACTGTTAGTTAAGAGAGCAGTTAGTAATGGTCAACCAATTGATGCAATTCTATATACTTCTAACTTCCTATCTGA
>JAGFCA010000048.1 GCA_022394755.1 Candidatus Poribacteria bacterium
ATGACTTTAAATTGTTTAGCAGCCATAATAGACTCCAAGGTAAATGAATAATTATCTTGAGTCTAAGTATACAATTATTTGAATAAACTATCAAAATTAAGTTGACTTTACACTAGAATGGCGAATTGATAAGGGAGTTAAAAATTTGACATCAAACCCAAGCGGCAAAACGTATACATTGGGATGGTAAAAATGCTGCCGGTGAAACGGTCGCAAGTGGTATCTATTTCTACGAGTTCGAGGCAGGCAGCACGCAGAGTGTGCGTAAAATGTGGTTACTGAAGTAACATGAAATCAATCCAAGCGGATTCCTTTGTTTTCAAGAATAAAGAGGAGTTCAATAGATCTACAATCTCCACTACGATCTATTCCAAACTTAACGTGAGTTTGGAATAGATATATGAGTTTCATTTTTCAACAATATCGCTCTCATAGACCCAGCAGGGGTGGTTTTCAACTGCACTGAAGAATAGAAACTTGATTTATCAAATTCACGTAAACTTACGTTAAACTACTATAAACACCGGAAAAAGTAATGTCCAATATGGTCAATGAATTTCAAATCCTAAATGCAGATGATGATGAATTAATGCGAATTAGTCGAGAAGGGACTTTATCTCTAAACCTGACGGAGATGCAGACAATTCAATCCCATTATGCAACGCTACAACGCAATCCAACCGATGTAGAACTTGAGACGATAGCACAGACATGGTCAGAACATTGTGTTCACAAAACCTTTAAATGTATCATTGAATACTCTGAACCAGAGAAACAGACTGAACGTATTGAAGGATTATTTCCTACATACATACAACGTGCAACAGAAGAAATAAATAAACCGTGGTGTGTATCTGTCTTTTCTGATAATGCAGGGATAATTGAATTTGATGAAGATAATAACCTTGTATTTAAGGTAGAAACTCACAATCATCCATCTGCAATTGAACCCTACGGTGGAGCAGGTACAGGTATTGGGGGAGTTATAAGGGATTCATTGGGGACGGGACTGGGAGCGAAACCTATATTAAACACAGATGTTTTCTGTTTCGGATTACCGGATATGGCGTATGAAGATTTACCAAAAGGCACATTACATCCGAAACGAGTATTTAAAGGTGTTGTATCTGGTGTAAGAGATTATGGAAATCGTATGGGGATACCAACAGCTAATGGAGCAATATTGTTCGATTCAAGATATACGGCTAACCCACTTGTTTTTTGTGGAAATGTAGGATTAATTCCAAGAGATAGATGTGATAAATCTGTTGAACCGGGTGACCTGATTGTTGCTATTGGTGGACGGACAGGTCGGGATGGAATCCATGGTGCTACATTCTCATCAGCAGAATTGGATGATACATCCGAAAACCTTGGCAGCGTAGTCCAAATTGGTAACCCGATAATGGAGAAGAAAATTGTTGACACATTATTACAGGCACGGGACCGAAATCTATATCGATCTATTACCGATTGTGGTGCCGGCGGGTTTTCTTCTGCAGTCGGTGAAATGGGAGAGGATACCGGAGCAGAGGTACATTTAGAGAATATACCACTAAAATATGATGGATTGGCACCATGGGAAATATGGTTATCTGAAGCACAGGAACGAATGGTCATAGCAGTACCACCAGAAAATCTTGATGAACTTATGGAGATATGCGAATCAGAAATGGTTGAAGCAACTGTCCTCGGTAGTTTTACAGACTCACACAGATTACAGGTTTTTTATGAGGACAATATTGTTGGGGATTTAGATATGGGTTTTCTCCATAAAGGTCTGCCCCAAATAGTCAAACAGGCTGTATGGCAACCACCACAACATACCGAAATGCAATCCCGTGACAACGATACAGATAGTTATACAGATGACTTATTACGTCTTCTTGCCAGTCCGAATATTGCCAGTAAAGAATCTGTGATCCGCCAGTATGACCATGAAGTACAAGGGGGTGTTGTCATAAAACCACTTGTTGGAATAAATAATGATGGTCCAAGTGATGCTTGTGTTGTTACACCAGTCATTGGAAAATCTACGGCTGTCATTGTGGCTAATGGTATTAATCCGAGATATAGTGATGTTGACCCATATCATAGTGCAGCAGGGGCGATTGATGAAACCTTACGAAATATAATTGCTGTTGGTGGATCACTTGAGAAAACTGCGTTATTGGATAATTTCTGTTGGGGAAATCCAGATAAACCAGATAGACTTGGTGAATTAGTTAGAGCAGCGAAGGCATGTTATGACATTGCTACTGCCTATGGCACACCTTTTATCTCTGGTAAAGATAGCCTATATAACGAATATAGTGATACGACAACAGGTGAACAACGTGCCATTCCTGCTACACTCTTAATTTCAGGGATCTGTGTAATACCTGATGTAGATTCTGCCGTTACTATGGATGTAAAATCAGCTGGGAATCAAATATATGTTGTTGGTAACACATACTCTGAATTAGGTGGTTCACACTACTTCGGAATACATGGTTATATTGGTAATAATGCCCCAATTGTTCGTGCTGATGAAGGGAAACAGGTTATGGAGACATTAAGTAGAGCCATCAATCTTGGGTTGGTTCGTTCTTGTCATGATTGTTCTGAAGGGGGTATAGGTGTAGCTGCCGCAGAAATGTCTTTTTCAGGTGGATATGGGATGGAATTAAACCTTGAACATCTCTCTGTTGGAGAGGATATTCCTTATAATGATTTTCGCCTATTCTCGGAGTCGAATAGTCGTTTTATTGTTGAAGTAGACTCTGGAGTTCAATCAGAATTCGAAAGTCTGATGGATGGTGTTTCTTTTTCTAATCTTGGAAAAACAATTGAATCTAACCAATTTATCATTTACGGATTAGAAGGAAATTGTATAGTTGATACTACAATTGAGACACTTAAAGAGGCATGGCAAACACCATTACATTCGTAACTATTTAAGTAGGTATGTGTTCTAATGAGTATAGGAGAAAGAAATTGAAACCGAAAGTACTTATTCTTCGAACAGCAGGAACAAATTGTGATACTGAAACAGCTGTAGCATTTAAACTGGCTGGTGGACAAACAGATTTAGTCCATATTCAAAACCTAATTTCCGGTAAAGTAGATCTTTCCGAATATCATATTCTGGCATTACCAGGTGGCTTCTCATACGGAGATGACATAGCAGCCGGTATACTTCTGGCTGTTGAGATGAGGTATAAACTTAGTGATGTCTTGGAGAAATTTGTTGATGCCAATAAACTGATAATTGGAATATGTAACGGGTTTCAAGTACTTGTCCGGACAGGATTATTACCCGGTTTATCAAACTCAAAATCCGTAGAAGACACAGAAATCCCACAACAAACAACATTGGCTATGAATACATCAACAAAGTTTGAATGTCGTTGGGTTAATTTAAATACAGAAATTAGTCAATGTATCTTCACGAAGGATATTAAACCAAACCTTTATTTACCTGTTGCTCATGCCGAAGGACGATTTACAGCACCTCAAAATGTGTTAGAGGAACTAACAGATAACAAACAAGTTGTTTTTCGATATAGTACGGATTCACCCACATCAACCGACACTGTTGCTTATCCTGATAATCCAAATGGATCTGATAATAATATTGCAGGTATATGTGATAAAACAGGTAGAATCTTCGGTTTAATGCCACACCCAGAAAGGTTTCTTACTAAATGGAACCATCCGAGATGGACAAGGGAAGATCTCTCAGATGAAGGTGATGGTTTGATGATATTTAAAAACGCTGTTGATTATGCAAAAACGACTTTTCATGAGTGATCAACTCACCAGACGTATACTTCCATTCTATATGAAACTTCCTGTCTTCTGGGGTTTTATTGTTTTTACCTTAGCAGGCCAAGTCTTATGGGTAGCATTTATCTCCAGATATCCTGGAATTGATCTTCGTTGGTCAAGCATCGGATATGCCTTTGGGATTGTACTCGGTTTTATGCAAGGAAGATGGACATCAAGATTATGGAACAGATCGTATCTACAGGTAGTACGCCGTGAAATTATTTTTTGTCAAGCCAAAGGTGCTAAAACTCTGACATATTTTACCTGCTTTGCTCTTGGTTTACCAGTAACTGGTGTTCTATTGATTAAATCGACTGTACAATTGACAGGTATCCAATCTTATGTTTTTGGATTTATTGGTGGAATGAATGTGGCTCTAATGTTATGGGTACGCAGGATTCCTAAGTAAGAGATTACCTTCTTTACTGCTATTTATATTTCCATCCTATATTACAAAATCTGAATGAATCTCTCTTGATCTACATCAAGAACTCACAATCAAGTCGTAACAGATGAAATTAGACAAAAACCAACAGAATGCTGTTAGCCATTTCAAGGGTGCAGCGATTGTTGTAGCTGGACCTGGTAGTGGTAAAACAACCGTAGTAACCGCCCGAATTCTCAATCTTATACAAAAACACAAAATTCCTCCTTCACAAATTCTGGCAATCGCCTTTAATAGAAAAGCAGTAGAGGAGATGGAAGCTCGAATCATACGAGAACTTCCCTCCCAGAGCGAATTACCTATCATACGTACTCTACACGCTTTCGGCAAAGATATCATAACAGAAAACTATCAGCAAGCAGGATTTAATCTTCGACCTGAAATCTGGTCTGGTGAGATTGATCGCATCATTGCAAATGAAGCGAAACAGATCCAACAAACAGCATCTTCTACACTTGTGTCTATATATAAAATTGAGAATAATCTAACAGGTAAATGTTATATCGGTCAGACATTAAATCCTGAACGACGAAAACACGAACACTTCACAGGATCATCAAATGATAGACTACGCCAAGCAATAGGTTCAGCAGGAGAGAATCAGTTTAGTTTTTCTATATTGGAGACAGTTCCTGGTAGAGAAGCGAATCATCGTGAGGCATATTGGATACGACATTACAAAGAAATTGGTGAAGTATTCAATCGTGCGGATCCTTTACGTCAACAATACAGCAATCAGATTATGATTGAGATGTTTTGCCAACATTTTGATATACCGTATATAGAACATTCTGATCGGAATCCTGAATTTGAGAATCTGACTGAGAGATTTGATGAAATTAAAGAAATAGTCATGCGTTCAAAACGGCAAGTAGAATCAGGATTGTTTGATCCAAACAACTTAATAAATCCAATTGTCAGAGAATTTGCTAAGAGTTATGAGAGTAAGAAATCACGAGCCAATGCTATTGATTTTGAAGATATGGTAATTTATGCAGCAAATCTATTGGAGACTCATCCAGATATTAAGAAGGTTTATAGTGATAAATTCCCATTTGTACTTGTTGACGAGTTTCAAGATATTGCTCCTTCAGATTTTAGACTCATCTCAAACCTGTCAGATAACCTTTTTGCAGTTGGTGATGATGATCAAGCAATCTACAGTTTTCGTGGTGGTGATTCAAAGATAATGCTGCAATTTTCTGAACGGAAGGATGTAGTGAAATTTGATATAACACGTAACTATCGATGCACATCCACTATCGTTGAACATGCACGAGCATTGATAGAACGTAACAATCCAAGGATAAGGAAAAACTTACGTGCCTTTAATTCCTTAAAAATTGAAATTTTAGGATTAGATACTACTCCCAATACTGTTTCACAGAATCTATTAAAGCTACTTACTATTGAAGTAGAGACTGCTATCCTTGTCAGAACTAACTATGAGGTGGATAGAATTGAGAAAATCATTTCTGATAAAAGTAGACCTGAACCGATAGAAGTTACCACAGTCCATAAAGCCAAAGGGAGAGAATGGGATAGAGTGATCCTCGTCCATAATACACTTGACAGAAGATTTCCACGAAAAGACACCATTCTTGCTGAAGAACGACGTGTGTTTTATGTTGCAATGACGCGTGCAAAAAGAGAATTGATAGTTATGGGAGGTACATGCCAATTTGTACCAGAATACCAGAAGATTTCTAAGAATTTTGGATATTATATACGTCAGTTGAGTTATTGGTGGGGTAGAAGGAAGATGAAAAAACTCAATTCTTGATATGTAGATTATGCTATAATCAACACCAGATTTAAACCTAATATTATAAATTATAAATGCAAGAAAACCAAAAACCCGCTAACTCACCACCACGAAAACAGTTTTACCTATTCCAATTCATATTCCTTACTTTTGCACATACGATTCTTGATTCCTACGCTACTCTATTCCCACACATTCAACCGCGTCTTGTAAATAGATTCGCATCCGTTGGGAAAACTAATAGTTTGGCAGGAATTTTCATAGCACTTTATAGTGTATTTAGTTCGCTTGGACAAATTGTCTTTGGATGGTTATCAGATAGATTTAGAACAATACATTTTTTGACTTTCGGTGTTGCCTTCACTGCCATTGGTTTAAGCCTTGTAATATATGCACCTTCAGAAATGTTCGTGTTCCTGTTATTGGCAATTGGTGGAATTGGTATAGCAGCCTTTCATCCTCAAGCAACAACCTATGCTGGTGCACTTGCTGCAGAGACGAGAGGCATGGGTATATCCATATTTCTTACTGGTGGAAACATAGGTCGTGCATTAGGACCATTAGCACTCTTATATATTCCTTATACCTTAGGATTCAATTATAAAGTTGGAGATATGATTCCAATAATGGCATTTGAGATGGGTATAGGTTTACTTGTTGCTATACTGGTGCCAATTGTATTGAAATTTGAACATGATCTCGACTTGACTGCCTCATCACGAGTCCTTCCCGACGAAGGAAAAACTGTCCGTGAGTCGTTTTGGGCGGTTGCCAGTCCACAACTCTTACCTCTGATAATATTATTTATTATTGCAAGTCTCCGTACTGTAACAGGTGTAGGTTTAGAGAATTTTCTTTCTCTATATTTAGACGACCAAAACTACAGCGATCAGGTTAGATCTCTTATTGTAGCATTATATATATTCGCAGGGTCAATGGGAATTATGGGAAGTGGTTTTGTTTTAACCCGAGTCAACACACTTACCTTATTAGGATTTTCACTTATTGCAGCCCCACCCTTGCTCTTAGCAGCCCTTCATACAAAAGGTATACCATTCCTGATATTCCTATTTTTAGGAAATGTAGTTCTTTCAAGTTCAGTAACTCTAAATATAATCTTGGCACAGATGATTCTACGAGGTCATGAGAATATAGCGTCAAGTTTTATGATGGGTGCTTCATGGGGGGTTGGTGGTTTATTGAATTTATTGGTAGGAAGTCTGGCTGATAAAATTGGATTATGGATTGTCCTAAATGGATTAGTATTAGTGCCGTTAGTAGTTTCCCCTTTAATGGTATTTCTTAAGAGTCAACCCGATCTTTCAAATCCTAAATCAGAAGAATAATATAATGAGGAGTATCAAGTTAGATTGTCCATAACACACTCAAGAAATGTGTATTGATTAAATCACCTACTAAGAGTGCGTAGTCAAGACGAAACTTGTTCAATTGAATTCCAATACCAGTTGTTAACCGACTATCACGAAAACCCAATCTGAGTGACATTGGAGAAGTTATGTCATATTCTATTCCCAGATGGGATTGTCCTGAATACCGTTCCTGCCATTGATATGTTACAATAAGATTACGATTGAAAATCCGCTGTGTTGAGAACGCAAGACCAATATTAAAATTGGCAGGAATAGATTCTTTGAATGTCGTAGTCGTATTCCAAGTTAATGTTGTCTTAGATATATCCTGATAATTTATACCAACAGCGAGTGCTCCGATATTTTCTAACCCGAAAAGAGCATTAAAGTCTGGAAGACGCATTAGAATTCCGGCATCAAACCCCAGACCACTGCTACCATAATTTGTAAAGACCGATGTATTTTCATCCAGGTCGCCCTGTCCACTAAAATTCTGGAAAATACCTTTTGCATTTAAACCAAATAGAAACTCAGGTGGCATGGAATCTTTCCCAAAGTTATCCCACCATGATTGACTGACAGCAACTCTTGATGCAAGAGTTAAGACAAAAGCATTTTCACTATCATTTAGATATCCTGATGGTGTAAAATCGGACTCTCGTGGTCTAAATTTTGAATTGTTCTTGCGTTGGTCAGCACTAATGCTGGGATCAAATGCTGGCACTTCATAATAGATTGGAATATCGTCTATTCCAGCTCGAATCCAAGATACCCCTAAACTCAATGCAGGAAAGACTTTACCTATACCACTAACATAATTAAATGCCCCCAATCCAGATCTCCTTGCTGCATGCATCATACAGACCTGATAATTATTCTCAACACCAGCAATTCCAGCTGGATTCCAATATGTCGCAGTAGCATCGTCAGCTAAACCAACATACGCCCCACCTAATCCGAGGGAACGAGCTCCGATTCCGTTGGTTAAGAAATCACCAGTGTAATTCTCTGCAATGGCTGATATGTTGATAAGAAAAGCACAAATAAGGGTTGCAGTCTGAATAATTTTTAGCAAGAATACTTCCTTGTGATAGAATTGTATGTTAATCGGTTGTTAATCTAAACACTTACACCCTATTTAGGTTAAAATCGTTCCAATAATACTGAAATTCTTTTGAACTCCAATCTTCATAAATTTGATCCCATGGCATACGATTGAAGTGTGGTAATAGTGAACCTTCTGTGACAGGCTGAGAGGATCCTTGATATCGATAATCCACAGAAAGTCTAATACGATCAGAAGATTGGTTTGGTAGCGCTTTATGAACAGCATGACTATGGAAGAATAGCGCATCTCCGATTTCAAAATCACCTACAACCCAATACAATCCATCATCCTCTAATGGAGTAGTGTCAATTCCGACTCCTCCAGCTCCTAAAGCGGGTTTTACGGGATATATTCCTGATAGATGTGATCCAGATAATACAGTTAAACCACCCAAATGCTGTGGACATGATCCCAAAGGAATCCATGCAGTATATGTTTCTTCAGTTCCACGTATGTGAATATAATCTTGATGTGCTGGGGTTGTGTATTTAGTATTCTCCGGGAACATAATTCTACCAATGTTCCTTGGATGAACTAAAGTTACTTCACCGAATAATTTGTCACACATTTGAATAATTGAGGGGTGATGTGCAAATGCGTGAAAAGATTCAAGACATTGAAATTCATCTAAAACTGGCCAATACCCTTCATCGCCTTCCATGAATGGACCTCCAGTTCGAATTCCATCCAGGAGGGAATCCCCACCTTCTGCCCAACCATGTCTGTTACAAATCTCTAAGAAATCTCTACGGAGATTATTGACTGATTCGGTATCAATTAACTCACGAAAAAATAGATACCCGTCATCTTTTGCTCTTCTGCGGAGTTTTTCAGGTGTATCCAATAGATCATTTGAAACTGTAAAGGGTTCAATTCGTGGCATAGTACATTCCTCAATAGATTATTCAGAAAACTGGCTTTGTTATGATTCCGTATAGTTATTATACCAACATAAATGTAAGGGTGTCAAATGATATGCACTCGTGATGTATGTAAAGTTTTTGTCACCGAACATTACGTTAGCATCGTACCTGGTTACCAATATTTATATCAAGTATCATTATATTATTCATTTCAACTCCAACTTTAATTGACTGAGATTTTTGATTGTAATATTAGGTATGAAAAACGACATTTAATCCTAATATATAGACAATAAATTAAGTCTAAAAACGACATTTAATCCTAAATATTCAGACAGTAGATGGTGCTGTTGATGCATTAGTCTATAGGGACAATAAACGAAAAAAGTTACACTTTTTGTCACATCGTGGGACATCAACTTTATAATAATTTCTAAATTGTGTGATTTTGTGTTATTGTTGTCCATTCTGATTTTGAGATTTCCAATAAATAAAAAGGTATGCATTTTTGAGATAGATGAAACCTTGCAATTAGGATCGTTTTTATAGATATTCATTAGTTTTTGTTATAGGTTTTTAGTTTGTGTTCTACCATAAATTTTACTTACATTTTACAGATATTCATAATGTGTACTTTCATTTTATTTTTTATAAATCTCAGAAATCATTAGGTTATTCGTATTTAACTTTTAGCCTATTGATTCTGTGCTATTTCTCTCTCAGATATTCATTTTCTATTTTCACAACACAATTTTTAAATACGAGAATTATAATTGCTCTAACGTCAGTTCCTGAAAGGTTTGATAGATCTATCAAAAAAAATGTCATTTTTTATTTTTTTTTAATATTTGACACATTATCATTGTTTCAATTGCTCTGAAGGGGGTTCTGGTATAGCTTTAAAGGCATATCAAATTGTGTTCTTACTTTCACAACTGTTGTGAAAATTTCACAACACTTTTCTTGTTAAGTATGATATCTTATTTATCTTTTTTATCTTTAGTTGCGTAATGTAAGATGTTTCTTCAATATTTTTCATTTAATTATTTGTCACTACAGGTATTTTTTGTGTGTCTGAATCACAGATTACGCGGAGAAGCGGTATTGCTACATTGATTGTTTGACCCCCGAATGTGAATTGAAATTTCACATTTCGCTCCTCTGGAGCTTGCTTCTTGGTTAGTCTGATGTTTCTTCAAACCTTTCGCTCCTCTGGTGCTTGCGGAAATACAAGGAGTCAGGATTCGGAGATTCCTCCTACAATGAGCAGAATTAATAAATTGAAGCCTATGAATCAAGACAGTGTTGTAGATATATTCTTATACACTGTTGTAAGGTGACCAATGTTTACACACCCAAACTTAACATACCCCTTACGTAATAATTGTGAATATGCTACAATTCAATCAAACACAAAGTATAGAGGTATCTCATGCTTACAGTCAAACATATAGAGACAATTCCTTTAAATATCCCATTCTATTGTGATAGAGTAAGTCGTCATATGCAACGGGCTGCAACACATGGTGAACGTGTACATGTGTTCCGTACAGAACTTAGTAATGGTGTAATCGGTTATGGTGAAAACCTATCTGATGAATCGGGTAGTATTGAAGGTGTCATTGGTCAGAATCCCTTTGCATGTATGAAGAATGATGGAATCGGATTTGGTATTCAAATGTCCATCTATGATGCTGTTGGAAAGAGTGTAGGAGTTTCAGTTTCAGAATTAATTGGACCGAAAGTACGTGATAGGTGTCCAATCTCATGGTGGGATATTGATATGCCCCCGGAAGATTGGGTTGCAGAAGTAGAAGAATCTGTGAAAAGAGGTTACACCTCAGCGAAGTTAAAGGCAAGACCATGGCGTGATATTTTTGCCCAAGTTGATGCTGTTGGGAAGGCAGTTCCAGAGGAGTATCGTCTGGATATAGATTTTAACGGGTTCTTATTAAATCCAGATAAAGCAATTCCTGTGCTACAACAGTTAGACCAACACCCTAATGTAGCAATCTATGAAAGTCCGTTCTATCTTGGAACAGATTTAGAAGGGGCAGGTAGACTACAGGATGCAGTAGAAAAACGTATTGTTGAACATTACAATGAGTCCTGTTTACATGCACGTTGTTGTGGTGGATTTGTAGTTGGTGGTAGTGTAAACTCACTTCTCAGAACTAATTCGCTTTGTTCTTCATTTGATCAACCGTTCTGGTTACAGATGGTAGGAACTGGAATTACAACAGCCTATAGTGTCCATCTTGGTGCTGTCCTTTCACAGGCACAACTCCCTGCAATTACTTGCCATGAACTATGGGAATCAGATTTACTTGAAGAACGTCTTGATGTAGTTGAGGGGACAATTGCAGTACCAGAATCTCCAGGATTGGGAATTACTGTGGATGAAGCAGCATTATCTGAGTATCAAGTAGATCCATCTGAACCTACACCACAACAATTATTTCATCAAAGCGATTATACCTGTAGAGTACATATTCCAAACGATGATGGTGGTGAGACTATTCATGATTTTAATAATGAAGGAGAATACTATCCTGCTTTTAGTGAAGGAAAGTATCCAGGTTTTGTACCTGGCGTATGGATGGAAGTTATTTAATACTAACCCCTAACGTGAGTTTGAAATAGCCACATAGTAATCAGAACATTTTGCTTACACCAGGGTGAACTGACTGGTAAGTTCGTTCTAAAAATATAGTTCTTAGGTGTAAGTACTGTATAAAGTTGCGATTTTATTTTGTCATACTGCCGTTAAACCGTAGCAAATTCACAATGACAACCATTACTATCTAATACTGATCAGAGTACTACAATTGAAGCAAGAATTACCCAGTAAACTGAAGGATTACCCAACAATTAACAAGAATATCTCCATTAAAAACAGAGATGTAAAACTGACTGTTATCAATCATCCTGACAATCTCTTAGAGATATTTAGTAGGGAAGACAGTGATGGAGTACTCTACTTACCCTATTGGACATACCTATGGGATTCGGCGAATATATTAGCAGAATACATTTCAGAATTGGGAGATCTAAAAAACAAGAGTATACTTGAGATTGGGTGTGGATTTGGACTGGTAGGAATTGTTGCGAGTTTAGAAGGTGGGAAAGTCTTATTTTCAGATTTTGAATTTGAGGCACTTATATTTGCCCGAGAGAATTCGCGACAGAATGGAATAGAATCTCCAACATTAGTTCAGATGGACTGGAATAATCCATGTCTTAAATCTAAATTCGATCTTATTATAGCTTCGGATGTTATATATGATGAACAGAACTGGAAACCAATAATAGGATTGCTACAAGAAACACTCAAGGATGACGGGGTAGCACTATTTTCGGAACCCAATAGAGACAATGCAAGTGGATTTTTAGAATTACTAAATAAAAATGGACTTAATTATGAAAAATCCACTTGCTCACTCCAACCAGCAGATAATAGTATTCTAATGAACATATACTCAATTCATAATAACCCAGTAGAACTTACTTGAGCATTAATCTTTATTCGGAGGATAAATTTCATAGCATGTATTCTTATGGCATACTATAACATGCTTTCCAATAGCCAAGTACTTAGATAATTCTGGTTCATTTTTAAGTAGTTCAAAATATGCCTCACTTCCGAATTCGATCTTGGTAGTCTCTGTTTCTGATTTATGGACACTATCCACCCAGACATCTTTCATTCGATGGAACGTTTTATCTTTAATGACCTTTATCACTTCAGATGTCTGGGCTAATTGTTCCTGGTACTTACTCGATTGTAATTGGACACTTTCTTGAACTTTACTTTCCCGTGAGGGAAGTTGTGGTGCGGACTTGGGAATAGGCGTAGAATAATCCAATATTCTTCCAAACTGTCGAGTTTCATTAAGCCTTCCTCTTTGAAGCCGAGTAAATACCTGTTCATCCTTCATATCTTCAGTAACTAAGAATGACGTATATGGTGTGACAATCCCATATTTTTTACTAAGTCGTGTAATTTCCTCTATTAGTTCTCTATCCTCTCCGTTTAACCTAACTTCATCTACCAAATATGCAACCTTGCGTTGCGCCCACAATTTTGGTAAGAATTGATGATCTGTCTTTTCATGTGGAAATTTAGTGTTATTCGAAAATTTATGTTTCTTCCCTTCAACTTCACCATGAAGAACAAGCTTAGCTTTCCCAATACCAGTATACCTACCCAGAACAGTTAATTGTGAACCACGAAATAGATGAGGTAATTTCTTTGGATATTGTTCTTTAATCGTAATGTTATCGATATCCAATTCTAAGTTTACCAATACAGGTTCACTTATTTTTGTGAAGAAGGTAGATACTGCAACCTCTAAGTTCTCTTTTGGTTTAACATACTGTCGGGTTCCACTGTTTTCTTCTGCAATCTTATCAAGTAAATTGACATTTACATCATATCCTACACCGAACACAAAGATTCTGGATTCATTCTTATTTACATTTGCAACATTATTAAGTATTTGCTTAGTATCTGTTGTCCCAGTAGTAGCTTCACCATCAGTCAGAAATACAACGATCCGCGGACGTTTTGGATCAGGTTTTTCTGATAACGATGTTAGAAGTGCATCATTAATATTCGTACCACCATTCCCGTCAATGTCTTCGATGAAAGCAAGTGCGTTTTCACGTTCCTTTTTAATCGGAACCATTTCTTTTGAAAAGGATTCTACATCAGTATTAAATAAGATCAAATTGAATCGATCACCATCATTAAGATTGTTAACGCAAAAACGTAATGCATCTTTAGCCTGTTCAATTTTTCTTCCCTTCATACTCCCTGAACGGTCAAGAATAAAAATGAAATCTTTTTCAATAATATCTGTTTTCTTTACCTTATATTTTGGAGAAATAAGAAGCATGAAGAAACCAGGTTCGTCAATATTATCTCGATGTGTAATTAGGTCTATACCAAATTCTTTATCTGAAATTGAATAGTAACATGTGAAGTCTCTGATAACATGAACGTTTGAACCTTCAAAACTAAGGTTCGCATTATAGTTATCCTTTCTATTGATTGCGATTGTATGGGAAGGTGAATAAATACTCTTGAGTTCATGTTTGCTTTTAATATCAATTGATACTGCAAGACTTCCAACAGGAGAGTTTGTAAATTTATCGGTTCTCAACGGGTAAGTATATTTTGCAAGATTTGAATCGACATCAATTACCTGTGAATATTCCAATTGTATCCGTCGTTCCCCATTAGCAGGAATTGGGAATACTCGTACCTTAAATGCGCGTGTTCCAATATATTCAAGTAATGCGGGGTCTTGCATTGAACGAACAATACCCTCATAAGTCGCCCGTGCTTCAGCCTTTGCAAGCAATTCACCTCTTACGGGTTGTCCATCAATGTATAAGACAAAATCTGAGATTGCAACATCATCATGAAATGGAAAAATATATGTTCCTTCCAACACACGGTTATTAGGGTTGGCAAAAATCTGATCAATCTTTGTTGTGGCAAGTTGGTTTTCTATTGAGACGTTAATATGATGTCTTTCAATATTTAAAGGTTGAATTTCAAGATTGGGTCTCTGTCTTGAATTGGTCAGAAAAATTCCTTGTGTATATCCTAAGTTTACTATACCAGTGAAAAGTATGATAAATAATATCATTAGAGAATATTGTCTTTTCATTGTTAAACTCCTATTGCGTCTTCCTACTAACAAATAATTAAAGTTGGATACATATTCTGACATAAGTTGAAATAGACAAAACCAATAAAGCAAGATGAATCCACAACGGATATTCTACTAATATACACACCAATCTTAGTTCAGAGTTTAATCTTTTTCCTTGTATGGTAATTGAACATTTTGTATTTTAATTCGACAATTGTAATAATCTTTTTCTTTATCCCAGGGAAATGCTACAAACTTTTCATGCTTTTTTCCTTGTGGGTCCATTGTCTAATATTATGGTACAAAGAATAGAATCCCAATTTTAATTTCTACTTGGAGTCTGTTTCTGAAAGATAATCCATTATCTTAGATTTAAACTTACTTTCAATCTCCTTCATTTTTGGATTCCCTGCAAGGTTATTAGTTTCATTTGGATCGTCCTGTGTATTAAAAAGTAGGTAGGGTATTCTATCTTTATTCAATGCAATTTTCCATTCCTGATTTAAGAGCATAA
This sequence comes from Candidatus Poribacteria bacterium, assembly GCA_022394755.1. Classification (GTDB taxonomy): domain Bacteria; phylum Poribacteria; class WGA-4E; order WGA-4E; family WGA-3G; genus MSPOR6. The sequence goes on from JAGFCA010000048.1 coordinate 15,539, forward strand.
TCTCTTGTGATATTTCAGAAATAGCATATTCTCGATGAGAAACTTCACTATCATTTAAGATAGGAGATAATGATTTTGCAAATTGTTTATGATGTAATTGTCCTCCTGCATAATCAACTAAGGTAGGACCAATATCAATCCATTCAACGGGAGAATCACAAGTACGTTTAGTAATATTTCTACTTATTGTATCTGGGGTACGAACAATAAATGGTATTCTAACTGCGCCATTAAGGAAATTGCTTTTATATATCAATCCATAATCCCCATTCATTTCTCCATGATCAGAACAGAATACAATAACTGTATTTTCCAGTTCACCTCTTTCTTTTACGGTAGCAAGTATTTCTCCTATCTGATCATCAATTAATGTAACATTACCAGCATAATCAGCACGCATTTTTGCCACATCACCTTGATCAAAATCTGGTCTTCTTTTCCCTCTGAGTTGATCTAACCTGCCCATTGGACGATCTCCAACAGGTTGTCGGGGAATTGGGGATGGCATATCTTTTGGATCATACAAACTGGCATAGGGTTCGGGTGTATCCCACGGTTCGTGGGGTCCGCCGAAACTCACCCAACAGAACCACGGGTTATCATGTTTGTATGTTTCAAGATATTTCTTAGCTTGTTGTCCGACATAAACATCTGCATCATATTCCAGCCCGTTAGGGGATGGACGAACGATGTGTGGTTTTGTCCGAAATCTTTCTTGATAATCTTGTTTGTAGGCTTCCCACAAACCCTTTTCTTCCCATATTGCAGTCATGTGTGAAAGAGTTTTCATATTTGCTCTGGGACCACCTATTTCGTCAACATCATCTAAACCGTATGAATTCATTAGATCTTCTTTTTTTCTGAGATCACCTGAATGTGGATGTAAATGTGTCTTTCCAAACAAGCTTGTTCTATATCCTGCATTCCGTATTGTCTGCATCCATGTAGGTGTATTTGGAGACATTTTATGTTTCTGATTATTCCATACACCAGTATTATGAGGATATAAACCGGTAGCTAAACTCAGTCGTGCTGGCACACAAACAGGAGAAGTTGTAACACAGTTTGTAAAGCGAATACCTTCACTTGCAATACGATCCAAATTAGGAGTATTAACCCAGCCCCCAGAACATCCCATAGCATCCCAACGCTGCTGGTCAGTCATCAGAAGCAGTATATTGGGTTTTGAAGGATTATCACTGTTTAATTTTGGTGATATGTTATTATTTGCAGAGGTTTTTTCGGAAAGGACTGATAAAGTGGCTGTACTTGCGATTCCTATTTCTTTAATAAAAGTCCTTCGTGTGATTTTGTTCGTTTCAGATTTCATTGGTAACTCCTTGAATATATCATTATAGTTTTAGTCATCTGAGGAGTTTAGAATGTCTTATTTCTTGGTATAGGCTTGTGAAAGAAATTCGAGGATTTGTAATCGTAATTGGGTCTCCAATTCCTGCATTTTTGGTAATCCTGCAAGATTATTCGTTTCATCCGGATCGTTTTGCACATTAAATAAGAGATACACATCACCATCAGTGTTTAATGCAACCTTCCATTCCTGATTTAGTAGCATTACCTCACCACCATATTCAGATATGGCATATTCCCGGTGACTGAAATTAGTGTCCGTGACAGTGTTACATAACGACTTCCCAAATTGTCGATGTTCAATTTTTCCTCCAGCAGCTTCAACCAGCGTTGGTCCGATATCAATCCATTCAACTGGTGTATCAGATACTCTATTCAATGTTGTATGCTTAAGTGTATCAGGTGTTCTAACGAGAAGTGGAACTCGTACTGCCCCATTCAGAAAGTTGCTTTTATATATTAATCCATAATCACCATTCATTTCTCCATGATCAGAAGAGAATATTATAACTGTATTATCGAGTTCCCCACGCATCTGAATGGTATCAAGTATTTCACCAATTTGATCATCAATTAGAGTTATATTCCCTGCGTAATCTGCCCTCAATTTTCCTTCTTCACCGTATTCAAATTCAGGGTTCATGTTTTTCATCTTTTTATCTAAATTTCCAATTGGACGATCACCTATTGGAGGACGGGGGATTGGCGTAGGCATTTCTTCTGGATCATACATACTTGCATAGGGTTCAGGGGTATCCCATGGTTCGTGTGGTCCCCCAAAACTCACCCAACAACACCAAGGTTCATCTCTGTTATACTCATTAAGATAATTTTTCGCTTGTTGTCCAACATATACATCCGCATAGTTCTCAAGGCCAAGTACAGAAGGGCGAACAGTATATGGTTTATTGCTAAAGCGTTCATTGTAATCTTCTCTATATGCATCCCATAGACCTTTCTGATCCCACATTTCAGTCATGTAAGATTTAACTCTTGCACTTGCACGTGGTCCTCCAATTTCATTTACGTCATCTAACCCATAGGAATGCATCAAGTCTTCCCGGTCACGCAAATCCCCATTATGTGGATGGAGATGAGTCTTGCCAAACAAGCTTGTTCGATAACCAGCTGCACGTATAGATTGCATCCATGTTGGGGTTTCTGGGGATAGTGTATGATTCATGTTATCCCAAACACCTGTGTTATGTGGATATAATCCAGTTGCCAAACTAAGACGGGTTGGAATACAAACAGGAGAAGTTGTGACACAATTATTAAAACGTATTCCTTCACCTGCAATTCGATCTAAATTTGGGGTATTAACCCAACCACCACTGCAACCCATTGCATCCCATCGTTGTTGATCCGTGATTAGAAGAAGGATATTTGGCTTCATGATATTCCTTTGAAGTGAATTGAAAAAAGATAGTAATGTTAGGTATAGGATAGGCAAAAAGTAATGACTATAGTAACGTCATATACATTGCTAATTTCTATCTATGCCGGCATTTATAAAAGCAGTAGATAAAGTTTCATAGGAGAGAGTTGCAGCTGCAAGTGGATCATAGTTTTCGCGAGCCTGAACCATAAAACTCACTTCAGCTGTAATAAATCCATCATATCCGTTTGCTTCCATCAACTTAAGATATTCAACGTAATCGAATGGACCTTCACCTGGAATAAGAAATTCAAAATCGGGAGCGATGCCACGCTGGTCTTTTACATGTGTATGTATTGAAACAGGTGCTAAAGCTGAAACGGTTTCTTCTGTGGGAATACCAACAATATCGAAATGACTGATGTCAAAATTAACTTTTAAGAATGGAGAATTGACAAGTTCGAGTAATTCCAATACTTTTTCTGGTGTATCAATAATTGCGCCGATATGAGGTTCCATAGCTATCGTTACGCCTCGTGATTCACCGTATTCAACGAGTTGTCCCACGCGATCAACTAAGAAATCCTTTTCTGTATCCCAATCTTCAGGTTTACCACCCGGGGTTGTGTTAACTGCAGCAATCTGGTCGCCTTGAGCCAAATCGATAGCCAAATCAACACCTCCTTTTAGTCGCCACATATTCTTTTCATGTGCATCCGGATTAGTGTCTAATAAACTGGAATGTGCAGCGATTGCTGGTAATGCGAGATTATATTGCTTAAGTAAAGTTGAGATACGTTTACGTTCAGTAGAATCTAATGTACTCAATTCCGTTGTAAAACGTGGGATGATGGTTAATTCAATACCATCAAAACCAAGTTCTGATACATGAGTGATGGCAGTATCTATTGGTACGGTCGGCATTCCCCATGTGCTATAACCCAATTTCATGTGATTTCTCCGTATGATAGAGATATATTAATTGAACGTCAGAAAATAGAACTAAAGATAGTACCAATAGAGGCAATCCAATCAAACATAAGGAAATCCATCCGTTGTATAAGTAGAGCTACACGTCCCATTACAGTATTCCCAAATGCAGATCCGAATCCTATCATTAGAAAAGCAATCCCAACTTTAGACAAACCTTTAATTGGACCGCGATGTTCAACAGAAAAGAAGAAATATGTTAGTGTACATACAACCCCAATAACCATAAGTATCGCGCCAACAATCTCAAAAGGAGTAAGTGGTGGAATTATATTACCATTGGCAGCAACAGTCTCACGTGCGATTTTTCCAAAGGGTTCAAGCGTCCCACGGGTTTGCTCAAAAATGTTAGCCCTTAATACATTAGGTATTGCAATTCCAGATCCATATCCAATTAGAATTGCAATCGGATATCTGATTAACCAAGTATGTCTTGGGGAAAGTCGTGCAAAGAAAAGCAAACCGAATGCGATTGGAATTATAACCCAAAATCCGGATGTATCTTGAAAGGTAATTGCTTCCCAGAAAGGTTTCCATGCCAGAGGCAAGAATCCTTGGTGGATAGAAAGTACAATTCCGTATCCAACAGAAATCCCAACAAAAAGATGCTCTGCAAACCGGTAGAGAGGATTGTCTTTGTAAAGAAAACTATAGATACATAGTGTCAGAAATGCTGCAACCCAAATTCCAAGTAACTGCATTATGATTCCTCCCTTTCACGTTGTATTAAGTAGGCGATATTCCCTATGACTACCAGTAGTACTATGAGAAGATGAACAAAGGATTCAACATTAATCCACTGCATCCCTTTATCAGGAACGTCAACAAGATTTTCATATTCTGCAGCACCTAAAATACCTGACATTAAACCTACTAATTGTCCAGTTTGCAAGTAAGGAAACATTTGTGAAATCATAACGCCAGTAACACCAGCACCTATTTTAAGACCGTATTGAACATTTGCATAGATTATCCATGCATCAGGTGTGGCTGAAGATGCTAAGTCAACGAGAAGATCAATTTGGTCATAATTTACGATATTTTTCATTATAGGTATTTCTGATAAAGGTTTCCCACTAAGATCAGTTTCAAACACCCCAGCAATTTCTGTACCCATACCAAGAATAACTTGTGTTGCTCCTGGACGGAAACCAAGAAAAACATAGTCTTCTCCATCAACTGCTTGGGCTTCTTCAGCAACTTCTTTGATAAGAGTACTTGCCAAGGTAGTTCCATCAGCATATAGAGTAAGCGCTATTACCTTAATATCATTGCGAAAACATTGGATAAGTATTGCTCTTGCCATTGGGTTAAGTTCGGCTAAAGAAGACGGACCATAGTCAAAAGCAAGCATGATTGTAGAACCTGCGGGAAGATTTTCAATGTAGTCATATAGATTCTGTGTTGGCTGTGAGATTGAGACTGGTAGACTAACAGAAAATAACATTGGTATTATCACCGCTAAAGCGACAAGTATAAAGACATATCTGCGATCCATATTTACAATTCTTGTAAGCATATCTTAATCCCCTCCTCCCAGATATGAACGTTCAATACCTAAAATTATTCGAATGGATTGTGATATCACACCTAAACTTACCCCAAGGATTATACCTCTCCTTGCAGATAAATTTGGATTATCTAATATCCATCCCCGTGCAGCTGAAGCTTGATTTTCAAAACCGGTCCAAGAGAGAATTGTATTCCAAATTAAATCTCCCACAGGGACGTTCCCAAGCATAACAATCAATGCTGTTACCAGAAGTAGTGTAGCTTCGGTTGACCTTGCGCGGAATGCTCTATATGCAGCTGATGCGATAAAAAATGCAAGTAATGAGAACATCGTCGCGTCCATTGGTACTTGAACATTGGTATATAACCATACAAACACCGGATTCTCTGGACCAAATGGAACGCCAATTGCAACCATCGTAATTAGACCAGCAAATACAACAAAACTATATCCCCAATGTTCTGTACGGCGTTGGATACGGTTAATATGTGTCTGTATTAAGGTTATGGTAGCTAATACAAGAGCAAATGGACCTATAATTAATGCCCCACTAATCACTCTTTCATAGATACTTTTTGATACAGGATGCGGACTAAACTGTGTAAAGATCATGACTACTCCAAAAAGAAAACAGAGTGCTAAAGGAATTTGTCTCTTCATAATACCTCCTATCTCACATTCTGTAAAAGAGTAGTGATCCAATTAATACCTGATAGTTCAAGAATAACTCCAACTATAATCAATCCAAATATGAAGAGCTTTCCCCAATCCTGTCCTCTTAGACTCCCAAGGAGCATCGGTTCTTTGGACAGATAAGCACTTGCTGCATATAGTTCTTCCCCAATAAGTGTATAATCACACGCTGCAATAAAGAATGGAAGTTGTGCTTCAGAATCAGTACCAGCAATTTGTATTGCCCCGATAGAGTTCCCGGTTTCCGCCAGAATTAGCGATTCTGCATAGAAAGTCCCTTGTAGGAAAATCGCAGCAGGTTTCTCACGAAGCATCATTCCATCCACACCTGCAGCATAAGCAAATTGGCTTTCAGTTAGGAAGAAGATATTGTCCTCACTATATGCATCAGGTCGTCCTTCATCTAAATAAGAGGTCTTCACCATTTCACGAACAACATTTAGGACAATAGGGTCATTACACGGAACCCGTAATGGGGTTTCATAATCTGCTGTTCTCCGTGCAACCTGCCCAAGAATTGTCATACTTGCAATAGTTGCAACATTACTGACACCCCCTAAACCTAAAACATACAAAATGGAACGTCCCATCTCGGTCGCTCTTCCAATTGCTTCATCAACGGCTTCCAACCCGGGAATACGTCGTACAAAGACTTCCCTTCCGCTTCGTACGTAGTATATATTTCCTACAATTGCTGCGGAAAATAGCAACATCGCTAAAAAGAGTGGAATCTTTCCAGTATGAAAAATTTGTGCTTTAGGTCGAACGGATTCTGTTTGTTGAGACTGTATAGTATCCCCCGATTCAGTTACTGCCTGAATAATATATGTGAATGCATTCAGTCTACTTACAGTAGTATCTTGATAGTTACATATATTTGTTTTTGTATCAATTACATCTTCAAGGCTTAACTGTTCACCAATCTGAGTAAAATCGGCTTCATCTATACTACTAAGGATATTGTATCCAACTATACCACTCCCATCTGCAGGAACATCCCATGTGATGGTGATACTGGTTCCATCGTCATTTGGAGTGTCTTTGGCAACTACATTTGAAGGTGCAGTTGGTCCTTGGGTGTATCCTAATGATGTCCATAAGAATAGAGTGGTACATACTGCTATCCATAGACATATCTTGTAATGTGTCATAAACTTCCTTTTACAATTTGGAGCATTTAAATAGATTAATAACATTGGATAATTGCATCTTTAATCATTGATTCTGGTATATCATTCCTAATGACAACTTCACCAATTCGTGTTGGTAATATAAGCCGCATTGTACTGTCAATAACTTTTTTATCGTGATACATAGCAGTACAAAGTTGCTCAGAAGATATTTCTTTGGGGACCGTTCCCGGTAATTTTGCGTGTTTCAATAATGTGTTTTGGCGTTGAAAATCGGATTCAGTAAATATATCTAAATTGACGGCTAAACGTGCTGCGCAATTCATACCTATAGCAATTGCTTCCCCATGTCTGTATTTTTTATATTCTGTAATCGCTTCAAGTGCATGACCAAATGTATGTCCATAATTAAGCACCATTCTCAATCGACTTTCTTTTTCATCCTTACTAACGATCTCTGCTTTGCCAGCACAAGCTTGTGTGATCATCTCGACTAAAATCTTTTCATCTAAAGCTATAATGTCATCAAGATGCTCTTCAACTAATTTAAACAAGGGTTCATCTCGTATAACCCCCATTTTTATAACTTCAATTAACCCTGCTCTTAAATCCATTTCAGGAAGGGATTCAAGAGTATTTACATCAATCAAAACTAATTTCGGTTGATGAAATGCTCCAATAAGGTTTTTTCCTTTTGTATGATTGATTGCAGTTTTTCCACCGACACTCGCATCCACTTGTGCCTGTAATGTGGTGGGAATTTGTATAAACGGAATTCCTCGCATGTAAACAGCCGATGCGAATCCTGCTAAATCTCCGACTACTCCTCCACCAAGAGCGATAACAATTGAGTTTCTATCAAACTGGTTTTCTATTAGGGTGTCAAGTATTCGAGAAAACTGATTTAATGATTTACTTTCTTCTCCTGAAGGAATTACGAGACTATTTACATCTAAACCTTGTTCAGCGAGGCTATCTTTCACGATAGGTGTGTATCGCTCAATAATAGATGCGTCATTTACAACAAGGACTTTAGAGGGTATAAATTCTTTTATTAGGTATTCACCTATCTGATGAAGAATATCTTTTCCAACATATATGGGATAAGTATGATCCTTCAATTTAAGGTGTAATATATTTGTCACGGTATCTATTATTATTTTCCTGCGAGTCCTTTTATGAAGAAATAGAGCTATTGTAAATCTCTTTAATATGTGAAATTACATCATTAAAGGATTTTTCAGTTGTATCAACCATATAATCTGCTTTGGAATAGAAAGGTTCACGATCAACCAGCATATCCCTTATTGTATTCATTGGATCAGGAGTCCGTAGTAGAGGACGGTGTGTTTGGTGTCCAATTCTACGAAAGATTTCTTCTGGTGTTGCAGTTAGACAGACAACAATGGCAAATTCCTTTAGGACAATAATATTCTCTTCCCTTAATACAACTCCACCGCCAGTAGAAATCACATGGTTTCGAAGTTTGGATACTTTTATTACAGCTTCTGATTCCAGATCTCTAAAAGCTTGCTCACCATCTTGTTCGAAAATATCACTTATCCATCGCTGACTGTCCCTTTCAATGACATTATCTGTGTCAATATATCGCATCTTTAGATGGGACGAAAGCCGTTTCCCAATTGATGTCTTACCTGTCCCCATAAAACCAACAAGGACTATATTGGAATTACTTTTCAGCAGTCGATCCACCAATTTTCCCTATCCTCATTAAGGAATACATAAACGATAGTAGCATTTGTAATGAATATTGTTATTATACATTATATTTATACTCATGTAAAGATTGAAGTATTATTACTCTATGGAGATAATTTGTATCTATAAAGTCAAATAGATTTGTTATTCTTTGTTATTTTGCTATTGTGTTTTCACTATGCTATAATATGCAGAATAAATTAAATACCTTGTTAATTACGGAATTATTGCAATGTCCAGACAACTTAGAATGGTTCGACCAGATCTTGAAGATTTACCCGAACTCATTATTCCTGATGGATACGGATTACGAAGTTATATGAAGGGTGATGAAATTCACTGGGCAAATATAATATCAGATTCATTTGGTGGTTCAAAACGTACGTCTGAAGATACGCGTAAGGAAATAATTGACCGCGATGTATTCGTACCTGATGGACTCTTTTTCACCACTTATAAAGATATACCTGTAGGAACAGCCTGTGCTTGGAGACAATCTATTGACGAAACCGAAGTTGGATATGTACACATGGTTGGCGTTGAGACTGGACACACGGGACATAAACTTGGAAAATGGGTATCTCTTGCAGTATTATACTATTTTCGTGATAACGGCTTCATCTGTTCAATGCTTGATACTGATGACTTTCGTATTCCAGCCATCAAGACCTATCTGAATTTAGGTTTTATTCCTTTATATGTTGAGGAGACACAACATACCCGGTGGAAGAAGATTTTTGAAACTCTCAATCTCCAATTTATCGAACATGAGATAGAACAACTTCAAAATATACTTACCCCGGAATTGTGGAAAAAAACTTCCCGGTAATTGGATAAATGAAGTCAATTACTCCTTTACAAAATTACCACCCAAAACCTGAACATTTCATCCTACCTGTTATATTATTCATTGCATTCCTAATACGCCTATCTGGAATTGGAGTAGGTTTACCCTATACCTCTGACCCTCGTGAAGTATTAATTGCAGAAGATGTACTTAATCTCATCAGTTTAGAATCACCCCCGACAATTTATAACTGGCCAGGAACAGCGTGGTTCTACCTAATAGCTATAGTTGGAAAAATTCTTTCTATCTTTGGTCTTGTTCTTTCAAATAGTCAGATTATCTTGATTGGAAGATTACTCAATGTGGTATTAGGAACAGGAACAGTATGGTTAACATACAAACTTGGTAATTCACTGTACAACAAACAGGTGGGTTTAATAGCAGCTGCATTTTTGACTGTTACCATGTTACATGCAACGAATGAATCAAGTTTAGCAATTGTAGACATTCCAGCCACATTTTGTATTACATTATTTCTATATATACTATCGCGAGACTCAAATTTAGGTATCTTTACTTGTTTGAAATTAGGATTAATTGGTGGAATAGGAATTGCTGTTAAGTATCCAACAGTGTTTGTCCTTATAGCAATTTTCACTTTTATAAGAGAAGAACATTTTTTTCGAAAATTATTATTGATTTTAGGTATAACAGGTTTCGCCTTTACACTCATCTGTCCATATTGGTTAATTGATGTCTTTTCAACAGAGTGGAATGATTTCTTTGATGATTTTTTGTACGAATCAGGGCATAATAACAAGGGCCATTTTGGTTTATTCTCAGCAGCAGAAACTGGCCTGATAGATAGGTTCTTATACTTAGGAACATTACTGAAATGGGGTATTGGATTCCCCTTAGCATTACTTGTGGGATGCGGTTTAATTTGGGAGTTGAAAAACTATTTACTCTCTATTCCAAGTATTTGGAATTTCGTTTCTAAGATATATAGTATAAGGAATGTGATAGACAAGAAACGAGAAAATAATCCAAGGTTGGGAATAGGATTATTTATTTTTATAATATCATACATACTTTTTATTGGTTGTTATAAGGTTACTTTCACACGTCATCTCATCATTCTTTTTCCCATACTAATTATCCTTGCTTCTGTGTTCTTATATTCCATAAACCGAAGAATTGGATGGTCTTGCGGAATAATTATTTGGATAGTATCTTTATTCTATACATGTTCATTTGCCTCTATAATGTGGACTCAACCTACAGGACAAGAAGCATCTGAATGGATATCAGATAATATACCAATTGATAACGGCATCATGCGTCCACCTGAAGTATTGTTTGATTGGTTAATACCTGATTTGGATAGGGAGATGACACAGGTAGAATCTGATTGGGTAATGACGACTCGTGCGGATAACGATGTATTTCTGAGATTCTATAAAAACCAACAAAATTTCGAACTTATTGACTGGTTCCCGCTTGAAGATGTAGGTATCGAAGAAACATTAGAATTTTATAGATTGTTGTGGAAAGAGGATAGTAACTATCAATTAGTAAAAACTTTTCAACGTAAACCGAGTTTTCTTGGTATAAGATTCTCTGATGATGCTCCGTTTCCGATGAATTCGCTCCTTCATCCAGAAATACGTTTATATAAGAGATCGGATAATTAAAATGGTGAAATTTAGGGTATTCAGGTTTTAATGATCCAAATCCTACAGATATTAGAAAAGCAATATCAGAGGGTGAATCAACACCGACTATGTAAAACTATAAATGAGTATCCATCCAATCCATAGAGGTGAAATTTACACAATGAAGATATTATAGGTGTGGAGGGGAGAAACAGCCTCTCTGAATTGGAACTAATGTAGATAAAATCTGATGGAGAACTCCTGCGGGAATCATATCCGCATCAATAATTCGTACCATCTCCTGTGTGAAATGGTCTATCATCGGTTCAGTATCGCGTTTATATAGATCCCATCTATAACGTACAACCAATTCGTCTGCATCATCCCGTCTTTTCTCTTTTAATGCACGTCCTCGAATCCGTTCAAACATTACCTCGCGATCTTCACAAACCATAAAAAGGATTTTCAGTATTTTAACATAAGGCAACAACAATTCCGCTTGTGCAATATTGCGAGGAATTCCATCAAGAATAAGTAAATCTGACTCAGGATCATATGCCCCTTGTTCAACTTTGTTCTTTACATATTGTAGCCAAATCTTAACAGTAATATCATCTGGCACCAAATCCCCACGTGTGGCATATTCATGAAAGAGTTGCCCAAAATCAGATTCATCATCAAGTTCACGAAACATATCACCGCTTGATAGATGGTAAATCCCGGGTATAGATGCAAGTAATTTACCTTGCGTTCCTTTACCAACCCCAGGTGGACCAACCAAAACGACTGATCTATATAGGGGTTCTAATTCCTCTGAAATTGTCTCTACAGAAGATAGGTGATCCTTATCTACTGACATGTATATATTATCCTCATTGATACTATTCTATTTTTGATGTGGGTTTTATTCATTCTGGTAGGAGGTATTTTAGACGATACTTACAAAATAATTACTTCCCCAGTAAGTGTTCAAGAATATAGTAATCTAATCCTTCATAATCTCGGGCTACAATATATTCTTGTTCAACATTCTTGTCCAAACTTCGCACCTTATCAAGTAGGTTAAGAAAAGTCTTCCGACTATTGAGAAGATGTCTTGTTGAAATCTCACGAGGTTGTGTACGCATAACCTTTACATCTAAACCGACGAATTCCCCATTACCACCGTAACCGTTTTCTTCAAGTACTCTAACCTGATTAAATGCGCGACGTAGGTTAGCAGAACCAAATGCTTTGTCTTGATCAAATTTCAAGCCATTCTGGTCATTCAAGTGTACACTCCACAATTTATTATGTTGGAGTGCATAACCCATTTCATCTGAGGGTTCTAATCCAGCAAGAATAGCATGTGCACTTTCAATCAATCCACCAACTCGATCTGGATCTATACTTGCATAAGCTAAACCAATGGCGTGTCCGATAGTTGGAATATAAGCAATATCCATTGGCTCATTTGGTTTTGGTTCAATCAGTATCCGTATATTCGGGTCATACTCCAGCAAAGTATTAATTGCATCTAATATCTGTCCAACGGCATCTGAAGCGTTTTTAGTTTCTCTAATATATGTCCCTTCGCGTGCTAACCAGAGCACAAAATTGCGGCACTCAAGTTCATTGGCTACATCGATACACCTTTTGGATCGATCAATTGCATACTGTCTTTCTTTTTCTGAATTGGAAGTAAAAGCACCATCAACAGTTAGAGGCGATTCCCAGAGTCGTGGAGCAACAACTTCTGCAATCAATCCGTGATTATCAATTTGTTCCTTAACCGCTTTGGCGCGTGATATTAATTGGCTATGGTTTTTATCATCAATATCTGGAACAACATCATCATCATGGAACTGTATACCTTCAAATCCAAGGTTTCTATACTGCTCTACTTTCTCATCAAAACTATATGATTCTCTAACGGGTGGTCCAAATGGATCTGCCCCTTCATGAATATTCCATGGTCCAAAGGAAAAACGGTATTCTATTTGCGAACTGGACATCAAACACTCCGATGTATAACAAAATAAACATGTTCCCAACAAAACAACGGCAACTTATCCTAACGTTAACGCTGATGTCAACGAATAAGTTACCATTTTGGAAACTGCTTGACTTTTTTTAAAGTATAAAGTATTATCTAAAACGTGTCAAGTCCTTTTATTTAGAGAGAAATAATGGGGTTTGTTGGTATACCAACTACCATATTTTATCATCTAATGGTGATAGATTGACTATCAGTCGTTTTATTCCTCTATCTACCCTATTCACTATCTCATTATAAATAAGTTCCTATTGTAAATTTCAATGTTTGTCTATGAAATACGGTAGACGTTTGTACTCATTTGGCTATTTATTTTCTTTCTAATCTTACCATCATAATAACACTATGAATAGGATAATCGTATGGTTACATAAATTGAATACCATACTTTTCTCTCTTGACATCCATGGTTTTAAGCAATTCATCTATACTTCCATTCCAATTTAGTCTAATCTTGTTGATTCTATTTTTCTCTATCCAAACAGATGTATTATCTGAAGAGCAAGTACTATCAACAGCATCATCTCCAGATTCGACACAATCAAGATCTCAAAGTGCTGACCAAACAGAAACAATATTAACGGATTCATTTGATTTCAATGATGTTTTTAGAATTGAACTTGAAATTGACTTCACGTCAAATATAGAGGTTAGAACAAGTGAAGATAATGACTTACAAACTAACTCAATCCATGTTAGCATACAGCAAAATATCAAAGAAGAATCTGATCAGCATATAAAACTCAGTTCTGAAAATATCTTATTAAATGGTGTATTCAACGAAGGGGTACTTCAATTAAAAACTGAGTTATTAGATATTCCAACAGATATTAACTACAAATCTCATTTAACCTATTCAATTATTACACCACCTGATGTATCTTTGAAAATTAGAGCGGACAAGGGAAATATTAATATACACAATATCAGAGGTAATCTTGAGATAACAGCAGAAGAGGGTAATATCAATCTATTTGAAACATTGGGTACATATAGTATCAATTTATCAAAAGGGTATATCAAAGGCAGTCTGTTGTTGACACCTGACCAATCTAATATTACAACACGAAACGGTTCTATAGAGTTAATAGTCCTTGATAATCTTGCTGCTCCATTGAAATTAACAGCACTCGGTGGTGGCATCCGATTACTTCTTCCTAAAGATTATCCTGCGGATCTTGCATATAGTAGTGTTAAAGAACAGATTCTAATAAATGTCCCCGCAGAGATTGACGATAATTCGGGATTGATAAATGATGGTGGACCATTATTAAATTTAACTTCGACAGGAATGATCTCTATCCTACCTGCTCCAACACTTCAAGGAAATTCGGATAATTCTCAATCTGATTATTCTGATGACATTACCTCAGACATCGATATCAGTCTACCTAAGACATCGATTCGTCCAATAATTGATGGAGATTTATCTGAAAAAGCCTGGTTTTATGCGACACAATTAACCCCGTTCTTAAGCCATGATGGTAATGAAATAGAGGATGCACAAACAGACGTATCATTAATGTATGATGATAAGTTTCTCTATGTTGGAGCAAAAATATATTTTGCCGATGACATAATTCCACGTGTATCACAAACACAATTGGACTCTCCTATATGGGAAGATGAATGTATAGAAATTGTTCTTGATATGAATCCTCAAACTCAGAAATACCATCACATTGTAATCAATCCTATAGGTGCAGTATTTGACCAATTGGTTGAAAAAACAGGCTATCCGACATTAAAATTCCACCCAAGCAATGTTAGGAAAATCAATCTAAGGCATAACTATGTAAATTTCAAAGGGGATAGTACATGGAATTCAGATGTTATTGTAGAAACCAAGATTAATTCGGGATATTGGAGTTTAGAATTAGCTCTAAAACGGAGTTTTGAAGATGAGATTGACCCCAATACATGGTTATTAAATATCCATCGGAAAGCACAGGGAACTATAAAAGGTAATCAAAGTATCAATCGCCTTACACAAAGGGAATATAGTTATTGGATGCCAACATACAATGATGACCATCCTTGGTGGCCTCATTCAACGGAAGTT
This sequence comes from Candidatus Poribacteria bacterium, assembly GCA_022394755.1. Classification (GTDB taxonomy): domain Bacteria; phylum Poribacteria; class WGA-4E; order WGA-4E; family WGA-3G; genus MSPOR6. The sequence continues at coordinate 30,869 of JAGFCA010000048.1, forward strand.
TTAGGCACAATAAGTTTTGAGGAAAATAACAACTACGATGAATCGTCAACATTTGCTAATAATCTGAAAATTTCTTCAATTGAAATAGGTGGGAATAATATAATTCCTTCTAATATCATATTGGAGCAGCTCCCCTTCTCTACTGGAAGTATAATATCGAATGAACAACTCAGTTGGATGTTAGATGTATTATCGGGACTTGACTGGTTTAAGGATGTTAACTTAAAATCAGCAATTGTAGAGAAAACTAAAAATGAAGAAATTATAAATCCCGATAATGAACCCCCTATTATTGAAGATACTTCTATTGATGGTAATCCGAAAGTTATTAATAATCCAGTCACTTCTGTAATAAACGTAAATCTCCAATTTGAGGTAACTGAATCTCCGATTAAATATATTAGAAAGGTTAGCATAGAAGGCAACAAAAGCTTCCCAGCCAGTTTTATCATGAATTGGTTTAACATAGGTGATGGTTATATCGTTGATTCAAACATTGACATAAAGAAGCAGATGGTGGAGGATTTTTACATAAATCGTGGATTTTCATTTGCCAAGGTAACCGATGATAGGACAACTGATGAACTAATCTTGAATATTCATGAAGGATATGTAGATGAAATTCGTTTTACCGGTAACCGTCGTATTTCCCATCAAAAGCTAACGGAAGCATTTGATTTTGATAAGAATGAAGTATTCTTTCATTCTCTTATTCAATCCGAAATAACTAAACTAAAGAATAGATTAATTAAAACTGATGAAGAATTTAAATCAATTGCGGATTGGTATATACAGCGTGAAGGGGGTAAGAATCTTCTAATAATTGAGATTGAAGAACAGCCGATATTTCAACCTGGCTGGTTTCCTATTATTGGTTTTAATCGGGTTCATGGAACAATAATCGGTGCAGGTGGCACTGTTTCAACAAAAGCCTTGGGAAATGAACAGCTTTTTGTATCAGTTAGACGTGGCTTTACAAGTGAGAAGTGGAATTACCGCTTTGGAATTGAGGATCGATCATTCAATTTTTTACCTTTAACTTTTGGTACTGGTTTTTATAGACTGACAGATTCAAGCACGCAAGTATTTAGGTTTAGACCTGCAGATTTTGATCTAAATGCAGCTCTTTATGGATCTTCAGCTGTAAACTATTATGAACGTTATGGCAGTCTCTACTGGCTAACGAGACCAATTGGATTATCCTCACAGTTTCGATTAGGTGTTCGTATTGAGAACCACAACAATTTGTCTAAAACAACTGATTGGAGTTATTTCTTAAGGAGTAGAGTAAAAAATGGCAATTTACGTATTGAAGAAGGACAACACAATTTATTATCTCTTAGTTATACATTTGATACGAGAGATCGTAAATCCCTTATTGGGAGAACAGATGAATTTGGTGGTGAGTTGATTCTATGGCCGAATGAGCGTTCTCGTCGAGGTTGGCGGGGTAATATTGAATTTCAGACTTCTGGCAAAACACTTGGTGGAGATTTTTCATATAGACTATATAGTTTTCAAATAAATAAATACACCAAGATTACTGGTCCTCATAACATAAATATAAGGGTGGCAGGTGATTTTTCAGATTCTTCACTTCCCAGGCAACGACTTCTCTACCTTGGCGGTTTTACCACCTTACGTGGGTATCCACTAAATGCATTTGCTGGTGACAATAGGGTTATATTCAACGTTGAATACAGGCTGCTTAACGAGATTCTCATAGACCCTCGTTCAGATTTAGCCATTGGAATGTCATTTTATACTTTTATGGATTCAGGAAAAACGTGGGAGTTTGGGGAAAATCCATTCTCAGATTCATCTCAGGCGAATATCTATACATCAATCGGTTTAGGATTGTCCTGGTATATCAGTCCACAGAAAGGGTTAAATCCATTCAGTGCTGCAGTTGAATTTGCCTTTCCGGTTAACGAGAGCTATTATTTAAAATCATACCCAATTATATTACGTTTAGAGCGTCTGTTTTAGTATAATAGTAATATTGTATCTTATGAATAGTAAACTGAATTTAGGAGATTGATGAAAACGACACCACTGCATGACACTCATTGCAAACTTAACGCCACATTTACAGAGAGATCTGATGGTTGGACACTCCCTTTACATTATTCAGATCCAATTTCAGAACATTTAGCAGTAAGAAATGATGTTGGGTTTACTGACATTTCATACTTAGGCATATTAGAATTGACAGGGGATGATAGGGCAAGTTTTCTACATAGGCTTGTTTCCAACGATGTTGAGAATCTCAGTGTAGGTGAAGGGAATTATGCGACATTACTAACACACCGAGGTAAAATTATTGCGGATTTCAATATCTACACAATTGAAGATTCAATATATGTAATTACTGCGCCACAAGTATTAGATTCCCTATTCATAGAATTAGACAAGTATATCATAGCTGATGATGTAGAATTGAAAAAGTCAACAGATCTTGGTATAATCGCTGTTGCAGGTCCGAACGCCAGTGAATTAGTTGGATCTATATTAGATACAAACATTCAGGAAAGTTTAGCTGAATTAAGTTCAGTGAGTATTGAATTTAATAATGACGGTGTACTTTGTATCCGATCAAGTTTTTATGGAGGTATAGGATTCCAACTAATAACTTCAATTGCTAATTTAGAGGAACTATGGAAATCGTTGAGTTTGTGTAGATCTGATGTTACCCCATTTGGATATCAGGCCCAAGAATCTCTACGTATTGAGGCCGGTACACCGTTGTATTCAAGAGAATTAACTGACTCGGTAATCCCATTGGAAGCAGAATTAGATCATGCCATAGACTTTGAAAAAGGATGTTATATAGGTCAAGAAATTGTGGCTCGGATGAAATATCGTGGACATCCGAATAGATTATTACGTGGAATTGAAATTCAGTCCGATGAAACCGTACCTATCAACACCAAAATATATGATGGTGACAAAGAAATTGGTTGGGTAACCAGTTCTACGTATTCACCATCACTCGATAAGCAGATAGCTCTTGGATATGTTCGTATGGCATACACCGACGCTGGATGTGCAATTAAGCTTGAAACACCTGAATACCAGGCAGTAGGGTCAATTGTTGAATTACCATTTTTGTATTGAGGTAACAATCCACAGTTTTATGAATTATTAACCTTGAAGTAAACACCCAATGTTTATTACTGGAAGGTATTTTTTCTTCTTATTTCATTGATATTATATATGAAATCGGTTGTTCAGATAAGTCCATTAATTTTAAAATAGGAGACAAATATAAATCTATGAAAAGCAATTTTATTTTTTACCGTATATTTCTATTATTCATTATATCGTTTTTAGTCACCGGATGTGGTCTCAGTAAATTATCTAAAATCCAACAAGAGGGTGACTTGATGGTAGTTGAATCTACTCTTGAGAAGAACTTAGGAACCCTTGAAGGATTAGCAAAAACAGGGAATAAGTCAATAATTGTTAAAACATCACGTGCATTCTCATCCTATAGCGGTTTTCTTGAAGATAAAATGGAAGATGCAGAAATTGCTGGGGATTATGATACAGCTGGAGACATGCGTGATCAGGCAATTGAAAACTACAAGAAATCAGAAATGTATGCAATCAAAGCCTTACGTAAATCTGATAAGACCTTTAAGGAAGTCAGAACAGTTGATTTGGAATTACTTGAAAAGGCAATTCTAAAGGTAAAGAAAAAAGATGTTGAACCGTTGTTTTGGTTAGCCTATTCTATCGCGAGAGGAATAAGTCTTCAAAAAGACGACCCAATGCAGGTGATTGATCTTGCTCGTGTGGAATTGATGATGCGGCGTATATTGGAATTAGATGAGACCTTCTACTTTGGGAGTGCACATCTATTCTATGCAGTCTACTATGGAGATCGTCCTCCAGCCATTGGTGGAGATTTAAATAAAGCCAAGGAACATATAGACCGAGTGGATGAAATCAACGATGGAAAATTCCTGATGAGTAAATATTATCTGGCACGATATTATGCATATCCGAAACTGGATGAAGAACTATACAGGAAATCATTACAGTCTGTTATAGATGCTCCAGATGATATATATCCCGGAGAAGATGCAGCAACATCTTTGGCTAAGTCTCGATCAAAACGTTGGTTATCACAAATAGATGAACTGTTCGATACTGAAATTGAATAAGGAGTAAATTATAAATGAATTATCAATACTTATTAAAGAAATCTCGTATAACATCCTACATATTAATTATTCTATTCTTATGTAGTGTATGTGTGAGTGGGTATTCAGTTGAATCAATTAAGTTTGCTACACTTGCTCCAAAAGGTTCAACGTGGATGAATAACTTTGCCGCAATGGGTAAAGAAATTACGAAGATTACCGATGGTGAAATAAAATTTCGTTTTTATGCAAATGGAGTGATGGGTGATGAGCTGGATGTCATCAGTAAAATGCGTGTGGGTGCCATTCACTCAGGTGCGATGACTGCAACAGGACTTGGTGAGATAAACAAAGAAGTCCTTATATTCCAGTTACCCCGTCTATTCAAAACCTACGAAGAATTGGATTACGTACGTGATCACCTACGGGAAGAGTTGTATAATGTCTTTTTAGAAAAAGGATATGTTCTAATTGGGATGGGAGACTTAGGTTTTTATTATATTTTTAGTAACCAACCGATTAGAAACTTAAAAGATTTACAAGCATCTAGGGTTAAGATGTGGGTTCGTACAAGCGATACTATCGGTCTTGAATTTTTTAAGAGAGCGAATATTGCGACTGTTCCGAAGGAGGTAACCCAAGTAATCTCTGCCCTCAATTCTGGTCAGATAAATACACTCACTGCATCCCCTTATGTTACAGTTGCATTACAATGGTATCCACAGTTTAAGTATATGACTAATTTTCCTGTAAGTGTTGGTGTAGGTGCTACTGTAGTTACAAAGGAAAAGTTTGATACATTGACAGAGGACCAACAGAAGGTAGTACTTGAAATTGGTGATAAGTTCCAAACGGGACTGATTCAGGATATAAGAACGGACAATGAAAAGGCAGTTGAGGCACTTAAAAAGAAGGCTGGTATTCAAGTGGTTGAGTTTGAAGATGATTCAATAGAGGAATGGGATACTTATTCTGTTGAAACGCACAATGCACTGGTTGGTGATATATATTCTCAGGAGTTTCTTGATAAGATTAATAAGTTGTTGATGGAATATAGAAGTAAGAAGTAGATTGTAATTAGAAAAAAGGATGATAGAAATAACGTGAGTTTGAAAATTCAGATTTAATATTTTAACATGTTATCTGGGAATTGTCATACCGGTCTTGGGGTTCAAAGTCAACCAGATGCGGTTAGGAAATCCAACCTACCGGTTATATGATAGTGACAATAGGAAAATAATACTTATTCTTCTTTTTTCAAACTCACATGATGTATATTAGATTCAGTTAGTATTTTAATTTGAAGTGATACTAAACAAATCTTACATAATCAGCAATCTTTAGATCTTCTCTTGCTGCCCACTGTGATATAATATTTTTTTCGCTCTTTGTAGGTAACCTATTTCGTTTACCTCGAACTTGACGTATCAGCATTTGTGCTAACATAACCTCAATGGTTAATACCTTTCTGACTTTATCTTTTTCTGTGACTTCCAATGTCCAGATTGATGTCTTTCCAGAATGACAAGATTTCCCGTATGATCTAACACAATGATTCATTCTTCGTCCTTCGTCTATAAGTTCCTTGGAACTTAGGAGTTCTCGAATTACCCAAGTTCTCTCGCTTTCTTTGTCCTTTGGTCTTTGTATTAGATTTAACTCACGTATCTTGGACCGTGTCCACTGGTAATTTCCACCTCTTGTTTCTCTTCCAAGTTGGCGATGCCATTCATTGACTTGTTGAAGAATTGTATCAGGTGTGCGACCTTTCATTGTGAAATTTGGTTGTGGTGGTTCAATCTCTTCTGCAACACCTCTATCAATAAATATCTGTCTGTTAGTATATTTCTGATTTTGTATGTAATCAACAATTGGATTGACATGGCTCACATCTAACATTGGGTTACCAATAAAGAACCGGATTACACTCAGCCAAAACTCATCGTTTGAAAAATCACGTATTAAGTGTGTTTCACGAATTGCATCGATCAATCGTTTATCTCCACCAAGTGCCTGAACTTGTCCCCATCGGATTGCTTCTTCAACAGAATACTGTTTTGGCGCTAAGAGAAAATGATGTGCCATCTTTTTAGTTATGGTTACTGGCATATCAGGTGCTGATCTAATATTCTGTCCAGATCCAATGTGTATATACCATTCATGATGTGTTGAATTATCTGTAAACCACACATTATCCATAAATGCTGGAATATCGTATGCAACAAATAGGTGTCTTAGCAAATCCGCAAACTGTCTATTTCGATTATGTTTTTTCACTTTCCAAGTTTGTATTGGTCGGATCCACCTATTAGAATACTTTGAAATAGTATGTATTGCTGTTACAAATCTTATATCATCTAATAATTCAGACTTTTCTTCAATATGTAACAATAGATTAAGAAGCAAATCAGTTTGATTCTGATTTTGGAATATCTGTGCGATTTCTTTTGTTATATTGTTTCTGAGTTGATCAGGTGTTAATTCTCCGTTATATATCTTTGGTATGACATCCTTCAAATTACGCGACCTTTTCTCATCTGACATCACACCGTCAATTTTTTGTATAGAGACTTTACTCAACTCGTTCCATCGTTGATGTGAATCTTTATTTAATCCTGAACTAAATTCATTTTTCTTACACCAATTCTTATATTCATCTATAGTAGATAATCCAAGTTGTTCAAAGTGCCTTTTCATAGCACTCGGTAAAGAATCAATATCAACATTACGTGGATTAACTTTTCTTTTTTGTGCCATTCGTCTCCTCCAATTTAACCAATTATGGATGCACATTCACAAACTGTGGATATATGCTTCGCATTAACAAATGTTTCTTGAAGATTACAAAATTAGGTATCAGTAAATAAATTTAATTACTTTTTAACAGCACCGAAAGTGACACCGCGGAGTAGATGATTCCGCATGAGGAATGTGAAGATAGCAACGGGAAGTAGAAAAACGAAAGTAGAAGCTGCAATTTTACCCCAGTCCATTCCGGCTGAACCAGTAGCACTTGTAATAGAGGGTGGGGCGGTAACAGCACGTCCACCCGTTTCTGTGAGTACAAGTGCAAATGCAAACTCGTTCCAAGCAGTTATCAAACAGAAAACGGCTGTAGCAGCAATTCCAGTAACGGACTGAGGTAAAACAACCTTCATGAATGTTTGAAATCTTGTATACCCATCAACAAGAGCAGCGTCTTCGTATTCTTTAGGTATTTCATCGATAAAACCTTTCATAAGCCATACTGCAAACGAAACATTGAAGGTTGTATATAATAGGATCAAACCGAAATGTGTATCTCGTAAACCAATAGCACTATACATAAGATATATAGGAATTACAACAACAACAGGTGGTAGCATTCTTGTGCTTAGGATAAAGAATAGTAGATCATCTTTACCTGCAATTTTGAATCTTGAAAATGCATAGGCGGAAAATGTGCCTAATCCAACTGCGAGGACAGTACTACCTCCACCGATAATTATACTATTGAGAAGCTGATAGAAATACTTCGACCCACCATTTGCCAAGATGATACAAACACCTATTATCGATAATATAATAGGGGCAATGAATGCAAATCGTTCTTTATGCTTAGTCTGAAATCCAAGATTAATATCTGTGTTAGTAGAAAACTGTTTCTTTCGTGGTACAACGATGATATAAGTTATGATTGCACATATAATTAAGGTAAAAAAGTGGTAACGAACATCTACTTGGGTTCGACTGGATATTGCCTGTGTAGTGAAAAACCCAATCAGACAGGTAATGATAAACAACATATTCCATACTAAACCAGTTTTTCTGATCAATCCTACTCGTAGTTTAAGTTGCTTTATTAGCGAAAACAATGCAAATAGGATTAGTCCACAGCAAGCCTGTAAGATGAAAAAATAGCCAACAATTGGTATATTTTCTGAAGGGAGGAGTTTACGATAATTATCAAAGGTAATATAAAAGAAGAACTTAGGTATTTTGGTATTTATATCTCCTGGTGATTTCAACGATGTTACTAAAATCCAGTATATTGGCATTATATAGACAATTACCAAGATACCGAGGACAATCAATATTGAGAAGAAGACTATCTTTTTCCAGATAGAGTTGTATTGTTTGTATATAATGATGCCGAGAAATAAAATACCTGTTAGGTGAGGAAATATGTATGAATAGATTATTAATTCCAATGTTGACATTTTATTACGCTTCTTCTTTTACTTTATTGAGATATTTTACGTAGATATTACTCATTGCGACGATAATGATAAGTAAGATGTATGCCATAGCACAGGCTTTTCCTGTGTTGAAGTTACGAAATGCTAATTTATATAGGTTCATTGAAACTGTTTCTGTAACTGTGCCAGGTCCACCTTCACGTGTTAGGACATACACTATATCAAACATTTTAAATGCATCCATGGTCCTAAATAGTAATGCAATAAGTAGCAAAGGAGAGACTAATGGTAGAGTTATCCTTCTAAATTTGAACCATCCAGATGCCCTGTCAACATCTGCTGCTTCGTATAATGATTTTGGAACAGCACTTAATCCCGCCAAAGAGATAAGCATCATAAATGGTGACCACATCCATGTATCCACAATGACAACAGCGATCATTGCGATATTTGGGTCTGTTGTCCATCGTATAGGTGATTTTAGAAATATATCAAGGAAAAAGTTTAATATACCTGAGTTATCAGATGCTAAAATAAATCGCCAGAATAATCCCACTACAACTGGAGATAACATCATCGGAAGAAGGAGTAAGGTTGTTACAAGACCTTTTCCATAGAATTTGCGATTTAGTAGAAGCGCCAGACCAAACCCAATAAAAAATTGAGCTGTCACTGCTAATACAACAAAATATGCAGTTGTACGAAAATAACCCCAGACATCTGGATCCGACAGTAGGCGTGTATAATTTTTAACACCTATGTATTTTGCTTCTGTAGGCATTGATGCCTTATAACGATGAAAACTTAAAAAAAGCGACCAAAGAAGAGGGAAGATATTCATCAAGATAAGCAATATCATCGTAGGCATGATAAATGCCATCTTAATTTGGTAGTCGCTCATTCCGCGGGCAAAACGGTTGGTCTGCATATAGTCAATCTATAATATAGGAGTGTTTGTATCTGAAATAAGAGGCAATGATAAACTATAAGATCTCTATAAATAAATATAATCGCAAAGATGATAATTCTAAATTTACACCATCTCTGCAATAACATAGGTAGCGCGTGCTTTTAGCACGCCTACCTAATTATCAGATGATACACAAATTGGTTTAGTTATTACTCATACCTGTCATTATGTATTCTACTAATCGTAGTATCCAGCATCTTCAAAGATCTCTTCATGTTTTCTGGCAATATTATTAAGAGCTTCTTTTGCAGTCTTAATCTTTGAAATTGCTTCACTCCAGTTTGTCTGGCAAACTTCCAAAAGCTCAGCGTATTCTGGAACAGCCCAAAAGTCTCGGAGATATGGGAAACTTTCAGCAAATGCTTTATTGAATGGCGTAGCATTCTTAAATGTATCAGATTGCAGGACTTCTTTGTAAGGGGTAAACCCCCCGAGTTTTGCCCATTTTTCCTGTACAGGTTTCTGCATGAACCATTTCATATATTGTTTGGCAATATCCTTATTTTCAGAATAGTTAGAAATAGACATTCCTTGTCCGCCAATACTAATATAGTGTCCTTTTGGACCTGCAGGTGCAATGAAGAAACCACTTTTGTCATGGGAAATAGGGTTTGATTCTTTATTTACCACACCTGGAAAGAATGCAAAGTAGTTCATTCCCATAGCAACTTTACCAGAAATATATGCATTAAGGGTTTCTTGCCAATAGTAGTTAGGTGCATCGGGTGGTGCAAATTTTAGCAAATCTGTATAATAATCAAGAGCTTTTTCAGCATCTTTACTATTGATATAACCATCCACTTTATAATTTTCTGAATCGCCGTAGGATGCGCCATAGCTCCACATGACCTGCTGGAATCCCATTGAAATTCCATCATATTCCTTACTGTACCATGTTGCGATACCGTATAAATCTTGTTCAGGTCGTGTAAAGAATTCGGCAACATCGCGTAGTTGTTCATAAGTCTTGGGTGGTGCGAGTGCATATCCATACTTATCAGAAAATGCTTTCATCTCTTTTGGATTTTCAAAAAGGTCTTTTCTATATACATATCCTGCTGCATCTACTTCTGCTGGTAGTGCCCAGTATTTCTTACTACCTTTGGGATATTCGGCAAAAGCAGTCATTGCAGGACCGTAGATCTTATCAACATCAATGTTCTCATTAATCCAATCTGTCATATCAATATAATGTCCACCGACTGAGTTTCTACCCAGCCACTGACTATCACCGATGACGATATCATATAACTTACTTTTTCCAACGAATGCAGTAAAAACTTTATCTTGAAAATTTCCCCAAGGTATTTGTACAACATCAACATTTATACCGGTCTCTGCTGTAAAATCCTTTGATAACTCTTGTAAATAGTTTGCAGGATCCCATTCTGCCCAAACAATTGTTAAGGTCTCTTGTGCATCAGCAGTAAATGGCATACATACCATAACAACTGATAAAATAAGCAATGTAATTATGGAAAACTTATTCATTTAGATAACTACTCCTTTTGATCTGTACCGGTCATAGAATAATTACGACTCTAATATAGTAAATAACGATTTTTTGTAGCGATTATATCATCATCAGTTAATATTTGCAAGTGTATAAAACGTCAAGGGTGTGTAAAGAATTTGTTACTATTAAAGTCATTTTAAGAGATTTATCATTTAAATAAATGTCTTTATTGTTTGTTACCTTAATCCCAAAAACAAGAACTGTACACTATTACAGAAATCCGTACACATTGCGTCCCCGGAAAACCGCACATAGCGGGTTTCTGTGGTAGAGTTTTTCTATAAACATTCCGTCCCTACGGGACTAAAGATAGTAATCAGATGGTTTCTTTAGGTATTGTGACCTAACAAATTCAATGGTATGAATGGTATTAGGCATTCTCAGGGGTTAGAAACTCTTAAGGTGTTCCCGTAACAACGGTATGAACGCATTATGGCGTTCCTCGGGAATCCGATGCTATCAGTACTGGGTGTGCAATAATTTGAAGTATTAGTTGTAATTATGGAATCAGTTCTGAATAATCTATTTCCCATAGTAGGACAGTTCCATCATCACCTGTAGATGCTAATATTCTACCATCAGGACTAAATGCAATATCTCTGATCCAAGCAGTATGACCAGTAAATGTTTTTAACTTATCACCAGTGATAGGATTCCACAGATTGATTATATTATTAACACCACCACTTGCAAGTATTTTCCCATTAGGACTATAAGCTAAACAAAACACCCAATGCGTATGTCCGATGAGTGTCTTCTTTTTCTCACCTGTAATTACATCCCATAAAAATATGGTTTTATTTCCATCTCCACTAGCAAGTGTTTTTCCATCTGGACTAAATGTAACTGATTTAACACCTTTTGTATGTCCCGTGAGAATCATCTTTTCCTTTCCAGATTCAACATCCCAAAGTCTGACAGTATTATCATCATTACCACTTGCTAATAGAGTATTATCTGGATTGAATGCAGTACTATAGACATAATCAGTATGACCAGATAATGTATTCTTAAGTTTACCTGTTTTTGAATCCCATAGATAAATATTCTTGTCTTCATGACCAGTCGCATAGGTTTTTCCATCTGATGTAATTTCAAAACTGTGAAGCCCTTTTTTAATTTTTGAGAGTACTCTCTGCTGTTCTGGATTATCTTTATTTATGATTACGATTTCTTCTATACCACAAGCAATAATATCACCATTTTCATTAAAAACAACTCTATCTAACTCTTTATAATCACTTGTAATATTCCTCACAAGACTTCTGGATTTTATATTCCAAACATTTAGTGTTCCATCAGCATTCCCACTGATTAATTGCGTACCATTCGGAAAGAATGTAACTGAATGGATAGTGTCTATGTGACCAGTGAGTGAGTTTTTTAGTGTCCCTGTTTCTAACTCCCAAAATCGTATTGTACCATCTTCTGCAGCACTTGCTACAGATTTTCCATCTGGATTAAACACAACACTCACCACATATGATGTGTGACCAGAAAACGCTGTAATGTATTCACCTGTAGGTCCATGCCATAGATGTACCTTATTATCCCAGCTTCCTGTTGCGATGATCCTCCCATCTGGATTAAAATCCACAGATGTAGGAAAACCTTCAACTGGTCCATCCAATATCTTCTTTTGAAGTGTATTGACATCCCAAAGGAAAATTTCTTTAGGATCACTGATGCTTAGTATTGATTTTCCATCAGGACTGTAAGATAAATCATCAACCCAGCTGGAGTGAGCATTAAGTGTCTTTTCATTTCCACTATCGATATCGAAGAAACGAATAACATTATTCTCTCCACTTGCCAAGGTTTCGCCATCAGGACTAAAGGTAATACATTGAATTTCTGAATTTGTTCTTAAGAGTGTTTTTATATGTTCACCGGTATTAACATCCCAAAGTTGAATAATATAGTCACGACCAGCACTTGCCAGGATTGTCCCTTCAGGATTGAATGACAATCCATTGACCCAACTGGTATGAGCATTTATCTCGGTTTTATTCCCAGTCTCTTTATTTACTAAATGTATAGTTCCTTGCCTATCACCTGCTGCAAAGAAAATTCCATCTACACTATAAGCTAAGCAATTAAATTCAGTAGATTCTAACGGTATCATGTCGATTACTTCATAAGTGGATGTATCGTATAGCCAAAGACCAATTTTTCCTGCAACAGCTAACGTTGATCCATCTGGAGAATACAATATATCTCTTATGCCACCCTTACCAAAACGTGCGATTGCATCTTTAGGCAAGTTCAACTGCATAGTGTCATCAATTGAGTCGTTCTGCATGTTTTCTACCTCTGCTGATAAACCCTTATTCTGATTTCGACCTTTTGTTATATTATTTCCATTTTGAGTTTGTGCTTTTGGTTGTGGAAGTCTATTTTGGACTATAGGAGTATTTAGGATCTCAATTGACGACTGAGATTGTGCTTCAACATTATAGGGATTCTGATAGGGACTGATTAGTTGATTACCCATGCCAATTAAGAACATCATAATAATTGTGGAGGCTACAATACCCCAAGGTAATGGTTTGAAATTGTTAGGTGTATTATGGCTTATTTTCTTTATCTCGTTCCTGATTGACTCAACCAGATTGTTAGATAGTTGAACACTTCTAAAGGTATCATGAAATATAGTTTCGTCATTCTTTAAACGATTCCTTGCGCGTGCCAGTCTACTCTTGATAGTGTTTTGAGAAACACCTAAGAACCTGCTAATTGCTTCACAACTCATTTCTCCCAGATAGTGCAGGACCATAACTGTCCGTTCACTTTCAGGTAGTTTTTCCATAAGTTTTTGTACTATATAACGTCTGTGTTCAATTGCTTCATATTCCTTTTCATCACTCATATATTTTGAATATGATCTATTTTCTATTATTTCATCAGTGATTTCAACGGATTGTGTACTTTTAGGTCTGTTTCTTAGCCATGAATTACAAAGTCGGTTTGCAATTACATATAACCACCCAGGGAATTGATCTGGATTCTTTAGTGTATCAAGTTTATTGTATGCCTTTAAAAATGTATCTTGCGTAATTTCTTCGGCAATTTGATAATCCCCTATCTTCTTCCAAGCAAGTGAGTGAATACCTTTTTGAAATTTCTGGACTAAAATTGTAAAGGCAGTTTCATCCCCAGATAAGACTCTCTGGATAATTTTAGAATAGTTTACTTCCATTCTTACCTCGGTGTTTTATGGGTGTTACAATTGAGTGACGCTTTTTTGTAGTTGATGGGTTGCAAGCCTGTCATAATTGAGAAGCATCTGAATCATTTTCTTAACGAACTCAGTTTTATCTATGGATATCTCCGACAGGAGTTAGGTTAACATAATCCTTTGTGCCATAGGATCAATTTAGTATACATCCTGGAACGGACACAGATCTTTTTCTAAATTGACCCCTGCCAGAGAAGTGTCTAAGTCATGAGCAATTAACTACTTATCCTCAACAAGCTCAGATAGATCCCATAGTAGTATGCTCCCATCCCTACAACTACTTGCAATTGTTTTTCCATCTGGGGTATATACCAGACTATTCACCAAATTAGTATGACCACGGAAGCTCTTAATTATTTTTTCTAACCTTAAGTCGTACACATTTACAAGATCATCACTCCCAAATGAGAGAAACATTCCATCAGGTGAGTATGTAATGTAATCTACCCAATAAGTTGGTGCCTTAATCGTCTTTATGAGTTCTTGTGTCTTACTATCCCATAAAAAAACCCGTCCACCTCGATCCCCACTTACAAATGTGTTGCCATCAGGAGAGAATGCTACTGAATAGACTACATCTTTGTGTTCATTCAATGTTTTTAGGAGTTTTCTACTTTCGGTATCCCATAACATAAGAGAAGTATCAAAACTCCCACTTAGAAGTGTATTGCCATCTGGTGAAAATGTTACAGTTGTAATTCTCATTGTATGGTCTTTCAATATTGCTATTTGATCCCCTATCATATATTGATTATTGGCATGAATCTCCCATAGTCTAATTGAGCTATCTCGACTCCCGCTTGCTAACATTTTTCCATCAGGAGAAAGTGCGATAGAATTTACAGTTCCTGTATGACCTTTAAAACTGCCGAGGAATCTTCCGGTTTTTATATCCCATAAGCGACTATGATTAGAATCAGAAGAAGCCAGTATTTTTTCATCCGGCAAAAATGCAAGGGATGTAACTGGACCTTTTTGTCCGCGAATTGTTCTTATCTTTTCCAAAGTTTCAGTATTCCAGATTGATATTTTTGACTTATTTCCGCAAACAAGGGATTTACCATCTGATGAAACCATCATGGTATATATATAGAAGGAGAAATCTGAAATTGTCTTCGTGAGTTTTTCACTTTTTAGATCCCAAAAGTGAATAATACCATCTTCTGTTACACTTATAAGAGTATTTCCATCTGGAGAATAGGTTACAGAAATAACAGAATCGTCAGTTCCATATTCCTGTAATAATTCTCCTGTAGTTACATCCCAGATACATACTCCATTGTTGCCAGTTCCACTTGCAAGTGTCTTTCCGTCAGGAGCAAACTCAACTGAATATATTTGATTCATCCAACTTTCCACGTGACAAGAACTCATCAGTTTTCCTGAAATTCCATCTATTAGACTTATTTTCTCATAACTTGCTACTGCAAATAGAGTACTGCCCTTTAGGAAATCCACCGATTCAACATCTTGTATACCATATTGTTCGTCAGAAATTTGGTGTACGGCTTCAGTCGAAATTGGATCTGATATACAGACAGTGACACCATTCCCATAAGAACCACTGGCAATTATAGAACCATCCATTGAATACATCAATGCAAGTACGTTATCTGAATGTCCTCGTATAGTCTTAATCTTTTCACCTGTTTTTATATTCCATAATCCAATCGAATTATCATCACTTGCTGTTGCGAGTATCTGTCCGTCAGGATTAAAGGAAACATCATTAACGTCATCACCATGCCCCCTAAGTCTTCGTAAATTTTCTCCAGTATTGGAATCCCATAAGATGACTGTATTATCGTCACTGCCAGTAGCGAACATACTCCCATCAGAGTTGAAGACTAATGAATTGACAGGACCTGTATGACCTGTGAGAAGGTCTATCGTTTCATCTGTTTGTAGATCATATATCCATATACCTATAGAACTTGCGATTGCGATTCGATTACCATCCGGAAAAAATTTTACCTTGATTGCTCTTCCATTTCCAATTCTTGCTTTAGCACCAACAGGCAAATTTATCTGTGATAATTCTTGTGCATAGGCAAATAAACAACATAGAATTAATAATAATGTAATGAAAAAGGTGTATATTGTTTTCATTCTTTTCTCACTATAATGATAAATAAGTTTTTTATTAGGAATGGTAAATGAGTATGTGCAAATTAATAGTTTAACTTCATTATGTGTTACGGGAACATAAATCAGAAATGATATTATTCAACATTCGTAATTGTATATGAGAGTTGTTTTAGATTTAAATAACAAATCTCACGATTAGTATTGAGTTTTTTTGCTTTAACAAAATCAGTTTCTGCTACGGAATGTAGTTGCAATGCTTTATATATATTTCCCCGTGCGTTGTAAGCTTTACCATCATCAGGATTAAGCCTGATTGCTTCATTCAAATCCTGTAATGCGTCCTCATAGGCACCGAGTTTTCGTTTTGCAACGCCGCGATTTCTGTAAGCAGCTGAAGCCTTTGGATTTAACTTGAGCGCAATATCAAAATCGATTATAGCGTCTTGATTCTGTCCGAATGTTTGTTTCATACATCCTCGACATAGAAATCCTTTATAATAATTCGGATCAAGTTTTATTGTCTTATCAAAAAGTGTAATCGCCTGCTCAATTTGGCGTAAATTACATTTGGCTACACCCAATTTATGAGTTTTCTTTTGTGCATTCGGATTTAATTTAAATACCTCTTTATAGTCGGATTTTGCTTTATCCTCTTGTCCAAGCATTTCGTAAGAAACTCCACGTTGATAATAGGCATTTTCATTCGTCTGATCAAGTTGAATAGCAATATCTAAGTCTGCCAAAGCCTCTTTATGGTCTCCGATTTTATTTTTCGTGACGCCGCTATGAAAATAGTTAATTGCTTCCTTCGACTTCAATTCGATTGCAATCTGAAAATCCTTTAAAGCCTCTTCGTATTGATTGAGAGCGTCTTTCGCTAAACCCCTGTCTCGGTATAATAAAGCCTTCTTTGGATTTATGCGTATAGATTCATTAAAATCCTCTATTGCTTCATTATATCCACCAATTGAGGATTTTGCCGCAGCACGCGTATGATAAAATGCGTATCGATATTTCTCTTTTCTTGATTTTAATTTTAGTGCTTCATCAGCATCAACTATCGCTTCTCTGAATAATTTTAGTGCCTTAGATGTGTTCCCATATTCAGTTTCAAATTGTCCAAATAGATATTTTATCCAACCACGGGAATTATGAGATGTACTTTGCGTAGGATACTGTTTGATATTCTCATTCAATTCTTCAACAGCTAATAGGAAGAGATTCCGTGCTTCAGGTATATTCCCCTGTTCAGCTCTTCTTTTACCATCATCAGCTTTTATAGAAGCCTGGATGTTAACCCATTTACTCTTCCCAAGCACACCACATAATATACTCATGAATAAACTCAAACCATAGATTCTTAGTATCTCGTATTTCTGTTGAATAAATATTCCAAAACCAGTGAGACTAAATTTCTCAGAATTAAGTTTTAGGCTTGTAATTCTATCTGAGAATGCCTCATTAAATCTTCCTAATGTCATCTTAGTTGCGGCACGATTTTGGTACATGTGAGCTAATTGCGGATTAAGCCCTATGGCTGTATCATAATACTCTATTGCTTCCTGATATCTACCTTCTTCCCGTTTTTTATCTCCCAGATCAAAAATTTCATAAGACTGGATCTGTGGACGTTTTTGCCACTCCTCAATAGATTCGAGATGTTGATCCTCATCTAATAGTAGTTTTAGTTCATTAGAGGAAATAGCTACACCTTCATTCGGACTGTTGTTATCAATTGGTATTTTTACTGATACTGCTATACCTATGACTTCATCCTTACCGTTTAGTACAGGACCTCCACTATTTCCTTGGGAGAGTTTGTTGTCAAGAATGATGTGTTTTCCACTATATTGGAACCCCTGTATAGAGCTCTCAACACTAATTTCTTTTCCATCAGGATACCCAATAACATAAACTTTGTCCTTTTTCCGAACTGTGTTACTATCACCAAGAGAAAACGGTTTATCTTGTTCTGAAATTTTTAGTATAACAAGGTCGTTTTTATCATCAAATGCTACGACTCCATCAATGGTGTAAGATTTTTCTTTATCAATGTGTCTTACTGTAATTTTAGTAGCACCTGCTAAGACATGTATATTCGTCACAATTTTGTTTGATTCGATGAAAAATCCGCTTCCTCTTGCTTTTGCACTATATTCTTCTTTTTCATATTCCAATTCAAATAGCACAGTTGTTCCAAGGGTTTGCGGTGTGCCTGTATTGGTTTCTTCAAATGATGTATCTTTTTCGTTTTCCACTTGCTATACTCCTTATGATGATTTTTTGTTAGATCGTATATTTTATTTTTACTTTATTTCCCATAGGATCACTGTGCTATCCCGGCTGCATGAAGCGAGTGTCTTTCCATCTGCGGAAAAGGAGACAGAATTTACTGTACCAATATGTCCTGTAAATGTCTTTTTAAGTTCAGCTGTTTCAGAATCATACAGAGATACTCCATTATACATTGCACATGCAATCGTTTCTTCATCTGGTGAATAGGCTAAATAACTTGTCCAGGTATCAACAGGAATACTCTTCAATAGTTCACCAGAATCAATATCGTAATAAAGGATCTTTTTTTCCACACTACTGACAATCTTCCGGTCATCTGGAGAAAAAACAAAAGAGTATACATCATCTGATTCTGTATCAATGGTCTTTTCAAGAATACCTGTATTAATATCCCAGAACCTTATTTTTCCGGCATCAAGACTAACAACTTTCTGTCCATTTGGATGAAAGTCTACATACTCAGGTTCAGAGGTCTCCCCTTTCAATGTAGAAATATACTTTCCTGAGTGTACATTCCATAATCGCATAGTCTTATCCCAACTACTACTGACAAGCGTGTTCCCATTAGGACTGAAGGCAACCGAGGATATGCCATTAATATGTCCCTTAAGGGTGTATTTTATCAACCAAGTATTCACATCGTATAACAGAACATGATTGTCATAATTCCCACATGCCAAGGTATTTCCGTCAGGTGATAATTGGATACACTTAACTGATTCTGTAGCAGGTAAGGTTCGGATGAATTTTGACGTTTTCAAATCCCAAATTCTTACGCCTCTATCAATGCTCACTAACAGATCGCTATTTGGAATAAACAATGCTTCACTGATAACTTCATAATAATCTGTGATTGAGTTTACTAAATCACCAGATTCAACATTCCAAAAATTAATGTCGAATCCATTGGATACCGCTACCATCCTTCCATCAGGAGAGAATGCTAAGTCATTTATAGATTCCCTACCTATCATTTTTAAGGTATGGCGTAATTCTAAACCGTTTGATGAAAACAGAAGAGTAGTTCCATTATCATCGTAGGCTGCGATGATACCCCTGTCAGAAGAAAACTGAACGAATTCTATATGTGTATTCGATTTGAATTCATCGAGTTTTCTACCCTTAATAATATTCCACGTTTGGATAAGACCATTAGAATTAGCAGTGGCCAGAGTCTCCCCATCATCTGCTAAATCAAGATCTGAAACACCATCCTCTACATCTGAAATTATATGTAATAATTCACCCGATTCTACATTCCAAGCACAGATATTGTTGTCTCCACCATAACTTACGATCATTTTTCCATCGTAAGAGTATTTTAAGAAGTCAATTGAAAGGGCATGTCCTGCAAAAGTATGTTTAAGTTCACCAGAGTCTACATCCCATAAACGAATTACTTCATCTTTTCCTCCACTTGCCAATGTTTTACCATCTGGACAGAAGACGATATTCTGAACGTCAGGAATATGTCCATTTAGTTCTTTAAAATCCTCCGTAATTAGATTCCATAGATGAATTGAGTTACCATTCCTCCCAATTAATGCAACAGTTTTGCTGTTAGGATTAAAGATAGTATAAAAGATTCGATGGAGTTCTCCCTTAAATGTAGAGACAAGATCTCCAGTGATAACATCCCAAATCTGTATTGTATATGATGAATCATAGTCATGAATTACCCCGATCAGCGTATTACCATCAGGACTAAAATTGACAAAATGGAAATAATCTGTGTTATCTGTAAATAGTTTTAATTCTTCGTAGGTCTTGGTATCGTATAACCATACACCAATAGTACTGGCAACTGCTAACTTTGATCCGTCAGGTGAATATGCAAAGTGAAATATATAGCCCTTACCAAATCGTGCGATTGCTCCTTCAGGTAAATAATTTTCTATGTATTCTCTTGCATAACAAATTGCACTCATTGCAAAGCAAAAAGAGATAATTGGTAGAATCAATATAATTTGGGTCTTCATGCCCTCATCCTCTCATTTCCTGGTAGTTAATTTATGCATTTATTTTAATTCATCGTTTACAAATATACATACAATTTAATTCTTAATCACAAGGTATATTACTGTTCTTGTAGAAACAATGTTGGTAAATCCCATATTAGTATATTCCGACTATTGCATACACTTGCGAGTTGATTTCCATCCTTAGAAAAAGACAGTCCGATCACTCTACCATTATGACCTTTAATTGTTTTTAATACCTCACCACTTATTATGTCTAAGAAGAATATGGTATCATTATTTGTGTATGTGAGCATGGATCCGTCTGGAGAAAATCTAACTACATCAATATTCTGAATATCTCCTCTAATAGTTGACAAGAGTTCACCAGTTGTACTATTCCAAAGGCAGACAGTCCCGTTCCAATTCCCACTCCAACTTCCACTTGCAAGCGTTTTTCCATCAGGTGAAAATGCTATAGATCTAATTATCCCTGGATGTCCTTGAAGTACATGAATGAGTGTTCCTGTTTTGACATTCCATAACCTAATAGTACTGTCTGAACTTCCGCTTGCAAGTATGTTTCCATCTGGAGAAAATGCTACAGAAAAGACCTGTTTATCATGTCCGGTTAACGTATTCAATAGTTTGCCTGATAATAGTTTTTCTCCTTGGCGTACTTCCCACAATCGGACTGTATTATCATTACTTCCACTCGCGATGATGGTATCATTAGGAGAAAAAGCGAGTGCATTGACAGTACCAGAGTGTCCAGAGTAAGAACCGAGTAATCTTCCATTTTGAACATCCCACAATCGCACTGTCCATGAATCACCACTTGCAATTAAATTTCCTTGTGAAGAATAAGCGATAGAGCGAATATTTCCTTCTGATGCTAAGAACGACTTCAATACTTCACCATTTTCAGGGTTCCAGATAATAATTTTCTCTCCATTTGCACTTGCCCCTAAATTATCAGTGGGTGAAAATACTACAGAACTTACTTGTGTCCATGGTGTATTTATTGTCAAATGTTCATTGCCTGTAGAAACATCCCATAATTGAATTTTTGAATTACGCCCTGCACCTACAATATTTTTTCCATCTGGTGAATAATCTATAGCAACAATAGTCTCATCACATTCGATTGAATTCTTGAGCATTCCAGTTTCCACATCCCAAAAACAGATTTTCTCCCAATAAACTGTGGCAGCCAATGATTTACCATCAGGTGAAAAAGTTAGTTCAATAGCATCATGAAATGTTTTTTCTTTTTCAAAGACTTTGAGAAATGCAGTTGATCTAATGTCCCAAAGATTTATATCCCCATCTTGTGTAGCGTTCGCGATATATCTACTATCAGGCGAAAGTGCAATGCATTGTATGGTAGAATCCTCGTTTATTGTATTAAGTAATATTCCTGTTTTTGCATCTCTTATGTATATAGAATGACTGTAGGCACTACTTGCGAAGAAATTACCATCATTAGAGAAAATAACATTATTTATCTTCGCTGAGTGGTCATTAAATTGTTCTACCTCTTTTCCCGTTTCTATGTCCCAGAATCGAATAATAGTATCATTACCACCTGTTGCCATAATTCTTCCATTCGGATTAAATGCGACTGTATTCACACTGTCCTGATGTTGAAAAAAGATCTCCTTTTCTATTCCTGTTTGGGAATCCCATATACGGACTGTATTATCTGTATTTGAAGAGGCAAATGTAGTTCCATCGTGATTAAATGCTATTGATGTCATAAAACCATTATGTGAATTAAGTAGGTCAATCGGTTCACCCGTATGTAAATCATAAATCCATATCCCCATCGTAGTACCCACAGCAAGTTTTGATCCATCAGGAAAGAATTTAATTGCTTTAACCGATCCTGTACCAATACGTGCTTTTGCTCCAAATGGCAAACGAAATTGTGGAGTATTTTGTGCATATACTGGAATGGAGTACAAGATGATCTTTAGGGTTAGTAGTATAACTAATATCTTGCTTTTATTCATATATTCAGACTCAAGGTTTTATATAAATTTCGATTAATGTATTATAATTTTAAAATATTAAAATTGTCATAATAAACTGTAGGTCGGTTAGACCGGAGTGAAACCCAAAAATTCTTGCGGAATTACCTACATTCAGCCATACTGTTTATAGTTGATGTGTAAAAGGAACCTTATGGCTTGTACCAGTTAACTAATTGTTGTTTATGTATTTACGTAAATTCGATTTTATGTTATACACATTCCGTCCCTACCAAATCAACGGTATGAATGACATTTAGTCATTCCTCGGGACTCAAGAGCGTTTGGTTTGAGTTTTTCTATAAACATTCCGTCCCTACCGGACTGAAAAAAGCCGATATTAATGAATGATATACATATCAACTATTGTCCATGTGAACCTATTGGTTAACGTGAGTTTGATAATATGAAAAATAGATTGATATTTTCAAGAATTACACTCCTAAAGACCCGGTAGGTGGGGAATGCCAAATGTCATTCATACCCGATGAATGTCTAAATGACATTCATTCCGTTGATTCTGATTCTGATTCACCGTACTGTTTAACTATATTAGATTTATCAAACTCACGTTATTGGTTACTAAAAAGTATTTAGCACAACTCGTTAACCTAATCAAATAATACAGGATGTTGTTTGCAAAATCTACCCGACCTATAAATTGCTTTCCCTGTTCAAAGTTTCACCTATCATTCTTCTGGTGCTGAGATTAGAATTGAGGAAGTCAATTGATATTTTGGAATAGAATATATGCTTACCTTTGTATATCCCATAAAATAATAGTGTTGTCCCAACCTCCACTGGCAAGAGTTTTTCCATCTGGTGAAAAAGTCAATATAGAGACCTGATCAGTATGTCCTGTAAAGGTATTGAAGAGTTTACCCGTTTCAACATCCCATAAGTAAATATCTTCGCTACAACTTGCAATTGTTTTTCCATCTGGAGAAAATGCTACATCATAAGTCCGTGCGGATGTTTGGATTGTCATGAGTAGTTTTTCTGTTGATATATCCCATATTTGGATTTCATCCTCTCTAAACCCAATTGCAAGCAACTTGTCATTAGAAGAAAGTGCGATTGAATTTGTAGAATTACGATTTAATTCAAATTCTTTATCGATTTTCCGTGTTTCAGTATTCCAAAATAAGACACGACTTTCATTATCTTTAAACACCAATGAATCCCCATTGTGTGTGAATCGTATCTTATGTCTACTATCTATATCTTGGGTAATAGTTGTGATATGGTCTCCAGTAATGACATCCCATAAACGAATTGTATCCCAACTGGCACTTGCAAGAATTTTTCCATCAGGACTGAAGGTTAAATGGTTTATCTCATTTTCATGTCCTTTTAGAATTATCTTACTCTTGTTAGTTCCCATATCCAAGAGGAGAATTTCATTATCGTTAGTCGCACAAGCAAGTGTTTTTGCATCTGGTGCTAATGCAACTGATGACACTGTTCCTTCTATAGAGGGAATCTTCTGAAGTGTAGACTTTGCAATATCCCATATTCTGATGTAACCATCTAAACTGACTAATGTCTTTCCATTATGAGAAAACTGTATGGCATATAGATCATCTGTATGTCCAGTAATCGTATCTATGAGAAGCCCTGTTTCTATGTTCCAAAAATGTATATCTTTACCATCACTACTTGTAAGTATACGACCATCCGGTGAGAATTTTATGATTTCAACAGTATTATATGAGGTGTTAATTGTGTGTAGTATATCGCCTGAATAGATGTTCAATATTTGTATTAAACTATCTTCCAAATGAGCTGCGACTTTATTCCCTTCCGGTGAAATAACAGCTGACATTCCACTGTAGGATTTCAACTGTTTTCCCGTTTCGGTATTCCAGAATCGAATTGTTCCATCGTAACTACCACTGACAAGTGTTGAACCATCAGACATAAAGTTAATTGAATCAATTCCTTCAGTATGTCCCGATAGAAAACGGATAAAATCTCCAGTTCTTGCATTCCATAATGTAATCCTATGGTCGGACCTACCTGAACTTGCTAATATCTCACGATTGTGAGAAAAAGTTAGAGAATCCACAGATCCGATATGTCCGGGGAGGGTAGTAATAGGTTGTAAATTCTCTAAATTCCAAAAGATAATAAACTCATCCATACTACCACTAACAAGTGTTTTCCCATCCGGACTGAAAGTGGTAGCATGGACAAATCCATCATGTCCTTTTAAAGTGTGTATTTCATTCCCTGTTTCTACATCCCATAATTTTATTGTACTCTCGTAAGATCCACTTGCCAATTTCTTTCCATCTGGACTATATTTCACTGTTTTTAGAAAATCTGTTTTTACAGATAGTAATTTCACAACTTCTCTTGTTTCCGCATCATATATCCATATACCGATCGAACTTGCTACAGCGAATTCAGTGCCATCTGGAGAATAATCGAAATCGAATATATAACCTTTCCCGAATCGTTTTTTAGCATCATCTGGAACATAACCTTCAATTTGTTGGGATGAATATGCTTTTGTACATATTAGAAGGAAAATGGAAAGAAATAATACTGCATTTTTGCAGATTTCATTCATTTTGTATTTCTCCATGGTAATTACAAGAACTTGAGATTGAAAAGAATTCAATAGTGAATCGTGTAAATGATGCAATCATCTATTTGTTGAAAAGGAAAAAATGTTACACTTTTCCTACAAAGTGTAGGATTCAAATTAGTGTAGATTATCCCTATAAACACTGTTATAGACTGGGCTCACGCCACTTTAAATTAACTTTATCATAATTTTAAAAAAGTTTAATTCTGTGATTTTGTCCTTTCTGGTTTTGAGATTTCCATTTGTTAAATAGGAATGTTTTTTTAACATAAATGAATCATTGTAATTAGGATTGCTTTTAAGATTTTCATAAGTATTTATTTTTTTGGTCTGGAATCTCACACTATTTTATTTTCACAACACAATTTTTAATTCAGAGAAGAAAAAGTGCTCTAAAACCAGTTGCTGAAAGGTTATATAGAATTGTTTGAAAAATGTCAAATTTTTTTATATTTTTTT
>JAGFCA010000141.1 GCA_022394755.1 Candidatus Poribacteria bacterium
ACCAATACACAAGCCCC
Source organism: Candidatus Poribacteria bacterium (assembly GCA_022394755.1). Taxonomy (GTDB): domain Bacteria; phylum Poribacteria; class WGA-4E; order WGA-4E; family WGA-3G; genus MSPOR6. The sequence continues at coordinate 18 of JAGFCA010000141.1, forward strand.
GGAGGGGCGAAAGGTGTGTAGAAACCCCATCACTCACCAATACAACCTACAAGATGAACTCTGAGTAACACACATGTACAGGTAATTCTTAAAACTAAATAATCCTGCCTGAGGATAGCCTTTGTAGCACAAACTGTTAGTTTGTGCACTCTGATGTTAGTTTATAATTCGGAGTACGATGCGTCGTTTCAAACTCGCGTTATTAATACAATTTACAACGGAACTTTTTAATATACCACCATTCATTATGGATTCGTAAAATGGAGATTCTTGCAGCATTCCCTCTGTTATTAGTTTCTGAAGAATACCAAAGAATCAATCTACCCCTTATCCGACCGCAACCGTAACAGACCAAAAAACAATAACAAGAAAATTCCTACACCAATCAAGATTCCAATATAAAATGGAAAACCAAGGGCAGCAGGAACATAACCACATATCAATGCCACAAAAGCAACCGTCAATGCATAAGGTATCTGTGTTCTAACATGATGCATAGGATCACAACTACTCACAATAGCACTCAATATAGTTGTATCAGAAATCGGTGAACAGTGATCACCGAAAATAGCACCATCTAAAACCGCACCTAAACACAGGATCGTTGTGATCCCGTATATATCATTATCAAGTGTAAAAGCAACTGGAATCGCAGTTGGTATAAGTATTGCCATTGTTCCCCAACTTGTTCCTGTGGCAAATGAGGTTAACGACGCCACAACAAATACAAGCGCGGGAAACCATAAAGGTGATACAACATCACTTAATAGAGAGGCAATATATTGTCCTGTAACCAATTTATCACAACTCGCTTTTATTCCCCATGCACACAAAATTATTGCTATCGGTAATAACGTCCCTGATAATCCTTCCTTAATTGCCTTACCAATGTCAGAGAATGACATCTTTGATATCCAAAGTCCACAAAGGATTGAAGCCACAAACGAAGTAATAGCTGCTGAGGCAAGGATCTTGACATTATTAGCATTAGATAACGCATCTCGCCAAGATGTCAGTGAAAAAACTGAACCTGTTCCTTCACCATCAAACCACAATCCACCAAGTATCAGACTGAATAAAAGCATGAGAGGAATAAATGCGGAGAGTAATTGATTCTTGTTCTCTGATACATTTAGGTCAGCGGAAATACCACCCATCACTTGAGCGTCCGAAGCAGATACATCTCCACTATTTTTAGCTCGTGACTGTGCAGCACCCATTGTCCCATAGTCACGCCCACTTATCGCATTTATCATGACAAAGATTATGGTTAATATACAATAGAATCTAAAAGGAAGTGCATCAAAGAACATAGAATAGCCATCACTGTCTAAACCTATATTCTCAGCAACACTATTAAATAGACCCACCTCATAGCCAATCCACGTACTTACAAAAGCAAGACCTGCTATGGGCGCACTTGTTGAATCTACGATATACGCTAATTTCTCACGACTCACCTTATACTTATCTGTTAAGGGGCGCATTGTAGGTCCAACAAGCATGGCATTACTATAATCACCGATGAATATTAATGTTCCCATGAGGGATGTGATGGCTTGAGTCGAACGGGGTCCTTGAGCTAATTTGGATAATATTGTAATCGCTCCCGCAATTCCTCCTGATGCTATTACCACAGATATCATCGACATCATAAATAATACAAAAAGTATTACCCACATATTAAATAGATCTATACCATCATTTGTGATTGTAACAGCGCGTGTAAACCATATCAATTCTGAAAAGAAACCTGTTACAGAAAAGTTCTGCTGTGTCCAGGAAAGAATAAGTCCAGATCCAACAGCAATACCCAAACTTAAGAATAATTTCGTTGTGATAATTGCCAAGGTAATAGCAATTAACGGAGGGATAACACTATACCACCCAACTACATTTCCGTCATCCAATACAACTCTTGGAAAAAATAATATCAAAGCAATACAAATCGCCAAAAAGATTGGAATACAAATCAGTGCTTTCTGTTTAATGCTCAAAATTGCCTCAAAAGAAGTAGGGTAGTATAGTCAAATACTTCATATCCAAAGATGTAAGATACATTACCACATTAGTAATTATAAATCAAATTGTCTTGGTAGTTTGGGTGTGTACACTTTTTGTCACCTTACAACAATGTATCAGATATATCTACAACACTGTCTTGATTCATAGGCTTCAATTTATGGATTCTGTTCATTGTAGGAGAGATCTCCGAATCTTGACTCCTTGCATTTCCGCAAGCTCCAGAGGAGCGAAAGGTGGGTAGAAAAACCAGACTAACCAAGAGACAAGCTCCAGAGGAGCGAAAGGTGGGTAGAAAAAACGATGACACAAAAACACTAAGCCACGGTTCAGAAAAATAACTCATTCACGAAAATTCAAACTGAAAACTAATATCTGATATAACATATCCTGAATAGAATCCACTTGCAATAAAAGAATCCTTCATATAAAATACCGCTAAGTTCAAGTATTTTGAAGAGGTATACCTATGCTAAAAGCTGGATTTATTGGTGCTGGTGGACGAAGTCAAGGGGCACATTATCCAAGTGTCAATCGACTTGAGGATGACGTGGAAATGTCCGCTGCATGTGAACTGGATGAAGAAAAGTTAAATCAGGTCGCACAAAAGTACGAATTTCCACAGACATTCTCTGATCATCGTAAGATGTTGGATACTGTTGATTTAGATGTCGTCTATTGTGTAATGAACGAAAAGTGGATTTTGCAACCTGCACTCGATTGTCTAAACGCTGGTAAACATTTATTCATTGAAAAACCACCTGGGGCAACAAGTGATGAAACACAACAACTCTTGGAAGCAGCTGTCGCAAATGATGTCTATTGTATGGTTGGATTCCAAAGAAGATTCGCAGCTGTTACTCGAGAAGCTATGCGACGGGTTGCTGAAAAAGGTCCGGTTTCTTTAGCTGTAACTACATTCAACAAACAGATGATCGGTGGGAATCGTGAATTTACCACTACTCTTTGGAACGATGTTTGTCATGTTGTTGATCTATTAAGATATATGGCAGGTGGAGAACCCGTTGAAGTCACGGCACATCGAGATTCATTCAAGGCTGAACAACGTAACTTCTATACCGCTTTTGTACGTTTTGATAACAATGTCACAGGTGTAGTCTTTGGAAATAGAGCTTCTGGTGGACGTGTCTTAAGATCAGAATTGCATGGTGTCGGGATTGGTTGTTATATGAAAATACCTGAAGAAATCGAGATCCATGAAGACAACAAAAAACATGTTATGGGTGGATGGGAAGTTGATGGAGTGGATGAACGTGATTCCCCAAGGTATGAAGGTGTCTTGACAATGCATCAGCATTTCGTTGATTCCGTGAATAATAAAACCGTACCATTAACTGACCTTCGGGATGTAATAAATTCAATACGACTTGTTGACCAAATTGAAGGTCCACTTCCATAGTATATTGTAAGGAGACAATAGATGCTTGATGAACGGCATATCCAGCATCAAATTACTGAAGAACAACTCAACAACTTGAATACAAAGGGGTATTTTACTGTTGAAGATGCTCTTCCTTTAGATGTAGTAGTAAAGTTAGAAGAACTTACAGATTCGATATATCAAAGTCATCTAAATGCTGAATACGATCCATATTCAAAACGTCAATTAACCCCAAATGATAATTTCTTTTATCCTAATTTTCTTGGGAGAAATCAAGCATTTATAAACATTTTGGATTGGTATAAGACTTTTCCGAAAGTATGGGGCATCTTGGGATGGAATATCTATTCATACCATAGTCATTTCATCATCACACCACCAAGATCAGAGGAATTACGTGGTAAAACAGGTCCGCTCGGATGGCATCAAGACAGTGGTCGCGTAAACGTTGAAATCGAAAGTTCACCACGACCCCGACTATCTATTAAGATTGTCTATTGGCTATCGGACTGTTCTGAACCGGGACGTGGAAACTTCTATGTCATCCCAGGAAGTCATCTCTGGGATAAATTTAATAGACCTGACAATGGTTCACTTCCTGAAGGTGCAACTCCTATTTGTTGTAAACCTGGGGATGCTGTCTTTTTTGATAGACGAATTTGGCATGCTCGGAGTGAAAACGACTCTGATATCACTCGAAAAGGCTTATTTTATGGGTACGGTTACCGTTGGTTGCGTAGTAAAGACGATATGACAATTCCAGATGAAATCTTCGCTCAGAATGATCCAATTCGGCAACAACTTCTCGGTGGTGGTACAAACGCAAATGGTCATTTTTCTCCCAAAGATGATGATGTACCCTTAAAAATGTGGTTATTAGATAAAGGGATTATAACTTCATAGCTTAATGTTAGATTCAAAAGCAATGTTCAGGTGTATGTGCAGGTATAATTGATGCAATACGACAAAGACAGATATGAAATATGGACACGTTCTCATCCCCTTATCTTATTCTGGTTATTGTTCCCACCCCTTATCATTAACGAACTGATTTTTGGACAACGGCAACCTAAAGTCTCATTGATTGACAAAAAGAGTGATAAACCTTGGATAGAACGCGTTTATTTCCCGTGCACTCACTGTGAAACCTTGAATGATTCCCGTTTGTGGGCAAAATGGGATGCCTTTGGGAATTGGTTCGGTTTGGTGTGTCCAAATTGTCACCAAATAATTCCGTGTCTATGGAATGTATTTAGTCTTGCCATATTGGCGATGACTTATCCGTTGTGGTATTTCCCATCAAAGTTATTACGTCAAAGATGGCTTGAAAAAGAAAAAGAAAGATTAGCAAATGCCCATCAACACCCCCTTCTCAAAGCAGAATCTATAAACTGGTTCTTGAGAGGAACAGTCTTTTTTGGTGGATTCATGTATATGATTTTTGACTTTATTCCACAAATGTGGGATGTGATACATGGGGAAGAATGGAATTTGACAATGACGCTTGTTAATTTATTACTTTGTTTGATAATGGGCTACGTATGGGGTTTATGTATGCGTTGGTGGATGGATCGGAAAGCAAAAGGGTAGCAAATACTGGTCAAAGATCACTTATTGACATTTAGATTGAGAGTAAGTATACTTATAGAAATAGGTCGTTATCAATGGTTAAATAGAATCTATAACGGCAATACTGTTTAAATTAACAATTATGAGGAATTAAAAGATGTATCATTTTATGTCTACCCGTTATTCATGTGTCATCGTTTTAATTACAACACTTTTGATTCCATTAGCTTTAGCGGAGAATGAAGTGGAAAAGAAAAAAGAACTTGAAGTTGGGATGGTTGCTCCTGATTTTACTCTAAAAGATGAAACTGGAACTGAACGTAACCTCACAGAATTCTTAGGGAAAAAGAACGTTGTCCTTGCCTTCTATCCTAAAGATTTTACTGGTGGTTGAACTGCTGAACTACAATCGCTCCGGGATAAATTGAGCGAAATAGAAAAAACAGATACTGTTTTGTTTGGTGTGAGTGTAGATACAGTCGAATCACACAAACAGTTCAAAGAAGACGAAAATTTCGGTTTTTCTCTTCTCGCTGATACTGAGTTTGATGCCAGCAAACTGTATAGTGGTATCATGGAAAGGTTCAATGCTTCAAATAGAGTCACTTTCATCATTGACAAAGCTGGATATATTCGAGCAATTGATAAAGAAGTCAATGTGAGAACACATGGGGAAGATGTTGTTAAAATGCTCGGTGATGTTCTACCAAAAATTGAAGTAGGAGAAATGGCACCAGACTTTTTCGCAACTGATAGTGATGAGGAACAACATCAACTTAGTAAATATAAATCTAAGAAGAATGTCGCATTAGTCTTCTATCCACGTGATTTTGGTCGTGGCTGAACGGCTCAAGTCTGCTCACTCCGTGATGAGTCGAGTAATTTAAATGAGCAAAATGTTCAAGTCTTTGGAATCACACCTAATGATGCTGAATCACATCAAAAATTCTCTGAAGAAAATAAATTGGACTTCCCTCTGTTATTAGACACAGGCAGAAATCTTGCATTATTATATGGTGCTACTGACAAGTTAGAAGGACGATTCAACCGAATCACAATTGTAATTGACAAGACTGGAAAAATAATACAGATTGACAAAGATGTAAATCCAGCAACACAAGGACCTGATTTAGTTAACTTCATCAAGGCACAAAAAACGAACTAATGGTTCAGAAGACATCCTCGGCATTTCCTGACAGGGTAGCATTGGGAACGTCTGTCATTTTTAGTCCGTTTATTGTACCAATTGTAACTGCTGTCATTATAATTCAAAAATATGCAATGACAAGTCAGGATGTGTTCCTCTGGTTAGGGATTGTCACATTATTTGTCACAGTTCTTCCTATCCTCGGTATAGCTCTTTTAGTGCGATTCTCTAAAGTTGGCAATCTACACCTTCATGCCAAAGAAGAAAGACTAATCCCTTTATGTTTTGTAGTTTTAAGTCTGATTTTTGGAACTATAATCTTATATAAGGTTGGGGCAACTCATAAAATTATCCTTGCCTGTTTAGCCTATATTGCCAACAGTATTGTCTTCTCTGCAATTACGCCACTGTGGAAAATCAGTTTTCATACCAGCGTAACAACCGGATGTATAATGGTGCTGGTATTCCTTGTGAATACCAGCTTTATCTGGTTATTTCTTCTCATCCCTCTAATCGCATGGGCAAGAATATACCGAGAAAGACACACGTTCCTACAAACAGCGGTAGGCACCATATTAGCCATTATCAATACGGCACTCGTGTTCCACTTCCTTCAGTAAATATTTGCTTAGATAAAATGTAAGAAAGTCGATTCCAATATAGAGAACAAACACACGGTATAGATTTCTTCAAATAAGAACCACTTTAATCGGGTTCATGTAATGTTGTTATAATATACACTATCCCCCAATAAAGGTGCAGGGCTATTTAGTTTTCGATAATTTTAGACACAATGTTCACACTCGTGAATAATGTCTGTAGGTCGGGTAGAACGAAGTGAAACCCGACATCTTTTGTTCCTGTTGAATTTCGCAAATTCAACC
>JAGFCA010000161.1 GCA_022394755.1 Candidatus Poribacteria bacterium
TAAACATTCCGTCCCTATGGGACTCAATACAGTGGATATCAACTTTTTCTATAAACATTCCGTCCCTATGGGACTCAATACAGTGGATATCAACTTTTTCTATAAACATTCCGTTCCTATGAGACTCAATACAGTGGATATCAACTTTTTCTATAAACATTCCGTCCCGATAAGACTCAAAAGAGTTATTTAGACCTTTTCTATAAACATTTCGTCCCTACCAAATCAGAATGAGGAATCAGAATCAACGGTATGAACCCTATTTAGGGTTCCCCGGGTATGAACCCCATTTAGGAGTTCCTCGGGTATGAATGCCGTAGGACATTCCCCGGGGCTACAGTCAAAGAGGAAATGTGGAAGTCCTATAAATATACCTTTCTTTATACAAACTACGTAAATCCTAATAAGTAAATAAAAATATACGTGATTCACGAAGAATTGGTGCCGTTAAATTTATAAACCCTTATAGAATAAGGGTTCGTAAAATTGCTTCGTGCAGGTTTGCGTGAAAGTGTCCTCATTCAAAAAGATAATTATTAACAATTTTGCTATTGATTTTATCCCGTATTCCAAAACTATTTTCACTTACAAATGGGAATAATGATCAGAATCTAATTCAATAGATGATTGGTTATAAAAAAGAAGCGTTATTCAGATTTTTATTTAAACCTGAATAACGCTTTACTTTATACTTTCTACTTTATTTAGAAACTATAGGATAGTTTTGCGTAGTAGAGTCCACCGTTGAATCCGAACGGAGCAGCTCTTCTGGAATATGTGAAGACACCTGGTGAGTCAACAATTACATCACCATTGCCATCTACAAGGGTTCCACCACGAGATTGTCCAATTTCGTTTTCATCTGGAACTTGATCTAACAAGTTGTTGGCACCAATGGTAAGTGAAAGGCCTTGATTCAGACGATAATTACCTTGAATGTCCGTTAGCCATTTTCCACCATAGGTTTGACGTGCAGGATCATCACCACTACCTTCCTGAACAGTATATTCACCAAAGTAGCGTAATGCTCCACCGAGGGTGATATCACCGACCATATAGTCTGCGCTGATATTGATTCGTGTATTCGGTTGCCATTCTTCTATCATTGATCTTTCCTGAGATGGGAAGAGTGTATCCTCTAAACCAACAAGAATCTCAGGAGCATCAACATCCCCAATCACTGTTGTATCAGCAAGGGTTAAGGCTACCTTTAAATTGAGAAGTGACTCATTTTCAAATGCATAGAGATAACCTGCTGCGACATCAACACCTTGTGTACGTGTTTGTGCAACGTTAGTGAAGACTTGTGCACTATTTGCCCCAGCTTCTGCTAAACCTGGAACATTATCAGCACTGAAACTTCCACTCAGTACAATTCGGTCATCAATTTGAATTAGGAATCCATCAACAGTCAACCATAACTTATCAACAGGTTTCACAACAACACCACCAGAAACGTTAAATGCTGTTTCCTCCTTCAATTCAGGAATCCCTAATGCCCGGGCAGCATCACTATCATTTCTGAATGTGCCTACTTCAAGTGGTATCAACTCTTCAGTGTCCCCATTACCATTGATATCATCTGTATCGATCTTGAACTGTGTACTGATGTTGTTGAAATAGAGTTGCTGTAGAGATGGTGCTCTGAAACCTGTACTTCCTGCAGCGCGTACAGCAAATTGTTTACTTAGGTCATACCGTGCAGTTGCTTTTCCTGTAATAGTCGACCCAAAATCACTATACTGTTCACCTCGAACAGCTGCACCAACAAGTAATCCACTTCCGGGTTGACCACTAAGGTATGATTCAAAATCAGCATATCCTGCGATATTTGTACGATTCTCATCCGTTTCTTGGTTTGGTCTGAATCCAGGAAAGACTTGTATACCAGATGCAGCCCCAGCTGGTCCAAGACCTGCATTAATCCATGATGCAGGTTCACCTGCATTGATACCATATCCTTCACGACGGAATTCCAAGCCACCCGCTAAATTAACTAAGGATGACTGGTATTCTAAAGGATAGGCGATATCTAAATTAAATGCAGTCTGAGAGAGTTCAAATCCACCAGCATCTGCTGATGTTGGACTACCAATACCATAAGATGCATTCAGTGAATTGGATATGAAAAAGTCGAATGTATTTTGTCCATGATTTACACTTACATCAACATTCAAGTCAGTAGATTCATGTGTCCAGTCCATACCTAATGCTAATGATACATCCTCGATACCAGTATTGATTTCTGGCAAGAATCCATCAGGATATATCTCAGTAATTGTTCTTTCTGACTGATTGGCACGACGGTAAAAACCTGCACTATTATTCTGGCGTGTTGAATACCCACCAAATGAATAGAGTTCGATACCAGCTGCAAGAGGCAAACCAAAGTTGTAAAAACCTACTTTTTGTGATGAATCAGAGTCACCGATACGGAAATTCTGTCTATCAAATGTATATTCCCTTGAATCATACCAGACAGGTTTTTCAGTTACAGTGCCATCATCATTTTCACTTTCAAGCATACTGTCTGCTGGTCGACCAGGATCTTCTTCCAACCAATCATATTGACGTGTACCTGAAAGTCCCGCACGGTTTGTACGGTATCTATCTCGCCATTCAGCAGTAAGATTAATATAACCTGATTCACCAACTTTCATGCCGTAATTTGCGTTTCCAATCCAAGTATCTCCATCACCTTCATAGGTTTGTCCCCAATATAGATTGGCATCCCCAGTATCAACATCATCTTTTAATACTATATTTATGACTCCTGCAATAGCATCAGATCCGTATTGTGCAGCGGCTCCATCACGAAGAACTTCAATCCTTTTGATTGCAGATGATGGGATAGCATTAAAATCTGTACCCGATGTTCCTCGTCCGACTGAAGTGTTAATGTGTAGCAATGCACTCTTGTGGCGTCGTTTCCCATTAATTAGAACTAACGTTTGGTCTGGACCTAAACCACGAAGGGTTGCTGGTCGTAATGCATCTGTTCCATCACTAATAGATGAACTGGAAAAGTTGAATGAAGGAACCAACATTTGAAGAATTCTTCCAGTTTCTGATTGACCCGTCAAACTTAATTGTTCTCTCTCTACCACTTCTATTGGGACAGGTGCTTGTAATGCACGTCTACCAATACTTCTTGTACCGACTACGACAACTGACTCAATTGTCTGTATGGGTGCAAGTGCAACCATAAGTTCTGTTTGTCCAGATGTTAGATTCACTCTTTTTCCGGCATAACCTGTAGCAGTGATCTGAACTGAATCTGTTCCTGATACATCACTAAATTGGACTGTACCATTATTATCTGTAGTTTTTTCCTCTCCACCAACCATTACCTTAGCAGATGAGATAGCACTCCCATCTTGGTCATTTACAATTACTTGTAATGTTTCTGCGTTTGCTGTTATAGGTAATATCACAAAAACCGCAAAAATAAGAACTAAGTGACTTATATACCTATAATTCCCTGAAATCAGCATGTAACTCTCCTTAAACCCCTTAAAAATTGTTTGTTGTTATTTAATATTCTATATATCATTAGTACATCTTAAAAACATATCAACTAATCTAAATGTCAATTATTTGAAGAATAGTAAATAATTGAAAAAAATGTACCAATACCGAGTATAATTATGACTTATTCTTTCTATGAATGCAAATCAAAATTAATTAAGGGTATGTACAGCGTATCTCATAACTGCTTATTTATCTACAGATAATCAATATGTTCTACTTAGATCTCATTTCTTGATGACACCAATTCACAGGAAATATGATATAATAACACTTCGAATTTACTTTGTTAGTAAAGAATAACTGTGAGACACACAATGAAGATAAATAGAAACCTTAATTGGAATAAATTTTTTATCAGGCTTACTATTGTTATTTCTATAATTGCTTATATTGCTACATGGATTACATTATGTATAAAGAATCCATACGGTTTTATGTTGTTAGAAAAACAAGTGGTTATCTATGCTTTTATAGGAACATTAGCCCCTATTGCGGTTTGGTCGCTATACTTTGCTATCCGTTGGATCTACCGAGGACTACAGAAGGACGCCAATGATTCCTAATAAGGAGAAACACATGAAGGGAACAAGAACACTTGGCAACAATGAAATCCGTAAAATCTCAAATTGTTTTGACGGTACTTTTGAGACACGCAACCGAATCCTATTTAGGATCGGTATTAGCCCAGATGGACATATTCGTGAGCTTTTAAACCTACAGATCGGAGATGTTTATTAAAAAAGCCATATGTCTGACTTACTCTTTGACAAATCGACTGTAAAGGAAAAGTAACAGTCAAGAGTCATTGGACCATCACCATGGTTATTTAGTTTAATGAATTACCTGTACATGGGCGTTACTCAGAGTTAATCTTGTAGGTTGGATTAGTGAGTGATGGGGTTTCTACACACCTTTCACCCCTCTGAGGCTTTTTGGAAATACAAGGAGTCGGGATTCGAAGATCTGGAATCAAGAAATCAACGGTATGAATGACATTTGTCATTCCCCGGGTATGAATGCCATAAGGCATTCCCCGCATACAGAAGATAGATTCCAATAATATTCAATTCCATAGAATTTTTGTAAAGACATATTATTTATTTGAATTGGTATAACACATATCAATAGAAAATTCTTAAGACTAAATAACCGAGCAACAAAACTGTCCATTCCGTATATATAATCTGTAAACAAATCAAAGGAAACACAAGAAATGAAAAGAATACTGTTTACAACTTTTATATCACTACTACTCGTTCCGCCTATATATCTACAAAACAGCCACGCCCAAGACTCACCACAATGGCACCTACCAGAAGGAGCAAAAACACGACTCGGTAAAGGACATATACAGGATGTTGCATACTCACCAGATGGCACACTACTTGCTGTTGGGGGTTCAATTGGTATCTGGATTTACGATGCCAAAACAGGAGATGAAATAAAACTCCTTAAAGGACATACTTCTGGTGTCGAGAGTGTATGTTTTAATCCTGATGGAGTGATGCTTGCGAGTGGGAGTCGGGACAAAACGGTTAGTCTTTGGGAAGTGAGTAGTGGTGTTCATCTTCGTACTTTGACAGGACATACGAAATCGGTATTGAGTGTATGTTTTAGTCCAGATGGTGAGACGGTTGCGAGTGGGAGTTGGGACTGTACTGTTCGTCTTTGGGATGTGAGTAGTGGTCGTCATCTCCACACTTTGAAAAAACATACTTTTGGTGTCAATAGTGTATGTTTTAGTCCAGATGGTGAGACGCTTGTGAGTGGGAGTGATGACCGTACTGTTCGTTTTTGGGAAGTGAGTAGTGGTAATTATCTTCGTACTTTGAGAGGACATTCGGATACGGTATTGAGTGTATGTTTTAGTCCAGATGGTGAGACGCTTGTGAGTGGGAGTGATGACGCTACTGTTCGTTTTTGGGAAGTGAGTAGTGGTAATCATTTTCGCACATTGACAGGACATTCGCATTCGGTATTGAGTGTATGTTTTAGTCCAGATGGTGAGATGGTTGCGAGTGGGAGTAGGGACGCTACTGTTCGTCTTTGGGATGTGAGTAGTGGTGTTGATCTTCGTACTTTGAGAGGACATTCGGGTTTGGTATTGAGTGTATGTTTTAGTCCAGATGGTGAGACGGTTATGAGTGGGAGTAGGGACGCTACTGTTCGTTTTTGGGATGTGAGTAGTGGTAATCATTTTCGCACATTGACAGGACATCTTTCTGATGTCAGGAGTGTATGTTTTAGTCCAGATGGTGAGACGGTTGCGAGTGGGAGTTTGGACAAAACGGTTAGTCTATGGGAAGTGAGTAATGGTAATCATCTTCACACTTTGACAGGACATCTATCTAAAGTCAATAGTGTATGTTTTAGTCCAGATGGTGAGACGGTTGCGAGTGGGAGTTGGGAAGGTACTGTTCGACTTTGGGAAGTGAGTAGTGGTCGTCATCTTCGCACTTTGACAGGACATACAGGTTTGGTCTCGAGTGTATGTTTTAGTCCAGATGGGGTGATGCTTGTGAGTGGGAGTCGGGACGCTACTGTTCGTCTTTGGGAAGTGAGTAATGGTCGACATCTACGTACTTTGACAGGACATATGGATTGGGTCAGGAGTGTATGTTTTAGTCCAGATGGTGAGACGGTTGCGAGTGGGAGTTTTGATGGTACAGTACTCTTGTGGGATCTTGCTTCGGTACCTACATCAGAACCTTCACAGTAACAAGTTTTATCTTAGACAACATGCCGACATATTCGACTGTGGTAAAATGGCGACAGGAAGCGTGTAAACTAAACCTTGCAGATCCTGACTTTCAACGTGGTATTGCTGTTTTGGAACAACTTCTGGCTTCTTTAACACCAAAAGAGACGGTTCTTTTGCCGAACTTTCCAAATCCCTTCAATCCTAAGACATGGATACTAGGGTTATTTAGTTTTATGAATTACCTGTACATGTGTGTTACTCAGAGTTTATCTTGTAGTTGGATTGGTGAGTGATGGCGTTTCTACACACCTTTCGCTCCTCAAATCAGAATCAACGGTATGAATGCCGTTGGGCATTCCCCGGGTATGAACCCATTTAGGGGTTCCCCGGGGCTTAGTATATCATAATGAGTGATTTGGATTGAGTTCAATAAACCAATATGTACAATACATTTCGGGTTTCGCTCTGCTCTACTCCGACCTACAAAATAATTCACGAATGTAACATTATAACCGAAAATACCGAAAACTAAATAACCCTGCATGGATACCGTATCAACTTGCTACACCTGTGGATGTGAATATTTCTATCTTTTCTTCAGATGGGAAGTTGGTGTGTACATTGGATTTAGGTCATCATGAAGGCGGTATTTACGAATCTCAATCACATGCTGCTCATTAGGATGGAAGGAAGGCATTCGGTGAATCTGTGGCAAGTTGTGTGTATATCTATACGTTTACGGCAGGTAAGTTTTCTGCTACGCGTAAAATGTTGATAAAGAAATAAAATGTTATATTTAACGTGAGTTTGATAATAGGGGAATAAAATATTTTCGAAAATATCACTCTCATATACCCGGTAGGAACGGTTTCCCAACCACTCCAGATTTATGCTAATTCTTTGATTGATAGCCATCGCGTATAATCCACTTCGATTAGGAAACCGAAGCTACCATTCCTGGATGTGCACTAAATTGATTTCTATGGTGCGGTTTCCTTACCAGCGGAATGTATAAATAGCATTTCCCAAATCAAGGAATCCACGGTATGAATGTGAGTAGTAAGGTAGAGACTGAGACCGCTATCTAATAGTTTATGTTACAAAGAGTCGGGAATCGGAATTCCCTCCTACAGAATGTAGGAGGTGCTTCTGTTATAGTCAGTATTAAAGTTGTTTTACAATTAATCTCACAAATAAAAGCATTTAAATGGTAGACTTTGATATTTGTTAGTATATTCACGTTTTTTGTAGAGTAAGTGTGAGACTACAAAGAGTATAGATTCGGAGATCCCTTCTACAAAGAGCAGAATTCTTAAATTGGAACTTATGGTTCAGTGAATCAACGGTATGAATGTCATTTAGACATTCCCCAAATCAACGGTATGAATGCCTTTTGGCATACCCCGGGTATGAACGCCTTAAGACATTCCCAGTGAAACCGGACCTACCAATCCAGATACAACATTTATTCTTTCAAATTGATGCTCTTGGTGCTATATTTAATTAAACCGATGTAAAAACATCTGGTTTTCAAACTTATGTTAGTGTAGGGAATAGTATGTACGGAACAATGATGAATTATCCTATGACACTTGATCAGATTTTGGAGCATTCATACAAAATTCATGGTGATAAACGGGTATACACACAACTTCCAGATGGTGAAATTCATTGTTATCGTTTTGCTGATCTCTATAATAGAGTTTATTCATTAGTAAGTTCATTAAGAGAAGTTGGTATTCAAAAGGGGGACAGGGTTGCTACCTACGCTGTTAACGCATATCAACATCTTGAGTTATTCTATGCTATTCCATTGGTTGGTGGTATCATCCACCCATTGAATATAAGATTTTCACCATCCCAACTTGTACAAATCATAAATCATGCTGAAGATAAAATGATTTTTGTGGATAATGATTTAATGGATGAATATTCAAAGATAGAAAATGAAACTTCCCAAATACCAACGGTATGGATTGATAAATGTTCAGAGAGTCAACAACCTGAAAATAATAATGAAAGATTGAATTATGAAAACTTTATGAACAATAGTTGTGAGACTAGTAAGGTTTTGCATAACGAAAACTGGGGGTTGGCTTTATGTTACACAAGTGGAACGTCTGGTGATCCACGTGGCGTAATTTATACACATAGATCTATGTTTCTTCATACTTTAGCAGCAAATCAAGCAGATGTTTTTGGTATTACTGAAAAAGATGTGGTAATGCCTATTGTACCAATGTTCCATGCGTTAGGATGGGGAATACCCTATGCATCAATGTTTGCAGGGGCAGACCTTGTTCTCATAGGAAAAAATGTAGATAATATCATTGATCTAATATCCAAAACTGGAGTTACAATTGCTGCTGGAGTTCCTACAGTCTGGACAAGAATATTACCTGAATTAATTAATAAAAAAGAAGAAATTTCCTCATTAAAAAGAATTATAGTTGGAGGAGAAGCCATTGCCCCAGTTCATATTGAAACATTCGAGAAAGAATTAGGTATTGAAATACGTCATGCATGGGGAATGACAGAAATGTCTCCCACGGGTACATTTTGTAATCTGTCTCGTTCACATCAATCCTTACCGGAAAAGAAACAGTGGACAATTAAATCGATGCAAGGACGTCCTATACCGGGGGTACAGATTCGGATTGTTGATGAAAATGATATAGAACTTTCGTGGGATGGTGTTTCAATGGGTGAAGTTCAAGTAAGAAGTCATTGGACCTCAGAGACCTATTACAAGAACGGTAGTCACAATAAGGATTTAACAAGTGATGGATGGTTACGAACTGGAGATATGGCAACGATTAATCCTGAAGGTTATTTGAATATCGTTGATCGGAAAAAAGCAATTATTCGTAGTGGTGGAGAATCGATTTCATCATTAGCATTAGAGAAAACTATAATTTCACATCCATCTATTATTGATGTAGCTGTTATTGGTATAGCTGATGAAACTTGGGGGGAACGACCTGTTGCTATTCTTGTGTTAAATGAACCAGTTGATGAGATTTCACTCACAATGTATGAATATCTAATTAATGTTTTTCCGAAATTTTGGGTGCCAGATAAGTTCTTTGTTGTTGAAGAGATTCCTAAAAATAGTGTTGGTAAGACTGATAAGAATGCATTACGACAGATTGTAACCAATTGTCTATAAGACTATATACATTCCGTCCACGGTTATTTAGTTTTAAGAATTACCTGTACATGTGTGTTACTCAGAGTTCATCTTGTAGGTTGTATTGGTGAGTGATGGGGTTCTACACACCTTTCGCCCCTCCGGGGCTTGTGTATTGGTGAGTGATGGGGTTCTACACACCTTTC
>JAGFCA010000196.1 GCA_022394755.1 Candidatus Poribacteria bacterium
TCTCTAAAAATAATGAGACACACTTTGAAAGACGGGCGAGGGACCTCGCCCCTACGAACAGTCTTCTGTTAAAGGAAAAGTGTCTGATTAATTGTTGATTTTACTATAATTTGACAGGAAGCGGTGCGCACTTTCACATGAGTCTTTGGGACGAGGAAAATCACTCAAACCTATTTCTGGATGATGATGACAAAAATGGCATATCTCAACTGGCATATTGGTTTACAGGTGGTATTCTCAAACATGCACAGGCAATTACTGCTGTTACAAATCCGCTTGTAAATAGTTACAAACGGTTAGTCCGAAGGCCTCCGCGATCTGGTGCTTCTTGGGCACCTGTCTATGTTACTTATGGTGCAAATAATCGTACACAGATGATTCGTATTCCTGCTGCTGGACGCATTGAAAACCGTTTAGGTGATGGTGCAGCAAATCCGTATCTTGCGATGGCTGTGTTACTTGCAGCGGGGTTAGATGGTATTGAAAACCAAATTGATCCGGGAGAACAAAATGTGGATAATCTGTATGAAGTTTCTGAAGATGAACTGCAGCGGAGAGGCATACATTCACTGCCTACAACGCTCAGTGATGCGGTTGATGTCCTTGATGCAGATGATGTCATCAAAAACGCTTTAGGTGTAGAATATGCTGACTATTACATTCAGGTGAAACGTGAGGAATGGCGTGACTACCATTTGAGTGTTAGTCAGTGGGAAACTGATAGATATATTGAAGTGTATTGAGTAAGATCTAATATGTCTGCTTATTCAAGTATATGTATATTTCCTCATATAGCATAATATCTGAATATTATAGTCCATCTCATAAATCATTTTCATAGAAACAACGGACGGGGAGACCTCGCCCCTACGATGATACCGATAAATGCCAGTCTAATTATCGGATTTATGAGATAGGTTGTAGTATTCTGCATCGTAAAGCGAAATTGAGTCGTATTAACAGTAAAACGCATAATAATTTACAAACTTGACAACAAACAAAACATCTCTTGCCGCAGTATAAGATATCAAAGGACTTAAAATGCTTCTGACACTTAAACAAGCAAGTAATTAGGCATCAGAATTTCTGAATAAGAATGTAACATCTGCTAATATCTCATATCTTATCCAGTATGGACACATTGAATCTGTGTTGAATAATGGATCAAAGATGATTCCTTTGAAGAGTCTTCAAGATTATTACGGTCATATTAATCGGGAAACACGGTGGAAAGACCAACTTGGTGCTGACCTCAATTGGACTTTGTCTTTTGAAAAAATCAAAGAAGCTGAGACAACTAAACATGTGCATCGGTTGCATCCATATAAAGGTAAATTCATTCCACAATTAGTTGAATATTTTTTGGATGTACATACTGATGACTTTAAAAAGAAGGTCTACTTTCAAGAGGGTGATGTAGTTCTTGATCCATTCTGTGGTAGTGGTACTACTTTAGTCCAAGCCAACGAACTTGGCATGCATTCAATTGGTATTGATATTTCTGCTTTCAATGCTTTTATTAGCAATGCAAAAATCGGAAATTTTAACTTTACCCATTTATACGAGCGAAGTAAGGAAATCACGGCAGTTCTTAGAAACTATGTTTCCAAATCAGGTGTATTTGAATTTGAATCGGAACTTTCAGAGTATCTATCAGAATTCAACAATCAATATTTTCCAATATCCTTTAAACGTAAAGTAAGAACTGGTGAAATTGATCAAAAAAAGTATGGGTCAGAAAAGGAATCTGCATTTTTAGATACCTATGATAAACTCATTTCAAATTACCAAATTGATCTACAGATGCCAACCGATTCTGCGAGTTTTATGAAACAGTGGTATCTTCCAAGTGTGAGATCTGAGATTGAATTTGTCCATAATCATATTCGTAAGATAGAAGATACTGCCATACAGAAAGCATTGATGCTTATATTAAGTAGGACTATTCGTTCCTGTAGAGCAACAACACACGCAGACTTAGGCACACTCAGGAAACCAGTAACGACAACTTATTATTGTAGAAAGCATGGCAAAGTTTGTAAGCCGCTCTTTTCAATTTTAGGTTGGTGGGACAGATACTGTAAAGATAGTATTGAAAGATGGATTGAGTTTAGTCAGTTAAAAACAGATACTTTTCAACACTGCATTGCTGGAGATTCACGAACGATTGACATCTTTACGATGTTGAGGCAAGTAAATCCGCAATTTGCAGATTTAACTGAGAAGCAACGCATTAAAGGTATCTTTACGAGTCCACCTTATGTTGGACTCATTAATTACCATGAGCAACACGCCTATGCCTACGACCTCTTTGGTTTCAAAAGGTTAGATGAATTAGAAATTGGACCACTGTTTAGAGGAAAAGGACGAGAGGCGAGGGAGTCTTACATACTCGGTGTAGCAGAGGTATTTAAGAACTGTAAGCGTTTTTTATTTGACGATTACGATGTTTTTGTTGTAGCAAATGATAAGTTCAATATGTATCCAACTATCGCTGAAATGGCAGGAATGCAAATTGTAAATCAACATAAACGTCCTGTTCTAAATAGGACAGAAAAGAATCGAGGTGCAGCGTATTCAGAGACTATATTCCATTTGAAGGAAAAAGGCACTGAATTATGATACCGCAACGCCAAGAGATGATTAGAGAGAAAATCATTGAATGTATGCGCTCAAAGTTCAATTCATATCGTCCAGAAACAACAAAAAAGCCTTTCCATTATCGTCTAATTGGTAAAGATAGAATGGCAGTGTACTCCTTTATCCATTCTCTGAACACTACATTTGGAATGTCGATTTATGAACAGGTTGCTATTTCCTTAGCACGCGATAGATTCAAGAGAGCTGATAGTCAGGTTAATACATATTCCAAAATTAGCACCCAGGCACATCAACAGATCCAGACAATAATTAACAGATTGGGAAGTAAAAACAAGAAATCAAACAAACTTTTGGAGATAAAAGAAATTAGGGGTGTTTGTCAGGATGGCACATTGGAAGAAGTAGATAATCTTCCCAAAGTTGACGTATGGTTAGAAAACCATGATAATCAGTTATACTTATTTGATTTTAAAACTGTGAAACCTAACAAAAGTAATTTTAAGGATTTCAAACGTACCTTGTTGGAGTGGACTGCAGCAGAGTTTGCCCGAGATCCAGATATTGATATAAACACGATGATCGGAGTTCCTTACAATCCGTATGAACCTAAACCTTATAGGAGATGGACCTTGGAAGGAATGTTGGATCTTCAACATGACATTTTATAGTGGTCTCTAAAAATAATGAGACACACTTTGAAAGACGGGCGAGGGGACCTCGCCCCTACGAACAGTCTTCTGTTAAAGGAAAAGTGTCT
>JAGFCA010000016.1 GCA_022394755.1 Candidatus Poribacteria bacterium
TGGTTTTTGTTCATGAGAATTATTGTAAGCATAAATACTTAAGAAAGTAATTGCAATCAACGAGAAGAATATAACGACAAATGTTTTAACAGACTTTCGCTTTAGCATGAGTTTTTTCACCTCCGTAGTTATTATCTGTATATCCCAAGTTGCTACCTACAGTGTATTGTTCAATTAACCACAGTTTTTGACAGAACTATTAGGATATTGGTTGATTTTAGACATCAAATGGTATATATCGCTTTAGAAACCCCATCTACAATGGGAGACGGACAGGGCAACCCTGTCCCTACGATGGGAGTCGGGGTTAGGAAACCCTCCTACAATATGAGATCTATAAATTGATGCTTGTCATGTTTTTATTTTTTATTTGCAATTTCCTGGAGACGTTGTAGGATTTTTTCAGCAGTACGTTTGGATTGTTCTTGATTATGTGTTTCTACTGCTGTTTCTGATCTATAGAGATTTCCCATATAGTATCTTCTGAAGATAAAGTATGTCCATAATGCTGCATCTATGTAATATCCTTTCAAAATGGCATCCACTGAAACATAACCAAGCACAGCGTTTAGTCCAAGTGCGTTCAACCCTTCTCCCCATTTGCCTGCAAACATTTGTCCGGTTCCTGGTATGACTGCGGATAACACCTTGGCGACCTTTGTAGATTTATGTGGAAGATTCATCGCTTTCTCAAATAGTTGGTTGAGCAACTCATCTGTTGTATAGTCTTTTAGGATTTTGCGTGCTTCTTCCCATTGATATTGGTAAATATAAGTAATTGCTTGTAAGAAAAGTGATCGCTTGTAGGTTGTATCACTTGTGTTTCGTAGCATTACCTTGATAAGTTCTAATCGGGCGAGATCATAGTTCTTTGATGCGATCAATGTAACTGCAAGGTCAAGTTGAAATTCGGATTTCTGTTCATCTGTAATTGCGTTTAACACCGCATTTCTCATTGAACCAATTGCTTCTTGCCATAGACCTTGCGAACGATATGCGAGTCCGATCTGATTATAGATTTCTGTGACTTGAATATCGTCTGGGTGAAAGAAGATGAACCTTTTATATTCTGTGATGGCGGCATCGTAATTTTTCAATTCTATAAAGTGAGCAGCGAGTACAAGGGGATCTTGTTCTGCAAATGACGTGGAATAACCAGCACTTAGTAGTATGCATAAAAAGAGGAACGTGGTGATTTTTGTTTTCATAGTGTTGATGTTTCAATTTATCATGTTTTGTAATCTATTGCAATCTTGTTTTAGTATAGTCAAGTCTTTTTTAATTTAAGGATTCTGCTGAGTTTTTGACATATACAAAATTGATCAAGACATTAGGTTTGTTGAGTGCGAAATGTCCGTTCCATTCCTATAAATCTATTGATGCTTTGCGTTTTGAAACCGTAACATATTACAATACCTTCGCCATTTTTGAATGCTTCATCTGATACAGTATGTTCTGTATATCTGTTATTGGCCTGTGCTCTCTTAGAGGAACATGAATAAAAATAAGTTCAGGTTTTTGTTGA
>JAGFCA010000010.1 GCA_022394755.1 Candidatus Poribacteria bacterium
ACATTTCGTCCCTATGGGACTCAAGAATGTTTGTTTAGATTTTTCTATAAACATTTCGTTCCTACGGGTCTCAAGAATGTTTGTTTAGATTTTTCTATAAACATTTCGTTCCTACGGGACTCAAGAATGTCTAAATTAATGAATGATATACATATCAATTATTGCTTTTGTGAAACTATTGGGTTATTAGACTCTATCTCATAAATCAAATATTTGGAAGATTTTTGGATCTTACCATGCATTATATATTGATACAACGGACTCTTAACCCCGCCCTTACGAAAGAGGAATTAACTAAAAACACACGATTCATATTGATGAGATACGCTGTAAAAGTTGTTAAACACAACTCGTTATATTAGGAAAATGAGATTGATAATTGAAAATGTCAATCAATGAAATAAACAATATATTGGATCCAAAAAATCAATATCTCAAAAGTATTCTTCAGTAAAAAATAAAAATATAAATAAAAATATAAATAAAAAAGATAAAAATACGATTATTATGAATTTAAAAAAATATCTCATTCCAATTACCCTATTGCTATTGTCAATTACTTACCCAACGCATAGTAGTGAAGACTATGAATTTACCTTCGTCCGATTAAAATATCACGGAAGTTATAGATATCGTAGTCTTTGGCACATAGACTATCCCGCTGCTGAACGCAATCTACTTATCCAACTACGTAAACATACAGATATTAAGGTATCACCAATTGAGAAGGTAATTGAAGTAGGAGATCAGAACCTCTTTGATTATCCATTTGCTTATATTGCAGAATTGAGTCGTCTGAACCTGTCAAAAAAAGAAGCGGAAAATTTACGCGAGTATCTCTTACGTGGTGGTTTTATAATGATGGATGATTTTCATGGTACGGAACAGTGGAAGAGATTCTATAAGCAGTATAAGAAGATTTTCCCAAACCGTCAACCCATAGATATTCCTCTTACCCATCCGTTGTTTAACTGCTTTTTTAAAATTGACAAGTTAATGCAAATCCCTGCTCCTGCTGCATATTTGAGTGGTAGAATGTATGAAAAGGACGGTCGTCATGTGAAATGTAAAGGTGTTTATGATGACAAAGGTCGTCTTATGATGATGATTAATTTCAATACAGATATAGGGGATGCATGGCAGAATGCTAACGAAACGTACTATCCGCATGAGTTATCTAATATGGCATTCAAGATGGGTATTAATACTATAGTCTATGCCCTTACACATTGACTTCATATTGTTAAATCCTGCTCAAACATTCTCATTCCATTTATTACTTGAGACCGTAATATACTTGCTTTTCTACTCATACCTGTCCATCTATAACTATTTTTCTGCCTAATACCTGTTAATCAACCATAAATTTCAGCTAAACTGATATTTATCAAAATACTTCAACATTCAATGTTTATCAGTGTTTATCTTGTACTTGTTCATGAAAATGCTGGCTAAGATCAGATAGGATATATCTTTGTCCTGATAATTCAAGTTGTATTTGATGTAATGTTTTCCTACAGATTGACTAACATTTTGCAACAGGAGATAACTTAATACATTGACCCCTAAGTTCGCATATGCTCCTTTAAGGCTTTCTAAACTCATGATTTATATCCATCACATAGTTGCTTTTTCCGTGAAAGAGGATACGATCAAACCCGATCTCAGACAGGTTTTGGACAAGTCTTCACTCCCATACCACGAACCATAAGTTATTGGATATTGACTCAGTTCAATGCCTTGAGCATTAAAGAAATCCAACACTTCTTTGAGCATGGTATTAAAAAGATTCGGTTTTTCTGTGTTGTCTCTGCCTTGTTTACAAACTATGCGGATATTATGAGGGGTTATCATATTTCCAATCTTGATTGTAATACCTAACACATTTTGACCTCGGATAGTGCTATTATGTTTTTTTGACCACCAGTTGTAGCAGTAGGATAACAGTTTACTATATCTGGATACATTGGTCTCATCTACACTGATTGTGATACAACGACGAGATTTTGTAGAAGCACTTTTGGTCTCTGTCTCCTGTATCTCTTGGATGGCGATAGAACACCCAATACGAACTAATAGAGATTTCCATTGATAAACACTGAAGCCTTTCAGATGGGGATACAGGTTAGCTTTGGGAATAGACAATGCTCCTGCGATTTGCTTTGGGTTGTAAAGTCCAAAAAGATGACCAAATGAAAGTAAAAGCAATGTTTCTGTCTGTTGTGTTGTTATTCTCCGAAAGTGTGAAAAGAGAATCATTTGAAAATACATAGCAGATTTGGTAAGATGTTGACGCATGGGATAGTCTCCTAAGTTGTATTTGTTGTGATTTACTATTTAGGATGATATCCTATGTGATAAATGTCAAGAATAATCTAAAAAACACATTTTCATGACGCTATACAGACTTAGTCCCTATTGTATGTAGCTTAAACACCAGTCTAAGAAATATCAGTATAATTATTTTCGTATCAATGCTTTAAAATGAAAATTACTGGAAATTTCGTCGTTGATCACAGACCGTTAAAAATCACATTAACAAGAACATCGGTTCAATCTGTAAATACAGTTAGCCAAACATCTGTACCAAATGATTATTTAATATCGTCTGCTTTGGTAGATATTCAGGTGAACGGATTTGTCGGTTATGATTTATCGGATCCGACTGTAACTCAGAATGATGTATGTGAGATGGTGAGAGAACTCTGGAAAGTTGGTACAGGATTAGTTTGTCCTACCATCGTTACCAATTCATTTTATAATATAACAAATTCCCTTAGGGCAGTTGTGAAGGCTTGTGAGTCCAATCAACGTGTTGCAGATTCAATTCTTGGGATTCATCTTGAGGGACCGTATATCTCAGAAATTGATGGACCTCGTGGAGCACATCCGCTTGAGCATGTTAGAGATCCTGACTGGGAGGAGTTTAAGGAATTACAAGATATTGCTGAAGGGATGATTTGTCTTGTTACACTTGCACCAGAAAAAAATGGAGCAATTGGATTCATAGAGAAACTGGTGGAAACCGGTATCGTAGTAGCATTAGGTCATACAAATGCATCTGCTGATGATATACAAGACGCAATTTCTGCTGGTGCCACCTTGTCTACACATCTTGGAAATGGTGCTCATGCTGAGATCCGTCGACACCCAAATTACATTTGGGAACAATTGGCTGCAGACGACCTATATGCAAGTCTTATCGTTGACGGACACCATCTACCTTCTTCTGTAGTTAAATCAATGATTAGGGCAAAAACACCAAAACGGAGTATTCTTATTAGTGATGCTGTATCATTGGCTGGATTAGAACCAGGTAATTATGAGTTTGCTGGAAGTGCAGTGGAATTAACAGAAGATAGAGTAGTTCGATTGGCAGGAACAGAATACCTTGCAGGTTCAGCAATTGAATTAATAAGAGGCATTGAAAACACGGTTAATTTTACAGGATTATCTCTACAAGAAGCAATGTCGTTGGCTACAATTCATCCGCTTAAACTACTTGACAAAACTGAAAAAATAAAAAATATGAGAGATCTGTTCGTTTTCAAATACGATTCTGATTGTCATGAGATTACTCCTGTTGCTACTATTGTAAATGGCGAGATGGTTTACCATACACAGGATGTTAATGTCGAATAGAATATTAATTACAACATCAAAGGATTGTCTACTATGTTGACCAATTCTGAAATTAATTCTTATCTTGAGAACGGGTATCTTATTAGAAGAGCTGCATTATCTGGACCTGATATAGAAACTTACCGAAAGGCAATTGATCGATTATTACATAAGTGTCTTATAGATAGGGTTCACGATGGTTACCTAAGATATATTGATGGGGAACGGGATGATATATGGGGTGTGAATAATGTTTTTCACCCAAGTATACGAGAGGATGCCCTTGTAGATTCTTTAGCAAACCCTCAGATTTTGGATGTAATCGAATCACTTATAGGTAAGAGGTTACGCTATCACCTTTGTACTCTCCTTGTTAATTCAGAAAAGAAACCTTATCATATCAATTGGCACAGAGATGCTGCATCAGATGGTGAAGTTCCACAAGAAGTACTCAATAGTCGATTACGTAGTCATGTACAACTTAATGGAGCACTTTATGATGATGACTCTCTATATATTGTTCCTGGCAGTCATTGTCGTGAACTCACTGATGCAGAGCGTAGCGTCTTACGAGAAAAACCTAATGAAGAAATGCCGCACCAGCTTGTTGTTGAACTAAAGGCAGGTGATATCGTATTTTACAATTCCAGTATTTTACATAAAGGAAAGAATACAAACAGAAAAATTCGTCAGACTTTACACTATGCTATCGTAGCTATTACATCAGAAAGTCATCCGCTAAATCCCGATAATCCCACGGATCAAGAATGGTTGAATGATCCAGAATTTCTTGGGAATTTACCTGATCGGTTGAAACCTTTATTCGATAATTGGTTAAAGTATAGGTAGGGTTTTAGACAATCTACAGTGAGTATGAAAAACCAAAAGCTTGTGCTTCTGAATGGTTATATACCACTACAATCGGGTATTGTTGTTCAATTATCTATTGTCAAAATCACGTTATTTTTTATAACATACTATTGCTGTAATCCAACAAAATCGCTTCAGAAATGGAAATATCTTAATTAGAATTGAATCTAATACCTTAAGAAAGCCGAAAGACAATCGATATAAGAATGAGATTGGTAGAATTTTCTTCCAGAATAATGACTTCACAGAGGAGAAATGGAACTCTGCATGTTCCATATCCTCAAAATGTGATCCAACTGAATCAATATCATGTTTAGAAAAATAGTGTAGTCCCGCGGAATATTTTATAAATAACTTTCTGTATAACCATACCAGTGGGTGGTACCTCATATTTTCCATGAATATTGCTTTTCCACCCGGTTTTAAAACACGGTAACATTCTTTTGCTGCAAGGGAATGATCAGTAAATACTAATACAGATTTTGATATGATAAAATCGAAAGTATTTTCTGGGAAGGCAAGATGCATAGCATCCATCAAAGCAAATTCTATTGACTCATCAACATTGTGTTGTTTTGCTCTGATTTTAGCTTCATCTATTCGAAATGGTAGTAGATCAATCCCGGTGACTGATGCACCTCGTTTAGCCAATAGTGTGGCTGTTCCTCCTGTACCAGTCCCCAACTCAAGGACACTTTTCCCATCAAGGTTTCCCATTTTGGGTAGCATATATTCAAAAACGGGTATGTAAAAATCTTCCCACCATAGGAGAAGGTCAGAATCAACAGAATTTGTCTGTTGATCAGACGAAGGTGCATCAGGAGTGTCCAAACCTATATTTTCCCCATCTTACGTAAACCTTCAATGCAACGTTCAGCACATTCGATAGGTGGATATGCATAACTTTCTTGTTCAACAATATACCACTCCGTACCACCAACAGTTTCACATGCATTGAAGACATCATCCCATGGAATATCACCTTCTCCGATGACTGCCTTGTCATTCGTTGCAGAAAATTCCTTGATATGAACCAGCTTTGATCTGCCTGCATAACGTTCAATATAGGTAACATTATCAGCACCGGCACGAAGAACGTGTCCTGTATCTATCTGTGTTACTACATTTTCATTTGTATTACTACAGAATATATCCCAAGGCATTTCACCATCCAATTTTTTGAATTCACCTGAATGGTTATGATAACCTGTGAACATACCTTGGTCAGCGATTTTTTCTGAGATCTCATTAAAGATCTTGGCAGTTTTCAACCAAGCTTCTTTTGAATTGCTATATTCACCGGGTAAACCTGGAACAATCAGATAAGGGTTTCCGAGTGTCTGGTTAAATGCCACAGTTTTTTCAAGTTCATCACCGAGAAGGGTATTAATTCCTGTGTGTGTGCCAACAATTTTCAATTCAAGATCATCACACATACCTCTTAAGTCTTCTGCTGTTCTGTCGTAGTATCCAGCAAATTCAACACCTTCATATCCCATCTGCGCCACGGCTTGAAGTGTGAGAGATAGATCTTTTGCACAATCGTCTCTGACAGAATATAACTGTAATGCTATAGGAATTCTTTCGCTCAATTAGATTCTCCTTAATATTCTATATCTGTATGTATACATAAACATAGTGAAGTGAGTATATTTAACACACTTCACTATAGAATATATTATAATTACATTGGTAAGTTAACGACTTGTCCACTATCTGATGAAACTAATCCTGCCTCTAATATCTCCTGTGCATTTCGGCTAACTTTCGGGCAGCATAAACCTTCTATCGGTTCATTATTTTCTATACAGTGGATTAAATATTCTGGGGCATTTCTTCGACCTTCAGGAATTGGATCAGGATCAATGACTTGTGCATCACCACCGGCAGGATGTAAATTTACCTGATTACCAGTGACAGACAATGCACCTTCTGTACCGTAAATAACAGGGTTGGGTGTGATATAACCCGTCTTTTGTGTCCATGAGGCTTCTGTTATACCAAAAGCATTCCCGTATTTCATCACAATAACAGCATTGTCATCTGGTATTGGATAATCTTTAACAAATGTTCCTCGGAAACCTGTAACTTGCTCTGGTATACCGAGTAGAAATGCACACATATCTGCACAATAGCAGCAGTAATCCATTAAAGCACCAGCCCCATTTTTCTCTTCGTCGTATAGCCATTCATAAAAGTATTTAGAACAACCAATCTCTTTTGGACCATTATGAGCTGAACGCCATTTGAAATAGAAAATGTCACCAATTGCACCATCTTTGATTAATTGAATAGTAGTGTTGAGTGCAGGACTCCATGCAGTTGGCCAGTTAATCATAAGATATATACCTGCTTTCTCTGCAGTTGAGAGCATTTCATCTGCCTGTGAAAGACGTGCAGCCATGGGTTTTTCCGATAAAACATGTATACCTTTTGCTGCAGCAGCACTAACAATTCCAGGACCGGCGTTATTTTCGCCGCATGCTTGAACAATGTCTAATTCTTCATTCTCAATCATTTCCTGCCATGAATCGTAAACATTATCCACACCCGTTTCATTCTTGAATTGATCTCTTAATTCCGCGTTGACATCTCCTGCAGCGACGATTTCAACATTTGGATGTTTTTTCCATTGATTTAACTCTCCCCAGACATGGTCATGAACCAAGGAAGCAAAGCCAACGCGATAGGTTTTTGACATAATTTGTCTCCTAAATGATAAATTTAATAGATTATTCTTCTGCTCGGACTGCGATTTTTATTGCTGTTTCTCCATTAATTCGATAACCACCATCAAGTGCTTTAAAGCCGTCTTCAACTTGTGAAAGCGGTAATTCGTGACTCACCATATCCGCAAAAGGAAGGTCACTTTTTTCCAGTAGTGGCAGTCCTCGAACAAAGTGGTCGTAATTACTCCCCCAGATAGCTTCAACACGAAGGTTTTTACGCATGAGGAGTTGGTTAATGTTGAAATCAATCGAACCCATGTCAACAAAATGTCCAACTTCAACGAAAGTTCCACTTCGTCGCGTATACCCTAACCCTTCTGGAGTTGCTGGTAAGAATCCTGCACATTCAAAAACAACATCAGCCCCTTCACCACGAGGTGTTTCAGACTTTACGAGTTCAGTACGGTCTTCGGCTGACTCAACTTCTTCAATATCTATTGTTACATCTGCACCTAATCGTTTTGCCAATTCCAGACGTCCTGCTGGTCCTCCTACCATGATTAACTTTCCTGCACCACTTAATTTTGCACATGCTAATGTAACCAAACCGATAGCACCGGAACCTTGTATTACGACAGTATCACCAAATTTAATCTCACCACGCATAACTGCATGTACTCCAACAGTAAATGGTTCAGTAAGTACAGCAACTTCTGGAGATGCTTCAGTTTTCATAAAACAGGTATTCGGGTAAGTAAGGTACATGTAATCTGCAAAACCTCCCCGAAAATGAGGTGCTTCATCTGGATTCCATTGAAATCCGTATCCACCATAGTCTGTTCCTGGGGCGAAGATAACTCTATCACCCTCTTTTATAGGTTTACCAACATAGTCCTCTGTTACACCTTCACCAATGGCTTCAACGATACCTACATTTTCATGTCCCAATAGAATCTCAGTCTTGAAACCGTTTTGCCAGTTATGGAGATCTGTACCACAAATACCGGCTAATTCTTGACGTAGAAGTATTGTTTTTGGTTCAGGATCAGGAACAGGATATTCACGAATCTCAAATTCTTGACCATATGCAACAACAGCACGGCCTGTTCGAGGCATAATTCCCCCTTAAATAGTGCGAAAAATGATTACGTAGATTCTGTATATTTCATCACACATATTTAGCTAAATTTTTGCTTTTTTCTTTTACTTACGAAATAAATTGCAATTAATCCAATAATAGTGATAATTATCCAATGTTTTTGAAACAATTCAAAGAATATATTAAATCCAATCCAAGCTGCAACCTCTATACCAACAATCATCAGGGTCTTACCCCATGGAAAATCAGCATTATGGAGTTTTTGCAGTTTATAGGCAAAAATCCATGAAATGACTAATGTACCCAATACAATTAGTAAGAAAAGTAAATTTACAGCTGATTGAACACTTTCAAGAAAGAAGTTCATTTTATTCTCCTGTATTCTTGACCTACATATTATGTGTTGTAGGTTCTCGGTTTTGAATGTAAATTAGAGACGCTACAACAAAAAAAGATAGGAATTTCTATGATATTAAATATAGAGGTAATGATTGTTAGTTAACTTCTTTTACAATATTTCTTAGTCTGTGTACTGAGTGTGTTCTATCCTACCAGCCTCTACTAATCAATGAATAAAAATGTGTTTTGAAAATCAAATTATCCTACTAAGGTTTGATAAATAGGCATCCACCAAGTCAATAAGTGTCGAAGTGATGTGTTAAGTAATATTACTATAGTTTTGACAATTTCTTAGAACCACTTAGCCTATTTCAAAGTGTTTCTTGTTTTTTATAATTTTCTTAGAAAGATCCTACATAGAGAATTCAAACTTATATACACAAAACAGTAGCCCAACGGGGCGAAACGTCTGTAGAAATACAATTCATTCCCAGGTCTAAGCCCCAGATAAGGCGATATGTGTATCGCTTAAAACTGTCCATACTATGGTAATATTAGTACACTCATCAAATTCACGTTAATTGAATGTAGTGTGATCCTCATTATATAATTCTATCGGGATGACTATAAACTGCCATTCTTTTTTCCCGCAGAAATCCAATTAAGGTTATATTACCTTCTTCTGCTAAGTCTACAGCCAGTGAAGAGGCAGCAGAAACTGCAACAACAACTGGAATACGGGCAAATAAAGCTTTTTGAATAATTTCAAAACTTGCACGTCCACTAACCATTAGTAGATGTTGATCAAGTGGTAACATATTTGACAACAGAGCTTGTCCAATAACCTTGTCAACTGCGTTATGTCTACCAATATCCTCACGTAGTATTAGGAGTTCACCGTTTTTATCAAATAATCCGGCTGCGTGTAATCCACCAGTTTTTTCAAAAATTGTTTGTGACATACGTAGACGTTCATTCAGTTTATAAAACACAGTTCGCATTAATTGAAAATCCGAATTAATCGGATCAATTTGAAGTCTAACTGCATCAATCGTCATCTTACCACACAAACCACAACTTGCATTGGCATGAAAATTTCGTTGCCAGCCCTGCTGTTCATCAAGACTCATTTCGTTTGTAAGATGGACATTAACGATATTTTGGAATGACGTTAGTGGTTGATTTCTTCCCACAGATTCTTTGTCTTCATTTTCATCATCACAATATGAAATAATCTGTATGTCATCTACGGACTTGATTAGATTCTCAGTGTAAAGGAAACCTGCAGCAAGTTCAAAATCATTCCCTGGAGTTCTCATCACCACAATTAAACTCTGTTCACGTATCCGAATTTCAAGTGGTTCTTCAACAACCAATTCGTCATCTAATGGATTAGATTCTAACTGATTCCAGCGTATGATATGTCTCTTAGATGTTTGTTCCATCATTCATATTTTCAAGGATAAGAGTGAACAAATTTCTACTCAATTGTTTCGCTGAATTTCTCCTTTTCTAACGTTAACATTCCTTTAGTTGTTCCAATCCAAATCCGATCATTGTCAACAGAAATGCATTGGATAGTAAGTCCTTCAACTAATACTTTTGGGTATCCAATTGTCCCATCCCAATCTGGTGTTTGTGTGTAATCGTGATTAATACCTACATAGTCGCTCAATGCCAGCCATAATGTAAGCCGTGATGTTTGGTTGTCTTCATCTACAAAATTTGGTTGTGGTATTGTACTTTCTGCAATTCCTGTTATAAAAATATCATCCAATAGAGTCAAGTCTTCTGTGCCTGTGGATATAGGTGTTGTAGATGCGTTTGAACCGAACCAATCCGATTCAAAATATCCATTTGATTTTTCTTCTTCATTCACGTAAGAAAAGAAAGTCTTATTCCCTATACTATCAAACCGTATAATTTTTATCTCAGGATTAAGATCAACAAATCCAATTGGTTCCCACTCCTCCAATTTACGATCGTATATTGATATATCTTCACCAGATGATCCAACCCAGATGGTGTCAGGTGTCATATTAATTGAATGTAGATCATCAGGGATATTATGGTTTTCATAATTATAGAGGTGTTGGATTCCTGTGGATAGATCTCGCCGAATTAAACCTGCATCAGTAGCAAACCATATTTCCTTATCATCCATTTTTATATCACGTATCCACATACTTGGTAATCCATCTGCAATAGTATAATTTGTAACCGCTTTTGTGTTTTTATTATAATGAATGATTCCTTGATTTCTTGTTCCTATCCAAACTTCAAGTGAATTTACTGCAATTGCACGTACATCTGGAATTGAAGTTAGTTGTTCATCCTCATTTATCTTCCAAGGTATGGCTTCATTTACATGCCATTTACCAATACCCTGAGTTTCTATCTCAACGATACCTTTTGGTGTACCTATCCATAGTGATGTACCATCAACAACCAGAGCTTGAATGTTTGTATCCGGTAAATCCTGAGTATAAATATTCCATGCACTTGCTTGTCTAACATCCTTTGCTTGATCAATAATAGTTTGGTCATCTGTAATTCTTAGTATGCCCTGTGCAATGTTGACTGCATCTTCTCTTTCACCTAACTGCAAATGAATAATTGCTTGTTTCAAGTATGCATCGTCAACGAATTCACTGGTTGGATAGAGTTCAACAAATTTTTCCAAAGTCCTTAATGCATTTTCCAAGTCTTCTGATTTTGCTTGTAGATTTCCTATTACAAAGACTGCCTTCTCATGTTGAGGTAAATTTGGAAATTCACTTGCCGTCTCCTGTAAAAGTGCAAGACCGGAAATAGGATCATCTAAATTTTCAACCAAGAGAAACCCTGTGATATAACTTAAAGGACCAATGGATTCGTGTTCTGGATAATAGGTTAGAATAATTTGAAAGGCTTTTACAGCATTAGCGTAATCTTCGGATTCAATAGCCTTTGTCCCAATTTCTTGTAGAGTATTTGGGAGATTGGTATATTTCTCAGAGTCTATTATTGCAACGGATTGGAATCTATCAAGTGCTTTATCAAACTGTTCATTTGTATTGTAAAGTATGCCAAGTTGATAATGTGCATCAACAAACTTTGGTGACTCTTCCAATGCTTTTTCAAACTGTCTGATGGCTAAGTCGGGAAGTAATAAATCTAACAGATCACGGGCATTTCGATAATGTTTTGATGCTGCTTGATTCGGTAGGTTATCTAAATTTGTTGTAAAACTAAGTACTGTACCTTCTATGGGTAATTGTACTATTTGTTCATTATATTCGATTCTAAAATGTGTATCATTGCCATCTAACCATTGTCCTGTTAATTTATCACCATTCTGCATTTCAACTATTACATAAGTCTGTGTATATCCAGAAAATGCATACAAAAGTAGAAATACATAGAGTGACATACAAGTATATTTATTGATATATTTATGCATATTTAATCACTGTATTTATGTATTGATATCAGGTAATAATAACAAAATAAAGCGGTAATGTCAAGATGGATTACTGTTATGGGCACGGTTATTTAGTTTTAAGAATTTCCTGTACATGTGTGTTACTCAGAGTTCATCTTGTAGGTTGTATTGGTGAGTGATAGGGTTTCTACACACCTTTCGCCCCTCCGGGGCTTGTGTA
>JAGFCA010000128.1 GCA_022394755.1 Candidatus Poribacteria bacterium
TACACAAGCCCCGGAGGGGCGAAAGGTGTGTAGAAACCCTATCACTCACCAATACAACCTACAAGATGAACTCTGAGTAACACACATGTACAGGAAATTCTTAAAACTAAATAACCGTGAACGTTTTCTATATTAGTTTACAATTTCCAGAATTCGACTCAAGTGAAATACCTTAATTAATAGTAAATTCTACTCTCAAGCAAGTTTCAATATCAAATATACACATTATACGTCAATAATGTGCTGGGAAACCACACCTAACGGGTCTATATGTGGAAAGTTATTGGTAAAATAAATCATATATTTCTATTATCAAACTCACGTTTGGATATAAAGTACAATCTAAAGAAAATATGGTGAATTAAAAGAAATTTGATTACATTACGATTTATTAGATACGTTGTAATATTTCTATAAGAACTCCTTTATTTAAGAATTGCCTCAGCATTACTATTTTCTGCTTGAGTTGGAGTATGAAATAACTGACCAAACAAGTTTAGACTGTTTTTCAAACCTACTTTAAGTTTACCCCACTGTACCTCTTTTTTATCTACAGGTGAAACAGGTAGGATATTGTCACTTATCCAGTCGGGTGCCCAATCGTCCTCTGGATTGTTTGTAATGTTGGTTATTTGATCATTTGCAAGATGATACTTATAGATTTCAATCTGTCGATCTTTGGCACCATATTCCTCAGCAGAAATCAAAACTTGTTTACCATTGTCAAACCAACACACGCCATGGATAACCCACTGCTCAGGAGTTTTTAAAATGCGTCGATTTATTAGACCATGTTCCTGAATTACAACTCTGGAAGAAATAAACTTAAAACCCAGATCTGGATCGTTGAGTGTTTCAAAATACAAAACAGATTTACTATCCAGGGACCACCGTGGGTGATAACGGACCCACTCGTTCCTCGGAACAAGTGGGTGCTTATCCGTTCCATCTGATTTCATAACATAAATTGTGGTTCCCTGTCTTGCCAGTGTTTGCCGGTAGGCGATATACTTTCCGTTGGGAGACCAAGCAGGATTGGCGGTCAGTTCATTTACATCCCGATTTCGTGTCAGTACCTGAATTTCTCGTGTTACGATGTCTATCACCCTAATGTCAGAATCTCCTTCAAATGCAATACGCCGTCCATCCGGTGCCCAAGTACAGTTTCCTGCTATTACTTCAGTGATCTGCTTTTCGTTGCTGCCATCTTGATCCATAATAAATAGTCTTGGATGTTGACGATTCGGTATCTTTGGTATATTTCTAAAAAAAGCAATCTGTTTGCCATCTGGAGACCAGACAGGTCCGGCATCCCATCGTGGACGTTGGGTATTCGTAAGTCTCTGCACATTAGTGCCATCGTCATCCATTACATAGATGTTGTCCCCGCCGTCACGATGCGATTTGAAAAGGATTTTCGCGAAAGTAAGTGTGGGTATCAACAACAGAAGACAGCAAACATATGCTTGTATTAGGGGTTTCATGCTTATACCTCATTCTTCGTTTGGTTGATGTCAAAATTTGGAGGTGGATGTTTTACTGCTTAGGATAACAACCAATTAGGGTATTACACCAATCATATTAATCACTATAAACGTATACCATCACCCAAATTACAGTTGTTTATTTATATATCTAAGTTTCCTCTTTTCGAGTATAAATCTATCAATTCTGATCAGTATAATACTATAGACTGTTAGTCGTTTCCACCAACAAATTGACTGGAGGGAATTTGGTCTATAAAGAAAAACGACTTTAATAAAAGACGAAGCTTTTTTACTCCTGATATATCGGAACTTCTCTGAGTAGATTGAAGTTCACTTTGTTATAACTTGTACTTATACAATCTATTCTCTTAACGTGAGTTTGAAAAAAGTGTATGAACATTATTACTAAAAATATCACTCTCATATACCCAGTAGGGTCGGAATGCCAAATGGGATTCATACCGCTGATTCACGGTTTCACACTCACACAGGATTTGAAGATGAACCCAAGCCGGTATGGTCGCTCAAGGATATCTCGGTTCGGTTAGGAAACCGAACCTACCAGCCGGGGAGAATTCATTCGACCCTAAAATTGATCTTAATTTTTCCCGAACTAATTACAAAAACTGATTTATCAAACTCATGTTATCTTAGGTTATAATTGCCCTCTATAATAGTAGACACAGGTAATACACTCATAAGGTGCAAAATCGTGAAAAACATATATTATTTTATAATATATTCTGAATTATAGGTAGGTCAACCTACAACTTTGTGTGTTTTTTGCACCTTTTCCACCTACTTAAGTGTGTCTTATGTTACAGCGGGGTTTATTGGTTATGTGTTAATATTTACAAACATTCCGTTTGTTATCATTAATTTTAGGTTTTTAGGTGATTTTTATGGCAGAAAACGTTGATCAACTCATACAAAGAATCTTGGATGGAGACAAAGAGGCATTTAGTTCTTTGGTTAATAAGTACCAAAAAAGAACACATGCCCTCGCGTGGAAAATAATAGGGGATTATCAAATTGCAGAAGAAATCACACAAGACACTTTTGTTCAAGTCAACAAGAAACTACCCACACTGAGAAACCCTAAACAATTTGACGGATGGCTCTATGTAATTACCAGAAGACTCTGTATTAATTGGATCAATCGGAAAAAACCTGAAATGCTCTCCTTAGATCAGATGACAACAGAAGAATTAGAAGAGATATTATATAGACAGTACGAATTGGAACTATTAAATAAAAAAACTATTGAACATAAACAAGACATTGTCAATAAACTTCTGTCAAAACTACCTGAAAGTGAACGCACAGTCGTAACACTCTATTATATCGGTGAAATGACACCAACAGAGATCAGTAAAAAATTAGGGGTATCCGTAAACACGATTAAAGCAAGATTACTGCGTGGACAAAATCGTTTACGAGAGAAAGGGAAATCCATAATTAATGAAACTGTTGGAAGTGTACAACTCTCTACCGATCTAACAGAGAGTATTATGAACCAGATTAGAGAGATCAAACCTGAACCACAAATCACCAAACCGTTTCTTCCGTGGGCTGCTCTCGGTGCTTCCTTAGTCTTAGTATTTTTACTGTTCGGAGCAATGAATCAATATTTCACTCACTTACAGCAACCGTATAATTTTGATGCATTGTCAGAACCAACAATTGAAATTGTTGAGTCCCCTATAACTGTTGATGTTGTCACAAATACAGTGGAACGGAAACGTATAGGGAGAGAAGTCAGTGAAAATAACAACGATGGGAATAGCACTCAGATATCTGAAACAGTTATCAATTCCGATGATCAAGATAATTCCATTAAATTCTCTACAGCAAATTGGACACCTTTCAAGAAACCAAGTGGAACTGAAATATTCAATTTTTTCACTACATCCAAAGACGACCTTTTTGCAACTGCAGGAACAGGTCTTTATAAATTAGATTATAATACAAATTCATGGATAAATATTAACGCCGATGTTCCTATTCGTTCATCCATATCACCATTAACCGAATATAAAGGGGTATTTTTTACTATCAATAGTTCCAGAATCCATACTTCAATTGATCAAGGGAAGACATGGGAAGAAATCTGTTCAACACCAAAAGGAAGTGTTAAAGGATTAATAGTACAAGAAAATCCTTCAGTTAGTAATCCAGAGAAGGGTATTGTCATGTATCTTGCTTCATCCAAGAATGGGGTATTTAAGTCAATTGATTCCGGTAAACAATGGTTACCTATGAATGAAGGATTAATAGATAAGAGAATTACTGCCATGGAATCTATAGATAATACAATATTTATTGGCACATACCGAGGACTGTATCGATTGAACTCAGACTATTGGGAACTGTTACCAGTTCATCCAAATAGAAAAATCGAATCAATGGCAGTCTTCAATAATAATCTCTATATTGTGACAGGAGCTGATCCCGCATCAGAGAAAGAGTATGATAGGACGCGTCGTATTTTCCACTCACATGACTTTGGCACCACCTTAATAGAAATTACTCCAAAAAATAGGTTTTTATCAAATAGATTATCAACTAATAAATACATTCAAATAGCAGCCAACAAAAAATCGTTGTATGTATATGGTACTATTGTACTTCGGTCAATGGATCAGGGGAAATCGTGGACAGAACTTGAACCCGATTTATCTGCAGTTATTCCAGAATATCCTTCTATTTTTTCACTGGACAAAGATACCTATTACAAGATTAATATGGACGGTCTTCACCGTTCAACTGATAATGGCAGCACATGGCATCCATTTATGAATGGTATTTTAGGTGTAAGAGTATTAGACTTGGTTTCTTTTAACAATCAACTTTATGCAAGTACTGGAAATAGTATTAATCAATCAATTAATAATGGAAGGGGATGGGAAACAATACCTCAAAAATCTCAGAGATATAGTGCCACAGAAACACAATCTACGAAACAACACATCAACCATCTTACAGAATCAAAGTTTGCAATAGTCAATAATGTTCTTTATGGGATTACGAATTATTGGGACAAACTCAATATTTACAGATTGGTAGCACATGAAAATCAGTTTTCAGTTTTTAAACGAATACCATTAAGTAAACTATCAAAGAGCCCTGATGGACATTCTATAATGGGAGGTTTTACCGTTACCGATGATATATTTTATATCGAATTCAATCACCAACTCTTCAAATGGAAGTCTGGAAGTTCAAAAATTACAAATACAGGATTAATTGATACAACAAATTATTCTAATATAAATTCTACTGAAGGATTAAAGGTCGCTGCTTCAGCAAATACTGTTTTTGTAGGAAAACGTGACGGAAGGCTTGTTCGATCAATTGATCGTGGAAATAGCTGGAAAGACATTACATCAAATCTTCCATATAGTGTTACATATTTTAAAGATATCACATTCGTTGATAATTTTCTTTATGTTGCTACAGATAAAGGTGGCTTGGTATCACAAACAGGAAAATACTGGCAAAACCTCACTGATAACGAAGGAAAACGGATCATCATTGATAAATTTGCTTCTCATGGTACAAATATATATGGTGCAAGTCAGACGGGTGCGTATTTCTTAAATGATGAAGGTAAATGGGAACAAATCCATCCAAACATACCGAATAAGGTCATTTCTCTATCTTGTGGTAACGAAAAACTGTTTATTCTTACTGATCAACAAGAGATCTTTTATGCCTCTTTAAGGTAAACATATTTTATTACGTTTTATGCCGTTAGTAATATGAATATTAAACTATGAAATAACAGAGTACAAAGATCAAGATATTAAGGTGGTAATTATGAACAACTATTATAGATATGAAGGCGTGCATCTCAAACCTCAAATTGCCGAGAAACTAATTTTAAAACTATACTCAGGTAAAACTATTACCAGAGGCGATATTGACAAAGGTGTCAGCCAATACCATAAATCGGCAGGTGGTCTTCCATCAACCGCCAAGACCACTCCAATTAGAACTGCACTGAGATACCTAAAGAAAAATGGATTAGCTGAGAATATTTCAAAAGGACCTGGGAGCACTTGGCGGATATCAAATTCAGTAATTGTATCTTCTATCAATTTGTAGACCATATTTTGAATTGAGGCAATCTATTAATCCGTTTTAGTTAAATGATAGACAGATAGCGTAAAGGCTACCTGTCTAAACTTAATATTCGGTTATTAATCTACACTCACGGATACAGAGTTTTCAGGATAGAGTTGAGTTTCAGGATTTAGTATAGGTTGGGAGTTAGAACCAGAATCTGAGTCATTGTTCAATTCTACAGTAAGACGACCATTCGCCCCACTGTATGCTGTGGTTACACTAATGTTCTGAGGTAGATTACCTATTTGTGGTTGCCTTAACACATTCGTACTATATTCCCACCAAGGACCATTAAATTTCTTTTCGATTGAAATAGAGTCTAATTCTACTAAATTTATCGATGCCGAAAGACTATACTCTCCATTATAATTAGGATTATTGGCATAGGAATAAAAATTTGCACTGCAACTAAACACATCCTCACAAGCATCTATATCTATGTAAACTTTTCTTGAAGTATCGACTTCCAAGGGACCATCCCAATCAGAACAACGTTCCCAATTACCATCCATATTCGGAAAATCTTCAAATGTACCAGATTCATGGTAAACAGTAGTTGCCTTAACTAACTCAATAATTAGCATCCCACTGATTAATCCAATAATTAGTAAACTATAAACAAATTTTTTCATTTTTTATATAATTCCTTTAATTTAAATCTAAAAATTGATATGGGTCAATACCTCCATCAGAAGAATCAATTATCTTAATTCCTGGAGGTAGATCACTTTCAGTTAATACACCTTTTGATATAATAATATCTCTGAGAACTTTACCGGCTTCACTATCACCTGATAAACCAGTTGCATATCTTTCGACGGTGCCATCCGATTTAACCCTATCTTTCCATTCAACATAGACAGTTCCGGGAATATTCACATATATCTTCCCGTCTTTCATCGCTCCACCGAGTGCATGTATACCTTGCTTCCACAACTTGATTTGGACACGCAATAGTAATTCGTGTGCAACAGTAAGGGATTCTGGATGGTCCCAAATATTCTGTGCTGGATAATCAGCAGGAATTTCTGGAAATGGACCAAAACCGTTGAATGAAACCGGTTTTTCTATAGATTTAGGTAATCGTTGCTCAGTAGACACATCTATATCATCTTGTACTACATCTTTCATGAACATATCCGTATCTTCTGTTTTGTTCTCTGCAGGTAATAACAGACTTTCCTCAGAATTAGGTATCTCAGGCGTTAACACCCTTGGTTGCCTTTTTATCTGATCATTTTTAGATAAAATCAATTGCGATCTTACATCGGTTTCAGTAAGCTGCCGACTAAAAGATGCAATCGTATGTTCATGGAAGAGGTAACATATACCGGAAAAAATAACAAGAAAGCATAATCCCCCAAGTATCCATTTATTAACAATAAGTTCTTGAATCATAATTACCTCGGTTAAATAACAGTCTCGTTATAGTAGTAAAATATCTAATGTCTTTTAAACTTTAAAACATCAGACATCTTCTATAATTAAAGACACAAAATTTATAGGTAATAAGGTGCAAAAAATGAATATGTAGTTCTGAATGAATAGTAATTTTGTTATTATCTTACAATTCTGTGTGATATATCTGTAATACACACTAATTTAACAGGGAGAGAATACTTTAATGTTAATACTTGAAGCCGGGGGACTGACTAAATGGCATTCATTCCGTTGATTCGTAGGGTGAAAGGTGGATAAAATACAGGGACACCACATCCATTCACTAAACCATTGATCACCCAATAACCCTCTTATCCGCGCAATCTGCGAAATCTGTGTAATCCGCGATTCAGAAAATATCGGTCAATACCCGGTAGATACCGTTTCTAACCGCTCTATTAACGTCAATTTAA
>JAGFCA010000001.1 GCA_022394755.1 Candidatus Poribacteria bacterium
TTTCGCCAGCTTCAATAAAATCTAAAACGCGTATGCGTAAATCTGTTGAATATACCATAATAGACACATTCTATTACAAAATACAAAAAATGTCTCTTTAATTCTGATGGCCACTATAAGTTCTCCTTTGTCAAGTAATTGATCCGTTCTAATTCATTTGAAATTCTATCACTTGCATGATTTAAAGATGAATCGAATAAATAATACCATTTCTACAGTCCATCTCATAAATCAATTTTATAGAAACAACGGACGGGAGACCCCGTCCCTACGATGAGAACGATAAATGACAGTCTAACAACCGGATTTATGAGATACGCTGTAGTTTCTAATGAAGATTAAGAATAAATTCGGTAATATTCGGTCTAAAAATCCCATCCTTACGGTTTTATTCTGTGAGTTGTTTTGATTGCAAAATGTCTGTTATGTTCTTGTCCTATCATTTTGATCTCCTTTGAATTTTTGGTTTTTCTATAATACTAAATCATACCAACTTTCATAC
Source organism: Candidatus Poribacteria bacterium (assembly GCA_022394755.1). Taxonomy (GTDB): domain Bacteria; phylum Poribacteria; class WGA-4E; order WGA-4E; family WGA-3G; genus MSPOR6. The sequence goes on from JAGFCA010000001.1 coordinate 503, forward strand.
CGTGGTATTATTTTAAAATTGGCTGTCCGATTAGTGTGCATAAGGTTTCGTGCGTTGTTTTGAATTATGCGATTTTTTTTGTTGGTATTGTTTTTTGTGGTTTTTTGATAATATTTGTCGATTCTTGGGACATATTTCGTACTGTTGAGATGTGCTTGAGAGTTTATTTTTGGTCTTGTTGTTTTCATTGTGTTTGTCTCTCTTTTTGTTGATGTTATTATTATAGTTGGTTGTGGACGGTTGTGAAGGGGTTTTTGGCGTAGGGGTAATAGATTTTAGGGTATAATCTATTGGGATTCTATTGGTTTTGTTTTTTGAGCATCGCGGGTAGTAGTTGAATCATGGAGAGGGTTTGAATCGCGGAGGGCGCGGAATTACGCGGATGACGCGGAGAAGAGGTGCGGGGTTGAGAAACCCCGCCTACAAGAGGTTAACTCCTTGAGCCTTATATTGACATAGCTTATGTTTCCATGCTATACATGCCGATAAGGAGAAAGGGTTCATGGTTACGCAAGAAGATATTCAAGCCACCTGTGACGATATTGTTCGCGAATTCTCGCCGCGTCAGATAATACTGTTTGGTTGGCATGCCTACGGCACGCCAACAGAAAACTCTGATGTTGATTTGTTGGTTGTGATGGATATTTCAGATTCAGAGACACAACATCAGGCATCTGAGATTTGCCAGCGTATTCCGCGCCGCCGCTTTAGCATGGATCTGCTTGTGCGTTCACAAGAAGAGATGGTATATCGAATCTCTCATAATGACTGGTTTCTCCGGGAGATCATAGAAAGAGGCAAAGTCTTTTATGGTAAGAATATTTGGTTCAAGAAACCGTTCAAGAAGCGTGAGGAAGGTATGAATCCATTAACATTGGAATGGGGGCAGAAAGCAGAAAGAGATCATAATGCGATAGGATTGTACCAACAAGCGAATACACCAGATTACGATCTTATCTG
>JAGFCA010000122.1 GCA_022394755.1 Candidatus Poribacteria bacterium
AGTATGACTTTAAATTGTTTAGCAGCCATAATAGACTCCAAGGTAAATGAATAATTATCTTGAGTCTAAGTATACAATTATTTGAATAAACTATCAAAATTAAGTTGACTTTACACTAGAGCATATTCACAAATGTATCCTAAGGTACTGTGGTGTCAAGAAGTAAAGTGTGAACGAGTTTTTGACTACACCGGACAAAAACAACTCCCAAACACTTGTCGAATTTGTAAGAAAGGACAGTTAATTCAGTTACGTTGGATTAAGGTACATCGATGTGGACATATTGAGGAGCTTAAACCTCCTTACAAATGTCAAAGTTGTAAAACTACTAATAGTCAGTTTAGGTTAGATACACGAGGTAGTGAACGGATAAGTGGTTTCCGTTGGATTTGCTGCAAATGTCAGCAAAACAGCAATCTTTTTGGAGGCATTTGTAATGCATGTAATTGGCAGGAATTGACTGGTGAATCCGATTCTCATCTTAGACAAATGAGTATTGAGGTACATCGTTCTGGACGAACATACTATCCCCATTATGTAGAATTACTAAATCAACCCGGTTCGGAATTGAATGCCTTTTTAAACATGAATGATTGGCAACTTACTACTGCTGCATCTTTTTTTGATCTGCCACAAATGCAAGGACAAATGTTGATGCAGTTTCCTGAGACACAATCCTACAATAGTCAAGTACAATTTGAACTATCGGATGCTGAAGTGGAAAAACTGCGTGATTTAGATTACACTAACGAGCAGATTGAAAAACACAGAGAAATGCAGATGGCTTTGGAAGGGATCAGACAAACAAGCCCAGAGAACCTGTCCACTACCACTATCGGTGCTGAATTAGTTGATAAAACTGGAGTTCCAAAGGATATATGGCGAGAAGCTGGACAGGAGTTGCTTGAAGCAATATTACCCACTGAAACAGGTCAATCACAAGAACTGTTTAGTTTGGATAAGCCATCACAAGGACAGCAAACAGCTTGTAAAATTGCCAAAAGTATGGGAATAGAGAAACTGACAATAACAACAGATTTTCCAATGACATTAGCAACGTTTGGCTTTAGTCGTGTTGTCTACGAACCAAACACATGTATTCTGAATTCCTTCTCTGCAGACAGTGATCACCAAGGAAAGTTTCCCATTTTTGTGGATACAGTTCAAGCAGATGCTATCATTGTTAGTTTAGATCCTAACCGGGTTTGGAGATGGTTGATAGAAAACAAGCACTCACCTATACTCCCTTTAGACGCCACAAACCATACTATGGCTCAGAAAGCCTACTTTGTCCAATTGTTTTCCCACGTTCCTTTACATCAACAATTAACTGACGGAGAAGGGGAAGCTCTCATGGTTTTTGGATTATTACATACAATGAGTCACCTATTTGTTAAACGGGCTTCACTATTATGTGGATTAGATCGGACTAGTCTTGCTGAATACGTTCTTCCACGCGCATTATCATTTGCAGTTTACTGTGGACATTCTCAAGGAGCGACAATCGGGGCATTAGCATCTCTCTTTGAACAATCACCCGCAGAATGGTTAAGCCAGATCTTTTCTGATACACGCCGTTGTGTCTATGATCCTGTATGCCATCAACAGAATGGTGGAAATTGTCATGCTTGTACCCATCTTGCGGAAACGAGTTGTCGATTCTTCAATCTAAACTTAGGTAGATCTTTCCTCTTTGGTGGACCTGATGAGAAACTTGGGGAAGTTTCACTAGGATTTTTCGATCCACATCTCAATCAGGAAGAGAAATGAATAAATTGGTTGAATTAGTTATTACAGTGCCAGAACCCTTTGGAGCAGAACTGCCATACAAGACTCAGACACGAACAACCTTAGGGGTATTAACCCAGTTAATGGCAAGGGCGAAAAAGAAGATTGTGTTAGCAGCACCTTTTATTCAAATAGAACGCAGTTTAGTTAATGGTCCTATTGCCGATGCTTTACAAGCAGCCATTAAGCGAGAAGTAGGAATTGATTTTGTTAGCACAGGTCAGAGTCTTCAGGCACTAAGACAATTAGATTGGCTAAAATCGTCTCATAATGGTGTGCGTTTTTTCAGATCTACAACAAATATAAATCATGAAGAACGATTGGGTCTCATGCCAAATTTTGCATAGCAGATGAAACTTCTGCATATGTTGGAAGTGCTAACCTAACTGGTCCGGGACTCAACGAGAATTTAGAAATGGGTTTCTTGGTAAATGGAAAATATGCAAAGCAGGTTTCAGATTTCTGGAATTTTATGGTTGAAAAACGCTTTTGGATTTTAGTAGAGATTTAACCCTGTTTCTTTTGTCCACCGTCAATAATACTTTGTGTGAGACATTTAACCTTATATTCAGAGTTATTGAACTTCAACCTTTCTAAAACCATCTCTATAACAGGATGTACAGATGGTATCAATTCCTTAACAGTATCCCAGACAAATTAAGAATTAACATCATAATACTTACCAAGAAGTTCATCTCCAAGGTCTATGAGTTGTTGCATCGGAATTAAAGAATACTGTTCACGAACTGAATCTGGAATATTCATGGCTGCTTCACCAATAACGACTAACTTACGAAATACAGCGGAAGAAGTCCTATTGTCACAGCTTAATTCGTCATAGTCCACACCTCTGACGTAGACTTGAGTTGTGCCCATCCCTCTAAGATATCTCAAACAAATATCAGATAATATCTCTTAACTTACGACTTATTCATCAAGTCCTCAATCGCATCAATCTCTTTCGGAACAGTCTCAGTTAAATTTTCATAACCAGATTCAGTTACAAGGATATCATCTTCAATACGAACACCAATCCCGAGATATTCTTTAGGTACTTTCTTTGTGCCTTCCGCAATATATAGTCCAGGTTCAATTGTAATCACCATTCCCGGTTCAAAAGTCTTATATTCACACTCAGCATCATGAACACAGTTAACATCATGCACATCCAATCCGAGCATGTGTCCAATACGGTACATATAAAACTGTCTATATTTATATTTTTCAATAATTTTCTCTGCCTTTCCCTTTAATAGACCAAGACTCAACATCCCCTCTGTTAACAATTCAATTGATTTCTGGTGTGGTTCATCAATAGAGACGCCGGGGCGAATTGTATCAATAATTTTATAATGTGCATCAAGGACAAGTTCATATACCTCTCTTTGTGCTTTAGTAAATTTACCGTTAGCAGGAAAAGTTCGGGTAATATCACCGCAGTATCTTTGATATTCTGCCCCTGCATCTAAAAGAACAAGTGTATCATCTTTGATTTCGCAATCATTCGACGTATAGTGAAGGGTTGTAGCATTTCCACCGCTGGCTACAATTGACGGATATGCCGTACCATTTGCGCCACTACTACGGAATGTCGCATCAACAAATGCTTCCAGTTCATATTCATACATACCGGGATGAACCGCAGTCATAGCAGCAATATGTCCATCTACAGATATATCCGCTGCTTTCCGAATACGTTGCAGTTCTTCTTCATTCTTGATAAGACGCATCTCACTGAGAAATGGACTCGGATCCACAAGTGTGTGCAACCCTTTCCCAGATCGCACACGTGCATTAACTTCTTTCTTAAACAGATTCAGTATTTTTGTATCAATGTTTGGATTAGATCCGAGATTATAATATAGACTCTTGGCTTCTTCTAAGAATTTACCTATTTTTTCATCAAACTTGTCAATTGAATATGCTTTATCAGCCCCATAAATAGCACACGCATCCTTAACACCGACCCGTTTTCCATTCCAAATTTCAGCATTTTTGTCTTTTGGAAGTACAAATAAAATAAACTGATGTTTGGGATGATCAGGGGCGATTACACAAATTGAGTCTGGCTCTTCAAAACCAGTAAGATAGTAGAAATTAGGATTAGGATGATAATGGTGTTCAGTGTCGTGATTTCGCATTGCCACAGGAGCGTTTGCGAATATAGCAACCCCACCAGAACGCATTTTCTCAATGAATTTTTCACGATTCTCTTTATGCATTAATTATTCCTTAGGAAAGGTTTATAGTTCTTATGGTAATCTATATTACATTGTAGTTGTTAGATCAAATATGACTGATGGGTGTTCCAATCTTACCAATGACACCACCACTTGCCACCATAGGATAAATTGGATGTGTCCAAAATATACCTTCTTCAGTAGCTCGAACGGTTTCTATGACATTTCCAAATACATCTTTAATTTCAGCAATCGTTTCACGCTGTTTAATGTGATCATACAATGCCTTTTTGTAATAGACAAATCCAGCTTGATTACTGAGGACAGATACGAATTGATTTACAACAACTTGTTGTTTAGGGATTTCTACCTCACCGTCCACAAAATGGTAATGTTTAAGTACATTCATGACACCCCGGACACCTTTTTCAATACTTACTTCATCCCAACCGTGTGTCCCACCCAATTCTGGATCGATAGTTGGAATACCAATATCGGGAGCAGCCTGTGCCAGTTGTCCTTTTGGTCCCTTTTGATCAAGGATATATCCAATGCCAAACACCCGTGCCAATTCAAGACACTCTTTATATAGTTCGTGTTTATCTCCAACCCGGACCCTCACCTCATCAATCATCGGTGAAACCCCACCTTGGTGTAGATCAATACAGTAATCAGATTGTTTGATTGCCTTTTCAAACAACTTATGTGCTATTCGGTAGCTTGAAGTGCCATCTGGCCGTCCAGGAAAACACCGATTCATCTTTAGATTATCAACTGGACTGTAGGCTTGCTTTGCATGGAAAGCATGTATATTTAGTATGGGTACAACAATAAGTTGACCACATAATTGTTCGGGGTTAATTTTGGATAATATCTCATGAATAACAGCAATACCGTTCAGTTCATTACCGTCGCTTATTGCTTGAAGATACAGTGTTTTTCCCGGGTTCCTACCATTGATTAGGATAATTGGTACACGAATAGGTGTTCCATCGGGTAAACTTGCTACATGAAGACGACCTTCCAACCGTGTAGATGGTTCAGCGACAAATGTGTCTACAATCAATTTATTTAATGAATTATTTTGCATGTGGTGGGTTTTTTGTCTCTATTGTAAAGATTTCCTATCCTTAATATAGCAGATTTAGACCAACCCTTCAACGTTGATTTTCATTGTAATTCAGTATTAATATCATCAAGACTTGCGCATTCCACTTAAATCCATTATCAGTGAAATCCGTGAAATATGTGATTCAGACAACTGAAAAGAGACAAAAGCTAAATCTACAATGATGGTGCCAAAACTCTACACACCTCATTACTTTCATAATCAATTGACAGTCTGATACCTACATGATAAAATTAATTACTTCAATTTCTTAAATTGAAATACGGTAGTATCATATTTACTGAGGTTTATAATTTCAGATAAATTGACTACCAAATTATATTATAAGAGGAAAATATTTAATGAATAAAATCACTGTTTTATTCTCAATCATGGTATTATCCATCTTTACTGTAACCAACGTCTTCTCGGCATCATTGCAGAGTGATGAATTTGATGGTAATGGTCAAGCTATTTCAGACTTCTGGAATGTCAAAGATGGTGATAAGAGTGAATGGGAATTAAAAGATGGTTCACTAAGTGTTGTGGCAGGTTTTAATGCAAACGTATGGGGAAATGATGATAGTACACGGTATTCTCAGACAGTTGACCAAGATCAGTTTGACATTGAGACATCAATGGTAGTAGATTATGTTGACGGTTCCACAGTTGCCGGTTTAATCGTCTATTCAGCTACATCAAAAGACAGTCAAGGTCGGGACGGTGAGTGGGTTACTTTAAAATTATGGGGACGTGGCGCCGCACAAGGCAACAACGCTGTCCTCCAATACCAACGTCGTCAAAATGATGCCGCTGCATTGGGATATGTTGGCACACAACCGGACTATAACCCGGAACAAGGTGTTATTCCTATTGAAATGCGATTAAAACGAGATGGTGATGTCTATGAATCTTGGTTCAAACCAAATGCAGAAGGTGATTGGGTTCCTGTAGGAAAAGTAACCAATGAACTCCAAGAACCTCTTGAAGTAGGCATTTACGCTGGTATCGCTGACGCTGATGGTCCTGGTAAAATGACGGTAACGTTTGATTACTTCCGCGAAGCTTCAGCTCCTGCACCAGTTGATCCACAAGATCGTCTTACTGTTACATGGGGCGAACTTAAAGACTGGTAAATAGTCTCACTTAATATAATATTTGGTAACTGGTAGTTTCATATTTCCAGTTACCAAATATCTGTAAAGGATATAGTGGAATGCGATGGATCTGTATCACGACATCTGTATTCCTGATTCTTAGCTGGGGAGGAATTACGACTGCTGAATTAAGTCCAACTGCTAAAAAAACACTCGCCACTATCGAATGGATCAGTATTCCGGGAGGTGAATTCGTTATGGGATCTACAACAGAGGAAGCTGAAGCCGCATATACTGATGCTAAATTACGAAGTTCTCTCCTTGAAAAACATACCTTTGACGCTGAAGTTCCGAGCCATTCAGTCTATTTATCAACATATCAAATCTCTAAATACGAAATAACAAACGCACAATATCGTTCTTTCATTGAGGCAACAGGACGACCCACACCTCGCGGACATGATGGTGAAGAGACATGGAAAAATGAGAGCTTTAATGCTGATCAACAACCGGTTGTTGGGGTTACTTGGTTTGACGCACAAGCCTTTGCAGAATGGATCGGCGCAAGTTTACCAACTGAGGCACAATGGGAACGTGCTGCCCGTGGAACAGATAGACGAATATACCCATGGGGAAACGATTCCCCAAAAGCGCGCCACCATGCAAATTTTGCCCGACGATTTAACCGTCCAACTCAAGTTGGTAAATTCCATAACGGTTCTTCACCAAACGAAATATATGATCTTGCTGGAAACGTCTGGGAATGGTGTCTTGATGAATATAATACGACTTTCTACAAACATAATAAACAGGAAATTAAGAAAAATCCATTGAACCTACGTTTTCGTGATGTTTTACGCGCAAGAGTAATTCGTGGCGGTGCATGGGATGTAGGAAGTGCGTTCCTACGTTCTGGTTTGCGATTTAAATTCTACCCTCTGGATTCAACACATACAATTGGATTTCGTGTTGTCCGTCCGATTCCAAATATAGTAAAGTAATGTTCTGCCCTCAAACCATTCTTATCCTGACTTGATGCTACATAAAATTTTTAACTTACCTCTGTTCCTATTTCTTCTACTAATCTTCCCAACAACAATCTCTGCCGAACCCTATTTTCGTGATGTTACCACTGAAATGCATCTTGATTTTCATCACATAAACGGTTTTTCAGATGAACGCCGTCTGGTTGAAACTATGGGAAGTGGAGGGGTACTTTTTGACTTTGACAATGATGATGACCTTGACCTTTACCTTGTCCAAGGTAATTCACTTTCACCTAAGTCAGACAATCCGACCGAGCCTAACAACAGACTATATCGAAATGATGATGGTGTCTTTGTTGATATTACCTTTACCGCGAAAGTAGGTGATACAGGATATGGTCTTGGTGCGGTTGCTGTAGACTATAATGGGGATGGATATAGAGATTTATATGTAACAAATCTGGGTAGAAACATTCTTTACAAGAATAATGGAGATAACACTTTTTCTGATGTTACCGAAGAAGCAGGAGTAGCTTGTCCATTACTCAGTGCCAGTGCTGCTTTTGCCGATATAGATAGGGACGGGGATCTTGATCTATATGTATGTAACTATGTTGAATACTCATTAGAGACAGATATACCGTGTTACTTCAGAAACGAACTCCGTATATATTGTGGTCCAAATGAATACCATGGGATAGCAGATGTACTTTATCGTAATAATGGAGATGGAACATTCACGGATATTACAATGTCTGCGGGGATTTATGAACCAACAACACGCGGACTTGGGGTTGTCTGTACAGATGTTAATAACGACGGTTGGATAGATATTTATGTAGCAAACGATATGTCTCCTAATACGCTGTTTATCAATCAGAAAAATGGAACATTTAAGGAAGAAGGTATACAAAGAGGTGTTGCATTTAATGGTGATGGAATTGCAAACGGATCTATGGGGGTTGACGCAGGCGACTATGATAACGATGGAGACATTGATCTATGGGTGACAAACTTTTCATTGGAAGCGAATTGCTTGATGCAGAATGATGGTACAGGCTATTTTGAGGATGTAACCTTCGAAACGAAACTTGCGAATCCGTCCTTTTATGCGCTTGGATTTGGCACACGGTTTATTGACTATGATAATGATGGTTGGCTTGATATACTTGTTGGAAATGGACACATCTGGGATAACGTAGACCAAATTGACGACAAACTAAGTTATGCACAACCCGTACAGTTGTTTCGTAATCAGAATGGTACATTTACAGAAATAACTGAAAAAGTAGGTTTAGATCAAAATAACTATGTTGTTCGTGGTATGCTGTATGGCGATATTGATACCGACGGGGATATCGATGTGATTCTATGTCAATCGAATCGTCCAACTGTTATCCTTAGGAATGAAATTGGTAATAAGAATTCTTGGGTATCCATAAAATTGGTTGGACTTGAAGCAAATATAGATGGAATTGGATCTCAAGTTAGGTTAAAAACAGGAGAGCACACAATCCTTCGTGAGGTAATTTGTGGAGCAAGTTATCTATCTGGTAACGACACACGTCTTTCATTCGGTTTGGTTAAGAATGATAGTGTAGATAATCTTGAAATCCGATGGTCTAATGGAAAAGTGGAACATTATCGGAATCTGCCAACCCGTGACTTCATTACCATCCGTCAACGTTGACACTATATTTCCAGCATGATACACTTGTAAATTATGAAAGTTATTGAAGTACGTGAAGCTTGGATTCACACACATTTTAAAGTTGATAGTTATTTCATTACTGAACAGGAATGCAGACAAATAACAATAAACGTCGAACCGGAGATAATGCGTTTAGGTCTTCAGTATGGTTTGATATACGAAATAGCACCATCCAAACACCAAGCAATTATAGTATTAGAATGTATTCCATTTGATCATGTTAAATCAACGATACAACAGTTGATTAATGAGGTAATAAAGGATTTTCCTGTAAGGCATCCTGAACAGCGGAATGTTGTCACAAATATCACCGTTTCTGATACTAAGACAGATACGAAAAATGCTAATGCCCCAGTCCTGGACCAGTAAGTATTTGTGTCCCCACAGTGCCATCAGAAATATTGAAAATTGATGGATACTCTTCACACCACCCATCATTTGCACTTGGACAAAATTGACGGGCATTTCCCTCAATAGCAGTAACACCACGTATACGGGCAGCAAGTCCAGCTGAATGTAAAAAAGATGCTCCTGGACACGTTAAATCCTGAACTGCCAAAAACATGTTGTATTCTTGTGCAGCCGCTCCCATCAGAAGTGCTTGTGATTGTCCCTTACATGCTTTGAGTGCAACACCAGAATATCCTTGATCCCGTGCCAATAATAAGGTTTCAAAATCTGTCAAAGACTCATCAATTACAACAGGTTTAATCTCTGCAGCTTTATGCATCTTATTCTCAGGATGAGATTCTAAATCTCTATCTGTAGGTTGTTCAATATATGCAAGTCGTTCAAACGCTTGTGCCTCTGTCTCTTGTATACGATTAAGGAATTCGAGTAAATATTCTACATCCTTACATGTTTCGTTAAAGTCAGCAGAATAATTCCAATTTTTAACACCTCTTTTTTCTTGTGTTTCTGCTGTCACCTTATCAATTGCCAAGACACGAGCAACATCCCAGTCCAAATCATCTCCATTTAACTTAATCTTCAAATGGGTCAATCCATCAGCTTCAATCCATTCTGGTAGTGTCTCTGGCAAACCATCATCAAGTCGTTCGTTAAGGTCGATATCTGTGAGTGGATCCAATGCTCCTACAAGGTGGTAAATCGGCATATCTGGTTTGGGGTGCCGGGTTGTATACTGGTCAAGATACTTCCCAGTAAATTCTTCATTTAAGAAATGGGATAAATCGGATTGTATGTAATCTTGATCTAATCCGTTGTAACTATTAATTCCATTTGCTTTTCCAAAAGCATCATGAATCGCTGCATCAATAGGACTGGTGGTTACAACTGTACAGAGCTTGGGTATTCTTGTGTCAAGCTGCATTGACTCTGACAATTCATTCGCTGTATTTAAAAAGATTGGCTCAAGTTCTTCTGAAAGTTCAAGTGGGTGTGCATATAGATTGCAATCAAGAGTATTGTCTACTGCTAATTCTGCGAGGCTTGTCATTGCATTCAAACTTTGCTCAAACGGAACATATCGTGGAGGAAATGCCCAAACATTTCCAAGAGGCATTGATCCTTTTCCTTGTGCTTCTTTCCCATCACGCGTCTGTACTTGTATACTAACATTAAAGAGAATACAATGATCTGTTGGAACACCCCCAAATTTTAGAGGTGTTCGATATTGATGTTTTTCGAAATCAAACTGTACATCAACGATACGTATATCTGTAGATTTTGACATTTTTCTTTCCTTATGGATTAATCCTATTGTGTATTCACTAAATATTACTATAATTTGGACAATTTATTCAGTGGGATTTTGTATCTTCAACCATAGGTATATATTTTTTGAGTTTTATAGGGTATTGACTTGAAGAAAATCTATAATATAAATAAGAATAGCCCGGGGAATGCCTAAATGACATTCACCTGGGCTTCCTTAGGATCCTCTGAAAATCTCTCTCTCAGAGTTGGAATTGTCCAAACTATTCTATACCTAACTTATCATTGATTTCCTTCTGATAACCTTCCAATTCACAGCTTTCGATCTCAGCAATTGTCACTGGTCGTCCGAAATAACCAGATTCATAGGCTGCCATACAGATAGCTTCGGATTTCATACCTTCGACAGCATCAACCTCAGGTTTCCCCCCAGTCCTGATAGCATCTGCGAAGTATTTTAACTCAATTGCAACCGAATTTCCTATTCCTCCAGGAAAGAAATATTCGCGTTCTTCATCAGATAGACTATCGCTGAATTCTTTCCTTAAATCCTCATTAGAAATCGGTTCGCCCCCTCGTGGTATTAAACCTCTTCCCCAATCAAGAGCCCCTTCACTACCATAAATAACCTTTTGTCCGAAACCGTGTGCGGGTGCAGAACCAACCCATGTCCATTGTGCTGTAACGCCTTGCTCAAACTTAATTGTAGATATCATTGCGTCTTCTACATCAACGGAATAACCGCCTTCACGTGCTCCAGGATTGTCGTAGCGATATGGTTCATAAGCTTTGTTTATTGCGTACACCTCTTCGGCTTCCAAACCAAGTATATACCGCATTAAATCTGTAAAATGTACTCCGCCATCTAATGCCCATCCACCGCCTGCATCCATTTTGAAGTTTCGCCAACCCCATTTGCCTAATGCTTCACCAACTTCAATCCAAAAGAACATACGAGGATCACCAATTCGACCTTGGGCAATTGCCCAACTACGTGTTCGTTCCATATGTCCTAAACGATAATTTTCAGCAACAGATATTATTCTATTATTCCGTTCAGCTGCCTCCATCATTATCTTACATGCTCGCATAGTAATACCAAAAGGTTTTTCTAAGATGACATGTTTACCCGCATCAAGTGCAGGGACTGCGAGCACATGATGTGCACTATGGAGAGCACAAATATCTATACAATCCATGTCTGGATGCTTATCAAGCATTTCATCAATTTCAGTATATACAGCTGGTTTTGTACCACCTTGAAACTCATGTGCTTGATTCGCACGTTCTTGGGCTCTATTCTCATCTATATCACATGCAGCGACAATATCGTATTCCTTTAAGTCGTTATTCCACAACTCACGATATCCGTTCATATGTGCACCGGACATACCACCACAACCGACTAAACCCATTTTAATTCGTTCTGCCATTGATGCCTCCTTAGGCAATACTACATACGTTTCATTAAGGTTCTCAGTTTTATACAACTTTAAATAGATAACAAACTCAAGAAACACCTAATCTAATACAACACTCATTCTGATGTCAAGAGCTTGTTTGTTTTGAGAATTGTATAGAATCTATATGTTGATGTCAACGATTTAATCTGTACAATATTATATATGTATAGGTTTGATCTGAATATATACACCATTTTGTATAGGGTATTTTGAAGACAAAATTGTTATATAGTAATGTTAAATCACAACTAAGGATGTGAAAACAGGTGTGTAAATAATTTGACACCCTGGACGTAAACTTAAGATGTCCAGGACTGTATGTAGCGTCTCCTTAGTCATTTTATTGATTTAGAAATCTCAGGTTGGGTTGTATCGGTTTGACAGAAATGTCAAATGGAGTTTTATATTATACCATTTCTATTAATTATTCTCTCATTACCGACTGTTTAGAAATGAAGCGACGCATGACACAATCTGGAAGAATGTGCTACAATAAAGCAACATTTCAATTAGAAATGGTTTTATATCCTTCCCAAAAACCGTTATAATAAATTATGAAAAAACAACCAATACCATCTAAAGTCCATATGCAACATATGTGTTAACGACAAAATTGACATTATCCACATTTTCTGATAGTATACCTAACATAGTTGCTAAATTTCTTTATAGACTTGTAATAGAAGTATGTTCTACCAATAGGTAATCTTGGAATCACGTCAATAGACAATATAGAGGAAAAAAATGCACAACATCTACCAACGATATTTCTATATCCCCCATTTTATTTCTATTCTTATATTAACATTACATTTATCTCTTCCAGCAGTCGCAGCAGTAGACAAAAACACCATGGCGGTATGGCTTTTTGAAGAGGGTGGTGGAAAGAGAGTAAAAGATGCATCTGGAAACGGCCACGATGGTGAAATAATCGGATCCCTCAAATGGGTTAAAGGAAAATTTGGTTCAGCATTGGAATTTCCAGGTGATAAACGTGGTTACATTGTGGTTAATTCCACTAAAAAACTTGAATTAGAAACTCTTAGTATTGAAGCATGGGTAATGGTGCCTGAACCAACAGGGAAATGGCAAGGGATTGTGTGTAAACAACAAGCAGGCTGCACGAATCGTAATTACGGTATCTGGGTAGAAGTCAATCAGAAAGTCCTTCATGCACAAATCGGAGCTAATGGAGCATGTGCCTTTAATATTAATGGTACGACTCCTATCACAGATAATAAGTGGCATCATCTTGCCTTTACCTTTGATGGAGAAAATGGACGTGTATATGTTGATGGTGAATTGGAAACTGAAAAAGCGAACCAAGCCTCATTTCAAAGTGATGATCCAATTACTATCGGGGTGCCAAATATTGATAATGACAACGGATTACAGGGATTAATTGATGAAATACGAATTTCCAATGTTGCCCGTTCACAAGATGAGATTAAAGAGGCCAAGAGTATTGGTTTAGCACAAATCCTTAACGTTGATCCTCACGGTAAACTTGCCACGCGTTGGGGATATTTAAAACACATAAGATAGTATATATAAATACTTTAAGGAGAATATATTGAAACGATTAGTTTTTCTGATCATATTTTTATTCAGTATAACAATATTTGCTCTCGGTCAAGGACTTCCGATGGCTGTTCCAGAAACAGTAGGTGTCTCAACGGAACGTATTGATCGTATCCGTCCTGTGATGCAGAGTTACGTTGATCAAGGGAATTTACCCGGATTCCTAACTGTTGTCGCGAGAAAAGGAAAAATCATACATTTTGAACCAATAGGAATGCGTGATGTTGAGAATAGCAAACCGGTTGAACCTGATACGATCTTCCGTATCTATTCCATGTCAAAACCTATTACAAGTGTTGCTGTCATGATGCTCTTTGAAGAGGGACACTTTCAACTCGGCACATCAGTCTCCAAATTCATTCCAGAATTCAAGAACATGAAGGTGTACAATGAAGATCAAACTGAAATCCTTGATGCCAAAAATGATATAAAAATCAAGCACCTTCTTATGCACACAGCTGGTTTTACTTACGGATGGGGTGGTAAACCTGTTGATCAACGATATCGAGAATTGAAAGTTCTTGCAAGTGGTTCAACACTTGCTGACATGGTGAAGAAACTCAGTGAAATCCCATTGGTACATGAACCGGGTGAAAAATGGACTTACGGTGTATCCACCGATGTATTGGGGTATCTTGTTGAAGTAGTTTCAGGAATGCCGTTTGAAGATTATCTTCAATCACGTCTATTTAAACCACTTGGTATGGTAGATACCGGTTTTTCAGTGCCAGCTGATAAGGTAGACAGATTTGCTGCGCTTTATAGACCTAACAAAGAAAATGGATTAGACCGTGTGGGAGAAGCCCCACTTGCTAAAGATGATGACAGCTTTTTTCCCTCAGGTGGTGGTGGACTCGTTTCAACAGCCGGGGATTATATGAGATTTGCACAGATGCTACTAAACGGGGGCGAATTGGATGGTGTGCGGATTTTAGGGAAGAAAACAGTTGAACTGATGCGATATCCTCACCACGACAATTGGTTTGGACTCGGTTTTTCAGTTGCTACTCGGAAAGACCCTCCGAATACACTTGATTCGGTAGGAAATTATGGGTGGAGTGGGGCAGCAGCCACAACATTTTGGGTTGATCCTGAAGAGGATTTAATTGCATTATTGATGACACAATTGATGAATAATAGATATCCAATACATCAGAAATTTAGAGTATTAACATATCAAGCACTCACAGAATAATTGAGAGATAACCATTATATTAGGAGAAATTGATGGCAGAATTTGAAGGATTACCGCGCGCTGTTCCAGAAGATATGGGTATGTCCACCGCGCGGTTAGCTCGTATTAAACCTGTAATGCAACAATGGGTAGATAACGGAAAAATCCCCGGGGCATTAACAATGATCGCACGAGAAGGAAAACTTGTCCATTTTGAAAAAGTAGGGAACCAAGATATTGCATCTGAGAAACCTATTGAGTTTGATACAATCTTCCGTATCTATTCTATGACAAAACCTATTACAAGTGTTGCTGTGATGATGCTTTATGAGGAAGGGCTATTTCAACTCAACTCTCCTGTATCTGAATTTATCCCAGAATTCAAAGACATGAAAGCATACGCAAATCATGGGGATGCAATTGTTGATACTGAACGAGAAATGACAGTTAAACATCTTCTGACACATACTGCAGGTTTGATATATGGGGGTGAATGGGAACATCCCATAAATAAACGCTATTATGAAGCTGACTTCTATGGTGGGGATCTCAAACATATGGTAAAAGAACTTGGAGATATACCACTCCTACACCAACCTGGAGAGGCATGGAATTACGGAATGTCTACAGATGTACTGGGTTATCTTGTCGAAGTTGTCTCAGGTATGCCGTTTGCTGAGTTCCTAAAAACACGCATCTTTGATCCTTTAGGTATGGATGATACTGATTTTTCAGTACCTGAAAACAAAGCAGATAGATATGCAACACTATACGAACCTACTGAAGATGGTAGTATTAAAGTTCTTGAGGATGCCCCTGTATCAAGCGGGCCTCTTAGCTTTCATCACTCAGGCGGAGCTGGTCTGTTGTCAACGGCAGGGGATTATCTACGATTTTGTCAGATGATGCTCAATGATGGTGAACTGGATGGGGAACGTCTACTTGGAAGAAAGACTGTTGAACTCATATCAATCAATCATATACCTGATGACTGGCAACCCCTTGAAAGAACGGGGAGTGGGTTCGGTCTCGGTTTTGCAGTTGTGACGGATGTTGCTGATACACACACCTTAGGTTCAGTTGGTACATACAGTTGGGGAGGCTTGGCAAGTACAGTTTTCTGGATTGATCCTATGGAAGAGTTAATTGCTATTTTCATGACACAGTTGATTGGAGATTCACCTTTCCATGCACAGTTCCGTGTTCTAACTTACCAATCTATTATAGATTGATTATAGAATGTTAACATAGGACTACAGGAGATACATCAATGAAAATTGCAGTTGTTACTGGTGAACATGGGTTTCGTGAGAAGGATTTTGACGCTGTATTTCGTAGCATGGAAGATATTGAATTTATCCGTGAAGATTTAGATATCTTCGTTGATGATCCAAATCAGAAAGAATACGAAACAGTAGTCTTCTATAACTTCCACAGACCCTATCCAACAGACCAACAAGCGAAAGCAATACTTGATCTGACCGAACGTGGACAAGGAATGGTTATTTTACATCATGCCATTCTGGCATTTCCAAACTGGGAATCATATTCTGAAATGTGTGGAATTCATGACAGAGAATTTGACTACTCTCCAAAACAGACTTTACAGGTTCAGGTAACAGACCCTAACCATCCTATTACAAAAGGTCTTACTAATTGGGAGATGGGGGATGAAACATATTTGATGAAGTCTGCAGATGAGGAAAGTACAATTTTACTAACTGTAGATCATCCAAACAGTATGGATGTCATAGGTTGGGCACGTGAATATAGGAACTCACGTATTTTCTGTCTACAAAGCGGACATGATAATGTTACCTATTCTGATCCAAATTTTCGCATAGTATTGCACCAAGGAATTAAATGGTGTGCCAAGAAGAACTAAGGATGACATTCGTATTTCCTCTATGAATTCTCTACCAAGTCTAAAGGCATTCTTTTCTTCCATTTTCGAAATTAAAAATCTAAGCATTTTTCTACTATTACTCTTACTTGTCAATTCCCATAAAGGATTCACTATGGCAAATTCACCATATTCAGTGATTGATAAAACAGTTGACGGTTTCAAAGTATACTACTTACAACAAAAGGGAAGGGCAGTTGCAGAAATCGCTCCTTCTCTTGGTAATAACTGTTTTGTTTTCAAGGTTAGCGACAATGACAACTGGATCAATTTGATAGATCCACCCCCTGACCTGGCAACCTTAAAAGAACGTCCGACAGCCTTTGGAAATCCGATTCTATTTCCATTTCCAAACCGAATTCGAAATGGCAAATGGGAATTTGAAGGTAAGACATATCAGTTTGATAAAGTTCCAGATTCACCAACAACAATACACGGTCTTCTCTTAAATCTTCCATATAATGTGGATATACACGAAGCTAATGAAGACAAAGCTATTCTTGTTTGTTCACTCAATTCAGAGGATTATCCTGATGTGCACAGACAGTTTCCATTTCCCTTCATCATTGAAATAACCTATACCTTAAAGAATTCCATCCTTGAGATGGGTATTGAAATTAAGAATACTGGAAACGGAAATATGCCGTTTGGATTCGGTATCCATCCATACTTTAGTACAAAACTAACCGATAATGCAGATGCATCTAAAGCATTAATAACTGTACCTGCCAGTAAATATTGGGAACTTGACGATGTCCTTGTACCTACTGGAATACAAAAGGATGTATCTGGAACACTGGACTTACGGAAAGGGCAACCATTTGGAAAACTGAAATTGGATCACGTATTCACCGGTGTAATTTTGGACGGGGAAAACAGCCTCTGTTTAATAGAAAATCTGGATACAGGATATGGAATGGTCATGGAATCAGATTCTATTTTTAGGGAACTCGTTGTGTATACTCCGCCAGGACGAGATGCAATCTGTTTTGAACCATATACCTGTCCAACAGACGCTATTAATTTAGATGCGAAAGGTATACCCGCCGGTATAATCGTACTATCTCCAGATGAGATCTTCTCGGGGAAAGTACGTATTTACCTAACAAAAACTACTAAAAATAGTAATAGAAAATGAGACTTCACTTATTACTGCTCTTTTCTATTCTCCTCATACAAATACTACCATGTAGTGCTATCTATGAAGGCTCTACAAACGCTAATACCTTTATTAGACTATACCAACAAAAAGAGGATTTTGGTAGACTTGCACTTTGGCATGAAACAGCTGCTCAATGTATTACCCTAATATCCATTCCTCTGAATGAGATTATGCTTGATTACTATAAGAGTAACGGATACGAAAAATGGGTTAGACGTGCAGAACAGGAATCCATTGAAATACATCAAAAGCTAAAATTACATATTGATGAAGCTAAAGATGCTTGGAAGAAATCCACAACTCCAGAAGATCTAATTAATAAAGAACGTGAAAAAATTGCTAAATTTCTCTCCACATGGTTACCTCATTATCCAGATCGATTTTATGAATTTGGATTCTACCCCACATTCTTTAGAGAACGTCGCGAGATAGCAGAAAACGAAGACAACATCCAAGGTATACTGATTCTTGAGGCACAAGCAGCAGAAATATGTGCAGCTCTTTACGAGCAAATACCTATACGGAACGGTGATAAAATATATGAAAAAGTTAGAAATAACTACCTTAAGCACGCAGCCCTGCTACGAACACTATCACAGAAAACACACAAGTTCCTACCCAAAGAAGCAGACTATGGTAAGCTTCAACATATTAAACAATCCGATATTAAGACATTACAAAAAGATTCAGACTTCATACTCGGTATTGCTAAATCTGATGGTCATATAAAATCACTCTTAAAAAAACAGAAAAACTATCATGAATTTACATGGTTTCAAGGATTTGCATGGACAGTGAGTTTCTATAACCATCAATGGGGTAACCTTGCTATCGCCATAGTAGATGATCAGACAGAGAAGGTTATCGATATATTAATGGGTGATGGTCCTTCTGAAAAACCTGTGTCTGAGAATTAGATCATGAATAAAAAGCAAAACAAGAGTATATTCTACAATCTGCTATTATTAATAGTCTTTACACACTGTATAGTAGATGTATACGCTGCTATCCCAGACATGACACCTGGTGAATTATTGATTCGTCTAACCCCTAATGCCTATGAGGATCTACAGAGTCTCCAAGCAAAATCTGATGCTGCTGAATTACTCAGTTCTCATAATGTTGAATCCTACAAACCTGTCTTTACTTCATTTAATCGATCAAGTGACAATTCAAATATCTCAAGAACATACCTATTACGATTCTCTACAGATTCAGACTTGATTCCTCTCAAAACTTTATTTGAAGAGAGTGAACTAATTGAAGAAGTAAGTTTTAATTATTTACGTCCAGTTTTAGGCAAAGGCATTATACCGAGTGACCCAAAATATGAGGAACAGTGGAGTTTGCCGTTAATTAATATGCCTCAAGCGTGGAATATAGAAAAAGGAAGGCGTGATGTAGTTATCGCCATTATAGATTCAGGGATCGATTACAAACACGACGATCTTTCACAGAAAATTTGGATTAATCCTAACGAAATACCTGATAACGGTTTAGATGATGATGGAAATGGGTATATTGATGATATACATGGTTGGGATTTTACAGATGCCCCAAATCTTCAAGCCGAAGGTGATTTCATGGAAGGTGATAATGAACCCATAGATGAATCTGGACATGGAACACATGTTGCAGGAATAGCCGGGGCAATGCCAGATAACGGTGTCGGCATTGCCGGAATTGCATGGAATTCCTCACTTATGGCAGTTCGTGCAGGTCTCTCATTGGGAGGTAGTTCGCGGATGCAAGATGATGATTCTGCTGCAGCGATCGTGTATGCTGTTGATAATGGAGCAAGTATTATCAATATGAGTTGGGGAAGTTCGCAACATTCATTTGTAATAGAAGACGCTATTGATTATGCATATAACCGTGGGGTATTGTTAATTGGTGCGGCTGGTAATGATGGTAAAGCGACGAGTATCTTCCCGGCAGGATACCGTAAAGTTATTTCAGTTTCTTCAACAACCCAACACAGGCAACGTTACTATAAAGCTAATTTTGGTGCATCTGTGGATATTGCAGCACCAGGAAATGCTATTTTGAGTACACAAATTGGTAATAAATATCGAATTCTTACGGGTACATCAATGGCAGCTCCACATATCGCTGGTATCGCAGCATTGATGAAATCAAAACGACCTGCCCTCACACCTGAAGAAATAAGACATATACTGATAAATACAACTGATCCTGTATTTGAGAAGGATAGCGATGAACAAGACACAACGCTTGTTGGTGCTGGAACAGTTAATGCAGAACGCGCTCTGTTGGCAAGTGGTGTCCTACATGCAAGAATCCTGTCCCCAGAAACTAACAGTGGAGGTTCTACATCAATACCTTTCACTGGCACTGCTGGAGGGTATAAATTCGATTCTTGGCAGCTGTTTTACGGTAGTTCATCTGTTCCTACAACATTTATTCCATTCACTGATATAATTACCGAACAGAAAATGAATGAGGAATTGATTGTATGGGATACAACAAATGTACCAGAGGATGTCTACACAGTACGGCTTGTTGTTACGGGAAGGGATGGTAGCGAAACTCGCGATCATGTTGTCTTAACAGTAGACCGCACCCCACCTAAAATAGACTCAATTAATATCACTGAAGCGATATATCAGGATGGTTCTACCACCATTCTAAGTTGGATAACAGACGATGTAACACGAAACAAGGTATTTTATCGGCGTGCTGGACATATAGCACCTTTTGCATCAATTGAAGAGAATGAAATTGGAAAAGAACATCTATTCTCACTCGCTCTGGAAACAGGACAATATCAATTCTATTTTTCTGCCAATAATACCGTCGGATTAAACACTGTTGATAATAACAACGGAAAATACTATTCCGTCAATGTTGTTGGACCTACAATCTCTCCAAATGGTTATATTGAACGAGATCTTAATATTCCGGCTTTACACCTTACTGATATAGTTGTTGACTTTGATAAGGATGGACTATTAGAATTCATAGGGACATCCCTTTTTGATACATCTGACGATCTCTCCCCGACTTCGAGTCTGGTTATCTATGAGCGATCACCTACTGGAAGATATAATCTTGTACATAGTCTAACAGATATTGCCGACGTAGTAGACACAGCAAACGGACTCAATCCAAACATTGATATAGAGACTTTTGTATCCACTACAGTAGCAGATGCAGATAACGACGGCTTACCCGAAATACTTGCCTATGATTCTGACCGTACCTTCTTGATAGAAAGTCTTGAACCGAAAAGTTATCCTACTCAGATAATTTGGGAGACTCCTTTTATCTCAGGAGGAAAAATTATCGACCTTGATGGTGATGGAAACAAGGAAATTATTGGAGTTGATAATAGCAACAACCGTATCCTGATATATGAAAATAGAGGTAATAACCTGTTTGATAGGAGTGCTGCATTAATAAATGAGACTGATGGGAAAAATATCTATGCGCCTGATATTGTAATTGACGATTTCACGGGTAATGGAAAAAAGAGTGTAGTAGTTGGAGATAGTGAAGGAGAACTCTTTTTTTATGGTGCCACAGGAAACGACAGTTATCGGTTAAATCTAAAAGTCAAAACGGAGATTGATGTTGTGAAACAATTAATTTCAGGAGACTTAACTGGTGATGGAAAACCAGAATTAGTGGTTACCGGTACAAGCCATCTTCCAGATATTACCGCTTCTTCACCTATATGGAAATTAGTTGTATACACATATATATCAGGACAGTATAGACGGTTATGGGAACAGAACATTGCCCCTTATCGCATAAAAGGTAATAGTTTGAGTATAGCTGAAGTTGATGGTGACCAGACAAATGAGTTGATTGTCATAACCAACCCAAACCTATACATAATGAATTGGAATGGCAACACTTTCATTCCTGTTTTCCATCAAAAAGTCTCAGAGACACCTACACTCCTTACTGCTGATATGGACAATAACGGATTTGATGAATCCTATGTTAATTTTGAGGATGGACTTCGATATATTGAATCTTCATTTGCTAAGAACAGAAATTCTGTTGCATCGCTTACTCCTTGGGATGTCTCAGCAAAACCTATTACATCACGAGTAGTTCAGATTACCTGGGAATCTGTGGATGATACAGATATCCAGTCTGGATTTACTATTTATCGTGCTAAGGGAGATAAACAGGAAAAACCAGCGGATACTGAATTTAAGACTATTGCAAAGGATGTATCTACACACAGATACTTGGATAGATCTGTGGAAATTGATACTACTTACTGGTATACCGTTACAACGAAAAATGAAAAAGGAATAGAAACAAAACGTTCTGATGCAGTTTCAGCAACACCTCGTTCTGCCCCCACAATCTTGAGTGCTACCTACCAACAACCAAATTCTATTGTTGTTGCCTTTGATCGAAGGATGAATACAACTATTAGTAATGAAGGACGGTATAATTTACGAATTGAAAAACAGTTGGTTGGAATAAATCCTGTATCTGCCATACGGGATAGAATGGGAACGCGTGTCTTATTAGCTTTTGATACAACACAATTACAATCGTTTATATCTAATCCAATGAATCAATATGAGATTGTTGTTAATAACATTGCGGATATTGATGAAAATTCAATTAGAGATGGTACACAAGTTGTCGAGATACAACGAAATATTAATGAAGTGAAAATCTCTGATCTTTCTAATCATCGTGTTTTTCCAAATCCAATCCAACCCCATGTTTCAGATAAGGGTGCAATCACATTTGATAAAGTACCCGTCGGTACACGAATCCATCTTTATACGCCAAAAGGTGAACTGCTTGAAGAGTTACAAGTATCTGAAAGCGATGGCAATAGTAAAAAATGGTGGTTAACAAATGGTAGTATCGGTGATATTGCTACAGGTATCTATATCTATATATTAGAATTTGAGGAAGAGAAAAAAGTTGGCAAAATTGCTGTGATTAAGTAATAGTATATTTCAAGAAAAGCATGGTAAATAACCTTTCCATACCCAGTAAATAATTATGGACGATTTTATTCTTATTGCAAATCCTATCTCCGGTAAAGGTAAAGCAAAAACCGTCGCTGAACATACACATAATGTTCTAACCACAAAAGAGTTTAATGGTGAGTTAAAGCTGACTACAGGATCAGGTGATGCCAAACAATTTGCTCAAGATGCAGTATCCAACGGAATTAAATGGGTAATTGTATGTGGTGGGGATGGAACACTGCATGAGGCAGTCAACGGCATTGCAAATACTCCTGATGTGACTTTGGGTTTAATTCCTGCTGGTCGTGGAAACGATTTAGCTACTGCTATAGGAATACCTCGAAAACCAGAACAGGCAATTGATACCTTATTCACTGGGGAAAAGAAGAATATAGACTTAGGATATGTTAAATCAGAAAAAGGTACAGAACACTATTTCTCTACAATTGCTACATGCGGTTATGATACAGAGGTAAGCAGGCGCGGATCAGAACGCTCAACACCTTTTTCTGGTACTGCTTCCTATATCTATGCCGCAATTGTAACACTCTTTCACTATAAGAATCCTTTTGTTCAAATTGAAGCAGATTTTGGTACACATGAAGGTCCTCTTTTACTTGCAGCAACGGGTATTACGAAAAGTTATGGTGGAGGATTTCAGATAGTTCCTAATGCAGTTTTTGATGATGGATTATTTGATGTCTGTGTGATTCGTCCTGTTTCGAAAATCACCGTACTCCGATTAATGGTTACACTCTTTTGGGGTGGACACGTTAATCATCATGCAGTGGATATTCAGCGGACACGAAGTATGAGGATTGAGACAAATCCACCAATAATGCTATATGCTGATGGAGAACCAATGTGTGAAACTCCTGCCACAATTGAAATTATCAAACACGGTCTCACGATTCTTGTTCCTTCTTAAATACAATCCTATATTTCAGATATTGTAATCATATTGCAATCTATGGGTATGATGAGATGATGGGTAGTTATAGGTGATCACAAGGTTAAATTCGTTGCTAAGCATCATTCGATCCTTCTTGAGGTGTTGCCATCGAACTTCCTGTAACACTTACGGTGGGATGATCTTCTTCCGAGGAGTCGTCGCAGGACTTGCCTACGCTAATCCCCGTATCCGATGCTATTGACTACTGATAAATTATTGGGAGTGGGCAAACGTGCTTAGGATAAAAACGGTTCCAACGCCAAAAATAAGAAATTAAATTAAGAATTTATTAAACATGAGTTTTCTACTACTTTGGTATGTTTCTGCGTTTTCACGCAGCGTTATCTTGGTAACCCCAAAAACTCATAAGGATCAATTGTGGGGTTATCTTGATCCAAATCAATTAATTCTACACCTGAGGGAATATAACCTTGAAGTAGTTCTTGATAGGAAGGCATTTTTAGACTTCCAGATGACCAAGCTGCTATATAAGGGATGGTTCTACCATCGGGTGTTTTGCGTGTGCTGTAGCGGACATAAGCCCTATTTTTGTAATTGACACGGAAGCGTCCATTTGGTAGCACAATAACTCCCTCAACTGTGGTGTTGCCCTCTTTCCACAGTTTTACCATCACACGAGCCATTAGTTCTTGGTTTCGGGATGCTGGTGGAGCCCCATAAAATTCTGTCAACTTCCATGGTGGGATCTCTACGGCATGGAAATATGCCTTAGGAACTTCAGGGAAAGGTCCAAAACCGTGTGGTGACACCAGCACATCTGCTGCCTCCGCTGTCTCTGTAGGCACATCAACTTGTGTTAATTCTGTATCTTTCGTCACGGGAGTTGTCTTGGTTACAGGTTTCTTTGCGGATTTCGTATCACTTTCCGCAGACTCTACACCAGCTGCCTGTTCCGCTTTTCCATCCGTATCGGCAACCTTTTTTGCTTTTTTCGATTGGCGGTGCAGTTCTTCAGCGTCTACAACAACTTTTTTCTCATCTGCTATATCATGCTGATACCATACCATACACCCAGCAGCAAACATTATCAGGAAACCAACACCGCCAAGAATCCATTTATACGTAAGGATGTCACGATACATCTTAGACCTTCTTTTGCTTATCATATAGTTGACATGTATTACTCAAGTAGACTATATGACACCTTTTCAAAGTACAATTGTTTAAGTTTAGATTCTACGCTTCCTCTGGATACATTCCCTCTATAACATCTGCATATTTCTCCATAATAACATTTCGTTTTAACTTCAATGTTGGTGTCATCTCATCTTCTTCCTGTGAGAATTCCTTTTCAAGCAGAACAAACCTTCGAACTTGCTCAAAGTCCGCAAAATCAGATAAACGATCTCGAATTTCCTTCTGTATCAGTTGCTGTACTTCGCGTGTCTTTAGCATCTCTGGAATATCAGATGTATCAACTTCATTCTCACCACCCCATGTTTTCAAGGCATCGAAATTAGGTACAATCAAAGCAGCAATATTCTTACGTTCATTACCAATTAGCATTATCTGATCAATATATGGACTTTGAACCAACTGGCTTTCTAATGGTTGTGGTGCTACATTCTTACCGTTCGATAGTACAATGATGTTTTTCTTTCTATCAGTAATTTTTATATAACCACCTTCATCAATAACTCCAATGTCACCTGTGTGGAACCATCCATCCCCATCAATTACCTCAGTTGTTGCTTCTTCATTGTTAAAATACCCCTTCATCACATGGGGTCCACGTGTTAGAATCTCACCATCTTCTGCAATATTAACTTCTATTCCAGGAACGGGAGCACCTACAGTTCCAAATTTCCATTTATCTGGATAATTCATACTAATCACAGGAGATGTTTCTGTTAAACCGTATCCCTCTAAAATCAGAATTCCCGCTGCATGGAAAAACTCAGCAATTGACTGAGGTAAAGCTGCACCACCAGAAACAAAGAATCTCAGTCTACCCCCCGTGACAGTTTTTAACTTCGCAAACACCAACTTATCAGCGATACTCTGTTTCAATTTGAGTATAGGAGAAGGTTTTTTACCTTGCTGAATTGCGGAACTCACAGCAGATCCAACGGATACACCCCAATGGAAAATCTTCTGTTTTAATGGAGATCCTGCTTCGACTGCTCGTAAAACTCTATCATGCATTGTTTCATATAGACGTGGTACACTAAGCATAACGGTTGGCGATACATCCTGCATATTTTGAGCAACTGTAAAAGTACTCTCTGCATACGCAATTTTTGCACCAGAGAATATCGGCACATAATGTCCACCAAGACGTTCAAAGACGTGTGATAACGGTAGGAAGGATAACAATACATCAGTGGCACTTACATGAATAAGACTTTTACACGCATTATAATTTGAAAGAAAATTTGAGTGTGTCAACATCACCCCTTTTGGGTTACCTGTTGTCCCGGAAGTATAGATAATTGTAGCTACATCTTCTTCGCTAACATGAATGTCTAATTCATCAATTTCTTTTCCACGTTCACATACTTCATTAAATTCGATTACCCCTTCAGGTAAATCCTCTTCACTGGTGTCATATAATATTATCTGTTCAAGAGTTTCAACACCATCACGAATCTCAATTACTTTATCCAGTTGTTTTTTGGTAGAAACACAGATAAACTTAGCACCTGAGTCATTAAGTATATAACCTACTTGCACAGGTGTTAAAGTTGAAAACATTGGTACATTGATACCACCTGCTTTGAGAATTCCAAAGTCAGAAATTGCCCATTCTGGTCTATTCTCAGATATAATTGCTATTCTATCTTCTTTTTCTATTCCTAATGCGTTTAACCCTTTGCTGAAGGCATCCACAGTATTACCAAATTCTGAATAAGTGATATCCTGGTAAGTGCCACCTTTAGGCTTATGTGCTAATGCAGGTTTTTCTCCAAACTGCTGAACTGACTCGTCAAACATAGATATTAGTGTCATATACAATTCCCCTCCTATATTACAAATATTAACAGATGTTTTGTTGTTAGTCAAGGTTTGCATACCCTAACATCATTTGGATTATTTATTATGCTATAAGAAAATGTTGAATATATAATGTTTAGGTTCATGTATAATTAAAGTAAGATTGCTCTTTTACATCAAACTTCGAAAAGTAATTGATACCCTTCGTCCGCGTTCATATTTTCTGCCTTCCCACATATCTGTTTTTCTTGAAGGAATGCCATGCCTCCATTTGGTTTTTGCATCCTGACTTAATACTGCAATACTTCTGGATGCTAACCAGATTGAGATCTTTTGACTTTCATCATTTTCGTTTGTCAGTTCCATAACACAACTTGAACCCAAACTTAATGAGATAATGGTATCCATATGACATGCTTCCTTATCAATATGACTTCCTATACCTTGACCGGGCTCGTATTCACTAACAAGTGCTTGATTTGCCACTATCGGCATATATCCATCTGTGTGTAATTTCAAACAAAGTCGTTTTAGCCATTCAGGCATCTCGGTGATAGATCTCTCAGTTTCCGATTCATCATCCCCGTAATACGATTCTCCATAATGTTGAATTCGACGTTGGTAAAAATTACCCCATTCGTGTTTCTCAATCTCATTCAACAACCAATCATGTTGTACCTCAGTGATATAGTTAGGAACATACCTCAATCCTGTGATTACCTCAACTGCATGTTTATTCGTTGGAGGAGGATGAGGTTGAAAAAACTGTTGGTCTATTAAGGGAAATAAGGATTGTTGTTCCATTATTCGTATTACTTCTGACTATAGGCTGGATTCGGTTCCAGTTCGCTGTGATACGCAATTAGAATTGCAACCGCAATACATGCCCCAACAATACCCACGGGTGAGAAATTACCAACCAGATCAACTAACAATCCGAGTAATGGCGCCAATACAATAGTTGCTAAAGATTTGGATTGTGCTTCGATAGATAAAATTGTAGCACTCATTTCAGGTGTTGATTGTTCATTGAAACGGCTAATCAATCCGGGTCTCCAGAAGTTTTGTAGAATTGCTAACGCAACGAACAGGGTTATTATCGCTGGAAAAAGACTATACCATAATGCGGGGATCAAAAGAACGAAAAGTGTAAGATTAATCCACCACATGAATTGTGCTGCTCCTTCATCACCACCCTTCCAATCTGAAACCTTATGGGAATTTCGTGATGCGAAGGAGGATATGAAATACAATATAAAATATACCCCACCGACGAGGAGTGCCGATCTTTTTGATTCACCCATCGTGATTAGAAAAGGTAATGCAATTGCTGTTTGTTTGAGTATTGGTTGTAGGAAATCTTTACTCGCTTTATACATTCCCTCAAAACCCATCCCTTCAAAGACTAATCGGCGTAAAGGTGGAAATTGAACTGACTGTTTCAATGCAGAACTAAGTAACAATGCAACTGCTTTAAGCGAAAATTCACTTTGCATATTCCCATCTAATTTAGATGGATAACCGAGGAAGTTAATGATGTTAATGAAACATGGCATGATTGAGAACCAGAATATATCTGTGTAATTCCCCGTATAAAAGACCAAGGCAGCTGCGATTAATACTGATAAAGCTGAACCCATTTGAGACCATGACCGTGTATACCCATATATTTTCGTTTTTTCATCTGATCGTCCCATTAAACTGAGCCAATCAAAAATCATCGCTTTGTGGGTGCCACTTCTGAATGCATCCCCTATACCAAAAAAGAACATCCCACCAAACAAGAGTAAATAAGATTCACTCACTGCAAAGGTAGCAAAAGAGGCAATGTATGCACAAAAGGATAGGATCATTGCTCTTCGTCTACCGTATAGGTCTGCTAATGCACCAGAGGGTATTTCGAATATGTTTGTGCAAACTTCGCGAAACCCAATTAAAATACCAATCTGAAAGAAGGATAAACCCTTCTCCCGGAATGCTAATATCAGGAATGGATCATAATAACGTTGGTTTTTTAAGAATCCGTAGAGCGAAAAACGGAAGAGCATGGGGATACGCATAGATTAGAGACTTAGATTAATTGACTATTACTTTCGCTCCCATATTTGGACGTTATATCTTGGTAAATCAAAAGGAG
This sequence comes from Candidatus Poribacteria bacterium, assembly GCA_022394755.1. GTDB lineage: Bacteria > Poribacteria > WGA-4E > WGA-4E > WGA-3G > MSPOR6. Next base: position 28,848 of record JAGFCA010000122.1, read on the forward strand.
ATTCAAATAATACCAATTTTAATAAATAATATACCATTACATAGATTTTATGAAATTAAATATTATTGAAACTATCTTCTGTAGGAGCGACCTCCCGGTGGCGATATTGGAGATTGACCCTGCAGAATCTCCACAATCAATGGGACAATAGATTTTTGAAATGGTATAACTATCTATTTCCAGAATTACAAACATAGTCTTACTGCGATGATAATTGAAGTTTTACATAACTCCCATTATATTTTATCACAATTTTCGCATATTGTAAAATCTATTTAACCGTTTGTTTAAATTAGGTTTTTGATATTCACAAACTCTAAGTCAATCCTGTTTATCCGACAGACTTATCTTTGCGTTGGTGAATGATGATACGATTCTGATCAGGATCTTCAATAACTGCCCAATAACATACCGAAGATTCTCCGACTCCTAAGACAATAGGAATTCCGGCTTGTTCTAATTCTTCAACCGCATCTTCAACATTTTCAACAGCAAGTGCAACCATTCCTCCACCGGGTTGTGTAAATTCCTCGCCTTCCCCCAATGCTAATGTACCGGGATTTATATGAAATTCTGCCCATTTACCCTCATGAGCTAAACCTGCCAAAGGCATACCGAGTGTATCACGATAGAATGTTAAAGATTTTTCCATCTCACTCACTGCAAAGAAGGTATAATCGATACCTAATACATCCATAACAATGTCGTCCTATTAATTCTTATATTAAATGATTATTGTAAATTCAATGTAAACAATACTAAAAACGGTGTAGTTTGAAATCACACAGTAGGTGTCATTTTAGTGATTGACATTACCCAAATTGGTGGTCATCCACTTCGATAATGTTTAGAATATGGGAATTCCGTTACTATAGACATTTCGTGTCTACAAAATTCATATTAACAGGAGATTAATTCCTATCTATTGCTAACAGAAAGTAATGAATAATGTACACTTAAAACATTTATAGGAGCAATTTCCTGTATTACCTAATTCAGGACTATGCTAAGGCGTTAGCGTTTTGATCGGATATTCCTGATCAGTATCAAGGGCTGTCCAGAATGGACTCCAATTTGTAGCTCTTTCTTCACCTTTGTAAAGTGTCTTTCCGATAACTGCCCATGCGGTCCCATCAGATGAAAACGTAATAAAACCAGTACTAATCCGATCAGTGGATTCATTGAATTGAGCGTTGAGTTCAGTCCAGGTATGGCCTGCATCTTCAGATCTACAAAGCCACGCACCGCCACCTCTGGGTCCATTTTGTACTGCAGCTATCATTAAATCAGGATCTTCAGGATCTACAGAAATAGCGGTACCGTACCGAACCGGTAACCCGTTGATCCGATTCTTCCATGAATTCCCACGGTCGACACTAACATAAACACCATTCTGGGTGTTGGCATAAACCCTATTATCGTCTGCAAGACATGTTGCAACCTGATGAACATCTTTATTGAGATCTGGAGTAACAGGTTCCCATGATTTTCCTTCATTATTAGAACGCATGATACTCCCAACATGAATATCTGCGTAACAGAAACCATCTTTAGTTTTTGCTAATGTTCGAACAGCTGGAGGACCACCCCATGGTGTATACCATTCATCTCGACATTCTAACTCGTCAAAAGCGGTAACCCGTTCAGCTGGTCCTTCTTCTCCAACCAGACGATAAACATACGCCCCCTCATCTGTGCCAATGAGCATAGTCAATGGATCTTCGCTTACAACGAGTAACGAGGCAATAGGATCGTCTATTCCTGTTGGAATTCTTTTCTCTTCACCATCAGATAAAACCAGTAGTGTTCCATCAGACATAGCAGTTACTACAGATTGATTATTTGACAGGGATACTATTGTACCGTGAGTGTTTCCTCCGTTATCATCTTTTTGGTCAGTCCCATCATATAACAGGACGGGTTCACCATTTCCGTTATCCTCAACGGAATAAATTGCATTGTATGTAGCAAAATACATTATATATTCTCCTTTATTGTGTAAAGGTAATAAAGAATATTAATGATGAATTGAAATCAAACTATCAATCTCTATACTCATCGTTCTTAGGTAATTCTTCAACAACCTTATAGTGTTTTAACAGGTCTCCAGACTTATACGTTTCAATTTTAACGGGTGTAATTTCATCCTCAGTCACTGCGATTTGCCATGGGTCAATATTTACTTTCTTTTCTTCTGGTATAGCTGTTGGATCTACGAAATAGATATAGATTGTCTCGTCAGGATTAAACTGATCTGGATATTGAAAAGCAATAATTCTTCTAACCAGATCTATATTTGACGTACCGGGTGGTCTTGCAGCGCAAGCCAATGCAAATAGAAAGTCCGGTGTAAGATAGATTGCTTCTAATGACTCTTCAGATGGTCGTCCAGGCGGTGCAATCGCTTTGCGTTTTTCTAATTTAGTTAGTGATTGTTTGCTTCCGTGGTATAAATACGTTGCTTGTTTCTCCATAGGTCCACCTATAAATAACACAGTTTACAAATTATCATTGAGTTTGATAAATCAGATTATTGTATTCGGTGTAGTGAATCAATGGTATGAATTCTATTGAGCATACCCCGGGAAACAGCAGCAACCGGTTCATGAGAATAGCATTTGTGTGAAATGATGTTTATATACCAATTATCAAACTCACGTTATGATGAATGCACCATCTTTATAAAAGAATCCTGGTTCGAAAAGTCTTCCACCCAATATTCGCATTTTCCCTTTAATCGCGCACCGACTCCTATGAAGTGCCATCCGAGTTCTTGTGTCGCCCGTGTATCCCAATCAGCATCGCCAATGTATACAATCCGGTCGAAGCGATCTCCTAACATGACAGAGCATTTCTTCATGATCGTTACGCGTTCATCTCCATCATCACTGGAAGTTAAGATTGCATTCTTCAAGTTAAATCCAGCATGCCGAAGTTTCATTTTCGCTGTGTGTCTCCAACCGCCTGTTGCGAATCCAACTGCGTAGTCCTCTTCAGCGAGAATTTTATTAATCAAGTGAATAGCACCTCTTTTGGCAAGGCATTTGCCACGGTTTTGAAGAAACAGCCGAATCAATTCACCGTATTTCATGCGAACTTCCTCAATTTGTCCGGCTTCCTGAATCTTGTTCTCTTCCATAATTTGTTGCAAACTACCTGTGTCGGTAACGTTTTTGTATTTGCTCCAATCACTATGGATGTGAACTTCACCCAGGACTTCTCTTATGGCTGAAATGTAACAGGCAACATCGAAACCGAAACATTCGACTAAGGTGCCATCAATATCAAATATTGTGGCAATCATTTGTCTCCACCTTTTGTGTAAAGGCATCGTGGATTTTATTCGTTTTTTGTATCATCTACGAACAGTTTTCGCCCATTCAGCGGTTGTACTGGTCGGTTGTTATTATGAAAAATTGCTTTAAACGCTGCGATTTGTGTTTCAGACATCTCAATCGGTGTAGTCAGCACAATCCATTTTACACCTTCCGAACAAGGGGGAGTTGTCAAAGACCCGTCGTAACGATAGTAATTCATGAAACTTGATGTAGTTTTTTCCTCTCCCTGATCATTTAGTGAGAATATAAGATGAGGATCAATTATCAAGCTGCCATCCGTAGTGACATTCTCAATACGTTGTGTTTCACCAGGGACTGTGGGTAGCTGAGACCAGATTGGGTCAAATTCGAACTTGTGATGCCCGTGCTCAATAAGCAATCCAACGACTGCCAATTCGCCATCTTCATTTTTGTGAACGAGGTGCATCTCCATATCAAAGGATTTACTTGACACAGTATGTTCGCTGGGCGCGTGGAAGTGAAATTGGAGCAGTTGGTACCGGGTACCATCAAGCTCAATCCAACTTCCTTCTGTAAACGCAATTTCAATGGTATGTCCAGTGTTGCGCACATTCATGCTTGTTGTATGGTAGTAGTATGGAATAGGTGGAAGTTTTGCTGGTGTAGGGTTCACAAGATCAATAGGTGATTGATGCTGCCCCTCAGCACAGAGGAAATATTCCGGACTGAGCTGTGCCCAAACGTCTGGTCCATTCTCTGCTTCGTAACCCCAGGATACCTTCTCAGTATGCTGGGTAGTCTGATTTGCTTTTTCCTGATAGTTCATATTAATATGTACAAGAGATGAGACAGTGAGTGATGAAAGGGAATATAAATAGTAGTTCAAGATTGAGTGCTGTTAATTTATTCAACATTCCCTTTATAACTGACCAAAGACGTTCCTGACCACATCCGGTAAAAAAGTGTGTCAACTACGGATGATTGTTGGTTTTCGATGCCTATGTGTTACTTAGAGTCAATCTTGTAGGCTGGGTTGCTTTTGTGGTAATCCGCAGGAACAAGCGAGATATTATTCACGAATGTGAACATAATATCCAATAATATTGAAAACTAAATAATCCTTGCCAATACACTTTAACGATGTGTATCGGTATAAAGTGAGATTTAGCGGAGTCGCTTTTCTGTTTTCAGGGAAATGTGTAGGTTAGGTTTAATAACCTCGTGTATCCTATACATATTCCCGAACAACCAACGGAAGTTTCTCAGCTTCTTCACCCAACTCGGTGCGGATGCCATTTGGATTCAGTACTGTAAGTGTCCCTGTTATGTCGTGAAGAGGAAAATCACTTTTAGGTTGTGTAAATTCGACTGCTGGACGATCACGATTGTCTTCAACAAAGCAGTTAATAAAATCAATACCTCCCATAGTCTGCACAATGTCTGGTTGTGGTAGAGATAACGAAATAGGGGACCATTCTCCACCAAACTGCTGATCTTGGGCAGCGTTAATCACATGACAATTGGTAAATGTTACCCGCGCACCTTTCAAAGACTTCTCCTGAACCTTTATACCATATCCTATTGTAGTGTCTACTGTGCAGTCCTCAAATTCGATATTCCCTGCCGGACCGTCATCTGCTATTTTTGTAACCCGTATACCTGTTCCATGTTGACTACTCACATAACAGTCTTCAAACCGAAGAGTTACATCTTCAGTTTCACTTGAGGTATGTGCCAAAAATACTTCAATACCGTCGCCAACGTTATCAATAAATTTACATCCAGAAAATACAACATTCTTTATTCTTTGGTCGGATAAGTCAGGTTCAATATCAACACCGGATGCTGGTGGTGTACCCCAAGTATTTGAAAATTCACAGTTCTCAACAGTAAGGTTTTCAGCACTAATAACACTAATTCCTTGTCGATAATGGTTGTCACAGATAATGTCTCGCAGGTGGACGTTTTCAGAATATCTTCTATCCTTACCACCATCAACATATATGCCATCACCACCGCTATCTTTTAGTGTTAATCCGAATACATCTACATTCTTGGAACCTCGAATAGAAAGTGTCATACGCCACTCGGCTTTAGGGTATTGTCCATACCAACGGTGCCAATCAAGCTGTTCAAGGACAAGACCATTAATATAGTCCTGTTTCCACATTCGGAAGGTTGCTCCGTAACCACGTATGGTAAGATTTTCAACATCTTGTGCTGTAAACAGTGAATCACCACCACCACGATATTCACCTCGCTTAGCAGAGATGACCGTACCGCGTTCAAATATGATTTCTTGATTACTGGCGAGTTTTATCGGTCGAACCACCCAATCTGAACGCATATTGGGTACGATTAGACGTCTGGCACCAGAATCAATAGCGGATTGTAATCCTTCTGATGCATCTTCAGGGTCAAATCCCCACCACGCAGCATTTGCAACAGTAGTCTTTCCTGACTGAACATCTGCGATAGCCTTAATATTCTTCATGTATTTTCCATAATACTAAAATAGTGTATTATTTAAAAACGGCAACAGTAACAAGTCGTTTTGTCGCAAGAGTTTTTGGAGAACTTTTTATACGTTCAATATGATCCAGTGTTTCTGCGGTCATGTATCTCTCACCACAATTTGGACAAAAAATTACTGGCACATCTTCAATGACTAGGAGTGATTCATTTTTGCCATAACTTCTTGTGAGAAGACGTTGGCGTGCACCATCCTTGCCACACATTTCACAAATCATAGTTGTCTCCTTATGGTTTTATTTTACATAAACGGTTATAATAACCAATTTTTTACTGAACGAGAATTTTGATACAACCATAGGAATCTCTGAACCATGGGTTTTACCTTCAATAACATATTTCCATTCATTTGTATTTCGATCTTTCTGTCTGGCTACAATTTTTCCTGTTAAAACAGCATTCTCTACATCAAAGTGAGTTAGTCCGTCATCTATGATTTCATCCTCAGCATGAAGTGTTAGAACATACTCCTTTAATCTAACTTTTTCTTTTATCAGTCTGAGGACATCTTCATACATAGGCACATAACACAATCATCCACATCTATTATCGAAAGTTTAAATCCTTAGTAAGTTGGGAATCAGAAGATTTAAAACAAATTTGTATCAAATACGATTTTGACCAGGAAAATCCTTGCAGAAAAGTAAAAATAGAATATACAGATTTTAAATTATTATAGATATGGTTAGAGTGCAAACGTAATTTCATCATCAAGATCCATCATAGCAAACCAGGTATTGATATCGGTGCGGTCCGTGCCAAGTTTTCGTAGCATTTTAGCCATCATGGCTTTATACCGCTCATTTTCTGGTCCCATTCCTATCATCTTTTTATTAAATTCTTGGATCTCCTGTTCAGTCTTTTGATGATTTTCCTTCAACCACGCTTGAATCTCTGCATCTGTCGTATATTTCTTCAAGGCATCGGTGAAGTCAGCAGGTGAAACCCCAAGAAATCCGAGAGTTGCACGATCAATACCGGAATCCTCAGCATAAAAATATTCACCTAAAGTATTACCGATGAATGCTCTACCTTTATCAATCAACCGTGCCAGATGTACCATTCCGTTTACATCAGTGTTGTATGGACTGCGTGGAGCACGTCGTTGTAGGTCGACTATCCCGTAACTTTGTTCATCGTCCAAATCTTGGAGGGCAACCCAGGTATTTATATCTGTTCTTGAAGGTGCCACCTCTTGGCGTCGTGCTTCAAACCTTTCTCGGGTTGTTTCATCAGGTCCGCGGTTTACCATTGCCTGATTATATTCATCTATTTCATCCTGTGTCTTATCAGTATTTTCCTGTATCCATTCACCGATCTCAATATCGTTTGGATTATTCACAGCGGCATCCTGAAATGCATCCGCTGAAACACCTAAAAATTCCAAAATACGGACATCTTGTCCGGAAGTATCACCAAATACGTAATCTCCAATTTTCCCAGCACGATCTGCACGGGCCTTATCTGCCATGCGTGCAATGCCGCATATACCTGCAATGTCTCTTGAACGAGCACTACGTGGTGGTCGTTCTGAGAGGTCCACCTGCCAATAACAACCCCAATCGTCGAGTTCAATTGACTGTAGGACAGTTGTGATGTCCGTGCGTCCAGGAGCATATTTTGCGAGTCGTTCCTCCAACATTCGCTTATGTTTTCTATCAGCAGGAATTCTCTCCAGTTCTTTTCGGTTGAATTCATCAATTTCATCTGAAGATTTATTTCCTTGTGCAAGCATCCATTTGCTGAGTGATGCATCATCGTTTTCGTCAGCTGCTTCTGCAAAATCGTCAGCTGAAATACCTAAAAACTTAAGAATCCGCATATCTAATCCTGATTCTTTTCCGTAAACAAAGTCATCAAGAGTTTCTGCGTTATATGCACGAGCTTTGTCTGTCATCCGTGCTGCTCCGACAATCCCTGCAACACCTAAATTAGTTGGTCTACGTGGTGGTTGGCGTCTTAAATCCATAATTCGTATCCTTTCAATTTATTGATTAATATGGTATCCTGTTGCTAATGGTATTGTATCATATTCATTATGGGTGTCAATAGAAAACTCTAAATTGAAGTAACAGTTTACAATTCCGATCTCAGTTAAAGCACTACTTCCATATTTTTGCGATGTGTAGATTCGATCTACAGTTAATCACTTGATATTCACTGATCTTTAGGTGGTTTGTAAGTGTCAACCGAACCTATTTTCAAAGTAGAAATTCATATCTTATGAAATACAACATCAGATCTTTATTATGCTTACTGGTAACCTTGGGGTTTCTCTTTTCATGTGCACAAGGTCCCCAGCAGGCTACTGAAAACACTTTAGTCCCACCAACAGACATAGCAACCAAAAAAGCAAAAGATGCAGCAGTTCACTTGGTGAATCGATTTGGAGATTCAGTTCGTTTTAGTAGCGGTTTCTTTGTCGATAAGGATAAAATTGCTACGAATATCCATGTTATCGCACAACCTGGACCTATTTTCGCAAAACTTAACGATCAAGAGATAACCTCAAAAATTGTAGGTGTTGTAGCCTATGATGTGAAAAACAATCTTGTCATCCTAAAAATTGCGGGTAAAGGTAAACCTTTGTCTATAAGTGACAGTGATACGGTTCAAATAGGTGAAACTGTATCTATTGTAGGGTATCTTGATGGCAAATACAAAACCACCACTGGAACTATAGATACCATCCAGAAAAGTGATAAGTGGTTTGGGATTAAAGGCACTATTTCTAAGGAGAGTAGTGGCGGTCCTGTGCTGAATAGTAAAGGACAAGTTATTGGAATTATTGTCGGGTATGGTGACGACTCTGAAAACTACGCTATACCTTCTAACGCTCTCAAGGTGTTGCTTACCCAATCAGTGAAATTGAAACCGTTGGTAGAGTGGCGGAAGCGGGAAGCTGTTCGTGCTGAGGTTTACCACAGTCAAGGTGAAAAATATTCTACTGATGAGGAATATAAAAACGCGATAGTTGACTTTGATAAAGCTATTTCTCTAAACCCTGAGCATGTTCGTGCTTATTACAAACGTGCAAGAGCGAAGTTTTACTTAAATGACTATACTGGAGCGATAGATGACTGTACACACGCTATAAAACTAAACCCTGAGCATGCCAAAGCTTATCGTGGTCGGGGAGCAGCAAAATCAATACTCGGTGAATCTAAATCTGATGATGGTAACGTAGAAAAAGCACAACACCTCTATCAAGAGGCAATTGAGGACTTTAACCAAGTCATCAAGATTGATCCTGAAGACGCCACGACATTTAGAAATAGAGGCATTTCAAAGTGTAAATTGGGGGATATAGAATCGACGCAAGGTAATGTTGAAAATGCACAAAGGTTGTACGACGAAGGCATTGTTGACGTTGGTAAATCTATCCAACTGAAATATATGCAGGACATCAATACCCCAATAGCACTTTTAGAATCCAAGAAATATATAGCGGCTTCAGTCAGCGTGATATGCTGGACAGGTAGGCTTTCATTTGGAAGCGGTTTTTTCGTGGACACAGATAAGATAGCTACGAATATACACGTTGTTGCCCGTCACGGTCCTGTTTTCGTTAAACTCCTTAACAACGACAGTATCTGGGAAGTTGAAGAAGTTTCTGCGTTTGATATAAAAAACGATCTTGTTGTCCTAAAGATTTCCGGGGAAGGCACGCCACTAACCTTGGGAAACAGCGATAAAGTACAAAGCGGGGAACCTGTTGTTGCCGTAGGATATCCCGATGGAAAATACAAGGTCACCACCGGAAACATATACAATATCCAAAATAGTGACAATTGGCTCGGGACGACAGCAGAAATTTCTGATGGGAACAGTGGTGGTCCTCTTCTAAACAGTAAAAGAGAAGTAATTGGGATTAATACCCGAGCTGGAAAATACAGTTTTGCTGTTCCATCAAATATACTTAAACCATTGATTACCTTCTCCGGGTCCCCGGAACCTTTAACGCGATGGCAAAGACGAAATCATATCCGTGCGTTCGTTTTTCAGGGTGAAGGAGAAGATAAATTCAATGATCAGGAATATACCAAGGCGATAATGAATTTTGATAACGCTATCTTACATAACCCTAATTATTTTCGTGCTTATAACTGGCGAGGGCATGCAAACTTTCATCTTGGTCAATCTAAAGCAGAGAAAGGGAATGTAGAAGAAGCACAACATCTTTATGAAGTTGCAATTAATGATTTTTCGATCTCAATTAAGATTGATCCTAAGTATACTTTTCCTTATTTCCATAGAGGACTAGCGAGATTATTCCTCGGTCAATCTAAAGCGAATCAAGGAAATATAGTTGAAGCACAGCAACTCTTCCAAGCAGCGATTGAAGACTACACACAAGCCGTAAAAATTGATCCTGAACACACCAATGCATACAGTAATCGCGGCTCAACAAAACACGAACTTGGCATATCAAAAGCAGATCAAGGAAATACAACAGAAGCACAGCAGTTATATAAAGAAGCTATTGAAGATTATACGCACGCTTTAAAGCTCAATCCTGAGGATGTGGATACTTACTACAATCTCGGGATAGTAAAGATAGCTCTCGGACAGACTGATGAAGCGGAAAAGGTCTTTGCGAGGGCAAAAGAACTGGAATCGAAAAAATAATTATGAAATACAAATCTATTCTTATTATCTCCATACTCGGTGTATTACTGTCAACTATCCTAAGTGGCATCTATCTCAACTTTTCCTATTTTGAACCAGATACCGTTTCGTATCTATTTCAGGCGAAGTTGTTTTCGAAAGGGAAGATTTCTGTCCCAGTTCCACCTCAAACGATAGATGGGGATGTGACTCTGGAACCAGATGGTACACCGATGCCAGAATACGGTCTCTCTTCTTCACCGCATATAAATATGCTGAACGGTAAATGGTATTCAAAATATCCGTTTGGTAATGCCTTAATGTTGATGTTTGGTGTATTCATAAATGCACCTTGGCTTATTCCTGCCCTTGCGACAGGGGGAGCACTGTTCCTGCTCTTCCTCCTTCTAAAAGAAACTTACGGAAGACCGATTGCCTTAATCGCAGCGGTAATTGCACTTATTTCACCTGCCACTACAGGTATGGGTTCAACATGGTTTAGCGAACCTGTCAGCCGATTTTATTTGACACTGTTCCTATTTACACTTGTACGTACTTTAAAAGGATCAGATAAGGTAATTTATCCACTCATATCCGGATTTTCATTAGGGTATGCTTTTAATACACGGCCACTCTCTGCAATTGTGTTCGGTATTGTCGGAGGAGGCTTCGTTCTCTATCATTTATATAAACCGAGAATATTAGGTGAGTTGGCAGAAGTTGACAAGGAAGATCATGAGGATTTACCAGAACGAAGGCAGCTGATAGCACGATTAGGTATATTCCTTATACCATTTGCACTAATGGTTTTCGTGTGTATGGCTTGGAATTCTCACTTTACAGGTGACCCATTTACCTTTACACATACGGCAGCACAACCGTATGATAAAGTTGGTTTTGGAAAACGCACAGAAGGATACTATCCAAACATAGAAAATGCAGGTGAATTTAAACCTGAGTGGGCGGTTGAGAGAACATGGCGTCACATTCTTCCGTGTATCAGTTTCAATGCACTCGGATGGGGAAATTATCACCATAATTTGTTAAGAGAAGCAAAATTCTCATTTATGTGGATTATAGCCTTTGTTCCGTTAATGCTGCCATGGTTTCTACTGCTAATACCATTCTTCCACCACTCGCGTAACAGATACGATGTATTCTGTCTTGCCTTACTTGTAGGTAATCTGCTGCTGTACGCTTTTTTCTATTTTGAGGGTTCGACGTGGGGATTCACACCCGTAAACGCACGCTACTACACTGAAATGACGTTCCTCGCCTTCATTCCATTGGTCGCACGGGGGATGTATATCCTATCTGAAAGGATCAAACTTCCTCAAAGAAGAGGGCTTGCTGTTGGGGTTGGGATTTGCCTTCTGCTATTAAGTATCAACACCGTATGGACTTATGTTCGTATTGGAGAAAGATACCAGAATTGGGGACATGTCTATCAGAAGTTACCACCGATGGTGGCGGAGCAAGACATTCATAATGCCGTTATATTTGTTTCCCGACACCGAGGAGCACCGATAGGGGATTATCCGTTTGAAGACCTCAAAGAAGCAGATATTGTCTATTTTAAACTGGGTCCAGCACCAAGATGGGGGTTAACGAATAGCGATTGGAAGAAGGTTTACACACAATATTTCGATGGAAGAAAGGCGTATTTGTATGAGCCAGGTAAGAACGAACTAACACAGTTATCTCTAGATCCGTAAAGGATGGTTTTCAGAACAAGGAAGTAAAACTTCTTGATCTTGAAAAAAATATGTGTAATTTGTAAATACAATTACAGAGAGTGTTTGGAGAGATGACATGCCAATTATCACTAAACTTCTGATTAGTTTTTTCTGTGTTTTGTTCATGATGACAGGTGTAATTTTTCTATGGGCACAAAACACAAGCCATCATAATCGCGTAGAATTACCGAGTATTAGCCAACAAACCGGATCTGATGACAAATCCTCACAAGGTGAACAACAGAGTGCTGAAACACATAAAAAACGACCATTGTTAATTAAACAACACACACGTCAAGACGTCATCCCGATAGTACCTCCATTATTATCTCCTGTCAAAGTACCCCAATTATTATCTCCTATCAATGATGTAATACCGCCCCTACAATCTACAATTGATATCCAAACGTTTCCTTTACATCTATATCCGGAAATGAGTTTTGCGGGTATAATGTATAGCTATAACCAAGGAAAGATAGATCTTGATTATGTTGTTGACTATCTTGAATCGCAACACATATACAATCCTAACATAGTGGAAAAATTGACACCTCATCGTGCCTTTAAACATTTCAATAAAATAATCGTATCAACAGATATAGTTAAAGCTTACGCTGAACGGATTCTCGCCAAAGATCCGGAAAATCCTGATGCCCAATTACACATGCTTGGATATGAACCAGACAACACGAAAGAAATCGCTGGATATCGTAAAATTCTCACTAAGCACCCCAACCATCCCGAAACACTTAGCAAATTAGGATACCGTTTGCTTGACCATTCCCCAGAGGAAGCTATTCAACACCTTAGAAAGGCAAACCTTCTTGATCCGACACTGGGACTTATTTGGTTAGGTATAGAATACGAAAGACGTGGTAATGTCAAAACTGCATGGTTTTGCTATAAAAAGAGTATTACAATACGGAACAGGGAAAACTGGAAAAAGAGGAAATTTCCTCCTTCACAAATATGTATTCTGTATGGCCCCTATTCCGATGAAAGTAATTTGAGGGCTATTGATGGTGGTAAGTACTGGAAGACAGCGATTAAATTAGTGTCAGATCCTAACGGGACTGTAAGGCGTATGGTAACATTTGAATCAGTTGATGCACAGCAAGAAAGAGAAATACGTGAATTCTATCAATTTCGAGATTGGGTGAATAATATCGAAAAAAGGAAGCTTGTGATTCAATGGAATAACTTTCTCGTCAGAGAGGTAGAGAAACATCTTGCAGGTGGAAAACCCATGTTTGATCCCGAACGTATTGTTCATGCTTATGAAATAACAACACGATATCCTGGATACGAAGGTATCCAACGACTTAAGAAAACTGATATTGAAGTTGCTTTAGAAATTGAACGTTCTTTATATAGACAAAAGATAAACTGAGATTTTAAAGACGTTGGTTTGTAATCTCACGACTGTATCATCACTCAGAATTTATGTGTAAAATCTTGATCCATGTTTCATAGGATTGTTCATTAGTCTACTGTGTCTGTTGCAAGATGACTATATCTCCAGGATTCCATGATTGTACGATGATATAGAATTTTCCATCAATCTTCCGTATGACAGCACCATGCAGATGTTGGAATGTCTCCATTCTTAGTTCATCTTTTATCCTAACAGTTGAAACGAGATTGTCACCTTCTAAGATATAAAGCGGTGCACCTTTTTCTCTATCAGGACCAAAGAGTGAAGCAACTACAGCATAACCTGCCTCATAATCAATACTACACGGAAATGAACCTTTAATAAGTGAAAGTGTTTCTAAATATGTGCCATCAGTTGTATAGCGTTCAATCTCGGCATTAGCACGATCTGAAATATCCAGCCTATCTGTACCATAAGGTACGGTAATATGATGTCCGGTCCCGAATTGTCCAGGGTCATCACCTTTTCCACCAAATGCTAACGGATACCAACTTGCCTGAAAAGGATTAAGGCTTGTGAGTTTTACCCCAAGTATATAATCTAAATCTGAGTATCCAGTGGTAACGAATAGCATTCCATCAACATGCGTCACACCTGTTGGTACAAACTTTCCGCCATCTTTAAAATAGGTGTTGACTGCCTGATTTTCAAAATCAAATGTGGCATCTGGTGCTTCAAGGGTATGGACATGTTTTCCATCCAAGGTAGTCGTGAAAATTCTGCCTACATCGTTGGCAGGAAAAGAAAGATAAGGAGTTCCATCTGCTGCTTCCCAAACAGTGGTGTAATGTGCATTTGCTTTTTTCAGATCTGAAGGTGTATCAATTAATTCCACAGTCTTCAGATCCGCGCTGATTTGAATGATACCAACACCGGGAAGTGCAAAATATGTCTCGCCTTTTCCTTGCCTCCGATCAACATCAAATCCACCATGTGCCTTATCAATTGCGTTGACAACTTCTGCGGGGAAATGGTCCCGAGTATAGAGGATTTTGAATTTTAGATCACCCTGTCCACTGGTATGTTTCATGTCAACTTCTTCGTGGTGAGAGGTGTCTTGGATAACTTTCGACTCTGACGAATTGTGATGTGTGACATGAGCCAGTACAGGTTTTAACGTAATGATGGTAATAGCAATAGCAACAAGGACACTTAGTTTCATTCAATTATCTCCTCATGATTGTAACATCTCTCGGAATTTCTTTGTAAAATCACAACTTCGCTTTATACTTGCTACATCATCCATCTTATATTGAATTACCAACGGACCTGAAAAACTTATCTCCTTCAGACCCTTTGCGAAAGTTTCGAAATCAAAGCTACCACCACCCGGTTCACCTCGATCACTTCCAGACATATGTACGTCCCCTAAACAGGACTTCATAGCCAGTGCCGCGGCGTATGGATCTGCACCATCATTATTAAGATGGTATGTGTCGCAGGTTAGGTATACAGCTAATCCAGTATCAGATATGAATTCAACTCCCTCACGATAGTTATCAAGGGGACATCCTTTTTCAAATTCAAGTGCTATTTTGATATCGTGTTCATCACAAGATGGAATCATCTTGGCAAGGTTTTCAGCAAGTGCGTCAAGCGAATCTTGCCTTGAAACATCTTGAGATGGATTTACCCAAATTCCAATATACTCCGCGTCAAACTTACGAGCAACATTATGTACAATCTCAAAATGTTGTAATGCTTCATCTTTGCGGGATGGTGTTGTTAATATATGGTTACCAAAACCGATTGTTGGTGCAATAAGGTTGTGTTTCTCAGCAAGTTTAACTGCATCATCAATCTCGTCGTTTGTTAGTTCACCGAGAAAAGCGGCATTTACAGGTATGTTGATACCTTCATATCCGGCATCAGCAACAAGATCAAATATCTCTGCACGTTTGAATCTCCCCAAAGTTCCAGAATAGGGATCATAACAGATGTTTAACATAGTGTCTCCATTTTCTAAAATAATCAAACAGCCATACCAATCTCTTCACGCCAAGCATCTAACAGGTGCATATTTCCTAAGGTGTCATCCCACGACATTGCGGGTGCTTGACGATCCGCGATATGATTAGCAACCATATCGGCTTCGTATGTAAACAGATCTCGGTCTACTTCAACGGTTATTTCGGTAGTTTCGCCACGTTGTGATGAATTCAGGATAATTTTACTTGGTGGGAAAGGAGTATCCAAAGGAAGAGGACTTCTGGTTCCTCTACAGGGTGAAGAAGGAAGCCAAGGTTGTGGAATATCTATTGTACCACCTGACCCGTAAACAGTAGCTCTACTCCCTATATTACATTCAACAGTGGTTGCTATTTCAGCTACAATTTCATTTTCAAATTTTAGAGTTGCAGCTGCAATATGATCAACCCCTGTTGGTCCTACTTTTCCATTCGCTTTAACAGAAATTGGATTCAAGAATGGTTTGTTCGCTGCTGCACCTGCCACCTTACGAGCAAATGATGCTGTATAACATCCTACATCAAGGATACCTCCGCCACCCATTTCACGATTGAAGAGTCTACTGTCAGGATTAAAACCTGCTTGAAAACCGAAGGATGAACGGATAAAACGAACTTCACCAATTTCACCATCCTGTATCAACTCCACCATTTTCTGAATTTGTGGATGACAGCGATACATAAACGCTTCCATTAAGAATACATCGTTTTTGCGAGCTGCTTCAACCATTGTTACAGCAGTTGCATGGTTTATACTAAGCGGTTTCTCAACCAGCACGTGTTTGTTTGCTTCTGCAGCCTTTATCATCCATTCCGCATGGTGCGGATGTATTGTAGCAACATAAACCGCGTCAATATCATCATCTGCTAAGAGTGCTTCATAAGTGCCATAGTGGCGTGGTATATCAAAGTTTTGAGCAAAATCTTCTGCACGTGATTCCGTACGACTTCCTACAGCGAGAATCTGCCCTGTATCCGTAAAACGCATCCCATTACAGAAAACATGTGCGATTCCTCCAGGTCCAATTACTCCCCAATTTAACATATAATTCTCCATTTAATGCATAGGTGTTTGAAGTTTCAATTTATCATATAACATCATTTTTAGCAATACATGGATATTAAGGTGGGTATGTAAGTTATAGTCATACATTTTATGCCTGTTATAGTATTCTCTTCATTTAATTTTAAATAAAGGATCTGAGATTAACAATATAAACACCTATAACGGTAACTCGGTTATGTATCATTTAGACATTCACAGTGAAACTGAAACGATCGGTTTTGAGTTCTTAAAATATCTGTTAATGTCAAGAAGGTTTACTGTCCTAAAATAATTAAGCCTCAAGGTAAGAGATCTTAATAAAGCACTTACCTTGAGGCTTATCGGTTAAACATTTTCAATAATACTTATGGATTGGTATCACTTCTTTTTAGTTGATAATCTAAATCAGGATTTGTGAAGGTCAACATATCATCAATGACAAACCATTCGAACTCATCTTCCTTAACAATAGAATCTGGAGACATCTCTTCCAAATCCTGTTTCGCTAATTGTTCAAGATCATCTACATTTTCCCCTTGTGCCTCCCAAAATTCTCTTGGTTCAAATGTAACATCTACAGTTGCTTTAGCATCTTTCTCCATGAGTATTATTGTTGTACCATTTACCGTGTATGTTCCGTTTGCAGTGTGTATTTGGTGAGAATTAATCGTTCCAGTTGATTCAATATCTGTGGGATCTGGGATACTTACTGATGTTGTAAACTCAAAGGTGAAATCCCACGTACCATCAGGAAAAAATTTCCAAATCTTTTGGATCACCTTAAACTCTACATCTGTAGGTTGTTCGATTTCATCATCAGATTCAAGGAACGATTCCTCAAGAGTCTTACCATTTAGTGTTTCAATTTCCCATACACCAAGAAATGATTCTACAGAGGTATCCTCAGGTATCATCTTATTGATCTTTTCACAACCTGTAATTCCAAAAACCAAAACAATAATTGCTATTTCAAACGCTATTCTTCCAATACTTCTAATATGCATTGTTTATCTCCGTAATTTTGAAAATCATATTCTTTTAAAATGAAAGTTTATATACCTATTATCATACTTAGGTTAATTGATATATAAGACTACTTACACATAAGCTGAACTATACATATTAAGGTATATGTATAGAGTTAATTGTTTCTTAAGTCATATAATGTGTCTATAGTATACAAGTCATATTAACGCAATTGTGAATATTAGGTTTACATACACATGATTATGTCAGAATCACAGATTACACGTACCTCACAGACCGTAGACTAAGAAGAATTACAAATAAGAATCCACTTATGTAAATTTTGGCTTTTTGTTGATTGCTATACAATCGTTAAACCTATTCTACCCCCAAAAATTAAAAAAACAGGGAAATACATCCTGTATTCCCCTGTTTAAATATATTGTAATGATGCTATAGTACAGTTATATTAGCCAAGTTCTGTACCACACTGTGGACATTCATCACCCCATGTTGACCTTCTTCCTTCTCCACAACCGTGACATTCACCAAACGGATGTTCATCAGGTTTTGCACGTGCTCCACCTTTTTTATATGTAATGATACGCCAAACTGTTTCGCCATCCTCTTCCCAACAGTGCCATACACCTTCTTTCCTACCATCGGAAGATGTTCCATCATGTATTTTATACGGACCACCCCATTTACGGTTACCATTTTCATGGAAGCAGATGTATTCCCCCTCGAACTTATCTTCGCGGAAAAAGCCTTCACTTGCGGTATTTCCATTTTTGTGGTATTGAATCCATCGACCATCCTTTTTGCCGTTAACGTAATTTCCTTCACTCCGTTTTAATCCGCTTGCATAATAGGTAATCCAATAACCATGTTTCTTACCATTTACCATTTCGCCTGTATCTTTGTTGCTTGCCATTATATTAATCACCTCTTTGTTTAATCAAAATCATCTATAGGTTTTAGTATAATTCATCAATCTCAGTACCACAGCGTGGACAACTATCTTCCCATGTAATTCGTTTTGGGTCACCACACACATCACATTTTCCAAGTGGATATTCATCAGGTTTTGCGCGACTTCCACCCCGTTTATAGGTTACGATTAACCAGACAGTTTCTCCATCATCTTCATAATTGAACCATACACCTTCTTTTTTCCCATCGTATGATTTACCTACATGTTGAGGATAGGTCCCTTTAGATCTTAAATTCCCATTTTCGTAATATGTGATACAATCACCCTCATGCTTTCCATTGCGGAAAGATGCTTCACCGGACTTACTTCCGTTTTTATAGTAGTTTATCCAAAGACCATCTTTGTCACCGTTCACATAGTTGCCTTCACTACGCTTTATTCCACTGGCATAATAGGTAATCCAATAACCATGTTTCTTACCATTAACCATCTCTCCGGTATCTTTGTTACTTGGCATAATTCAATTTCCTTGTCAGTTTAGAGATGTTTATTTAGGTATTCGTCTAAATTCTGAATTGTCTTTTTCCCGATACCTTTCACACCTTCAAACTTACCCTCGTCTATTGCGGATCGTAGAGCCGAAAGACTGTCGATTCCAAGTTCGTCATATAAGCGTTTTATTGTTTTAGCCCCAAGCCCAGGAACAGGGATTAGCTCTACTATAGTCTGTGGTATATCACTTGCATATTCATCCAACTTTGAACATGTACCTGTTTGAACATATTCAGTGATAATGGTTGCAACTATACCGCCAACTCCTTGTATCTCTTCTTCTAAGCGACCTTGTTCAACCAAATCTGCAACGGACTCCTCCATGCGAGAAATTGTATAGGCTAAACGTGGATATCGTCCAGCGTGTAGTTCAGGATAGTCTGCTACAATCAGTATTGTATGAAGTTCTATAAGTTTCTGTGCGATATCTTCGTTAGTAGGTCGTTCGTTGTTTGCTCTTTCGTCCATCGGAATTACTCCTTTTAAATTTAGGTGAGTTTGATAAATCTGAAGAAAAGTCGGGAATCGGAGTTTCCTCCCACAGAAGAGTTTTATGAAGACTTAATACCTTTGTTGACAAAACCTTACAAACCCTTTGTTTTCTGGAAGATTAACGGGACTCACGTTCTTTACAGATTTGCGTCAAGGTATTCCTCTATTTTCTCTAAAGTTTTCTTACCGATTCCTTTGAACCCCTTTAGTTTTCCTTCATCAATTGCACTCCTGAGTGAAGCGAGGCTATCCACCTCAATATCTTCGTATAGTCGTTTGATGGTTTTTCCGCCAAGTCCTGGTATTGGCACAAGCTCTGCAACAGACTCAGGAATGTCCCCCGCATATTCTTTAATTTTCGCACAGGTTCCAGTTTGCAGATATTCAGTAATTATTGTAGCGACTATATCCCCCACGCCCCCAATTTCTTCAATCAACCGATCCTGCTCTACAAGATCTGCAACGGATTCTGAATGACGAGATATTATATGTGCTAATCGGGGATACCGTGTGATGTGTCCTTCTGGATAGTCAATCATAATCAAATAGGTATAGAGTTCCTGTAATCTCAATGCGATTTCATCATTAACATGCCAACGTATGCGTCCTTTTTCATCCACATAAGATTCATTTTTACTATTCATTTGAATTCCACCTTAATATCTGTATAGTTGTATCCCATAATGCAACTGCTAAATAGTTACCATTAGGTGAAAAGGCTAATGTTTGAATGCCGGTTGGATAGGTTTCCCAAATGACTGACTTGGTATCAAGTATCTTTGACGTATGGTAGGGAATCCCCCACACTCGAAGATTCCCTTTCTCGTCGCCAGAAGCAAGGTAGTCGATATGAAGATAACCTTTCATCCTTAAGTTCTCAGTCCGGTCGTTTGAAGATAATTTTTGTTTGTTTGGTGCGAAAGCAAGTGCCCGGACCCAATATGCTTCAAACCCAGATTTGTTGAGAACTTGTCTACCAGTACGTATTTCCCAAACGCGAATTCCTGATTTACCATTGAGTTGTGTGTCAACAGCAAGCATCATTCCGTAATCTGAAAAAACAAGGTTCCACACACCGAGTACTTCGCCAGTATCGAAAACACGGTAAGGTTTATCTTGAAGTTCCGACCAAATCTCAATAATCGTTCGATGTCCCTCACCATCTCGGTAAGTGCCTTCTGCTGTAGCGAGATAGCTATTTCCCTCTGCAATAGCGATACCGTTCCGCACAGGTAATTGTGTTTTGTAATCAAGAATTTTAGTAGTCTTTATTCCTGGCTTTATAGTCAATGACTTTATACCAGTAGCAATCCCAATGATTGAAAATCGCCATGCTTCAAATTCATTATCACCTTTTGTCAATGCTACAAGTCGGCCAGCATCTGGTGAATAACATCCACTCTCATACGGACCTCTTATTTCATATTTATTCTTTACTAACTGAATCTCTTTTCTGTTTGCAACGTCAATAACTGCAATTCCATCCGCTTTTGGGATTAAAAGATAATTCAATCTGGGAGAATAAGTAGACCACTGATCTTCTTCAACAGTACAAATCAGACGTTTCTGGAATGTATGCATATCCCACTCAACAATGTTTCCATCCATTTGATGTGCAATTAACTTTGTGTTTTCTTCATTGAAAGTTAATCGACTTGCGACATCAGGGAGTAATCTATCAAGAGTAGGTTGCTGTTTTTCACCCAGTTGAAACTCGGTTTTTAACGTTACACCATGAACTTGAAAGGAGAATAGAAGAAGTATTAAAGAAATGTTGAAATATCTCATAGGATAAAAAAGTAGGGCAAGAATCAACAGACCTTGCCCTATGATATTGGTTGATAATGTTACTCGTAAAGCTCCGTAGCAGTTTCGCCTTTAGCAAAGCGATGTGCGGTTTGAACAGCGGAATCGTTTCCAGAATTCCTCCGTACATCAGTTGCCCACCGTGCTAATCCGACAATCATCTGATTTCTGGCAGGATGGTCTTTACAGTAATGCCATTCTCTATCGACAATGTGAATTGTACTGAGAAGATCTCCACCGTTATCATCTTTTAAGATACATAATCCCATTTCAGCGAGTAGGCGTTCAGCGTTACATCCTGAGTTTAGATATTCGCGTGTCTGACGTCCGATTTCTTGAATACGTACCGATTCGATTCCATCAATAATTGCATCAAGAGCGATATTTTCATCAAGAACTTTAGTGTTAGAACTTTCTCTTGCTTGTGAAATAGGTTGATGGCGAATGTTTAGCCATCGGTTTGAATAGAATCTCCAACCACAGTGGAAGAGAGCTTTCGCAGCGACTTTAGTTCCACCGAAACGTAGGACTTTCCTGATGTTGGCAGCTGCTTCCATTTCTTCTTGTAGTTCCCACCAACCTGGACTCATATTTACAGGTGTTCTTGCCATTCTATCAGCAGATGTCATGACCATGGTAGTAGCAATTTTGTCAATTGACACACCTGCAATGAGAACATCTTTAATAGCATCAAAGATGGTATCAATGTCACCACTTACAAGATCAGCCGAAAGTTTATCTTCGTCGAATTCAACATCTGCATCAGGATTTTTCTCTTGAGGTAGATCATCGAAGATATGTTCAAGTTCTTCAGCTTTTTGAATGGCTTCTCTGAGCCGTTCACCGGGTCTACCGCGACCTTGACCAAGAATTTTCGCGCCGACATTACAGACCAATTCTCCTGTAATTTCCCAACCCCATTTTTCAAGAACTTCTGCCAAATGGCAAAGGTGAATTAGGTTTCCAGTGTGGCTAAGAAAAAACCATTGAGAAGCACAATCTAAGAAAAGTGGTATGAATTTGTCTTCATGTCCACCTAATTGTCTGGCGGTGATAAGACATTTTTCAATACCTTCCCATTCTTTATCTGCAGTAAACACTCTAACCCAATCTTCAAGTCTATCCCAGTCAACAGGTGGCGGTAAAGGTCTGCGTTTCGGACGATCATTATGTCCACCAGCGGCACTCCTTGCAGCCATCATCAATGGGATAAGTCTATCTTCCACATCATACATGTGTGCAACCTTAATCCCATGCATGAGCGTTGCTAAACGTCCACCACCACCTTCAGATGTGGTAATGTGGCGTACCATGTGTTTAACCATAATCTCAAGAGTCTCATCTTCTGACACCCCTTTTGCTAACATAATGGCAATAGCCTTTGAAAGTGTCCATCCATCTTGTGAGAATAAGCCTTCTTTCAAAAGTAAGTAGTGTGCATCATCACGTTTTTTTCCACCACTCCCGATATCAACATAAATATCCCCATTACGAACTTCGACAGGGAATGTAGCAAGGTCATCACACCCACCGGTGAAACAACCACCACCTTCCATATCATAACTCCACCCATGCCAATCACAAGCCAGTACACCTCTTTTTACGTGACCTCTAACTAACGGATACCCCATGTGAGGACACTGGTTGTCCGTTGCATAGATTGCCCCTTCATGGTGAAATAGGGCGATACTATTTCCTTCGACTCTAACCGCCTTCGGTTTACCATCTTCAACCTCGCTGGCGGCAGCGACTTTAACGAAATTTCCATTTTCTGATAACACTTGATTTATCTCCTATTTTGTAAGAGTACTTTACTCTCACAGTTAACTAATTTCATAAAACATATATATTTATTATGTCTTGACTTAATTCGATTACAACCAATAAACCTTAATGAAATATGACAATTTACACTTCAGGGGTTGATCCTTCTAAGTTTCTGATGCACCACTGCTAAGTAAATACGATATTGCCCCACTGTTTCCACTCTTAAGAGCGATTGCAAGAGGTGTTGGTTTAGATAATGTCGCCGATCATTGATATCTGCCCCGGCTTCAATTAGAATCTTTAATGTTTCAGCGTATTCTTCCGCTTGCCCTTCACCACATGAAGAACCACCAAACGCTGCTGCATGCACAGCGTCAAATGAGGTCGGATCAGCACCTTTAGCCAAGAGTAGATTGATAGTTGATATTTGTGCATTATTTGCAGCCCAAGATAAAACCGATCTATACCAGTTTGCCCCACAGGCATTTATATCTGAACCATGCTCAATTAACTTCAGAACCAATTGATCCTTCCCATCATTAGCAGCGTAATGAAGTGCAGTACTTCCTTTGACAAAGGGTTGTCCTTGTTTATCAGGTCCCTCCCATGTTAACTTAGCAATCTCAGGATGTGCTTCAACGATTGAAATTCCAAGTTCTTCCTCTTCATGTTTATATTTAGTAGAAAGTAATCTATAGAAAGGGGAATTCTCTTCGTAAAACATATTCATTCCTATTACATTTTATTCAATGTAATGTAACTTGCTTTGCTATATGGGTTTATTACTTGTTACTGGAGATCTAAATTTGACAAGAAATCAGCAACAGTTTTCCGTTTTGCTTTCTTAGCATAATCAACTGGCGTTTTCCCATCATCATCTCGAATATTCAGATTCGCTCCATGCTTAAGCAACAACTCAACCTGGTTTTTACCGACACCTTTCTGAGCAATGAAATGTAACGGTGTCTTTCCTTTGTCAGTAATTACATTTGGATCTGCACCGTTTGCTAAAAGGACCGCAATCCCATCGGTCAAACCACGTTGTGCCACCCAATGAAGTGGTGCCCACATTTCGCGTTTATGCTTTTGTATAGCATTTATATCTATACCTTTGGCAATGATATCTTTCAGCAATTTGTCAAAACGCTTTGGTCCCTGTCCAACAAGCACATACCAGTCTCGCAAATTGATTTGATAACCTAAATCAAATAATAGATCAACAATTTCCATCTGCTTAGATTGGAGTGCAACCTCGAGTAGGGGCATGGTAGGACCAATTTGGTAAACATAGACATGTCCGCCTGGAACACCATGTTCTGGAGTACCATTAGAATTGGACCGAATTGTGTTTTCGGATGGGATGATGAACCCTTCAGCAGCCTTCATATTAATCCGAAGTTTTAACAGTTCAGGATTTTTTTGAAATTCCGCTTTTGCTTTTTCTACATCACCGATCACACAATAAATTACGGCATCTCCCTCTGCCCCATTATTAAGTAAATACTTACACACCTCAGGACGTCTTCGCATTGTCCATTGTGCTGCCGTACCATTATGGTCACGATCCCGTAGGTTAATATCAGCACCGTGCTGAAGTAGTAATTCAGCGATTCTTGGTGTAGCTGCGAAATGGAGTGGGGACATACCATCACACCCAGGAGCATTTACAACATCAGGATTCGACTGAATCAATTCTTGAAGTGTATCAACCATATCTAACCCAGCAGCGGCATGTGCCTCGATAGTAGCTCCACGGTTAATTAGATATTCAGCGAAATCTTTATTGTATGCAAGCATAGACCCTGCAGCCTGTTGTAATGCTGAGGTTCCACCTGCCCACCAACTGCTTTTCGCATCAATATCAGCACCGGCATCAAGTAACACATCCACCAAAGGTTTATTGACCATTGAAGCTGCAAATACAATTGCGGGAGCATCAAAACTGAACCAAGGTTCATTGATATACTCACGCAGTTCCTTTTTATCAGCTAACAAAGATTTGACGCGGTTTGCATCACCTTTATTTACAGCTTCAATGTATTCCTTACGAGGGACAAGTTGACCGTATTGGTTCATTTGTAATTACTCTTCAAAAACCTCAATGGTAGTTCTACCTTCAGCGAAATTCATGGCAGTGGTAGCTGCAGATTTGTTATCGGTATTGGAACGAATATCTGTAACATACCGAGCCAAACCAACCAAGAGTTGTGCTTGTGCAGGATGACCTTCAGCATTGTTCCATTCATCAAACACAGTCCTTAATGTTGGAAGCACTTCACTCCCTGTGTCATCCCATAGGACAGAATGTCCAATAGCAAGTAGTAATTTCTGAGCTGAATAGCCTGCATTCAGGTATCCGATCACCTGAGGTCCAACATCTTGAACATTTAGGGATTCAATTGTAGAAATTACAGTTTCAATGCCTTCCTCTTCATTCGCGACATCCAATTTTTCTTTGCTTAACTCTTCACTAAGTAGCCTTGTTGGTATATTAATCCAACGATCAGCGAAGATTTGCCATGCGACATGGAAAAGCCCTTTCGCTGCGATAAGATCTCCACCCATTTCTTTTGCACTTCGGAGTGAAGCTGCAAGATTGAGTTCCATAGTAAGGTTCCACCAACCTGCATCAACATTCACAGGAGTGTTTGCCATTCTATCAGCGGCGAGTAGTACAAGTGTGGTTATTACCTTATCTAAGTATACTCCATCACTAATGATAGCCCCTACTTCTTCAAACGAGCGTTGAAGATCAACACTTGTCAGTGCTTCAACAAATGAATCTTCATCAAACTTATTCGTTCTCTCTAAAGCAGCGCCTTCAATTGTTGGCATCATTTCTTTCAGAATGTTAATAGCATCTCTGCGATACCGTTCTGGATCTTGGGGACGATGTCCAACAAGGTCAGCACCGAGATAGAAGAAAAGGTCGGCAGTTCTATCCCATCCAAATTCATCTACTACTTCCGAAAGATAACTGACGTATAGAGGTATCTGTGGTTCGTCAATAAAATGTGGTTCAAAAGCACATTCAAATAGCAGAGGACGTAATTTTTCGGCATCACCTTTATGATATGCGGTGAATAGACATCTTTCGATTCTGCTTGCTTGTCCTTCAAACGAGAAAACCCGAACCCAACGACTTAATTTTTCCCAGGTAACGGGTTCCGGAAGTGGTATAACTTCAAGCCTTTGTCGTGCTTCTCCAGAAGCAGAACATGCAGAGGTAGTTACAGCAATGAGTCTGTCTTCACCTTCATATCGACTACCAACTCTAAGACCGTTAATAAGTTTGGATACATCAGCGCCACCTTCGGAACCGTGAGCAGAAGGGATATGGCGTGCGACGTGTTCAAGAATAGATCCCATTACCTCTTCTTCAGGAACGCCACCTTTTAGAAGAAGTGCAATCGCTTTTGACATTGTCCAGCGATCTTCACTTAGAAGACCTTCACGGAGGAGTTGTTTATGTTCCTCAGCTCTGCGATATTCCATATCTCCCGGTTCTATCCAGATTTCTTCACCACGAATTTCTACTGGAAAAACACGTAGATCATCACATTCCACATGAAAACATCCACCACCTTCTAAGTCGAAACTACGGCGGTGCCAGTCACATGTTAAAATACCATTTCGAATTGTTCCACGAGTTAAGGGATATCCCATGTGTGGACATTGGTTATCGGTAGCAAATATCTTACCATCATCATTAAATAGGGCGATACTGCGACCTTCTCCCATTTGAATTGCCTTCGGTTTTCCCTCTGGCACCTCGCTCAACTCTGCCACCTTCACCCAACCGGGTGTACCATTTTGCATATTATTATTCCTTTTATGTTATTGTTTGTACTCTATAGCACACTAAAATAACGTTTGAATTGGTAGTAAACAACATTTAACAACAGTAATATTGATTAAATAATTTTTATATTAATAAATATCTATACAGAAAACTGAAGAGTGTTAAACCTTCCAGCGACATTCTCAACTTTGGGTTTTACCATCTCAGGTGAATTGCCTGATAGAGCATCAACAATGCATTCTGCGATATCTGGTGCGTCTTCAGGTGTCATCCCCCATCGTGTAACTTCTTGAACACCGAACCTAAGTCCAGATACACCTACATCTGGTGTGAGTGGTGCAGCACCAGCAATGATATTACAATCCTCTAATTGATTCGCGAGTTCTGCACCATCACCATATTTATCAACTATAGGAATCAGTGTATGGGTCTCAGTATACCCAAGTTCTGCCCCTAACATCGGTACATCATGCTGTGTTAATGCCTGTCCTAAAGCCTTAGCATTTGCAACAATTGCATCTGCATGTTCTGAACCGCATGCTAACCATTCGATAAAGGTTCCCGCCAATGCGGGGAGACGACTTAGATGGTGATTACTCATCAGCAATGGATATAATGTCTTTCCGATACGTTCTGCAATAGATTTATCATTCGTTAGGACGATTCCTCCCTGAGGTCCAGCTAAGGTTTTATGTGTACTTGAAATTATGACATCTGCGCCTTCTTCAAATGGAGATTGAAACCTTTTCGCAGCGATAAATCCAATCACATGTGCAGCATCGTAAATCAGGAATGAATTGGGATTTGCTTTTGTCAATGCGTCTTTCAATTCAGCAACAGGTTGTGGAAATAGAAAAATCCCGGAACCGATATTTAGAATTCTCGGTTTATGTTCCTCAATCAGTGTAATAGTTGCTTCAAGGTCAATGTTTGATTTTGGACCATCCCACGGAATTGGAATTGATTGTAGTTCAACCTTAAGAGGTGATGACAGAAGTTTACGAGCATAACTATGTCCGTTATGTACTTCTAAAGCAATATCTCCCGGTTCAGCTAATGCGAATGTCGTTGCAATCCCTGCTATGTTCCCTGAAAGGGGACGCAAATCAACATAGGCAGCATCAAACAGTTCCTTTGCTAATTCTTGTGTATACTCCTCAATTTTCGCAATATAACGATTACCTTTATAGTTACGCTGAAAAAGATCAATACCAGCGTAATTGCCATACCTACGTGCCAATCTTTCGTCAAATAGTTCTTCGACTAACGGTGAAGGGGTATTCTCTGATGCAATAAGGTTGAGACAAGTTTCACGGTATTCGTGATGATCATTCAGGAGTGAATTGAGTTTATCAACTTTCTGAGTGGCATTCATTCAGAAACTTCCCTAAGAAATGAATAGCAGTGTTTCGTTTAATTGATAGTATACAATTTTGGAAAGATAAGTTAATCAGTGGTATTAGTGATTGAAACCTATATATGTTAACGAAATTATTAACGCTTCATAATATAAACGGTTTCTAAAATTCAATGTAATTGTGGAGTTAAAGTAATGAATAAGAGAGAATTTCCTATATATTCTGTGAAAGTGTTTGGTTGGATGTCGATTGTTGATCTAAATCAATTCCGATTTTTGATAACAAGGATTTTATACCTGTATCATAAGATCCAGTATGTACTATATTTCGTTATGTACTGGAGGTACATCAACAATTTATAACAATAGGTGTATTTTTAGTGTGATTTGTTGGTTTTTAGGTTTGTTTTGGTTTATCTGGATGATGTTTTACGCGGGGTGCGTGTAGAATATAAGAGTCGGGAATCAGAGTTCTTTCCTACAGAAAAAATCGGGACAGAAGCTATCGGAGGTGATAATTTACTATCTTAACGTATATGGTATGGTTTCTGGTAGGGTTTGTCGATAGTTATCTTATCGTTGTTTTGAAATGGTAATCTGATTATCAAACTCCGATTAAGGTTACTATAGTTTGGACAGATTTTCAATTTACACATTTCGCACCTCTGAGGTTTGTAATACAGATACTGTAGAATTTTCTTTGTATTAAATTAGTGTGTATGACAGACTCTTTTTCAACTAACCTTTAAATAATAATCTAAACTCGTATTAAACTGAGGAAATAAAATTATATTTGATAGTCTTTTAAACAAGAGCAGAGGGCATGTTTTAAACAAGATAAAATTAGTCAACAGTATATGCATCCAGTAGGGTTTCATCAATTTCAACACCGAATCCGGGGGTATCGTTAAGCGTGAAGAAACCGTTGGAGGGGACAGGTCGTAATTTTTGATAAAGTTCATTTTCTACACCATTACGAGAGGGACCGAATGTTTCTGCCATACAAGGCATCGGTAAACATGCTGTAAGATGCAACCCCCACGGTGTACCTGCTTGATGAAGCCATGTTGAAATCTCTATCTCTGCTGCTTCTTTGGCAATATGTAGGCATTCTGTGAATCCACCTGCCCAACTCACATCCGGTTGTATCATATCAGCAGCGTTCCATCGTAGCAGTTCACGAAACCCGTATCGTGTGAATTCATGTTCACCAGAAACAATCCAAGTTGAATCAATCTGCTCAACCAATTGTGCCATACCTGCATAGTCGTCAAGTGGTATCGGTTCTTCAATCCATTTTATGTTAAGATCTTTTACTGCATCTGCAAAACGAAGTGTGTAGTCAACATCCCATCTTAGATAAATATCTGCCATCAGATCTATTTCATGACCAATCTTATCGCGAGCGGAAAACATCATCTCAAGGTTTTCGGCAAACCCTTTCTCACCTTCTTTCAACCCGTTTTTTAAAGGTATTTTGCAAGCAGTGAAGCCATTTTCTACATAATACTCAACATCTGTACCGGTTGCATACGCAGGAATCTGCAGTTGTGGTGTATCTGTGAATAGACTATATACGGGTAGATCCAATATCTTTCCACATAGATCAACAAGGGCAAGTTCTATACCGCTGAGAGCGTAGATTACAAGACCACGACGACCATAAATAGATGTTATGTGGTAGAGGTGATCCCATATCTCTTCAACATCAAGTGGGTTGCGTCCAATAACAAAGTGTTGAAGATGTTTATCAATAATCAACGCACCTGCAGCCCCACCACCACCAAGACCATACCCTTTCAACCCTTTATCCGTAGTAATTTCAACTATTAATGCACCTGCTTGTGTTGCAAAGGGACCACGCCAATCAACATGAACTGAATTTCCTTTGGAATTTGAAGCGGTATTTGATTTATCCGGAATCTGTCCTTTTGCAAAACCGAGAGACGGCATCGTGCGTGGGTTCAAATTCACATGCCATGTACGGATACCAACAACCGTGTGTTCTGATATTGATTCTTCTTTTAGATTTGTCAATAGGAGGGATTGATTCTTTGGTGAAATAATCATTCTTGGATTTGTAATTCAGTTAGTAATACAAGATTCTTCAACCAATTCGTAGTCATCATCTTCATCGAAATCGCCAACATCGATTATTGGTTTACTGTAAGATTTCTGAGAGACCAAGATTGATATTTCCGTATGCAGGATTTTTGGTAAAAAATACTATGTCATTAACTATCATACCATTTAATAGTATATTTTGCTATAATGATTTAGATCGAAATAAAGGGAGATATTTGTGTGAAATCACCAATAAAAGAATGGCTTGATAATTGTATTGAAAAACACAAAACAGGTGAACTGACAACAGAAGATTTATGTTGTGT
Organism: Candidatus Poribacteria bacterium; assembly: GCA_022394755.1. GTDB lineage: Bacteria > Poribacteria > WGA-4E > WGA-4E > WGA-3G > MSPOR6. The sequence goes on from JAGFCA010000122.1 coordinate 59,536, forward strand.
GGAAGATTTGCTGAATGCGGAAAAACAGGTAGTACTCTACCTATATTCTAAGTCGACGAATCCACGTTCACCTATTGGGGCATGGTCAATGTTTGATGCCACTGCTCCGGATGAACCTGTCTTACCGTCACAGGACACACCTTATGCTTCAGTGCTTGACGCTGTCCGGGATGGATGGCGGATTGTACAATTTCCACGTCCAGAACTCTATAACTTTACAGATGTTGAAAATGCGTATCTCAGTTATGAATTTATCTTAGAGAAAATTGTTTGAGGAGGAGAAATCGTGATTAACATTGAACCGACTTTAGATGATAACCAAGTGATGCAGTTTATTCATAACGGATATATCACCCTTGAGAGTATTGTTGACTCTGATTTCAATACCGCATGTCAATCCGTACAGCCAGGACACATGACCGATTTTATTCAATCTGATGAATTCTTAAAGAATGTCCTTCTTCAATCTGAGGTTGCTGGTGTTGCAAGGTCTCTGTTAGGAGCAAATTTCCTTGTGCCTACGAGTGCACACCACCACCTATTTGAAACGCCACATCGGGGACAGACATGGCATTCGGATGGATTAACTGAATACGGTTACGGCATTACACATCTTCAATGTTATTACTATCCAAAAGAGGTTAGAATTGAAGATGGTCCAACGATGATATTACCGGGGTCACATTTTCGACTTGTTGATCGGGAAGCAATTGCACATTATGGAGATATCTTAGGACAACTTTCTCTGACTGTACCTGCTGGAACTGTAGCAATGACACGATACGGTATTTGGCATAAAGCAGGTCCAAAACTCAACGCTGATAGACGTGGGATGATTAAGTTCTCTTATCTAAGAACAGAAATGCCGAAAAGGGATTGGGTACGTGAGAACGATGATATTCCCTCTTATCAGCATAAGGGTAGACATCCGTACGTTACAGAAGTAGAATCCTACAGAGATCGTCGTAAAGGTGAATTGACATGGAACTGGTTATGTGGATTGACTGAAGTTGAAGAGACGATTCCACCTGTGAAGATGTTTCATTCGGGTATACCGCTATCAGAAATCCGAGTGTAATGTCTTTCATACCATGTCATCAGAAAATCCATCTATCCACCAACTCTTTTTAGATCCTATCTCATAAATCACAAATTTGGAAGATTCCTGGATCTTCCCATACATTATATATTGATACAACAGGCTGGGAAACCCGCCCAACGAAAGAGGAATTAAATAAAAACGCACGATCCGTATTTATGAGATACGCTGTAAGTAATGTCTCATTAAAAGAGTCGTGATTCGGAGATCCCTCCTAAGATGAACTATATTTTGCCATACAGCTATCCAGATATCAGTGTGTATTTCTTCTGCGTCAAGTCTTTGTCTGGAATTCGAGTTGACTACCCCTTTTATCCTTGGTGTCCATCGCGTGATGAGTTCCGAAAATGCATCCTGATCTCTATTCTGGACAAATCGAATTAATTCTTCATCTGTGAGTATACAGATTGTAGTGATTTTCTTCGGCATAACAACGATCCTGAATTGGTTTTAATTTATAGCGTATAATATG
>JAGFCA010000008.1 GCA_022394755.1 Candidatus Poribacteria bacterium
CTACAATGAGCAGAATTCATAAATTGAAGCCTATGAATCAAGACAGTGTTGTAGATATATTCTGATACACTATTGTAAGGTGACAAAAAACTTTACACACCTCTAATTAGTCTTTTAATTGAATATTAACGTATATATGTGATATAATTACGGCAAATTTAGGATTTAACTTTCGGTGTATAATACAGTTATATTTGTCTACAGAACGTGAATGTAGGGAGTTTCAACATTATGAATTCATCAGAAATAAGGGTTCAATTTTTACTTACAACATGTCTTCTTTTGTTTGTTTTTGGAAGTCCATTTGTATTTGCCGACAATCATGGTAAACAGGAACCCGTAAGTTTCCATAAACAGATTTTTCCAATTTTAAAAAGAAGTTGCCAGGGATGTCATCATCCTGGTGATCCTAATGCGGATCTAATTGTTACCACTTATGAGGAACTAAAACGCGGTGGTATGGCAGGAGAAGCAATCATTCCTGGCAAACCAGATGACAGTCTTATAATAGAACTTATTACTGGTGATCCACCAGCAATGCCTCAAAACCAAGAACCCCTTTCTGCTGAAGAGGTAGCACTTTTTAAACGTTGGATTCTTGAAGGTGCTAAAGATGATACTCCTGAAGAAGTAGATAATATTGGTGAAGCAAACTATCCGAGTTATACTGTTCCTCCAGTTGTGTCTGCCATGGCATATTCAACGGATGGCAATACACTTGTAGTCTCAGGTGTTAGCGAAGTCTTATTGTATGACACCAAAAATTATGAAGTTAAGGCACGATTAGTAGGAAATGCACGTCGTATCCAATCTATCGTCTATACATTGGATGGCAAGACAATTGGTGTAGCCGGTGGGTCTCCAGCACAATTCGGTGAAGTCCAATTGTGGAATGCAGAAACAAATAAACTTATTAAAAACATCCGTTCGACTTTCGATACGATTTATGGATTATCCATTTCTCCTGATGCCAGTAAAGTCGCTTTTGGGTGTTCGGATAATACTGTCCGTGTAATAACTGTTGCTGATGAAGAGGAAATTGTCAAATTTGATAATCATAGTGATTGGGTTTTTGGCACTGTATTTTCTAAGGATGGTTCACATTTTGTAAGTTGTAGTCGAGATACAGCACTTAAATTAGTAGAAGTAGACACAGGTTCATTTGTTGACGATGTAAATTCCAGTAATAAAGGTTATGGAGAAATAAACGCAATAGCGCGTCATCCAAATGCTGATCAGGTCATGAGTGTCGGCGAAGACAGAGTACCCCGCCTATATAAAATGTTCCGTGAAACCCGTAGAGATGTTGGAAATACCGATTTCAATCTCATTAAAGCTTATGAACCGCAAGGTGGATCCATTGATGCAGTCGCATTCTCAGCAGACGGCAGTAAATTTGCTACCGGAAGTTCCGCTGGTGAAGTACGTATATATAATGTCGCAGATGGCAAAAAGCTTCTTACACTTCCCGGTGATACTGTAAGTGTGTTTGCTGTTACATTCCATCCTGATGGTAATCAGATTGCAGCAGGAGGCTTTGATGGTAAGGTTCGTGTATTCGATGCTATATCAGGTGAACAATTAAATACCTTCATGTCTGTACCAATAGAAACCACTGCAAGCATGGAAATTACATTAGCTGTATCGGGTATGACGTGAGCGGGTTGTGTGACAAAAGTGCAGGATGCACTTACTAAGCTTCAAAATGTAATTAGTGCTGAAGTCTCTCTACCAGATGTTGCTACCATAAAAGTACGAAAAGACAGTATATCTGTTGATGAATTGACAAAAGTCATAAAGACCGCTGGATTTACCGCAACTAAAAAGTAATTACTGAAGAGAGTTAAGTATATGTCTGTTGAAAAGCCAAATATCTTGTGGATATGTACGGATCAACAACGTTATGACACGATAGGTGCTCTCGGTAACTCATACGTTTCAACGCCACATATTGATAGTTTAGTCGAAGAAGGCGTAGCATTTACACATGCGTATTGTCAAAGTCCTATTTGTACGCCAAGTCGGTCAAGTTTCTTAACTGGAATGTATCCAAGTGCGACACATGTTAACGGTAACGGTAATGATTTTTATCCAGAGACATATCCACTTATAACTAAAACACTTGCAGATAATGGATATGATTGTGGGTTGATTGGGAAATTACATTTGGCAAGTGCCTTTCGGAGAATAGAACCGCGTGTCAATGACGGATATAGATATTGGCAATATAGCCATGCCCCAAGAGATGATTGGGAAGTAGGTCATGATTACGCCGATTGGGTTCGTTCAAAAGGTGCTATACTCGGTGAATTAACGAAGAATCCAGAAGGTGTTCCTGAGGAATTACATCAGACGACATGGTGTGCTGAAAAGACTATTGAGTTTATTCGTGAAAAACGGAAAGGTCCATGGCTTGCGAGCGTGAATATTTATGATCCACATCCCCCATTTAATCCACCACAATCTTATAGAGAGCAATTTAATCCAGGTGATATGCCAGACCCTCTTTTTAAGGAGAGTGATTTACAACAACAACGTAAATTAGCGGATGTAGATTTTCAGTCGAAAGTCCAAACACCTGATGAATTGGATATGCGAAATCCTATTATTCCTCAATCCCCGAATACAAAACCTGGTGACAGGATTGGTTCAAGAGATGCCAAGACTCTAATTGCCGCATATTACGCAATGATTAAACTAATTGATGATCAGGTTGGTAGGATATTAGATGTTCTTAATGAAACAGGTGAGCGTGAAAACACTGTTATCATTTTCACGAGTGATCATGGTGAGATGCTTGGGGACCATGGACTGATTCAGAAAGGATGTCGATTCTATGAAGGATTAGTTCGTGTACCGTTGATAATTTCTTCTCCGACACGTTTTGAAAGTGGATTAAAAAGTGATGCTTTGGTAGAATTGGTTGATAAGGTTCCAACATTATTAGAATTAACTGGATTAGAAGTTCCAGCGGAAATGCATGGACGGTCGTTATTATCTATCCTGCGAGGGAAGACTGATCCTAATCAACATCGTTCATCTGTTCGGTGTGAGTTTTATGATGCACTCGGAATACGGAACCATTCTTTCGCAACGATGTTTAGGGATAAACGTTATAAGATAGTAACATATCATGGACATGAAGCAGGTGAACTGTACGATTTAGTGGACGATCCTCATGAGTTTAACAATCTTTGGGAAGATTCAGAAAAACTGGAGATAAGAATGGATCTTCTAAAAAAGAGTTATGATGCCTCTATGTTTGCTATGGATAGAGGTCCGGAACGTGTAGGTCCAATGTAGAGTTATCATGGTTGGGAAACAGAGTAACAACAAGAATACATACGAATTTTCAACATTACATACTTTTCGACATTTAATATAGAATTAAATTGTTATAGGTTGTATTCACACTGTAATATTTTAAAATTATACAAACAAAACCCATCTCTATTATTAATTTTATTGCATTGTATTGTATAAAGTGTGATAATTAACAATGTTAGGACAGAATAAACTTATAATTCAGATAGGAATTTACCATTAAGTATTCTGGAGAGAGTAAAATATTGGAGGAAAAATGTATCGTCTATTGCTATTATCCTTGACTATAATTCTAATATGTGGTTTAAATATCGGAGAAGCTCAAATTGAGGTAGGATTTTTATATCTCGGTGATAATGGAGATTTTACTAAACCCGCTCTGGAATTTGCAAAAGATACATTTAATACAACACAATTAGAGAAAGGCGACATAAATAGCGCGAAATTTAAAAATTATGCTGTAGTTTGGTGGCACGAAGGAGATTCAGATCCCGGTGCATTATCTAATGCAGAAATTGATGCATTTAAGGATTATGCAGAAAGTGGAGGAGCAGTTCTCTTGACGGGTTGGGCTATTCGATATGCGACACCTATGGGTTTGGAGGATGTAGATGCTCGACAATTCGGTCCAGAAGTTGACGATGGAGTTAATGTAGGGATAACAGTTCTTCCAGAAACACTTGATTTAGGATTAGTTGAAGGTCTCGAAAATATTGATGGAAAAAAACCAGAAGTGAATGATAGGGTACAGATCAATTCAACAGGATTTCCAAAAAGCGGTGATTACTTTCAACTTTGGAAAAATTTTATTACACTTGCCAATTCATGGGGACCGCCTGCAAACGATTGGGGTGATAAGGTTGCATCATTTGGTTATTGGGAAGCAGGAGATGGTAAAGTTTTTAATATGAATTGGCGACTCCCCAACTATCACAAGAATAATGAGAGTATTGATCAATTAGAACAACTTACAGAAAATGTTATTAATTGGTTAGCGAGTGAATCAGCATATTTAGATGTATCCTCACACGGTAAGTTACCGGTTGTATGGGGTAAGTTAAAGAACGCAAGGTAGTTATTAAAGGCAAAAATAATAAGCGGATTTTTCCGCAGCGTTAGTTTCATATCACATGTGGAGGTTAATGTGAAACTCAGTTATAACTTGGGAACTACACTTCTTATAATACTCTCTTTCTGTTTGATAAATCCTAACTTAGGTATCAGTCAGATGGAGGAGAATGTTCCAAGTGTAGATGTACCAGAAATAACAGCATTGAAGGTTCATCCAGAATCATTAACATTAGAACATGCACGGGATGGACGTCGGATTATGGTATCGGGACAAACAAAAGATGGTAAATGGGTTGATGTATCAACATGGGCAGAAGTAACAGCTGCTCCTGGCATTAAGATCCATGAGGATGGATATATCTTTCCTGAAGAAGTAGGTTCATCCAGTATTACTATCTCTGTGAATAATATTACCACCGAATTACCTGTAACAGTCAAAAGTATTGATGCCCCACCAGTAAGTTTTGTACGCGATGTTATGCCTGTCTTGAGTCACGCAGGTTGTAATAACGGGACTTGTCATGGTGGAGCAAAAGGTAAAAACGGCTTCAAACTATCACTTCGAGGATATGATCCCGATTTTGATTACGAATTACTCATTGAAGACATTACAGGAAGACGATTTAACAGAGCATTTCCTGAACAGAGTTTAATGCTACTTAAACCGACTTCTGAAGTACCACACAAAGGCGGTCAGGTAATAAAACCGGATTCACGTGATTACAAACTCATACATCAATGGATTAGTGAGGGAGTGGTTTCTGACGTTGGAAAAATACAACGGGTTGAAAGGTTAGAGGTATTCCCAGAATCAGCAGAACTCTCTATGCCAGGATACAAACAACAGATGCTGGTAATTGCACACTATGCTGATGGTTCAACACGTGATGTAACTCGTGAAGCTAAGTTCACCAGTAGTTCTATTGATGTAGCAAAAGTCACAGATGATGGTGTTGTTACAGCTGAACGTAGGGGTGAAACTGCGATATTAACCCGTTATGAAGGTGCATATAGTACAAACGGTATTATCGTGATGGGAGATAGAAGCGGTTTTGAATGGGCAGAAACACAGGTATATAACTATATTGATACCCATGTTCACAACAAACTGAAAAGACTGAAGATTCTACCCGCTGAACTTTGTACTGATGAAGAATTTGTACGTCGTATCTATTTCGATATGACAGGACTCCCACCGACTCCTGAACAGGTACGGAATTTCCTAATGGATACAACCGCATCTAAGGAGAAACGCGAAAAACTGATTGATTCATTGGTAGAAACAACAGAATATGTTGACCATTGGACACACAAATGGGGAGACCTTTTACAATCTAATCGTAAGTTCCTCGGTGAACGTGGAATGTGGTTATTTCAACAGTGGCTACAAGATGAAATTGCAGAAAATCGTCCATATAACGAATTCGTGTATGATTTGATTACCGCAACCGGTAGCGCATATTCTAATCCTGCTGCAAGTTATTTCCGTGTGTCACGTGAATATACGGCTGCAGTGGAAAACACAACACAGTTATTCCTCGGAGTACGGTTTTCCTGTAACAAGTGTCACGACCATCCGTTTGAAGTATGGACACAGAATCAATACTACGAAGTAGGAGCATTCTTTTCGGATGTCCAATTGAAAAATGGTAGATTACCTGGTGAAGAGGTAGTATACACAAGTTATAATTCAACCCCTGTGAAACACCCAAGAACATTAGCAGTTGTTGATGCTTCAGTGCCTTTTGGTGAAATCAAGGATGAATCTAAAGATAAACGTACTTCATTTGCTGAATGGCTCACATCAGCAGAAAACCCAATGTTTGCTAAAGCCGGTGTAAACCGTATCTGGAGTTATTTCATGGGACGTGGAATTATCGAACCTGTGGATGATATCCGTACGAGTAATCCACCCAGTAATCCTGAATTGCTTGATGCATTAACCAAAGATTTTGTTGAGAATGGTTTTGATATTAGACATATCATGAAGACAATCGCAAAATCTCGCACGTATCAACAGAGTATTAAGACGAATAAGTGGAATAAATCAGATAGTATTAATTTCTCACATGCCACAGCCCGTCGTTTGACAGCAGAACAGTTGTTGGATGCGATAGGTGTTGCGACAGGAAGTCAACCTAAGTTTCAAGGTGTACCGAAGAGTTTCCGTGCCGTACAACTGCCAGATAGTCAGGTGAAAGATGACGGATTCTTGAAGTTATTTGGTCGACCAGAACGTGAAAGTTCCTGTGAATGTGAACGTACAACCGAAGTTAGTTTAGCACACGCCATGAACTTAATTAACGGACCGACAGTTGCGGATGCAATTATAGATCCAAATGGACGTATTGCACAACTCATCAAAGAAGAGAAAGATGATCGTACCTTGGTTGAGGAGTTATATCTTGCAACATTTGCTCGGTTACCAGAGAAAACTGAATATGCGACAGCGGTAGAATTTCTTGGCAAAGCCGAATCAAAAGAGGAAGGCGCGCAAGATCTGATGTGGGCATTACTGAACAGTCCTGCATTCTTGTTCAACCGCTAACCCCAAAACCAAATTGTGAAACTCTATAATTTAGAACAATTCACTATAATGGAGGAAATAATTGATGTTATCGTTACCACAAGCGCCCGGTAGATTATGTGACGGGTTCTCACGTAGAGAGTTTCTCCGCGTGGGTGGCGCCGCGATGCTGGGCATGAGTCTGCCACAAGTATTGTCACTCCAAGCCAGGGCAAGTACGACAGTTGATGCCGCGAAGCCTCTAAACGGTTGGGGCAAAGCAGATTCTGTCATTCTGCTCTTCTTGCAAGGCGGTCCGAGTCACATAGATATTTGGGATCCAAAACCGGATGCACCCTCAAATATTCGAGGTGAGTTCAATCCTATTCCAACAAACGTACCTGGAATACAGTTATCAGAAACGATGCCGAAATTGGCACAGCAGATGGATAAAGCCTGTCTAATACGTTCAGTAAGTTATACACCTGCAGGTTTATTTAATCATACAGCTGCTATGTATCAAATGGTTACAGGTGATACACCGGATAAAGTTGCACCTTCTGGTCAACTTGATCCGCCATCTCCAATTGATCATCCAAATGCAGCTGCACATATTTCTAAGTTCAGACCACCAGAAGAGCCAATGTTAGCTGCAGTTCAACTACCCCGTCCAATGCAAGAAAGTGGTATCATTGGTAAGGGTGGTAATGCTGGTTACCTTGGAAGAGCTTATGATCCATATTTCCTTTTCCAAGATCCGAACAAAGATATCAATCTTGACGATCTATCACTCCGTCCAGAAGTGCCACCGATGCGTTTGCAACGGCGGAAAACACTCCTTGAAACGATTAATGCTAATATGCCAGAAATCGACAAGGTTGCCGATTCCTTTGCATTGAATGAGTATTATGAGAAAGCATACGATCTAATTTTATCTCAGAAGGCACGTAATGCTTTTGATTTATCTCAGGAAACAAATGAAATGCGTGATAAGTATGGCCGTCATACATTCGGACAGAGTGTACTTATGGCACGTCGTTTAGTAGAAGCAGGCACCCGTTTTGTGCAAGTAAACTGGCCTTCAGTCGCCAATGGTAACCCAAATGAAACAGCATGGGATACACACGCAGCAAACTTTGGTCCGTTGAAAAACCTTCACTGTCCGAAATTAGATAGTGCGGTTTCTTCACTCCTCGAAGATTTAGATCAGCGGGGAATGTTGGAGAATACACTTGTTCTTGCAATCGGTGAATTTGGTCGTTCTCCTCGAATGGGGATTAGTACATCAGGAAATGGTAATGCTCCTGATGGACGGGATCATTGGCCATATTGCTATACAGGTCTTATTGCTGGCGCTGGTGTACAAGGTGGTCAAGTTTATGGTAAATCCGATGCAACGGGATCAACACCTCTTGAAAATCCTGTGGATCCACGCGATATTCTTGCAACTGTATACCATACACTCGGGATAGACCCACATACCATCGTAATGAACCACTTAGACCAACCACGCGAATTGGTTAAAGGTGAAGTGATTACAGGTATCTTTTAATAGACTGATAATTATAGAAGCCTGCATTTGAAATGTAAATCAAGTGCAGGCTTCTATAACTCTATTATTATTGACTTTATTCCTTCCAAATATATCCACACTTCTATAACCTAAATCATCATTTAGGTTTTTACAAAAACCAATATTCGTAGAAGAGGTAATCAAAATGCTTGGTTTAATCTTTAGTAAGCAAGCAATTGTAAGACAAACACACCAGAAGAAGATTCTGATACCGTTGATACTTTTTTTAGTATTGAGTGTATGTATAGTTCATGCACAGGTTGCTCCGCAGTTAACAAATATCACACCCCGCGCTGCACAACGTGGCCAAACAATTGATATTACTCTTGAAGGGAAGAATATCAATGAAGACGCAGAAATATGGTTTAACAATCAAGGTATAAAGGCTGCTATTAAGCAAAAAGCGCCGTCTGCATCAGTCAGATTTAACGGGTCTGGTATCTCTGGTGATGTACCTACAAATCCACGCTTAGTTTTATCATTTGAAATTTCAAAAGATGCTCCTTTAGGGAACCATCAGATACGGTTAATAACACCGAACGGTGTTTCCAATGCACAAAATTTCATCGTTGGTGATTTACCTGAGATTAATGAACAGGAACCTAATTCTATGAAGGATGGGGCAAATATGTTAACCTTACCTGTCACCGTCAATGGCACAGTTAGCTCTTTAGAGGATGTAGATTATTTTCGGTTCAATCTTAAAAAAGGTGCACGGTTAATATGTGACATAAATGCCCAACGAATGGGTTCAGCTTTAGACTCCTATATCGAATTATATGACCCATCAGGAAATGAAATTGTCAAGAGTGAAGATGGAAATGGCTTGGACTCCTTCATAGATTACACAACTGAAGTAGAAGGTGAATACACACTCTATTTGAGAGATGTTCGATATCAAGGTGGCGGCAATCACAAATATAGATTAAGCATTGGTGAGTTACCCTATCTACAGAGTGTGTTTCCTCTGGGAGGGAAACGCGGTGCTGCAAATAATGTTGCTGTTAATGGGGCAAACTTAGGATCTCTCAACACCTTACAACTGAATATAGCAGCAGATGCATCTACAGGTATCCAAGAATTACGTGTAAACACAGAAAAGGGATTAGAGACAAACCCTTACCCTTTTGCAATTGGTGAGTTTAACGAGACCAACGAAACAGAACCTAATAATACATTAAAAGAAGAGAGCAAGATAGGCACACCAATAACTGTGAATGGTAAGATAGAAAAAGCCGGTGATGTTGATAGGTATTCGATTACAGTAGAAAAAGGTGCTACATTCGTAATAGAAGTACAATCTCGCCAATTTCGTTCACAGTTAGATCCTCTACTAACAGTATATTCACATAAGAAGGGCGAATCTGATGAGGATGTTGAAGAGCAAGTTATTAGTGTGAATGATGATGCCAGTGGAACAGATGCCATAATTGGATTTTCAGCTCCAGAAGCCGGGAACTACGGCATATCTGTGCGTGACCTAAACAATGGTGGTGGCGCAGAATATCCTTACAGACTCACAATTCGACCATTAAAACCGAGTTTCAGTGTTAATGTCAGTACGGATAATCCTCGTATTACACGGGGAGGTACATTCGTGATGACTGTTTCAGTGGCACGGATAGACGGTTTTAAGGGTGGACTGAAATTTTATTCCCCTGATTTACCAAAAGGGTTTGTAGTAAGCCCTACAGTCTTATATCCAACACAAAATCAAACGTTGTTGACCATAACTGCCCCTGACGATGCAGCGTTAGGTCTACATCCTTTTTCTATAGTAGGGGTTGGTTCAATTGGTGATAAACGTATAGAAGTACCAGCATCCCCGAAAGAGATTCTTTTAACAGTAATGGAAGCACCTCCGTTCACGCTTGAAGTAGCAGATATAGATATTAATGTTGTACATAATAAGACTACAAACTTCCATGTAATTGCACATCGTAAGGAAGGTTTTAATGATGCGATTGCACTAAATGTGGCAGGTATTCCAGGCCGTGTGTCGGGTGGAAAAGCAACGATCCCCGCAGGTAAGAATAGTGCAATGATTTCACTGCGAGCAGGAACAGTTGAACGACGAGAACAGTTTTCTGTTGTTCCTACACCTGGAACAAACTATATTTCCGTCACTGGTTCCGCTAATGTAAACCGTGAAAATTATACTGAAGCAACGCCTGCTATTCCATTAACAGTCGTTGAAGCACCATTTATAGTAACAATCGAACCGTTACGTTTTAGCATTGTGTTTCCTAAGTCAAAAACTGTAGATGAACCTACAGCTGCTGTAGAAGGAGATGGAACAATTGTAGCAGTATCCAACCCTTCACCAGCCGAGAATACCGATACTGAAACAGCAGAAACGACAGAAACTGTTGATCCTATTAAGAAGTCTGCGACACTCACAATGAGTATTGTTAGGCGCGGAAGTTTCACGGATTTTGTAACAATTACACCTATACTGGTGCCAGAAGGTATAACCGTTCCTGAAGCTACGATACCTATGAATGAGAATGATGTTGAGGTTGATCTCGAAGCAATAAGCACATTAGAAGCGAAGACCTATCAGGTGAAATTTCGTGGAACAGCGGTCATAAATGGCACTGCTTTCATTCAAGAAAGTCCAATAATCAATGTTAAAATCATAAAATAGAGATGTCGGTTTTTCGGAACCAAATCGGGTTATATACATTGTAAAATCATAGAGGGACATATATTTGTATTTGTCCCTCTTTTTGTATTATGAATTTAGCTACAAACCTTTGTCATTTAAGGTTGTAGCACACTTAATTAATTCACGGATATCCGTGATACATTAATTTTAAGAAGGTGAAATTCGTGCAAACAATTCTATATTGTGATATACTTTTGCAAACTAAATTATGTGATTTTCATATAGGGGGCATAAGTGTTATCTCGACGTAGTTTCTTCCAATCTTTGGGTTGGGGAAGTTTTGTTGCTTCTCTGGGTTTATGTTTTGGACCGGGATTAGTTCGTTACCTGTATCCTCGAGTTCTATATGAACCGTCATCTGTATTTAAGGCAGGTTTTCCGGGAGAATATCCAAGAGGGAGTGTAAGCGAAAAGTTCAAGAAAGATCCTTTCGGAGTATGGATTGTCAGACGAGAAGATGGCGTATTCTACGCACTTCTAACAACCTGCACACACCTTGGTTGTACACCTCGATGGCTTGGTTCAGAGAGCAAGTTTAAGTGTCCTTGCCATGGTAGTGGTTTTGACCGTGATGGAATCAACTATGAGGGACCAGCACCAAGACCGCTTGAAAGAGTAAAAATCACTTTAGCAGAAGATGGACAACTTCAAATTGACAAATCTGTCAAGTTCTTAGGTGAGAAAGGTCAGTGGGAGGATTCTGGTGCATCTTTAAAGGTCTAATTTCAGACTAAAATCGCGTCTGCGTCAATGTTTGCATCAATAGATATAAAAGGAAGATAATGAACGAAGAACGTAAAGGTCTAAAAGAAAAGATTACGAATTCCGATATATGGAAATCAATTTTTCGTCACGGTTATGAAAAAACTGGGCGACGCTATACGCTACAAATCCTTCAGAACGTTTGGCTCCACTTACATCCACCCCGAATTTCACGCCACGCTCTAAACTTTAGGTTCACTTGGTGCATGGGAGGTATCACATTTCTCATGTTTTTAGTGACTGCTGTTACAGGCGTATTGTTAATGTTCTACTACCGTCCCGTTGGACAATACGCGTTCCGAGATATACAAGCACTTGAGTTTGATATTCCTTTTGGTATGCTTCTTCGGAATATGCACCGATGGGCTGCACATGGAATGGTAATATCTGTGATGCTTCATATGTTCCGTGTCTTTTTAACAGGATCATATAAAAAACCGCGTGAGTTTAATTGGGCAGTCGGTGTGATATTATTACTTATAACCTTTTTCTTAAGTTTCACGGGTTATCTATTACCTTGGGACCAACTTGCATTTTGGGCAGTTACAGTTGGAACTAACATGGCAAGTGCTACTCCAGTATTAGGGAATGAAGGTCCATTTACACCAAAAGACATTGTAACGCCAGCCAATGATGTACGATTTGCATTACTTGGTGGAACAATGGTGGGTGAATCAACGTTATTACGATTCTATATTTTACATTGTGTTTTTGTTCCATTGGCAGCAAGTGCCTTAATGGCACTGCATTTTTGGCGTGTCCGTAAAGATGGTGGAATATCCGGTCCTCTATAGAATTTAGAAGTAAAGTTTGAAAAAGGAGAATAGATTTAGATATGGAGAATTTTATAGCCTTAATATCGAAACCTGATAATGTTCCGATTTTAGCTATGCTGTTTCTGGTACCATACTTTATCTGGTTATCATATAAACAGGCAAGAAAAACTGATAAGATGGGTGTACCATCAGATGCGGAACTAAATGATAAGGTTTATGTGTGGCCATATCTATGTCGTAACGAATTTGTCTGCGCAATAATCGTCATGTTAATTCTTGGCGTATGGTCAATAATGATTGACGCTCCTCTTGAGGAAATGAGTGATCCGGCAAAAACACCGAATCCATCCAAAGCACCATGGTATTTCCTCGCTCTCCAAGAGATGTTAGTCTATTTCGATCCATGGATTGCCGGAGTCGTATTACCCGGACTGATAGTTGCAGGATTAGTAGCAATTCCGTATATTGACATCAACCCTAAAGGTAAAGGATATTACACTATTAAAGAACGTCCGTTTGCTTTAGGAGTATTCTGTTTCGGTTTTCTGATACTTTGGATTGTATTGATGATAGTTGGTACGTTCCTTAGAGGTCCCGGATGGAATATCTTTATGCCCTGGGAGAAGTGGGATTCGCATCGGATTGTTCCTTTAACGAATATCAACTTATCCTATCTATTCGGTATACGTAATGACGTAACTGCCAGTTTCTTCGGTTTTGTTGTTGTCTCAGGTTATTTTGCCCTTGGACCAGCAGTCTATATTTTATTCAGAAAAACAAGTCAGTTTATACAACAGCTTGGATTTGTAAGATATGTTATTGTTTCATTCTTGTTTTTGTCTATGATGGCGTTACCTATTAAGATGTTCTTAAGATTGGCATTGAATATAAAATATGTTTGGGTAACCCCTTGGTTTAATATCTAATATCCTATTTTCCAATTTAGAGATAAGATTTAATTCTCAATATTATCCGTAAATTTCAATTCGCTGGAGGTTATACATTTCGTGAGGAGCAAGAAAGAAATTCCCGCTGAAAGTAAATCTTATTCTGTATTGTTCTTTATTCTATCTGCATTGTTAGGATTGGTAACTATATGGGGTTTCTGGAGTGAGATGATTACCCGTCGTCCTTGGAAAGAGATTCAACAGCAGTATTACCAATATGAATATGAGAAAACAACAGCAGAATTGCAAAACGCTAAAGATAAATTACCAGAAAAACCTGCTGAACCAGAAATAGATAGCAATGAAGAGCGAAAACTGAAAAAGGATATTGATGAGAAGAAAGTCGCTTTAGACGAAGCATTGCAGGATAGAAAATTTGAACAGAGTGAATCTGATGCTATCAATTATAAATATCAACATGCTTTGCATGAAGAAGATGGAAAATATACAGAGACTGTCAGGAAGTGGAAAGAAAAACTTGACGAGTTTGAACGTAGAATTGAAGGTGAATTAACTACTGCTGTCCTTGCAGCTGAAGCTGAATATGCTGATGTAAATAAGTCTCTTGCAGATTTTTATCAGAATAGTAACGATCCTACCAAAGCTTTAAGTACCTACCTAATTGCACAAAAATACAAACCTACAGATACCTCCATTAAGGACAGTATCGCTGCCACACAAGAATCATTAGATACACTTGAATCTCAAAAAGCGGAATTTGAAAACGTTTCTCGACTTGAAGAGAAGTTGGCGGATGTGGGTGGTATCAAACGGACTTTCCTTGGAAGTCTATTAGAAAATCCATTTAGAGAAACACGCACTATTGTTCAATATTACCTTGAAGATTTTGATTATACCGCTGATAGGTGTGCTACCTGCCATTTCTCAGTTGATAAAAGTGGATATGAAACCAGCGGTGATGAGATTTTTGAAGAAGTTGAAGGTGATGGAGAAACTCTGGTTAAACTACAGTTAAAACATCCAAAAGTCAAACTTGGTAGCGAATCGCTTGTTATAGACGGTTTTGATGCTGAATCAGAGGAATATGAACTAACTGAATCTGGTCTCCTTACTCTTACCGATATAGATGTGTTTGGGGATATAGAGATTTCTTATGAAACAGGATATGATCCTGTTCTTCAGACACATCCACATAGAGATGTTTTACTCGGAAAACACCCTGTTGAAAGATTTGGATGTACCCCCTGCCACGGTGGTCAAGGACACGGATTAACTGCCAAAGCAGCACACGCCTTAACTCATGCAGAGTATTGGCTCACACCTGTGCTCGGATTAGATGAACATACAGGTAGAACTTCTGAAGAGAAAAAGGGTTATATGGAGTCTAATTGCCGACGTTGTCACGATGGTGTGATGAAGTTAGATTTTGGTGTTGATCCGGATACTCAGGTGCCAAAAGATTACGCACCAAACCTCACTAAAGGAATGCATCTCTTTGAAAACCTCGGTTGTCATGGATGCCACGCAGTTGAAGGATACAGTGCACTTAACAATATTGAAAAAGTTGGACCATCCCTGAAGAAAGTTGGAAGTAAAGTCAAAGATATTGCATGGCTTGAAAGTTGGATTAAGACACCTGAGGCATACCTTGAAAACACAACAATGCCTAATTTCTTCCCTGCTGAGGGAATGAGTCAAGTTGTTTACTTTAAAAATGGTGGACAACGGACTGGTATCGTAACCGAAACACAGACTGGATATGATATTAAAGCAGATGATGGTACAGTATATCCTTACCCGAGAGATCAGGTTGTTCGTATCGTAGATGAGGTGAAATCTATTGCAGCTTATCTATCACAAATGACCGATGATACATTAGACGATTCTTCTGAATCATACGCAAAATCTGAAAGTGCAATCAGTGCTGGTGAAGAGACTGTAAAAACTGTTGGATGTCTTACCTGTCATGCTGTTGACGGATTGGGAACTGATTTTGCACCTGCATTAGACAGTGTGGGTACAAAAGTTACACCACAATATCTCAAACAGTGGATCGAAAATCCGAAGGCTTATGATCCAGATACTGCTATGCCGAGTTTACGCTTGAGTGATCGTGAGTTAGACAATGTCGTAGCATATCTAATGAATTTACAGAAACCAACGACAAATGTAATCTCTACTTCAATTGGCGAAGTTGATCCTAATGAAGGTGAAAAACTTGTCAGAACTTATGGTTGTTTTGGATGTCACGAAATTTCAGGATTTGAGAATGAATCGAAAGTCGGTGCGGATCTGGGTGAATTTGGTGCGAAACTTGCCGAAGAACTTGATTTTGGTGATACTGTAGGTGTTGATCATAGTTGGCACGGTTGGACAGTAGGAAAGATTACTAAACCACGCCAATACCAGACTCGTCGGATTGTTTCACGTATGCCTGTGTTCCAAATTAGTGACGATGAAGCGAAGTCTATTGCTGTATTACTAAAGAGTTTCCAGCCACAACCCTATCCATTGAATTACATATTTGACCATGCAGTTGAACCTGAACGTGTTGAAAAACAGAAACAGATTGACGCCGGAAGACGGATCGTGGAAAAATATAATTGTACCGGATGTCATGTCATTGAGGGTGAAGGTGGAGATTATACTGATGTGATTATAGCTCACGAAGGTTTGGATCAGATTACTGCGAAACAGTTATCACCACCACCACTTCAATCACAAGGTGCACGTGTTCATCCTGACTGGTTATTTGATTTCCTGAAAAACCCGTCCGATATTAGATACGGACTAAATGTGCGTATGCCAACTTTCGGTATGTCAGATGATGAAGCAACAGCACTTGTGAAATACTTCTCTGCATTAGACGATGAACCGTTCCCCTATGAAACTCTCGCTCCTCCAATGTCTACACGAGCAGAATTACAGGTTGGGAAACAGATATTTGATGCACTTAAGTGTGACTCATGTCATCCATCAAAAGGTGAAACAATATCTCAAGGAAGCGATAAAGCTGGTAGACCCGACCTATCCTTAGCCGATGGTAGACTAAAACCAGATTGGCTTATGGATTGGTTAAAAGATCCACAAGCACTTCAACCGGGTACTGCAATGCCACAAGCGTGGCCACTTGTTAACGGTGAACATCTCCCATACGGAAATTATGCTGGAAGTGATGCTGAAAAGCAGATACGCTTCGTTCGAGACTATATACTCTCATTGGGACGTTAGTGTAGGTTCGGTCATAATACGTCCCTATATAGGGAGTTCCGTCCTATATGAAACATCTTCTGATTGTAATTGTCATGATCCTTGTGTGGATTAATGGATTAATCTGGTTAGGAAATCAGATTGATCCATCTAATAGATATCCTTCAGAAGTAGAATATAAATATGCAAGATATTGTGCAGGATGTCATGGAAAAGATGGTGAAGGGAATGGACGGATTGGGAGATTCAAAAAATTAGATCCTGCTGATCTGACTGATGAGAATTTGTGGACTGTTCATAATGATGAGCAACTTCTCACAAGTATCCGAGATGGAAAAAACGATATGCCAGCCTTTCATTACTACCTAAATGATGAAGACCAACAGCAGATTCTTGATTATATTAAGGCAAAATACAGGCAATAATTCACACGGATATCCGTGATAGTTGAATTTAACGGTTTGCCAATTAAAATATATAGGTGTTAATATAATGTGAATCTTATTAAGGATGAAGTGATTAATACCATATATCATGTGTTGACTTCCAATTTTAGGCACAGAATTTAAAATCACAAATTTCAGTTCAGATTAATATACTGAAAGAATTGAACTAAGGAGAAGAACAATGAAAACTCTGAAAATCATTATTACACTTATAATGTCTGTTTCATTTGCAGCTATCACCTATGCTGGCAATATAACAGGAACAGTTACTTTTGACGGAGATGTCCCGGAACGTAAGGCATTGTCCATTAATACGCAGGAAAAACACTGTTTGGATACTGCTACAGGAATGAAGTCTGAGGTACTCGTGGTTTCTAAAGGTAAAGGAATCCAAAATGTAGTTATTTATGCACGTGTTCGTGGACAAAAAGTAACACTACCAAAGACGAATCCAAAAGTAGACCAGCTTAACTGTCGTTACCTACCTCATGTAATTGCTGTACCAACTGGTACTACAGTTGATGTAACATCCAGTGATCCAGTTGCTCACAATGTTCATTCACATGCAATGAAAAATGAAGCAAAGAATTTCCAAGTACCAGATAAAGGTATTGTTATTCCATATACAGTAACTAAAGCAGAACCAATCAAATTAACCTGTGATATTCATGCTTGGATGAGCGGTTATATTGTCGCTGTTGACAGCAACCATTTTACCGTTACAGGACAGAAAGATAGTGAAGGTAAATTCATTCATCCAGATACTTATGAAAAATCAGCCGATACTGGTAAGTACACTTTGAAGGATGTTGCAGCAGGTAGAGTAAGAGTCGTCGCATGGCACGAAGAACTTGGGTCTGCTAACAAAACTGTTGAAGTTACAGCTGATGGCGATGTTACTGTTGATTTCAAAAGCACAGATTTCAAGAAACCTAAAAAGAAGTAATCCACTATAAGAACAGACTGATTACCTGTTAAACTCATTCAATACATCCTCTATAGTGTATTGTATTAATATTATCAGTCTTCGATTGAGAGTATAGATAATGCGTAATAATTCTCTAATAACTAAAAAGAGAGTTTTTCTCATACTCGGTATAATGTTACTGGGATATGTCTTGTTGACAGTTGCTCCAGCATTTGCACAAGACACAACCGATGCAGAATACCGTCCATTTCCGTTAATAGGTTCACGTAATGCTGCATGGATTGCTGCGCAGTTACACCTATTGTTCGGATCCTTCATCCTCGGTGTTCCAATGTTTGCGGTTATAATCGAGTTCATCGGATGGAAAACGAAGGAAGAACGGTATGACAGAATGGCGAAAGAGTTTATCAAACTCTGTATGGGAGCATTTTCTACTACTGCCTTATTAGGTGGTGTTCTTGTTTTTGTCCTCCTATGGTGTTATCCAAAGGTCATGAGTAAGTTGAGTGGGATTTTCGGTCCTACAATGATATTCTATGTCATTCTGTTCTTTGGAGAGACATTTACCTTATACCTCTATTCATACGGTTGGGATAAGATGCAAGGACGGTTTAAAGGATGGCATCTATTCCTCGGTGTTCTCTTAAACGTCTGGGGAACAGCAATCATGTTTGTTTCCAATACATGGCTAACCTATCAGACGAGTCCCGGTACACAGTTAAGGAAATTAACTGAGAAAACGAAGGAATCTTGGATAGAGAGTTCTATCGCGCAGAATCCTGAATTAACTCGCTCTGAAATAATGGCAGATGTAACTGATCATACAGTAATTCCATTACACAATGAAACAACAGGTGAATTTTTAGGGACAGTTTGGGAAGCAGTAAATAACTTTACATGGATGCCGGTTAATATACATCGGCTAATTGGAAATATCGCATTTGGTGGATCCATTGTTGCCGCATACGCAGCATTCCGTTTCCTTGTTGCAAAATCTAAAGAAGATAAAGCACATTACGACTGGATGGGATATAACGGGAACTTCATCGCTTTGTGCGGACTCATACCTCTGCCTTTTGCTGGCTACTGGTTAGGTAGAGAAATCTACATGTTTAACAATACTATGGGTATTAACATGATGGGTGCTCTCTTCTCTTGGTTATTTATTCTACAAGCTGTGATGATCGGAGTACTGTTTATTGGTGCAAACTATTACCTGTGGTCAGGAATGGGACGAATAGATGGTGGAGAAGTATATGCACGTTATCGTCCTTATATGATAGCAATCATTGTTATATGTGTTGGAATATGGATGACACCGCGCACATTATCTAAAATATCAAGTGCATCAGAACTCAGTGCAATGGGAGGTGGGAACCATCCACACATTGGGTTCTTTGGACTAATGACAGCGAAAAATACTGCTGTTAATATCATCATTTTGACAACCTTCCTAAGTTTCTTATTTTATAGAAGATCGGGTAAGTCCCCTACAGTGAGTTGGAAAGGATTCGGTAACATCATAATATCGATTATCTTTTTCTTAGGGGTGGTATCTATTGTCGTAATTGGAATTGTTGGTTTCACAGTTGATACAGATATTCGTGTGAATGTATTGACACCTTGGCAGGTAGTGATAGCACTTACCGTTATGTTTGCTGTCACCGTGCTTGACATATTTATGTATCGTAAAGCAACGACAGCCGGAACTATTAGATGGGGACAGATTAGTGAACGATCTCAATATGTCCTTATCCTCCTTGCAATTACCTTCACATCACTTATGGGATTGATGGGGTATGCAAGGTCCGGTTTACGAGAAGGGTGGCATATCTTTGGCGTTATGAAAGATACATCACCAGATGCATTTACACCTTCTTTGAGTAGTGCTGTAAACACTGTATCCGTCATCATGGTAATCTTTTTCGCCCTTGTAGGCTTTATCTTCTGGTTGGGACTATGGGGTGAAAAGAAAAAAGATAACTCAGTACAACTTGAAGACGAAGTTTCTGCAGAGAGTGACGACTAAACAGAGGACAAGATTATGACTAAGAACACACTAATTAAAATTGTATCTCTGATAATAATGGTTATTAGTTTCATTGCATTTATATCGGGTGCTGGGGCATTTCCGATTAACACCGAGAATGATCAAGTCTTACCTTGGTCTGTGTGGTTTACGATTTCTGTACTGGTGAATATGGTGTTATGGTATCCAGTAATGAAATTGGTGTCTTTTTCCTTAGGTGTGATATGGTTTTATGCTTTTGTGGCTGCACTTGTTCCAAATACATCAACTGCTACTGGAGATGTAACATCGTTAGATTGGTCTGACCCTGATGCTGTTGCTGAAATTGGATTAACTATTTTTAATACCAAAGGACAGTGTAGTGCCTGTCATACATTAGATACATCTGCCCCTAAAGGGAGATGTCCAGATTTAACCGATATTGGCTTAAATGCCGCCAGTCGTGTACCAGGTATGGGAGCAAAAGAATATCTAATCGAATCACTCTATGATCCAGGAAAATATTTAGTTCCTGGGTACGGCAAAATTATGCCGGAGGTATGGAAAAACCCAATTGCTCTCACTAAGGTAGAAATTGAAGCAGTTGTTGCTTTTCTACAAAGTTTGGGTGGGGACATTGATCCTGAACCGTTTACTGAACCTATTGATAGAGCTGAAATCGGTACTACAGCTGCAGCATTACCTCCATTACTTTCTGGGGATCCAGAAGCAGGTAAGAAAGTCTTTATCTCCGCTGCCTGTATATCTTGTCATGAGATTAGCGGATTAGAAAATCCAAACGCTGGGGAAGCATCCGATGATTTTGAAGTTGTAACTGCACCGGATCTTTCTGAAATTGCCGCATTCAATGAATTACGTTATATAGAGGAATCAATTCTACTACCACATGCACAGATTGTAAGCGGTTACGGAAAAGTTACTGTAACCGCAAATGGAATTACATATCAAGGCACTCTTGTTTCACAAGATAATGAGCAGATTGTTGTAAAAGTCAAGGCAGATGATGGAACTGAAACTGAGCATACCATACTTTTAAGTGAATTGGATGAAGAACCAATAGAAGAACTTGATAATCTTAAAGGAAGAGGTTATTTAACATTAACTGTAACTCCACTTGATGCTGACGCACCTATCAGTGGAGAAATTGTTGAAGAAACTACTGAAAGTGTGACCTTAAAGGTGGGTGATTCTACACAGACAGTTTCTAAAGATGCAGTAAAACAACGGTTCCGAGGTATTATGGATGCTGATGGTGAGGAAGTCATTGGAGAACTCATCTCAGGGGATATGGATAGTGAAGAAATCGTAATAATGGTTGATGGTACTGAAGAAACATTCGATCCGTTTTTCGACTTTACCCCTGATAGTACAATGTTTATTCTTGGTTCAGGAAAAAAACTCTATGTTACCTCACCAATGCCTGATAACTTTCCATTTCTATTAAAGGTTGTAGACCAAGCAGATCTATTGGCTTACCTAAGTACATTGACCGGTTCTACAACTACTGAAGAAACACAATCCGCAGAAGCATCTGAGGATACAGGCGATACAAACGAAGAAGTGGCTGAATAATATATCCACGATCTAATTAAGTATACAATAACGATTAAGGAGGTAAACCCATGAAACGAATTTCACTCTTCACAATATGTTTCGTAATATTCATCGCATGTTGGGTTTTCCTACAATTTGTTATAGGCGGAGTTATCTCGAAACCAATACCAAATAGTGTTATTGGGATGTATATGGCGTTAGTTCTGGTGGCAATATTAGTACATGTTTCAGTTGAGGATTCAAGATTCAAAGAATTTCTCAGACCTGTCTATGAAACACTTGTTGATGATAGATATCGTGTTAGACGACTTGTTTTAGTTATCGTCATTCCATTACTTCTTACTGGATTTTCATATACGAACTTAGCACAAAAAACTCCTCCACCAGGTGATCCACGCGATGCACATCCTACACCTCCACTTGAGCTAAAATACAAGGATGAGGTAATTGAGACGATGCAAAAGGCACAAAACCCTTACCGTCATTATGAAAAGGATGATCCTGAGACATTCAGATCGCATGTGGAAAATGGAAAAAAAGTGTATTATGATAACTGTTTTTATTGCCATGGGGATCACTTAGATGGACAAGGACATTTTGCACACGGACTTCAACCACTACCAGCGAACTTTCAAGATCCAGGGATTATTCCAAACTTCCAAGAAGCATACTTCTTTTGGAGAATTAGTAAAGGTGGACCAGGTTTACCTGCATCAGGAACACCTTGGAATACAGCGATGCCAGTTTGGGAAGATCATCTTACACAAGAAGAAATATGGGATGTAATCCTATTCCTGTCTGATTATACAGGCTATAAATATAGAACTTTTGGGGAGGGACACTAAAGTGTTTAGAAAAGTATTTGTCCTTTGGTCTATTCTCATAGGTTTTACCATTTTTATATCTATACAGTCATATACGCAAGATGCTCCAGAAGTCTCTGCCAAAGGTAAGGAAGTATATGAACACAGTTGTGCACATTGCCACGGTATTGAAGGACGGGGAGATGGAAGCGCAGCAGAAAACCTACTTCCAAAACCGAGAGATTTTACTCGCGGATTATATAAAATACGATCCACTGAGAGTGGTGAACTTCCAACGGATCAAGACCTGTTTGATATAATAACGGATGGGATGCCGGGTTCATCAATGCCAGGATGGGAATCCCAACTTAAAGCAGATGAACGCTGGGAAGTCGTAAGTTATATTAAAACCTTCTATGATGGTTTTAAAGAAAGAGAAACACCACCCAGAGAAATAAGTTTAGAAGGTAAAATAGCTTATTCCGCTGAAAGTGCCCAAATTGGCAAAACACTGTATACTGATCTGGGTTGTATTGAGTGTCATGGGAATGTTGGTAGAGGTGATGGTACGTCAGCACCTACTCTTACAGATGCCTGGAATGATCGGACATGGCCAGCGAATCTCGCAGAGAATTGGAATTTCAGAGGGGGAACGGATACAGAAGATATTTTCAAAAGGTTTATTGGAGGTATCGCAGGATCCCCTATGCCAGCATTTGAAGGTGATAGTTTTCTCCACTTCGGTCTATCATCTGAAGAATCTAAGCGACTTTCTGAAATGGAAAATAAAGATGAAATGACACCTGAAGAAGAGGAAGAATCAGGTAAACTTTATGAGAAAATGGATGAAGCAGTACTTGTTGCCTTAGATAGAGCTGAAGGAACTGAACTCACACCTGAGGCACAAAAGATTTATGATGATGCAATGAAGGTTGTAGCTGAAAAAAGTTGGCATCTTGCAAACTATGTAAAATCTCTTTCACCTGAAAAACGTCCTGAAACCGCTATCGGGAACAACTCCCTTCGCTCACAATACACTGTTGAAGAGCTTCCAATAATTGAAGATGAAGCATGGAATACTCTTGAAGATAGTTATTATCCTCTTGTTGGACAGGTTGTTATTGAACCACGTCAGTTCAATCCCACGATTGACTCTGTAAGAGTAAAATCATTCTATAACGACACTGAAGTCGCTTTCCTTTTTACATGGCATGATCGAACACACAATATTGAAGTCGAAGAAAACGAAGATACAGGTACGTCCTATGAGGATGGTATCGCTATTCAGTTTCCTGTAAAACCTCCAAAAGGTCCTACGGATGAAAAACCATATTTCCTATGGGGAGGTAAAAAACCTGTATATGTTTGGCAGTGGAAAGCTTCTGAACAAGACAAAATTACAGAATTGACGGTAAAAGGTGTCAATAATGTTACGGTTCAAGAGAATCAAGGGGACCTAAATGTGAAAGGTGAATACAAAGACGGCGAATATAGATTGTGGGTAAAACGTGCACTAACAACTGATGATAAAAAAGACCTACAACTTGAACCGGGTGTATTTGTTCCGATTGCATTTTCAGCATGGGATGGTGCAAATGGAGATAAAGATATCAAAAGAGTTATGTCAAGTTGGTATTCTTTTGTTTTAGAACCTGTACCATCGTCCAGACGATTCATCTATCCACCCATAGTGGCTTTGCTTTCTGTTGGCTTCTTAATCGGTCTACGAGGCTTTGTACAAAGAAGAAATTCTGCATCAGATGAAGCAGAGACAGAACAATAGTTTGAAGATATTAGAAATTTATATTTGAGATACAGTTTATTATGGTGCATGACAAAAAGTAATATGCATCGAATACTAAGGAGATAAAAAATGAAGATTAAATTGTTAACCTCACTGGCAGTTCTTCTTGTGTTTAGTTTAGGTCTAATCGTTTTTGCAGACGATCACGGGAAGTCCGATGAAATGAATAAGCTCGTTTTCCCAAAATCCTATTCTGCAAAAGCAGTGAGTGGTGGTGGGAAAATTAGTGGTGTTGTAAAATTTGAAGGCGATTTGCCTGAAAAGAAAAAGCTTGAAATTAACAAAGACGAAGCAGTTTGTGGTGCTGAGGACAAGTACGATGAGTCCGTTGTCGTTGGTGAAGGTAAAGAACTAAAAAATACAATCGTATATCTTATGGATATTTCTACAGGAAAAGATTTCGATAAAAAAGCAAAATTAGAAATGGATCAGAAAGGATGTAAATTTACTCCTCATGTTCAAATCGTTCCTGTTGGCGCTCGTTTAACGATGCTAAATTCCGATAAAGTGAATCATAACGTGCATATATTTAGTTCTATCAATAAGGAAGTTAACAAACCACAACCGAAAGTTCGTAAGAAAATGCCACTCGCAGCAGTGAAAAAAGCTGAAGGTCCCGTAGAAGTTAAATGTGATATTCACGGATGGATGAAAGCATGGATCGCTTATGTGCCACATCCATACTTTGCAGTAACAAACGAAAAAGGTGAATTCACTCTTGAAGATGTTCCTGCAGGAACCTATAAATTAGGATATTGGCATGAAGCTTGTGGTAGCAATATCAAAGAACCGGTTACGGTTACTGTTGCTGCTGGTGGAGAAGTCAAACAGGACTTTACACTCAAACTTAAAAAGTAGTTTTGTGTGAGCAATCAAATTACGGTAGAAGATCTAACGCACATGTACGACACACGTTGTGCGTTAGATCATGTTAATTTCTCCGTAGAACGTGGTGAAGTATTTGGATTTCTCGGTCCAAATGGTAGTGGAAAAACAACACTTTTTAAAATTCTATCAACACTGATAACACCAACTTCTGGCGTTATCAATCTCTTCGGACATAATATACACACTGAACAGAAATCAGTAAGAAAGTTGTTGGGGGTTGTTTTTCAAAGTCCTGCCTTAGATGATAAGCTGACTGTTTTTGAGAATTAAAGACATCAAGGACACCTATACGGACTTAGAGGTAGACAACTAAACCACAGAATTAATGAACTTCTATTACAGTTTGAACTAAATGATAGAACAAAAGATCTTGTAGAAGAATTATCAGGAGGATTACAAAGACGAGTAGAAATAGCAAAAGCGTTACTTCACTCACCTCAAGTATTGCTACTTGATGAACCAAGTAGTGGTTTGGACATAGGAGTGCGACGGCAACTTAACAAGTATCTTACTACTCTTGCGGAGAATGAAGGTATTTCAATCTTACTAACAACACATCTCATGGATGAAGCGGATGAATGTACACGAGTTGCTATATTGGATGAGGGACGATTAGTGGCAATCGGTACTCCAGATGAACTCAAATCACGGATCGGGGGAGATGTTGTGTTAGTTGAGACTAATAATGGTCAATCCTTATCTAATAAGATTGAAGAAGAATTAAATGTTTCAACAACTGTAACGGATAATTTTATACATATTGAGTCTACTCGTGGGAATGAATTCATAAAGGATATAATGGTAGCTTTTCCTGATGATATACAGAGTATACGGCTAAGTAAACCTACTTTGGAAGATGTCTTTATTAAGTTGACAGGAAACAAGTTTGTGTAAGGATACACAAAGTGGTTAACATACTGGTACCGGTTTCAACTATCTGGTGGCGTGAAATCATAAGGTTTTATCGTCAACGTAGTAGACTCTTCAGTGCTATCGCACAACCCTTAGTATTTTGGATCCTCATTGGAAGTGGTCTAAATGCATCATTTCAACCAGCAGGATTGACTGAAGAAATAGGATATATTGAATATTTCTATCCAGGTATAGTTGTTTTAGTATTGCTTTTCACAGCTATTTTCGCTACAATCTCTGTTGTAAATGAGCGGAGAGAAGGTTTCCTACAAAGTGTCCTCGTATCACCTGTATCACGCGGTAGTATAATTCTTGGACAAGCTTTAGGTGGAACAACATTAGCACTCATTCAAGGTCTCCTTCTGCTATGTCTTGCACCGCTAATCGGTATTAAATCCAGTATTACATCTATTATAATAACAATCGGTGTAATGACACTTTTGGCGTTTGGCTTAACGAACCTTGGTCTAATCATTGCATGGCGTATGGATTCAACACAAGGTTTCCATGCAATAATGAACCTAATACTCATTCCCATATGGTTGCTCTCAGGAGCATTCTTCCCAGTTACTGGAACACCTATATGGTTGAAATGGGTTATGAAATTAAATCCTTTGACTTACGGACTTGCAGCTTTTAGGACTGGAATATATAGAAACACATATCAACAGATTGGAAACATCCCATCTTTGACATACTCTATAAGTATAATAGTTGTTTTTTGCGTATTGACTTATTTGGCGGCTACGTTAACAGCGTCCTCCAAAAGTATATGAACGATATGGAATTGAATTAAATGTGTACTCTATGAACTGGCATAAAACAAATATTGTACACATCTTAAGGAGAATTTGATGTACAAATGGTTACCGTTCCCTGAAAATATCTCAACGTTCGGAGTAGGCGTTGATAAACTTTTCATGTCAATCTATTGGCTTACTTTAATCGTCTTTATTCTGGTAACAATTACACTCGTTGCATTTCTTATTATGTACCGACACAGACCAGGACATAAGGCAGCATATATTGAGGGTAGTACAAAGTTAGAAATTATTTGGACAACAGCGACAACAGTTATTGTTTTTGGATTAGCTCTCTTGAGTTATCCCCAATGGAATAAAATTAAATCACCTACACAGTTACCAACCCCAGAAGTTATTGTTCAAGTTAGTGCTAAACAATTTAACTGGGATATGACTTATCCAGGTCCAGATGGTGAATTTGGCACTGAAGATGATCTTGAATTAGAAAACCAATTACATGTTCCTGAAGACAAAGTTGTACATATACAACTAACATCCGTGGATGTAATCCATAGTTTTTTTCTTCCAAATTTACGTCTAAAACAGGATGCATTGCCGAACAGATTCATCACTGTCTGGTTTGAAGCTATGGAAACAGGAAATTACGAAATTGCATGTGCCGAACTGTGTGGATTTGAACACTTTGGTATGCGTGGATTTCTCACTGTTCATTCAGAAGCCGATTATGAGGCTTGGAAGGCAGAAATGTGGCCTCCTCAGTAAACTCTATACGAGTGGCCTAAAAGAAAAAGATTTTGGACTGATAGGTTGCGAAAGGAGTAAATATAATTATGCAAGAAAATGAAAAAATGTCGCATGAAAATGATAATGATGAACACCATCTGCCAGCGAATGGTGACAATGGAACGGAATCACACGACCATGATCATGACCATGATCATGACCACGACCATGATCACGACCACGACCATCATCACGAAGAAAGTTTTATAAGTAAGTATATCTTCTCTTTAGACCACAAAATGATTGGGAAGCAATTCCTTGTCTACGGTTTACTCATGTTTTTTGTAGGTGGCGGACTTGCCTTACTATTTAGATGGCAACTTGCTTACCCAGAAAGACCTATACCCATCATCGGTGCCTCACAGCAATATATTGATGAAGGAGAAGTTGCCACCGGTGCTGATAAGATGTGGGAAAGGATCTACGAATCGGACAAAGAGGAATGGCTTGAAGTTAACATGCCAAGTGGTGTAATTACCCCAGCCTTCTACAATATGCTCTTTACAATGCATGCAACAATTATGGTCTTCTTTGTTGTTGTACCAATCCTTGTGGGGGCATTTGGCAACTTCCTAATTCCACTCATGATCGGAACACGGGATATGGCATTCCCTGTCCTAAACATGCTCTCTTTTTGGCTTGCTGTGTTAGCAGCAGTTATAATGACTGTAGGCTTTTTTGTGCCGGGAGGGCATGCTGCAGCCGGATGGACAGGTTATGCACCACTATCTGCTGATCCACAGTGGACTGGCGTAGATTGGGGACAGAATCTATGGGCAATTAGCTTGTTGATTCAGGGATTCTCATCGTTAGTTGGCTCGATCAACTACATAACTACGGTTATAAATATGCGTGCACCGGGAATGACCTTTTTCCGGTTACCATTAGTTATTTGGTCTCTATTTATCGTTGCTATCCTTCTGCTATTGGCGTTTCCCGTTTTGTCCTCAGCATTAGCACTTCTCATCTTTGATAGACTTGCCGGAACAACATTCTTCACTTCAACAGCTGAAGGTGGTGGTGACCCGCTTCTATGGCAACACCTGTTCTGGTTCTTCGGACACCCAGAAGTATATATCCTTATTCTACCCGGTATGGGTATCGCATCTGAGATGATTCCTGTCTTTTCACGGAAACCAGTTTTCGGATACAAATCTATGGTGTATGCTATGATTGCAATCGCATTCTTGGGATGGATTGTTTGGGGACACCATATGTTCCAGAGTGGGATGCAACCAAGTCTTGGGGCATTCTTCATGACTACAACAATGCTTATTGCTGTACCATCGGCTATAAAAACATTCAACTGGTTGGGTACGTTATTCCGCGGTTCAATTCGATTTACAACGCCAATGCTACATAGTATTGCCTTTGTCTCAATGTTCGTAATTGGTGGATTGAGTGGAATCTATATGGCAAACACACCGGTCGATATATATATTCATGACACCTACTATATTGTTGCTCATATTCACTATGTTGTCTTTGGTGGTAGTTTGTTTGCAATTTTTGGCGGAGTCATCTATTGGTATCCAAAGATGTATGGACGGTATATGAATGATACCTTGTCGAAGATACATTTTTGGTTAACATTCATTTCCTTTAATTGCACCTTCTTCCCAATGCACATACTTGGTATTGGAGGACACATGCGTAGGATTTCTGATCCAACGCAGTACGAGTTTTTACAAGGGTTTCAAGGCATGAATATCTTTATCACGATGAGTGCCTTTACACTCGGCTTCGCTCAATTAATCCTTCTTTTCAACTTCTTCTGGAGTATGTCTCGAGGTAAAGTTGCAGAAAAGAATCCTTGGAATGTCAATACATTGGAATGGGAAGCACCTACACCAGTGCCACATGGTAATTTTGAACAAATTCCAACTGTATTCCGTGGGCCTTATGAATATAGCGTCCCAGGAGAAGAATCAGATTGGATTCCACAAGCACAACCCGAACATGCCCCCGCTACTGGTGGTGATTAGTTGAACCGATATCAGTTGAAGTTGCTTCTGCGGGAATCTGTATGAATGACAAAAACCATTATAATCCTTGGTTACACAGCATCGCAGTTCTCACCGCAGGAGCAACCTTCTTATTGATTGTAGTAGGAGGAATTGTTACAAGTACTGAATCAGGTTTAGCTGTTCCAGACTGGCCAACAACATTTGGATATAATATGTTTCTCTACCCACTATCAGAAATGGTGGGAGGAATATTATATGAACACAGCCACCGATTGATGGGATCACTTGTTGGATTGCTAACGATTTCGTTATTGGTTATGTTATTAGTCAATGATACCAGAAGATGGTTGAAATGGCTTGGATTATTAGCTCTTATCGCTGTAATTGTTCAAGGCATTCTTGGTGGACTTCGAGTAACGGAACTCAGCATTACTTTAGCAATTCTACATGCCTGTTTGGCACAAGCGTTTTTTGCATTATTGTGTGGTATTAGTTGGTTTACATCACGCAAATGGTATAACAATTCTATACAAGAAGAAAGCGTAGAGAATAACCAAAATACAAAGAGATTACAAAGATTAAGTTTACTAACGACCTGTCTCATATATATTCAACTGATATTCGGAGCATTATTACGACATATTGGAAGTAAACTAAGCTCAACTCTTCTTTTATATGTTATAATAGGTATACATATACTCTTTGCACTATTGATTACACTCCATATTTTTCTGTTTCTCAGACGTTTTTTCAGTATGGAGAGCAAATCACCTGAAATTGGTGGGAGATTACCTTTAGTCCTACTTGGATTGGTAGCCGTACAGATTATATTCGGAATTGGTGCTTATCTAACAAGACTAACATTTATTGGAGAAACAGTCTCTACTGTTCTAACGGATCTAATCACTACCAGTCATGTCGCTGTAGGGGCGTTGATGCTGGTAAGTAGTTTTGTTATTACCTTAAAATTGTTTCGGTTCAAATTGCCCTCAATTTCTAATGGAACAACAATTGACCATACACTGGTCACGGAATGAATATGCGTTCAACAACAGTTACGTTACCTGAGACAGATAACATAAAGACCAAAACGAAATCATCAGTCTTTATTGAAAGAGTTGATGATTATATAGAACTCATCAAGCCAAGATTGGTAGTAATGATATTGATTACTACTGCTGCAGGATACTATCTTGGAACACAGGGCACTATGAACTGGCTGATGTTCCTGCACACATTAATCGGGTCTGGATTAACTGCTGCCGGTGTTTTAGGTCTAAATCAATATCTTGAACGTGATATAGATTCTCATATGAAGCGAACACAGGAGAGACCTATACCTGCAGGAAGGATATTTCCTATGCAGGCACTCCTATTTTGTACTATTCTCACCGCAGGTGGAATGTTATATCTGACCTTCATAGTAAATCCATTAAGTGGATTTGTCATTTCTCTAATAGTCGTTAGTTATCTGTTTATCTATACTCCATTAAAACGAAAAACATCTCTATGTACATTAATTGGGGCGTTTCCAGGGGCACTACCCCCTGTCGTCGGATGGGTTGCAGCGCAAGGTAGACTAACAGGTCAAGCTTGGGTATTATTTGCAATTCTATTCTTGTGGCAAATACCACATTCACTTGCAATAGCATATATCTATCGTGAAGATTATGCGAATGCTGGTCTAAAACTGTTACCTGTCATTCATCCAAATGGAAATAGTACACGCAGACAAATAGTATTAAACTGTCTCGCCCTATTCGGTATCGGATTACTTCCTACTATGTTTAGCATTGCAGGTGGGTTTTATTTCATTGCAGCACTACTCATTGGTGGAATGTTTCTTGTAAGTGGTATTTATCTACAAAAAACACATTCCTTAAAGGCAGCACGGTACGTCTTATACGCATCATTAATTCATTTACCACTACTTTTTATAGCTATGGTAATTGATAAGATATAGACTTCACATTTGAGGTAATTTCATGGAACAAGATAGACGTACAGGGAATTTGAAGTTAGGATTAGCATTAGGACTTCTATTTATTGTTTTATTTGTCTTTGCAACATTATGGATGACCTTACAGATAGATGTTCCACCTAATGTAAAAACCATCGTTTCTTGGGTTACGACAATAGTGGCAGCAGGTATTGGCATTTTTCTGATCGGAACTTCAATTATAACGCTTATTGTTTCAATCATAAAGGCAGTTATCTGGAAATTAAAGAGACGAACAGGAAATGATGAATCATTCTGAGATTGAAATGACTCAAAGTCGACCATTGAGTAATGCAAAACTGGCAATTTTTATTTTACTCGGTGCTGAGACGATGTTATTTGTTGGATTGATTGGTGCTTTTCTTGTTTTTCGAATGGGTAGTGTTACATGGCCACCCATATCACACGCTGACATTAATCTACCACGATTGGTCACTGGCATAAATACCATTTTGCTAATCATAAGTGGATATATAATGTTTCAAGCGTTGCGTGCAGTACAGAAGGATAGATTAAAACAACTCCGGAATATGTTAATTGTTACTGGAGTATTAGGTTTACTCTTCTTAGGGATTCAAGGATATGAATGGATCCAGTTGATCGGTAAAGGGTTGACATTACAATCTGGTATATTCGGTGGTATTTTTTATGTGTTGATCGGATGCCATGCAGTCCATGTTTTCTGTGCTGTTGTCTGGTTAACAATAGTAACTGCTAAGGCTATTACATTTAAGTATTCTGGCACGGATCATACAGGGGTAGCAACTTGTACAATTTATTGGATTTATGTTGTTGCTCTTTGGCCAATTCTCTATATATTAGTATATCTTACATAGGGTAAATATATGATACAAAAATGTCTACTATGGATAATAATTCTTGGGTTTGTAATTTTGGTAATCCCAATTTCCCTTGAGGCATGTCCTGCATGTAAAGAATTGGATGAACCTATCGCAAAAGGTTTTAATTGGAGTGTTCTATTTATGATGGCGATGCCATTTACTGTATTCGCTGCAGTAGGTGGTACTGTTTTCTATCACTTCAAACGTGGAAATCTAAACAAGGATATTTAGTACATTTAATTATAAGGAAGAATATGTCAAGCGATGCGATAAAAGATAATGGGTTTGATTCCTGGGTACAGTGTATTGACTGTAGAAAAGGAATGTCTCAGGTAGCATCGCAAAGCGTTTCTCTTATCCTAACAGATCCACCGTATTTTCTTGATGGATTGGATGACAATTGGGATACACATAGAATTAAATCGAGATTGAAAAAAGGTGTAATCGGTGGAATACCAGTTGGGATGAAATTTGATCGTGCACAGGGACATAACCTATACAAATTTCTTAAACCTGTAGCAGAAGAGTGGTTCCGTATACTAAAACCAGGTAGTTTTGTTCTCTGTTTTTCACATCCGAGGTTATCCCATCGTTCCGCACTCGCAATAGAGGATGCGGGGTTTGAGATAAGAGATATGTTGGCATGGCGGTATGAAGGACAAGCAAAAGCGTTCACACAAGACCACTTCGTAAGAAAAAGCAAATTACCAGAGGATGAGAAAGAGAAAATCATTAAGGCTTTGGGTGGCAGGAAAACACCGCAACTCAAACCACAAATGGAGCTTATTATTCTGGCGCAGTCACCACGTGAAGGCACTTTCGTTGACAATTGGCTTCAGCATCAAACAGGACTTATAGATGTATCCGATCCAGTTGTGGAAAACGACAGATTTCCTGGAACAGTGATTCCTGTTTCTAAACCGCGTGAAAAGT
Organism: Candidatus Poribacteria bacterium; assembly: GCA_022394755.1. Taxonomy (GTDB): domain Bacteria; phylum Poribacteria; class WGA-4E; order WGA-4E; family WGA-3G; genus MSPOR6. Next base: position 33,451 of record JAGFCA010000008.1, read on the forward strand.
TCGGACATATTGCAGCCAAACCTGTTCCGTTACTTCGGCATTTGGTAAGAATATTCTCTGCCGAGGGGACAGTGGTTTGTGATCCGTTCACAGGATCAGGTTCAACCGGAATAGCAGCACGTTTAGAAGGACGAGACTTTATTGGATTTGAAATCGATAGTGAAATCGCAGAAATTGCTGATGCTCGAGTTGAAATTGGGACACACTGACACAACATAGCATTTTACATAGAAACTTGATTGGTTTTAATTAATACTTAGTTTAATTGTAATAACGGACAGATATTAATAAAGAAAAGGAGTAAAGTATAGTGGAAGAAGCTACCACTTTAGATCATTCTGAAGACGTATACGAACCATCGCTTACGCCTGATAGCATGGGAAAACTCGGAATGTGGATTTTCTTAATTGGGGATACCATGTCCTTTGGGGCTTTGCTGGCTGCCTACGCTGCAATCCGCGCAGGCGCAGGGGTAGTCGGATGGGTTCCTCCAAGTGATATACTCGGGATTAACCTAACCGCGGCTATGACGTTCTTACTTATATGTAGTAGTGTCACCATGGTTAAAGCGTTAGAATCAATTCAAAAAGGCAATGTGAGTAGGATGTGTGATTTTCTTGGGCTTACTATTCTTGGAGGTGTTATTTTCCTCGGATTACAAGCCTATGAATGGTATCATTTGATAGCACACGGATTGACACTTACTGGTATACCTGAACACAGTATTTCAGGAGATGTAATAAGCGGATCAAATCTTTTTGGTCCTACCTTCTATACAATCACCGGTTTTCACGGACTACATGTTACCGGTGGGGTTATATACCTTATTGTAATTTTGAGAAATGCTTGGTCAGGACGCTATACTGCTGATTTTAACCATGAAGTTGAAATCGTAGGGCTGTATTGGCACTTTGTTGACCTTATTTGGATTATGGTTTTCACTTTTATTTATCTATTGTAGGAGGAAACGAATATGGCTCAAGATGGACACGACAAACATCCGAGATATTTCTTAATTTTCATTTGGTTGGCTGTGCTAACTGCTGTTGAAGTTGGCGTAGCAATTCCAGAATACTCTGTTGTTCTAAAGGCAATAATTCTCATCGGATTAGCATGTGCAAAGGCGTATTTGGTGGCAGCATATTTCATGCATTTGAAGCTTGAGAAACGAACCTTAGCAGCATTTGTAATTACACCATTTCTTATCTGTGTCTTTCTGGTGATTATGTTACTTCCAGATATAACTTCAGATTTACGTTATGATGGTCTTGAAAAATCTCAAACCGAAGTAGTAAATACAACTGATAACTAAGGCCTATTTCTATTATTAGGTAGGAACTGATGAATAATCCTATCGAAAACCGTAGTCAGGAGGAAAATAGAATCGAAAAGAGTTCGATTCCTTGGATTGTATTAGGTGTGGTTATTCTTACTATTGCTGGAATAACCCTATGGACAACTGTAAAACCAAATGCAAAAACATCTGAACCTATTCCGTTGACAAGTGTCCCTGATTTTAATCTAACGAATCAAGATGGAAAACCTTTTGGGTTATCCGATTTGGATGGTAAATTGTGGGTAACTGATTTTATCTTTACTAATTGTCCAACAATTTGTCCAGATATGACACAAAGAATGGCAGAGTTACAATCTGAAATCAGCAACGATAAGGTCAATTTTTTATCTATCACTGTTGATCCTGAACGCGATACACCTCAGGTCCTGTCTCAATATGCGTTAGATAATGGAGCAAAACAAGACAGATGGCAATTCTTAACGGGAGATAAGGATCATATTTACAATTTGGCGAACAAAGGTTTTAAATTACCTGCTGCATATCATGAAGGTGTGTTTCCACATAGTAGAAAGTTCGTAGTCATTAAACCGGATAGAACTATCCATGACTACTATGATAGTCGTAGTGAAGCAGCTATGAAGAAATTACGAAAGGATATAAAACTGATACTCAAGGATGAGGAAAATAACTGAACTTTATAATCTCTATTCTTGCTTTTCTAATACATTTTCCTTTCGGATTTTATCGCGTTCGGTTTAGAAAGTTCAGTCGTCCTTGGGGTAGATGTTTATATATCCCAATTGTGCTAAACTTTGTCGTACGTCGCTTTATTCTTCAATGGCATTGGCAGACAGCAATAGTGTATTTATGGCCAGCAACATTACTCGCACATATTATTGGAACTTGGATTGGTTATCACTATAAAACCTATAATAACGCGGAAACAGAATAGGATTACTTCACTATTATTAATATTATTGAGATAAGAAGATGAAAAAAATATATGTCCCTGTTGACAACTCTGATTATTCTGATGCAAGTATTGACTTAGCTGTGGAATTCGCAAAACACTTTGAATCCCAATTGGTTGGGTCACACGTTTATGCAGCAAAAATGCATGATGTTCGCTTTAAGCAGATGGAGTATACACTTCCCGAGGAATATCAGGATGAAGTTGAACTGGAAAAACAGCGACGTATACACGACACACTCATTACAATGGGACTCCAACTAATTTCGGATTCCTATCTTGAGGTAATGAAGAAGAAGTGTGAATTGTTCAATATTCCATTTGAACCACAAATGCCTGAAGGTAAACACTATATTAAACTCGTAGAAGATATCCAAGAAGGCGAATACGATCTTGTGATTATGGGTGCTCTTGGCATGGGTGCTGTAAAAGATAGCCTAATTGGTGGTGTAACAGAACGTGTTGTTAGACGAATTAACACTGATACTCTTGTTGTGCGAAACCTTGACCCAATTGAAGAACAACAAGGAAATATTCTTGTCGGTATTGATGGGAGTCCTGAATCGTTTTCTGGTTTAAAAACCGCTATCCAACTCGGTCAAAAGTTCAATAAACAGGTAGAAGCTGTTGGCGTTTATGACCCGTACCTACACTATATTGTTTTTAATTCTGTTGTGAATGTACTTACTGAACGTGCCGCAAGAACATTTAGATTTAAAGAACAGGAACAACTCCACGAAGAAGTAATTGATACTGGATTGGCAAAGATATATCAATCCCATTTAGAAGTCGCACGTTCTATCGCAAAAGAAGAACACGACTATAATTTAAAAATTACCCTCCTTGATGGTAAAGCGTACGAAAAAATAATACAATACACCCGCAAAACTGAACCGTGGCTTCTCGTCTTAGGACGAATTGGTGTTCATAGTGAACAAGAAATGGATATAGGAAGCACTGCAGAAAATCTACTACGTCTTGCGCCTTGCAATGTTCTACTATCAAGTCAAAGATATTTTCCACAAATTGATGTAAAAGCAGAAGAAACATTGGTATGGACTCAAGAGGCATTGGACCGTATGGAGAAAGCCCCTCCTCTGGTACGGGGTATTGCAAAGACTGCTGTTCATCGGTTTGCTATTGAACGCGGACATTCTGTCATTACTGAAAGTGTTATTGACAAAGCTATGGAAGCTATTATGCCACAACGTGCTTCTGAAAAATTAACACGCGTGGCAAAAGAGATTGCCGAACAGAAAGTTTTGGAATCAGGTGATGTCCAGACATATATATGTGGTGAATGTGGGTATGCCGCACATAACCAGCAACCTGTGGTTTGTCCCGTATGCAGTTCTCCTCCAGAACGATTCCAGATGGTTAACAAAGATTCATTGGACCATATTGCTGTTGATGAAGGAGGTACTGAGGAAGAGGAAACCTTCGATGGTGTCCGTCTACAGTGGTCTGATCAAGCGAAAAAGGCTTTACGTACTGTGCCACGAGGCTACATGAGACGAAACGTGAAAGCACGAATTGAGAAATCTGCTCGTTCACAAAAAATACATACTATTACTAATGATTTTGCAACTGAAATAATTGATGAAAGCATGGGTGAAGCAGCAGCTGTACGTGAAGATGCTCCAGAACTTAAAGCCATGCAGACTCAGGATAAATCGCATGATACTACAGATACAAACAATTTTGCCAGCACTCTACAGTGGACAGGAGAAGCAATTGAACGATTAAACTTAGTTCCTGAAGGCTTCATGCGGAATATCACTCAAACCCGTATTGAACAGAGAGCAAATGAAGCAGAAATTATGGAAATCACTCTCGATTTTGCCGCACGCGTTATTGAAGATGGAAGAAGTTTGGCAAATGAAGTATTAGGTGAGTATTACCAGCAGACACAAGAATAAAAAGGTTAGTACTTTTCACTTCCCAGACATGGATTCCTTTAATTCTCAGTATAAACTACTGTTCAATGATTGAAATTACAATCAAAATTACTTCTAAATCAACCGGTTATCCCAGCTTTAAATAACAGTATCTGCTGTATAAGAATAACAGGACCGATATGGCTGATATACCCATTATTACTTTTCAGATCCTCGGTCCAAATGAAGGTGCTGCAGAAGGTTCCACCAAAGGTTTATGGTTTAAAGTAAAATCTGAACCCCCTCCACAAGATGACCTATTAGTTGCCATAAAAGTATGCTCATCTAATGGAGAAGTAAAACAAACCGGATTTATCATGATTCTAAAACATGAATCCCATTCAGCAGACTTTTTCTATAAGACTGTCCTCGGTGAGCTTGATGTATGGTTGGAAATTGAACCAGTCTCCTCTCTCCAAAATCTTGAATTTCCACTCATTACAAATGAAGGTTATGTTATTGAAGCAGGTTATATAATTACTGAGTACAACATCGGTGATTTATCAAAAATAGTTCCCTTTCAGTGGAACGGTCATGATCGTGGGGTGTGGACAGATGAAAGTCGTTAATATGACAATTCAGATAGAGAAGCTTGATCTGATGTAGAATACCTACAACCAACCCAACACAAACGTAATTCCTGTATAGATACATAGTATGTATAGTTGTTGAGAAAGATGTCAGATTAATAATTTCATTGGTGTTGTAGGATGTTAAAAATCATAAATATCATACAAACTAACTCTGGTTCCGGAGGAATGTAATGAATAAGAAAATTTGTATTAGTCGAGTAATTACGGTAGTAAGTCTTGTAATCCTCTTTTTCTCAATGACCAGTTGTGCTCCAGTTATTTTTGATATAGATAACGCTACAAGTAAGAATTGGCATCAGTGGCGAGGACCAAACAATGATGGTGTTAGTAATGCAACCGATGTTCCTACAACTTGGAGTCAAACAGAAAATGTAAAATGGCGGTTTCCCTTACCTGGAGAAGGTGCATCCACACCTGTTATATGGGATGATAAAATCTTCCTTACATGTGCTGATGGTGAGGAACTGGTTCTGATGTGTATTAACACACAAGGTGATGAACTATGGAAACGCACATTAGCAACAGGTAATAGAAGGTCGCGTGGAGATGAAGTAAATTTCGCTTCACCATCCCCAACAACTGATGGTAAACATGTGTGGGCGTTTTTAGGAAGTGGTGATCTTGTATGTTATGATTATGATGGTAATCAGGTGTGGAAAACAAACTTGGCTGAACGGTATGGTGAATTCAATCTGTATTTTATTATGTCGACCACTCCACTTCTTTATAAAGACAAACTATACATGCACTTAATCCATAGTAGTGCATGGTTAGTTCTGGCACTTGATAAGATGACAGGTGAAGAGATATGGAAACAGAAAAGGAAAAGTGATGCCATACAAGAATCTGAACAGGCATATACATCACCGATGCTCTATCAAGACGCTGAACGGGAGTTACTGATTGTTCACGGCGCAGACTATGTGACCGCACATAATCTTGATGATGGAAGTGAAATTTGGCGGTGTGGTGGGTTCAATCCAGTACAAAACTACAACCAATTTTTCCGATTTGTAGCTTCACCTGTTTCAACTGATGGATTAATTGTCGTGCCATCAGCAAAAAACGGTCCAGTGATTGGAATAGATCCCTCAGGAACTGGTGATATCACAGATACTCAATGGCAAAAATGGAAATTGAGTAGAGGAACTCCAGATGTACCGTCACCATTAATACATGATGGTTTAGTCTATCTATGTCGCGAAAACGGAGATCTAATTTGTATTGACGCAACAACAGGAGAACAACTTTATAGACACCAGACACACCGACATCGACACCGTTCATCTCCTGTTTATGCTAACGGACATATATACCTAACAGCCAGAGATGGTGTTGTAAATGTTGTTAAAGCCGGCAAGGACTTTGAGATTGTTGCTACAAATAATATTGATGAAGAAATCGCAGCATCTCCTGTAATTTTGGATGGCACGTTATACCTACGTAGTTACAATGCGTTGTATGCAATTGGAAAGAATGAGTGAAAAGCTACAAGGAACTCCCCGATGATGCGGGGTCTAACATTGTTGGACAAGTTACAGCACAAGCAAAAAGAGTAAACCAACGGCTAAGTTCTGTTAAACATACGATAGCAGTTATGAGTGGTAAAGGTGGCGTAGGTAAAAGTGCAGTCACCTCAAATGTGGCAACTGCATTGGCTTTGCAAGGGTTTTCTGTAGGTGTCGTTGATGCGGATATTAACGGTCCTACAATTGCCAAAATGATGGGGGTGCGGAAGTCTAAATTAGAATATACTTCGGCAGGGGTTAAACCCGCAATTACATCGCTTGGAATCAAAGTCATCTCTATGGATCTTCTCTTATCTGAAGATGATGCACCAGTATTATGGAACGCACATTCTCAGAAAGATGCCTTTACTTGGCGGAGTACAATGGAGGTAGGAGCCTTACGAGAATTTATCGGTGATACAGAATGGGAAGAATTAGATTATCTCCTTCTTGATTTACCTCCAGGTTCAGAACGTTTAGCAAATGTAGTCGAACTTATTCCGTCTCTTAGCGGTGTAGTCGTTGTTACGATTCCGTCAGATGTATCACAACTAATTGTAAAGAAGTCTGTAACAATGGCAAGAGATGTTCTAAATGTACCAATTATAGGTGTGGTAGAGAATATGTCGTATTATGTATGTCATCATTGTGGTGAAAGTGAACCACTATTTTCAAATGATGACGCTGTTGAGAGTGCTTTCCAATTCACTCTACTTGGTAAAATACCATTTGATCCAAAACTCTCACAGTGTAATGATAGTGGAGTACCCTATATTCAACAACACCCAAATAATCAAGCAAGTGAAGCAATTGTTGCGACTGTTGAGAATATCAAGAAATACTTTAACGCATTATCCTAATTTGTGAATGAACAAGAGTTCTCCTAAAACTTTAATGGAGATAGTAAATGAAATTCCTATGTATAGAATGTGAAACTGCAATGAAATTTAAGGATGTAACCCGTCCTGAACAGGGATCTGTCACGGCTGTTTTCGAATGTCCAGACTGTTTTACTGAAATTGCTATGTTCCTAAATCCATCTGAAACACAAATGCTAAAATCGTTGGATTTAAAACTTGGTGGAACCAATGAGACTGCACAACCGATGCAGATGGTACGTTCCCAATTACAAACAGGTAAAGAAGATTCAGTACCAAATATTACATCTCAAATAGAGGGTAGTGAAACAGCTGAAGGAGGAAAGTGTCCTTTCACCTCCGTAATATCTGAAGCCTACGAAGAGGAATCCGAACCCGAAACTGATGGTCTCTCATGGACACAAGACGCATTAGAACGTTTAGAACGTATACCTTCATTTGTCCGCCCAATGGCTAAAATGGGGATTGAAAGTTACGCAAAAGATAACGGACATACAGAGATCAATGCAGAGGTAATGGATCAAGCACGTGGAAACTTCCCAGCACAGTTCTAATCTGATCAAATTGGTTGATTGAGTCCCTGTATACAAGTTATAATTTGAACACTGGAAAAATGTCAAATTAGTAACCTTTATTCCTAATATATTCAATATCAGGAGGATTATCAATGGTGGATTACGGAGAAAAGAAAAACCTCACCTACGCCCCTACAGATATATTATATCCTGAAGATGATGGAAAACCGATGGCTGCAGGCGATCTACACAGAAGTCAGTTAATCAGGACATTACACGTTATTGAAGCATACTATGCCTCTGATCCAATGGTCTATGTTTCAGGTGATTTATTCATATATTACGAAGAGGGTGTACCATCTAAGTCTATATCCCCTGATGTTTTGGTTTCTTTCGGTGTAGGTATGAAGCAACGTAGGACTTACAAAGTATGGGAAGAAGGGAAAACACCAGAGTTTGTGATGGAGTTCAGTAGTAAGAACACTTTTGAAAAAGACTTAACTGAAAAGATTGAGATTTATGAATCTCTAAGTATACAAAATTATTTCCTCTATGATGCTGAAGATCTATACCTGCCATCACAACTGATGGGGTATGAGTTAATAGATGGCAATTATGTTGATTTACCCTGTAATGAGAACGGTATCCATGCTTCGTCAATTGGGTTAGCTTTCCAAGTATTGGATGATGGATTAGGTATCTATAATCCTTCAACGGGTGAATTGTTACAAACACCTGTAGAACGGGAAGCAAAGCGAGCTGATAGTGCAGAAGCAGAAGTTGCTCAACTTAGAGAACAGGTTGCTCGAATGCAATCACAATCTTAATTTGTTTCAACAAACTTGTAAGTATGACATCTTATATAATGATGGATAAACTGATTAACAAGCGATGCGTACGATAGTAGAACTCTCAATCAGATATATTCATCTAACTTCAGCAATAGTTTGGTTCGGAGGAGTTTTCTTTACGACAATAATTACAATACCTATAGTCCGTGGAAACTTAGATTCACAAGACCTGCTTAAAATACACAATCGATTTCGCGGTATCATCTCTTTGATGATACACATTCTATATACAACAGGCGCGATCGTTGTCTTTATCGTTGCTTGGAACAACGATATGAAATTAAATGCAGAGTATATGATTATCTCAGGGGCAAAATTAGCGGCATTCGGATTAATGGCTCTGTTTTGGGGTTTATACAGTTCACTATATCGTAAAAAACTTGAAGTCGCACCACCGAATAGTAATATTAACATACCTACACATATCAATCTTTTTGGTTATTTAACACTTTTTTCAGGAATAATTGTGATCGCACTTGCTTTACTATTAAGAATCTAAATGGAAAAAACTAAAGTTCAGGCTGTCTCATGGAATATAACTCGGTTGTGTAACCTTAAATGTACACACTGCTATCTTCCCGCAGGATTCGTAGATACAGAAGAATTTCCTCAAGGATACATTAGAGATACCGAATTAACACAATCACAGTGTTTTCGTGTAATTGATGAAATCGCAGAAATCAATCCAAACATTCTCCTAATCCTCACAGGAGGAGAACCGTTATTACGACCTGATATTCTGGAAATCTCAAAATACGCTTCAGACACAGGATTTCTTGTGGTAATGGGTACAAACGGTGTTTTGCTCAATGACGAAGTCGTTGAAAAAATGCAACATAGCGGTGTTACAGGAGCAGGTTTAAGTATTGATTCAATACAACCTACTGATCACGACAAGTTTCGTGGTATGGAAGGGGCATGGCAGGCAACGATGGATGGTGTTGAAGCACTCAAACGGGCAAAGCTTGATTTCCTTGTACAGACTTCGGTTACACAATGGAATTACGATGAAATTCCCCAGATTGTGGAATACGCATATCAGTTAGGTGCAAAAGTGCTCAATCTCTATTTTCTTGTTCGAACCGGTAGAGGGAAAACTGTTATGGACATTACTCCTACACAATATGAGAAAATGTTAGAGACCATGTTCCAATTACAGTCAAAATATAGTGGAAAAATGTTAATCGCAGCAAAATGTGCCCCACATTACAAACGAGTTATTTATGAACAGCAGTCCGACTCCGCATTCCTTCAAGGATATCCCAGTGGAACATGTCCATGCGGTATCTACTATTGTCGCATTAGTCCTGAAGGAGAACTAACACCATGTCCATATTTACCTGTGAGTGTCGGTAATCTAAAAGATGAAAGTTTCGTCAAACTTTGGAATGAATCTGAAACCTTTCACGATTTGAGAGATCGAAATAGACTTGAAGGAAAGTGTGGTGCTTGTGAATTTAAAGAGGTGTGTGGAGGCTGTAGAGCTCGTGCCTATGCAACTACAGAGAATTATCTCGCAGCTGATGAATCTTGTGAGTATCAACCTGGACAAGAAAAACAACCGATTCAATTCGAAAAACGGACTGCCTTTGCATCAGAACCCGATTACGATCTCACATGGAATGATGCTGCTGAGAAAAGACTAAAACGTGTGCCATCATTTGCACGAGGAATGGTTATTAAGAGTGTTGAAAAATACGCACGTGAAAACGGATATCAGGAAATTACTCCTGAACTTATGCAGGCAGTCAAAAAGCGGTTTGATAAAACAGGAATTCCCTCTTTTAGACCACGACGTTAGCATAGTGAGACAAATCAAAGACAGACGTTGACTAAAATTGTTGAGGTACATTGAATGCTATCACCAGATCAAATTTCATCTTTCCAAGAAGATGGATATCTTATACTTGAAAATCTTATAGATACAGATATAATTAACGGATGGAGAGAACAAATTTGGAAGCATTTTGATTCCAGTTTGGAAACTCCTGAGTCTTGGCCTGATAATTACGTCGTTGAGAACTTCGGTTTCTCACCACTATTTGGTCAATTACCGGCAATGCAAGAGATTATTGAACAATTAGGTGGAGGACACTTTGCAGGCGGCGGTGGATCACCCTTAGTGAAATGGCCAAATAAGGATGATGAATGGTCTATGCCGGGGAGTGGACATATTGATGCATATGGTCCAGGTGGTTGGAGTCCGTTTATGATGGGAGCAACAACCTATCTCTATGATGTTGAACCGAGTGGTGGAGCATTCGTATTTTGGCCAAAAAGTCATCATACCACACACGAATACTTCCTTAAATATCCTGAACAAGTAGACGGAAGTTTTAGGGATATTGAAGGATGGGGATGGCATCTCTTCTCAGATTCATCACCAGAGGGACCACGCGAGTTTATTGGGGCTGCTGGCGATGTTGTTCTGTGGCACGCATATTTATGCCATACGGGTTCTGGGAATATCAATGACATACCTCGTGTTGGTATATTTGCACGGTACCACCATAAACAACGAGAGGAAATTCGGTATGAAATACCTGAAGACCTTTGGAAATACTGGGTTATTTAAGGAGTAAGTATGAGTGAGCAAAACAAGGTTCAAGAACGACTCACAAATGTTGAAGATAGATTAGAACGGTTAGAAACACTTTTGACAAGTATAAATGACAAGTTGGAACAACCATCGCAATCTGCAGTTGCTGATGGTCGCGAAAGTACTGAACAATTCCAACAATGGGTCACTGACTATGTATCTATGCGACTACAACAATTAGTCCCAGAGACATGTGATCATCCTGCCGAAACGCCAAAGGTTGATGGTCCATTTCTTGATAATACTAATGTTCCATGTACCGAAGAAGTAGTACATAGAGTTAAACGTATTCCGATTCCTTTTGTCAGAGAGATGGTAGTTCAACGTGTAGCAGAAAACGCACGTTCGGCTGAAATTGAACGTGTGGATATAGATTTCTTTGAAGAGGCAGCCACATTCTGACAATGTAAAGCCACAGAGGAGTTCCCTCTGCCCGACTTCGATTGGAAGGACTTCTTGAAGGCTCCAAATTTTTAACCTATACGCAATAAACCGGATACCTCTTTATATTTAAAAATCTATTCGATTTTGCCGATGTGGTAACATAAAAAGGATATTGATTACTGTATATTCTTATTTGGAGATAACATGTCATCAATTGGAGCCAGGACACATTTTACTCCTGCCGAATATCTTGTATTAGAACGAAAAGCTATTTATAAGAGTGAATACATTAACGGAGAGATATTCGCAATGTCTGGTGCTACTCTTACACATAATCTTATTACGGTTGATATTGCTACTGAACTTAACATCCTATTACGTGAATCAGAATGTAGAGTAGTAACCAACGATTTGCGTGTAAGAACCTCCCCAGATGTTTCTTATTTTTATCCAGATGTTATTGTCTATTGTGATGAACCTAAATTCGAGGATGATTCATTTGATACACTCCTAAATCCTGTCATAATCATGGAAGTGCTATCACCCTCAACTGAGGAATACGACAGAAACGAGAAATTTGAATACTACAAGCGACTATCATCCTTGAAGGAATATATCCTCGTAGCACAAGATAAAATTTCAGTTGAGCATTATGTTATACGAGGTGCAGACTGGGAATTCACAACATTTGAAGATCCAAATGAATTTCTTACACTTTCTACTATCAAATGTAATCTACCATTAAAGAATATCTATAGACGCGTTGATCTTTGATTGATACTAAAAAGTATATCTAAGCGAAAAAATATGGACTGGGTATTTAATACATTCTCAGAATATCTTGAGAATGATTTCAAGAAGCGAATAGGTAATAAAAATCCCACTGTGGCAGACTTATGGAATGCTTTCCAAGTGTTATTTCCTGCAACATCAGCACAACTTTTAGTGCAAGAACCTGTGGGAAACACGGTTAAGTTTAAAGCCCTTGCCTTTTTCTATGCCGATGAAATGGGACCATTAATAGATGCGCCACTCGAATACCTAAAACAGAATTTTGGTGGAGGGAAATTCAAAATTAACTTTTATCACGGAATGCAGTTTATCGCAACAATTAATTTTAAACCTGAAGGTCCTGAAATTTGGAGAGACCTACCTGAAATGGAGGCTATGAATATTTGATGGATAGCTATCAATTGTATAAGGAGTGTCCACAATGTGGAGAGGAAAATATCCAGAAATTGGATATAAACTCTTGGTTTTGTTTGGATTGTGATTGGGATAACCTGTCTACTATATCTAATGATAATGATGAACTCGTCTCCTCACTCTTACACGGTGATATACATTCACGGAGAATTGCCGCACAATCCCTTATAAATATTGGGGATGCAGAAAGACACATTGCTACACAAGCGGATACTCAAACATTAATCAATGCTCTTGATGATGAGGATTCTGATGTACGCTATTTTGTCGCTGTTGCACTTGGAAAATTAGAAGCGACACTTAGTTTGGCAAAACTTAAAGATATTGCACAGAACGACAATTCTGCTCTTGTCCGGCAAGGAGCGAGCACCGCCATTGAGCAGATAGAAGAAGGATTTCAAAAGAAACTGATTTCAGGATAGATTATACTGTCAATATTAAAGGAGACTGTAGATGGAGAAAGTTCAATTAGGATATATCGGTTGTGGTTTTATGGGACAGAAAGTACATATACCAAATTTCGCAAGTATTCCTGAGTGTGAAGTAGTTGGACTTGCAGAAGTTCGAACTGAACTCGGGAAGAAAGTTCAGAAACGTTTTGATATACCTCATCTATACAAGGATCATATTGAACTTGCTGAAAATCCAGACATTGAAGCTGTGGCAGTCTCCGCAGATTTCGCATTACAAGGTGAAATAGCAAAGGATCTATTAAAGGCTGGTAAACATGTCTTCATGGAAAAACCGATGGCTGTTTCAGTAGAACAAGCACAAGCTATTGTTGATGCATCCAAAGAATCTGGTAAAAAGCTGATGGTTGGCTACATGAAACGGTATGATGCTGGAAACGAAATCGTTAAAGAGAAGATCGCACAATTCCGTGAGACTGAAGAACTCGGACGGTTAACCTATGCACGAAATCATGCATTCGGTGGAGACTGGGTGTGTAATTTAGATACACCAATGGATAGTACAGAGGAATCGAAACCAAGTGTTCCACAGAAATTTCCTGAATGGCTACCTGAGAATTACTATGGACCTTATATTGGCTATCTCCAACAATATACACATAATGTCAATTTAATGCGTTGGTTTCTTGGCGCAGGTGATGATGTAACTATTAAAGCTGTTGATCTAAATGAAAACGGATATACAGGTGTTGTTATCTTTGATATGGCGGGTGTCCGAGTTACACTTGAAACAGGTCATGTCTCACACTATCGTTGGGATGAACATTCACAGATTTATTTCCAACACGGCTGGATACACACATGGGCGCCACCATTATTGCTAAAGAATACACCGGCAGAAGTTGAAATATACCATGCTGGTGAAGAACAAGAAATTACAAGACCGATACCCAAACCATCTTGGACATGGGCATACCATAGAGAAGCAGAATACTTTATCAAAAATCTGAATAATCCTGAACCTTTCCGCTCCTCAGCAGAAGACACATTAACAGATGTCAGAATATTTGAGGAAATCTATCGTATCTTTATTGATCAGTAATACATTTGGGATATCACATTAGTTTATGTCTAATGAACTAACATATATTTCTTTCTCAACCATCCATCACTTACGCATTAATATTTCTGTATTATTAATATCAATTGCCAATTCATAGTTCTCAGCAAGATATTTTGCAATAATTGGATGTCGTTCTTCTACGGGAATTCCATCTACATTATCGAACCAACCCCCAGTCTTAAAGATCACTAACCGTGTTTGAGCTGCTTCTAAGTCAGCTACCACCTCCTGCTGCATCCCTGGTGTTGAGGCATAACATACCATGAAGAAACGGGTCACACTTGGTCTATTAGCAAAGAAATAATACGCACCTTGGCTCGTAAAATCAAATATCCTTTCCTCTGGTGATGTATTCTCTTGTATGTAAGATACAACCTTCTGTATTTGTTCGGCTTGATCATCAGGAATATCCACCTGTCCCGCCCGTTCAAATTCCTCTGGGGCAAGTGTCCGTTTAAATGGGTTATGTAATACATGGTTCCATCTTCCCTTGAAGACCTCTAAAGGATTATGTACTTGACTGACATACCATAGACAGAGAAGAGTTGGGATAATAATAAATATAGTCTTCAACGACAAGTGCCAAGGTGATCTTACTCTTGGAATGTCAACACTTGAATCGGTACGCTTATTAAACAGGTTGATGAACATACCAGAGAATACTCTATCAAAAGGGAAGAGACAGAGTATCCATAAAAACGTTGCGCCAAAGTGTAAGTGTCCACCATCAGATCTACCAAGTGCAGTACGGAAAAATGCAATACCTCCCAACACTACCAGCAACAATTTCAATGCATATATTGGATAAGTTTCATTGCTTGATAATCGTTTATATGTCAGATAAGCTACTGTCAAAACATAGACACAAATTGGAAAATACCATCGAAACTTATCACTCAGTATGAATGCTTTCCATCCTTGATCTTTAAAGATATTTAGAGTGGCAGATAGACTCGGAAAAGCAAGACCCCAGGTTGCAAGTTGATATTTACACTGAATATAGGAATTCCAAATAGCATCATCTAACGCTCCATGTGCCAAAAAATAGATTCCTATCGGGAGAAATCCCATTAGGATTCCAAAAGAATAACTTAGGAGTGGCAACGGACGCGTTCTCAACGGAATCCCTCTCTGAAAACTATAGATGAATAGAAAGAGTCCGATTGCACCGAGTGTATACAAACCTATTTCAGTACTATACCAGAATGCTAAACAGGTGAAAATACCTCCAAGTATTATCTGCCAACCTGAGAAGATTATCCTTGAAAGCGGTGTATACTTGTTAGAAGTATTCTGATCTAATCTAAATAATCCATTCTCACGATGGGAGGTTAGGTAATTTGCAATGAAGGCGAATGCAAGTAATCCAAGCGTATGTCTTGCAGATACAGAAAAGTTGCTTCCTGAAGAAATCAGAAAACAGATGAATGAGGTAATTACGCCACCACGGAAGATTTGCAATCCAAGTAAGTACAAGGCAACATATCCAAACGGATTTAATACACGTTCCATTGAGCGTACACCCATCAACGTTGGACCAAAGAACTTACTACCGAACCAAGCCAAGTAGGCATTTTGAAAAAGTCCATGCTGCACATAGATATCTTTAAAAACTACACCTCCATGTAGCATTTCGTTTAGTGGGGCAACCCTTTCTCCTTCATGGAACATATCTATACCACCATTAATATTTCCGTTATATAGTAGTAAGTAGATGAAGACAGGTATTAAAATATACACAAAGCATCGATAAAGTAATAATATCCATCTTGAACATGGAATTATATACGCATCCGACGTAGTGTCAGATTGTGTAATAACGTTATCTGTATTATCCACTTCAGCTACATTGGATTTTCTAAAGAATAAACCAACCTTCAATAATAGAGATAATCCGACAGGCGGTATTAACCAGATCCAGCTGGCATTATTATAATTTATGACTTGAATCCAACATAACCATAATGGCAAAGAAGCTATAGCATACTGCCTAAGTACATGCTTAATTGGTTTTTGAGTAACCTTTGCCACCCATTTGCCATAGATAAGCCATCCGAACCAGTACGCCGAAATAGTGATTGGGATACCGATGAGCGCAAGAAGGTAATAGAAGATTTCTTGTTGTTTGGGATATTGATTGTTGCTAATCCATCCCACTACACCTGATGTGTCATGGAATTCAAAAACAAGATAGTTTTTGAGTGTGAATCCAATTCCAATTGCAAGTGAAAACGCGGATATTGTTATGATACGTAAATATGGACGGATAGAGGTATCGAAGACTATATTCAGATCAGGAAGCGTTTTTCGGAGGGAGTGAAACCAGCCAAGTTGCAGAAATTGCATCTATCTCTCTATATTGACATAGGTGTTGAGAGGAATCTGTGATGGATTTATTGAACCACATCACCTTCCACAGGTTCAACTTGGACTTTTATATTCTTCAGATAATCTATAGCACGTTCTAATTCTTCTGAAGTTCCTTGCATCTCTAACATTACCCAGCCAGATTCTTCAGTAACATTAGCACGACGGATGTTTGTTATCACACCGTATTGTTTACCAATGTTGTAAATAATTGGTTCTGTAATTTTTTCTGGTGGAAAGGTAAGACGTACTTTAATTGATCTCATCTGTGCTCCACCTGATGGTGGGATTTGGAATGGAACTTCAACAAAATCCGATTTCGTATCATCCCATTCAAAAACTTTGATCACACGGATTGTATCTTCATAAATTGAAATTACAAGATAAGAAACACCGGGGTAGGTTGGTTCGCCCCATGCCATTGCGTCTTCTTTATCTTTATCAGAGAAATATGCTTCGTGATTCGGATGTGAATGGTAAAAAACCTTAATTGGTCGATTCTCGTTATCTGCCTCTTTATGGACAGATATTAAGTCATCTGGATGCATTAAGTACGCTGTTCGGGCATCCCGCGGGTATGTGCTTGGATCTTCTTTATGCATCTCATTTTGGATATTTCGACAAGGTCTAACGAATTCCTGAGAATCTGTCTGTAGTATAACACCACAGCATTCATCAGGAAATTCCGACTTCGCATGAGCACATATCTCATCAAGAGTATCGGGAAGTAATGTAACCATTCGTTTTTTACTGTTATAATCTATCTTGTAAGAGGATATCTATCCTCTTACAAGCAAACCGAAATGTATGTAGTTATTTGCCACCAGCGATTGCAGGGATGATTGAAATTTCTGCACCGTCTTCTACCTCTGTGGATTTACCATCAAGAAAACGGATATCTTCGTCGTTGAGATATATGTTAACAAACCGGCGGATGTTCCCATCTTCATCGCAAATTCGTTCTTTCATTCCCGGATAACTTGAATCCAAATTATCAATGATAGTGTTGATATCCGGTCCTTCGGTTTCTACCTCTGCAAGATTTTGCGTCAACCTTCTCAGAGGTGTTGGTATACGAACTGTAACTGACATGTTATTCCTCCATGTAATTATGTGTCTTTGTAATGACACAATTTTATGTTTGAAATCAAAAAAATATAATGTTTAAAGTTCTAAATTAGTTATTGCTCTAATGATATAATGTAAATTTAATAAGATTGTATATACTTTTTATAGGTCGAGAAGTAAACGTTATGAATTAGATTGAGTAGTGTAAACCACACTCTTTGTTATTTTCTTCTGTATCAACGGCATTCTGCCATCGCCATCGACCTGCGCGTTTCGGTTCACCTGGACGTATTCGAGTCGTACAAATCTTGCATCCGATTGATTCATAAAGCTGACCATGAGAATCTGGTTCAAACAATGGATTCACAGGTACATCATTCTCTCGCACAAATCTCCAAACTTCCTCTTCTGTCCAGTATATTAATGGACTTACCTTAAGGATTGGGTTATCCATAGAAGAAATTATCTCGACTTTTTGGAAATTCTGCCGTGATTCAGACTGATCTCTTCTTGTACCTGTTATCCATACATCTAAAGTATCTAATAGGCGTTGCATGGGACGAACTTTACGTATTTCACAACAGTATCTCTGTTTTTCTCTACTGTCAAAGAATAGGAATTCACCGTGTTCGTTGACCATTTTCTTTACTTCGGCAGGTTCAGGTTGAATATGCTCAATTTTTATTCCGTAACGCTTTTCGACAGTTTCAAAAAAGGTATATGTTTCTGGAAAAAGTCGGAGTGTATCAATAGTACATACTCTGAACGGTAAATTATTCTCAGCAGCAAGATGTATTTGCACCATACCGGATAACTGGCCACTTGTAACTATAGCCGCTCTATCGTCAAATTGCTTGAATAGAGAGAATAGTATCTCTTGAGGATTATCTTCTAAACTAATTTGCTGCTTCAATTGAACCATTGTGGCACTTTGAATTTGAAATGTCATTCAATCCTTTCCTGCTATAACCTGCTTTAAGTAAGAGTCTCCATAATATCTGTATCAAGTTCAAAGTATCTGCTTAAGCTAAAGTACCGTTCACCAGTGTCAGGTAGTATAGTGACAACCGTTTTCTCAGGTCCTTTTGCCTTTGCTACTTGAAGTGCTGCATTAACATTTGCTCCAGAAGACATCCCAACCAGTAGACCTTCTTTTTCAGATATATCCTTCATTGTCTGGTATGCCACCTCTTCTGAAACTGCAATAATATCATCAATTATGTCTACGTTTAATACTTCTGGTACCATGCCTGCTCCTAATCCATCTATCCGCGTTGGACCAGGAATCCCGCCAGATAAGACAGAAGATACCAATGGTTCCACTGCAATCACTTTAGTATTTGGGTTTTTTGCTTTAAGTACTTCACCAACACCTGTTAATGTACCACCTGTTCCTACGCCAGTAACAAAATAATCTATATTACTATCCATTGCGTCTAAAATCTCAACAGCAGTTGTTTCACGGTGGATTTTAGGGTTAGCAAGATTCGTAAATTGGTTTGGCATATAGTGTCTCTGGTTTCGACGTAAGATTTCTTCTGCTTCCCAAATGGCACTTGCCATACCACCGTGTTCAGGAGTAAGTACGATATTTGCTCCAAAGGCAGATAACAGAGCGTATTTTTCACTACTAACATTTTCCGGCATCGTTAAAGTGACATTATACCCACGGGCAACACCTACAATTGACAACCCAATTCCCGTATTTCCTGCCGTTGGCTCAACAATTGTATCACCTGGTTTCAGTATACCTTTTTCTTCTGCATCAATTACCATTCCATAACTAATACGGTCTTTTATACTTCCGCCGGGATTATAGGACTCTAACTTTGCATAGATCGTCGCATCCTCGTTCTCTGGTAACGCATTCAAGCGTACCATAGGGGTATTCCCGATAAGTTCAGTAAGATTTTGAGCAATTTTCATATAAAGAACGGATGTGGATGTGATGGCCGAGATAAACGTTTTAGTTTACGTGCATGACAACACAGTTCATGCAGTGTTTTCGTGTTCAACACATCTCGTACCTCTTGTTCAATATCTGCAAGAAATGTAGTTATCTCAGACGAATCTTGTGTTTCAAATCCTTCTGTAAAATTAACTGGTCCATCAACAGCAGAGAAGATATCTCCAATACGTATTTCGTCTGGTGGGAGTGCAAGACTATAACCCCCATCCGGTCCTCTGCGACTTGTCGTTAATCCTGCTTTTTTCAATTCTAATAGTAGCTTTTCTAAAAATGGTCCCGGAATGCTACGTTTTTCCGCCAATGATGTCACTGAGACGTATTCCTCACGATACTTCAAACCTAGTTCTAACATAGCACAAACTGCATACTTCAACTTGGCTGACAAATGCATCAAATACTCCTTTAATCTAAAACCAATAGACAAAACAATTATAGTATATATAACCAAATTTGTCAAATAATAAAGAAATCCTAACCAATATAGTCGTATATAGGTTGTGTTTTCTTACATAATTGTTATACCATTTCAATTGATTTATTTACATTATGACTCTATTTTGTGTTCTGTTCTTTGGTAGGAGGGATCTCCGAATCCTGATTCTTTGAATGAGACATTTTTTATTAAAATTGTATAACTTTGACTGTTCAATTCTTGGATATGTGAACTTTTTCCATTCTTCCAGACTCACATCCGTTATATACAATTACCCTCCATAATTCTGAACTTATTACATAAGATTAAAAAAAGGCGAAAATCATTATTAACAAAATAAGTCAAAAAAAATTGAAGAAACTAAAACATAACACACCTAACATATAATATTATAGAAATTATAACGAAATATAATTTACAACAGAAAATACATTAAAGAACAATATCACAGAAAACAACATTGTACTTGAAAATTGTGTTTTATTATGTTATTATGCATATTACATAAAAATTATTATAAGCATATCGTAAAAAATGTTGTTATGAAATTTCATTACAGTTATGAAAACGAAATCGAAATCACATACTCTTACAAACCTATGCCAGAACTGGGTTCAGAATACTATAAACAAGAACAGAATTTCTGTTTTGAAAAAAATAAAAAATTTAACTAATTTATACGAATTCATAAAAAACCTTTCTGAGACTGGCTTTAGAGCAGGTTTAAACATGCTGTGTAAAGAATTGTGCTATGAAAATAAAACTACGGTTTATCTCCAAAATATGAATCGTTTCCACGGATAAAATTCCTGATAGTGGACTATTTGTAGACTAAAATATAAACGCAAGAAATAGGAAGATAAAATGAAAACCATAAACCTACATAATACCAAAACCAGACATACAAACAACATGCATAATAAAAAAAATAAATTGAAGAAAATAAATGACAAAGAAACTAATATCATATAGATAAATACACGTTGCAATAACATATAGAGAATTATTATAATACATAATGGGAAAATAAAGTGTATTGTAATCTAATCCAATAATCTGATTTTTCAGGAGTGCATCTGTCAATAAAAATTATGCTATGAGAATAATAGTAAAAACAGAATCATCGCTCATCAAGGAAAACTACAAAATTGGAACTTTTTTCAAATTTTAGAATTTGAGGTAAAATTCGTTACAAACCCAGACAGTGACTAACAGGAAAGCCAGTGTAATAACAAGAGACATTCCTACACTTTGTAGGAAAAGTGTAACATTTTCTCACACATCTAATAAAATGTACTAAGTTGGAAAAATGATAAAATCATCTTAATAATGTAATAGTTGAGATTTAATACTTCTGTAAACTGTATACTGAAAACCAATAACTGTAATCTATAAAATATACACATGGAAAATACGATATTTATGCCAAAAACTTTACATACCCCATATCCTCTCAACATATTGACACGTTGACTGTAATGGTATAAAATGAAGAAAATACATAAGGCATTGCCCTGTATCCACTATATATGTGTTTATTTTAACTATTAATATACAGGTGTTTGTCAGTGAAATTGTTGCTTGCATATATGAAGAGTGAATGTGTAGAGATTAGAAACAGGAGAGAATAGATGGCAAATAATGTTTTTCCACCCAGGGAGACGGATTATCCTATCGGTGAAGCACACGTCAACAGTTTAGAGGCATATAAAGAAAAATATGCCGAATCAATTAAGGATCCTGAACTATTTTGGGAAAATATCGCTGAACGGTTGACGTGGTATAAGAAATGGGATACTGTGCGGGATTATGATTTTGTGAAAGCACAGATTAAGTGGTTTGAAGGCGCAACTCTAAATGCCTGTTATAATTGTCTTGATCGACATGTGGAAGATGGACATGGAGATGAAACTGCAATTGTTTGGGAAGGTAATGATCCATCCGAGGATAAAACATTCAGTTTTAATGAACTGTTATCTGAGGTGAAAAAATTCGCTAATGTCCTAAAGGAACAAGGAATTCAAAAAGGTGATAGGGTATGTATCTATCTTCAGATGGTTCCTGAATTAGCAATTGCAATGTTAGCATGTGCCAGAATTGGTGCTATTCACTCAATCGTTTTTGGCGCATTCTCAGCTGAATCCTTACGGGACCGTATCAATGATTCTTCATGTAAATTGCTCATTACCCAAGATACTGCTATGCGGGGTCCTCGTAGTGATATACCTATGAAAGCGAATGCTGACGCAGCTGTAGCGGATTGTCCTTCTATTGAAAAGGTTGTTGTTGTTAAAAGAACTGGGGACAATGTTGAATTCGATTCAACACGAGATTTATGGTGGCATGAAGCAATGGAGACTGCCGATACCGAATGTGAACCTGAAGTTATGAATGCTGAAGATCCACTCTTTATTCTTTATACTTCTGGATCTACAGGAAAACCGAAAGGGGTTCTTCATACCACAGGTGGATATCTGGTATATACTTCCTATACACATGAACAGATTTTTGATTATCATGAAGGAGATGTGTATTGGTGTACTGCTGATATTGGTTGGATTACAGGACACTCCTATATTATATACGGTCCTCTTGCAAATCGGGCAATTACTGTCATGTTTGAAGGTGTCCCAAACTACCCAGATTTTGGCAGATTCTGGCAAGTGGTAGAAAAGCATAATATCAATCTCTTCTATACAGCTCCGACTGCTTTACGTGCTTTGATGAAAGAAGGAGATACTTGGGTTGAGAAATATGATAGATCAACGCTAAGACTTCTCGGCACAGTGGGTGAACCGATTAAAGAACCAGAATGGTTGTGGTATTACAATATTGTTGGAGATAAACGTTGCCCGATAATAGATACATGGTGGCAAACGGAAACAGGTGGAATCCTTATAACACCATTACCTGCAGCAACACCGTTAAAACCAGGGTCTGCTACTTATCCATTCTTTGGTATTGAACCTGTTATTTTGGATGAAGAAGGAAATGAAGTTGAAGGGAATCCTGCAACTGGATATCTGTGTATTAAAGGCGCATGGCCAGGGATCATGCGAACTGTTTATGGCGATCATGAAAGGTTTATTGATGTCTACTTCAGTCGGTTCCCCGGTTACTATATGACGGGAGACGGGGTGTTACGGGATGAAGATGGATATTATTGGATCACTGGACGAGTAGATGACGTTCTCAATGTATCTGGACATAGGTTAGGAACTGCTGAAGTAGAAGGGGCAATTGGACAACATGATACTGTCGCTGAAGCTGCTGTAGTTGGATACCCTCATGATATAAAAGGGCAAGGGATATACGCTTATGTCACACTTATGACTGGGGAATCTCCATCTGATGATGTCGCAGCTGAGATTAAGCTTGAAGTACGTAAACATATTGGACCTATAGCGACACCTGATAAGATCCAGTTTACTCCTGCATTACCAAAAACACGTTCAGGAAAGATTATGAGAAGGATTCTACGGAAAATAGCTGAAGGTGATGTTACTGATATGGGAGACACTTCTACATTAGCTGATCCGACAGTTGTTGAGGCGTTGGTCGAAGGACGACAATAGGTATACAGGATTTTAACTGTAATCGTGGATGGTTAATTCCTTCCTCGATTACATGGTATACCTTAAATAGCTGATAGTGATGAAAAAATGAGTATAGCTGGTATGAAGGAGTATTTGTGGCAACTGCACAGAAAATTGTTGATATATTAAAACAGCAAAATATAACGCATGCTGTGGGTGTTCCAGATAACGGTAGTGCAAAGATATATGAACTCCTACGTGATGAACCCCAGATAGATGTAATAACTGTAACACGCGAAGGGGAAGCGTTTGCTATCGCTTCGGGCTTGTATATTGGTGGCAAAAAACCTATCATTATTATACAGAATACAGGATTTTTGGAATCTGGTGATGCCATCCGGGGTACCGTCATCAATATGAAGATCCCTGTTGTCGTTTTCATCGGATATCGGGGGTACCATAATCGTGATGAGAATGGGGACTGGGTCGACTCAGTTGCTACATTCACAGAGCCAACTCTAAATGCATGGAACATACCATATAAGACGTTAGAAGAGGATACAGATATTGAGTATATTGAATGGGCATTTAACAAATCTGATGAATCCTCATTACCAGCTGTAGTACTACTTATTGGACATGCAACATAGTAGATATTTAAATAAAAAGATGAATGGAGTTTTAAAGCATGCTTAGTGTTCAAGAAGCACGACAGAAAATGTTAGACAGTATACCTGTAATGTCCTCGGAGTCTCGACAGATTCTTGAATCTACAGGATATGTTCTGGCAGAAACACTAAACGCAACTGAAAATATACCACCGTTTGACAATTCTGCAATGGATGGGTTTGCAGTACAATCAAAGGATGTAAATGGGGTATCCAAAGAGAAACCTGCATCACTAAATGTTGTTGAGACTATAGCAGCTGGATATGCCCCGAAAATGACTGTTGAAAGTGGTCAAGCTGCACGAATTATGACAGGTGCTATGATGCCTGAAGGGGCAGATGCAGTCGTCATGCAGGAGGTCACTGAACTAACGGGAGACACTGTTAGTATATTTGAATCGGTTGAAGAAAACGAAAATGTTCGGTTTACTGGAGAAAGTGTTAGTTTGGGGGATTGTGTGATGTCTCCTGGTAAAGTATTACGTCCTCCTGAAGTTTCAATGCTTGCTTCATTGAATTGTTCAGAGGTTAAAGTCTTTAGGAAACCCAAAGTTGCCATTGTATCAACGGGGGATGAACTCACTCCACTCGGTGAACCGTTGGAACCCGGAAAAATTCGTGATAGTAATAGGTATGGTATTTTTGCTCAGGTCGATGAAATTGGATGTATCCCTATTGACATGGGTATCGCACCAGATGATGAAGCAGAAACAGAACGTATTTTTCGTGAATCGATTTCTAAGGCTGATGCTCTCATAACAAGTGGCGGGGTTTCTGTTGGAGAGCACGACATAGTCAAGAACGTATTGACGAAGTTAGGGGAGATGAATTTTTGGCGAGTTGCTATGAAACCTGGAAAACCGCAGGCTTATGGTAATATTGATGGAAAACCTGTTTTTGGACTCCCCGGAAATCCTGTATCCTCACTTGTTGTTTTTGAGTTATTTGTACGTCCTGCGTTACTCAAAATGGCTGGACATAGAGATCTATTCCGTCCAACATTCAAAGCGAGACTTGAGACAGATGTAACCAATAGAGATGGACGCGTAAATTACATGCGAGCAATTCTGACTGAAGAGAACGGACATTTCGTAGCAAAAACAACAGGACCGCAAGGTTCCGGTATATTACATTCTCTGGTATTGGCGAATGGATTAATCATTATTCCTGATGGCGTGACTATCAAAGCAGGTGAGACTGTTGATGCACATTTACTTACCTGAAAAACGAGAATTGGGTGTAATATGATTGTTGATACACATGTACATGTCTGGGAAATAGATCCCCCGAAATATCCTGTAGGACCAACAGCACCTAACTGGACTTCATTACCTGATGAACCGGGTACGGCAGATGAACTCCTTGAAGAGATGGACCTACATAATGTTGACTGGTCAGTATTGGTGCAAACCAGTTGGTCAACATGGGATAACGGTTACATAGCCGATTCTGTAGAGCGATTTCCTGATCGATTTATCGGACACGGACTGATTGATCCGCAAGATCCTAATAATGCTGAACAAGTAAGGTATTGGATTAAGGATAGAGGATTAGTTGGTTTCAGGTTTCACCCAATGTATTACTCCGATGAGAAGATCCTAATCACCGAACAGAATAAACCGATGTGGGAAGAAATTGCCGCTGTTGAAGCTGTCATCCAATTTCATCTACGTGCTGAACATGCTGATCAAATTGCTATCATCGCACAACAGTATCCACAACTAATACTCATCTTAGATCATATGGGATATCCCCAAGTTGAAGAAGAGAAATCTCTATTTCAGCCGATTGTAGATCTTGCGAAATACAAAAATATATATTTTAAATTATCAGATGTGGCTGGTCGTTCAAGTGAGGAATTCCCGTTTACAGATGTTCACTCATTCATCAGAAAGCTACTGTCAGCGTTTGGATCAGAACGAACAGTCTGGGGTACAGGATTTCCAGGCCATCATAGAACAAAACACAACTGGCTAACATTAGCAGACGAACTACGTCTCATACAGGAAGGACTTCCATTTTTAACTTCTCAGGATAAAGATAACATCCTTGGAGGCACAGCAGCAACTATATGGGATTTATAGTTTAATTTCTTCAAATTACCCAATCCACAATCAATAAATGGATTCTATAGCTATGCACTGGGGTGATGTTTCATTCACCGATTCAGGTGGAACAACACGTCCACTACTCTTCTTACACGGTACCGGTTGTGATTCTACTGATTGGTCATCGGTTATTGATTACCTTCCATCAAATCAACGCTACCTTACTCTCGACTTTCGCGGACACGGGAAGACCTCTGTTCCAACCCAATCATTTTCTCTTCATGATCTTGCTGATGATGTTATTGCCATCATTGACAACCAAAACATAAGCGAAGTTATCCTTGTCGGGCATAGTCTTGGTGGCATGGTTGCGATGCGTGTAGCGAGTAGATGTGTAAATGTTGTTGGTCTTATCTTGTTAGAAGGTTGGACCAACCTTAAATCTGCAGGCACAGCTTTTGACACAGATAGGTTTTACGGGACACTATCCCCAACGGAAATCAATCGGATTAAAGAAAAGTCTGAAAAAACACGATCCCGTTTTCAACCAAGTATTTGGAAAGATTTTTGGAGTACAGTCATATCCTTTAATGGTTACAACTACCTAAAAGAAGCATCCATACCAATCTATGAGGTATTCGGTGAAATGGGCAGAAATGATGCCACCGAAGATCTGTTAGATATTCCATCTAACCCTAACATTCAGGTTAAATGGATCTCAGACGCAGGACATTATTTGCCACATGAACGTCCTATGGAAGTAGCAGAGATATGTAATGAGTATTTAACAACTTAGATATTTTTGGTTGTTATGATACCAATTAAAGAACTTTTTCCATGAATGGCTGTCGTATATATTGCCAATACCATTGAAATCAGGTATTATATACATTACACAGTCTTCACACGATTGATCAGGTTTTCCTACATTCCTTGATTTAAGATTTTATACTTGTAGAAACACCTACCATTGAATTTACACGATAACCATAGTCTAATCTGATATATTACCTAACTGAATACATCCAGTAAAGCTAAGGAGATAGCAATGAAACATGTTAACTATTTACCCCTCCTGATTTCCTGTATTCTCGTAATTATGTTTGTCATGTCTGTAGATCTTGTTTTCGCTCGTGCATTTAACAACGATTTCGAGACTGGCGACTTGACAGACTGGGAAGAGAAAACTGGGGATGCGTTTGATTTTCAACCTACATGGGGAGATAACCCAACAGCACGTAACCGTGGACAACCTTCTGAACATCAAGGAGATTGGTGGCTCGGTTTGGCTGAGAAATATCAAGGACCAGATAAGGGAGCTAAACTTGGACAGAAACCGGGTGATTTGGCTACAAATGCCGCTGGTGCGGTAGCTCCTGATGCTCCCCAAGGTACTCTAACTTCAATTGAGTTTAAGATAATTGGAGAAACTATGAATTTTTTGATGGGTGGTGGTAATCGTCCGTGGGAAAATCCTAACCCGTGTTGTGTTAATCTTGTAATTAATGGAAAAGTTGAACGGACAATGACCGGTAGTAACACTGAAACAATGACCCGAAGAGAATGGGATGTTTCTGATTTAAAGAATAAAATGGCTAAGCTTGTGGTTGTTGACAACCACACCGGTGGTTGGGGACATCCGAACTTTGATGATGTGCATCAAGCCAATGCTGCTGGTGAGAACATCCCTTGGGATAGAGTGCTTGTTGTCCAAGCAAAAGGCAAGTTAGCGGTCAGTTGGGCACAGATGAAGAAATATTATTAATCTTATGCAGATTATATTATCCTTATGAGGATTAAATAAATTTTTCGGTATTTCTAATTATTCCGCACCTACTTGCCTGGAGTACTACGTCTCTCTCCCAAATTGACGCTAATGGTGCGGTATCCTAAACGGATATGTATGGCTAATGTCATACATATCCGGTGATTGGCTTAATGTAATTCTTACCGTTGATTCCTTGATTCCTTGATCCAAATACAATAATCTGATATATCAAGTTCATGTTAATATAGTCAACTACGCTAATATCTCAACCTTTTACCTGTAGTCCAATTCACAAAGTGTTGTCCCATCGTTTCAAGGTTGATTATTTTACACTCATCGGTGTTTGCATATATAATAGTCTTTCCATTTGGATTGAAAACTGCCCCCCAACCTTTACCGATTATGCGAGGAGTGATTTTACTATTTACATCCAGTTCCCATCTGAGTGGATTTTGATTTATATTTTCATTGAGTACCAATTTAAGATCTACCCACCAAATGCTGTTTTCCAAACCATGTGGATCTTCTCTATTCTCCTCATCTGGTCTAGATTTCATATCTGGCATTACTTCATATAATATCTGAGATCCTTTAGTTGAGGTTTGAAATCGATGTATTCTTTCTTTACTAACAATCTTTGTCCACATAGGAAAATATGGTGTAAGAGAAACGCTCCAGATACCTATATCATCTAAAACATAGATATTCTTGGAATCATATGCCCATTCCACTTGTGTGTCCTTAGTAATCCGTGGTTTTGGTTGAGTAAAGAGTTGTGGTATAATTTTGGGTTTCTCTATAGGTGCCCACTTTGCAAATTCTTCTTTCTCAGTCTTAGAAAATATAATTTTGTTCTTCTTGGTTTTGATAGGTAATCCCTCACCTATTTTTTTAATAACCCACCCTGGTGGTTGAACCAATCGTGATGCAGTATCTTTCATTTTTGTGGACTTTGATTCAAATGGATGCGATTTAAAGGACATTAAGTAAGAATAATATTGCCCATCTTGTGAAAATTGGAGTTTACTTATTGGATAATCGGTTTCATAGGTAAAACCTCTTTTTTGCTCTAAGGTATCAGGCATAAATAGATGGATACCATAGCCCTCAATTGGGTCATACTGCAAAAACGCGAAGTTATTTGTACTTGGTATTGAGACAACCTCTTTATAGTCAGGAGTGAGAGCATGTATACCGAAATTCTGAGTATGACTTTTAGGATCAAGTGCAAGAAGCACAAGGGAGAATTCAGAGCCTCCCACATACCTATTTTCGATTAGCATGACTACAAACTTACCATCTGGAGAGTAAGCAGAAGGATGCATGAGACCTAAGTATCTATAATCTTTAAGCTCGGCAGAGGTTGGGTTAAGTATGTAGGTGCAAAGTATAAGACAGATGTATGTTAGTCTATACAGATATTGCATTGTGTTCTCCCAATAGATACTGTATGTTTCATTTTATATTAAATGGCGGATGGAATGACATAAGGTTTCTTGTGAGATTCAACTGGGTTATACCTCCATCGCCCTTCATCATTTCTTTCTCTTCAATATAAGTACCATCTACTGATATAGTTGTGATGGTAATTCTATATCCTGCCGGTATTTGACCTATACATGTAAAAGTATCAGAATTACTGTTGAGAATTATAAAGTTCTTTGCACTTATTCTACCAGGAGCATACCAAGTTATTCTAATGCGTTTCAGAGCGTTGTGATATTTTGGTGATACCCCTTGTTCAGTATTGATCTGCATATTGTAATTCATGTCAATATCGTCTTGATGAGAGAGTTTGACATTAATGTTGCCTTGGTTTATTCCCTCCCATGCCCATAGGAAATTTGGTATATTCTGAAAGAGGGTATATATAAGTATAAAAAGGATAAAAATGAATATTGGAACGGTTCTGTTGTTGAATATGGGATGAACGGGTCTGTTCATTTGGAGTATCCTATGTGTTTGCAGGCAGGACAAGGATTAATTACCATTTTATCCTGCCTACAAACAGTTTAATTTCTTATTTCCAATTATCTTTGATCTTAACGGGTGTAGGAATCTTCGGTTTATAAGTTGCATTCGGAGATAGCTGGAATGCAACTTGTTTTGGTCCCCATTCCGTTGGAATTTGGGTTAAGAATACCTCTCCTACTACACCGACATTTTGGTCATCCTCATATTTACAAATCCGATCTTGACCACCGTGTGCATGTAGATCATCACCTCTGATCCACATTGTGACATCATGCCCAAAAGGAACTTGATGTATAAAGGAGAAAGTACCGTCAGTTTGCACAAGCATTTTACCATCCTCACGACAGTTGGGAGAACGGACGCTCCATCTTACACGTGTTCGATTCCAACGGTTCTTGATAACGATTCTGGAATCTTCTTCGGTTGAAAAAGAAACTAATTGAGAATCAATATTGTTACCATCATCTCTGCATTCACAGAAACCCTTTACGGTTCCCCTTAGAACACCATGCCACATTCTTTCTAAACCCCATTTAACCAAGTCGGTCAATGGATTGCTAATTAACTTTCCACTTATTTTTACTTGTACATACATCATTTGTCCGGCTGTGGACTGAATACTTCCTGACACAGTCGTTACGACAGAAGATCCGGTAGACGTAGTATCCGATACAGAAACTCCATTTACAAAAACTTCTATCTTATTAATTACATAGTTACTATTTGAGGAAGAAACTTTAACATCAAAAGAGTAAGAATCTCCGATTTTTATGTCGTCTGTGATGGTTAGACTGTCCGGTACGGTGATGACATCTGCAGCAGGAGTCCATACTTCCAAGGTATAGGATTCCAAATCAATACTCTGATCATCAGCGTCGGTATCGGGGTAAACGTAAGCCGTAATCTCATATTCTTCCCCAGATGTGCTGCCGTCACTAAATGTGTGGTTAAAAGAAGAACTTGTTGAAGTGTCGTCCCCAATGTCTATGTCTTCAAGTGTTCCAAGACCATTTTCGTTAGGTCCTTTCACATACCAATAGACTGTTCCATAAGGTTCGTTACAATCCACTCGAGAGTGTTGTGTAGAACCGGCAAAGATATAACTATCGTATGATGATTCGGGTCCTACATAACTAATATCAATAGCATAACCATTGTTGTTTATAAAATAGAAACCATCATAATTATTGTAAGAACTATAAACTCTCTTATGTATAACATTATTCAAGAAACTCCTTATAAATAATAGTTCATTATACGATAAAACTAATCAACACTTTACGCCAACCTTATTAATCACATTAAGTATATAATATATAGTCAAAAAAGCAAGGAAGTTTTTTGACTATATATTGCTTAAGTTTGGACTGTTTGTATTCAGGTCAAGATAGTTTAACGTCATATCTAATATAATCTATTTTGATACGGATGATTCCTAATTATGAGATTAAGTGAAGTATTTTCGTATTTTACTGTAATTATTGTGTGGGATCGTAACTTGGAGAATTACCTTGTTGTCGTTTTTGTGTCTGTAAATAAGCCACTATGAATCCACGTTTGATGTATATCGGTAGGAAGCAATGAATATCAAGAATTCTTAGCAGGGATTCTACTTCAAGAGTTACTTTGCTTGCCGGTAAAGGGTGTATTTGTTTCATGTATCAATGTCACAAAGGGAATATGTGACATTGCTGATAATGTAATCATTGTATTGTATCTAAACCTGCGCTTTCACGAAACTTATTGTATGTTAATAAGATTCCTTGTTCCATAGAATATTCTGGAGTGAATCCCATTTCTTCTTCAATAGGTGTTGCGTCATAATCCCAAGAGATACCAAATACACCAGGTTCAACCGTGATTTCTGCATCTGGAACTAAAGATTTCAGGTACGCTACACCTTCCTTTACTGGACGAATTCCCCCTTTTACATTAAACACCCGTGTCTTTGTAGTTGGACAGGTACAGGACATAACAATTGAACGGGATACATCTTCCACAAACTGCCAATCTACGGAGTCATCCCCAAAAGGACATACATGCGACTTACCTAATGCAACATCCTCAATCATCTTCGTTGTAAATGAACTCATACCACGTGTTCTACCGACACCATACACTGCAGTAAACCGTAGACCAATAGAATCAACACCATATTCATCAAAATAGTGCATGGCATACCTCTCACATAAGGATTTACATGCACCATAAATGAACTTTGGATAATGTGGGGCATCGTTAAGTATTTGCTGGTGATTGTAATCTTCTGGTGAACCAAACACTGCCACACTACTTGCCCAGACAACTCGTTTTATATCAAATAGACGGGCAGCCTCAAGTATGTTTATTGTGCCCTCACAGACAACTTTTATGGCTTGTGGTGGATTGGCATTGCAGGCAGGCACCTGCCAAGATGCAAGGTGGATAATGCGGTCAATTTCATATTCCTGTATTGTACGTAGGATATGAGGTAGATCAGTGATGTCCCCTTGAACAAATGTAATACTCTCTATTTGTTCATCGGTTAACACCATTTTTGGAATAGTGAGATCGTAAGCAAAATCGTAAACGATGACTTTTTCACCGGCAG
Organism: Candidatus Poribacteria bacterium; assembly: GCA_022394755.1. Taxonomy (GTDB): domain Bacteria; phylum Poribacteria; class WGA-4E; order WGA-4E; family WGA-3G; genus MSPOR6. The sequence goes on from JAGFCA010000008.1 coordinate 66,143, forward strand.
CTAACAGATCCCGAATGACATAAGTTCCGATGCATCCCATGCCACCAGTGAGGAGATATGACATATAAATTCTTCCTTTCAATTGAAATAATACGTAGAGTGCTTATTTAGTCTTATTGTGTTTCACCCTTATTAAGTGGTTCATCAACATTTACAAGAATATCCTCACCTTCAACCTTCACAGCGTAGGTAGGAATACTCTCTTCACCGGGCCATACACATTCTCCGGTTTTTACATCAAATTCCCACATGTGCATTGGACAGGTAACACAATTCTTATCTAAGAAACCGTATGTTAAAACGCCACCAAGATGTGGACAAATATTATTCATTGCATAATACTCACCCTCAACGTTGTATATACCAATAAAAACACCTTCGACTTTAACACCGATACATGTTCCGGGCTGAATTTGATCGGTTGTAGCGGCTTTAAAATATTCTGCCATATCTATATTAAAACTCCATAACTATTGATTAATAGATTCTTCTTACAGTTGTTAATATAACAAATATACTCATTGAAACTACAATTTACTTCCCTGCTACCTTACCTTCTCCTCGAGTATCTGTACCTCCATCATGGTATTTTCCATCCTCAGATACTCGAATTACGTGTCCAGGTCCTCCAATTCCACCGCTTAGTGAGACTTCATGTCCGAATGCTCTCACTTTTTCAATGACGTCTTCCCCAGCTCTCGATTCAATCTGAATTGGTTCAGCACCATCACTGAAAAACCTTGCTGCATCCAGAGATTCTTGGGCTGACACTTGTAGATCTATGAGACCAACACTGATATTCAGTTGATTGTTGGGTATTGTGCGACCACCAGGAATACCGTATGTGGCAAAGGGGTTTCCATGAATGGTAGCCATGCAAGGTCCCATATTATGTAATGGACGTTTACGGGGACCGACAGAGTTGGCAAGTCCTGGTCTCGGATCGAATCTACCAACACCGTGTCCAAACAGTAATCCTGTGCCGGGAACGGTTACCATTGACCCAAATCCACCCCCATGTGTCTGTGTTAATGACACCATGTTTCCTTCAACATCGGCTGTTGATATATGACTTGTGCAGCTCATCGGTTCTTGATAAACGACTTCACCCGGTTGCGGGGATTCGAGTCCAGATTTTAATTTCTCAGCGAGGGTTGCTGTGAAACTATCTGATAGTTCTTCATCAATATCTATGTCTACAAATTCTGGGTCTCCAAAACGACTCAGTCTTTCATACCAACATATCTTCATTGCTTCTGCAAATAGATGAAATCGTTCAGCGGGTGACATCTTGGCAATATCATAAGGTTCCACTAATCGGAGCATTTGAAGGGTTGTTAATCCTCCTGCTCCAAGAGGAGATGTATATACCGAATAACCGCGATAGTTTATCTCATAAGGATCGGTGATAAAAGCACGATAATTCTTCATATCATCATAAGTTATACAACCCCCTAATTCCTGTATGTGATCAGCAATTGTTTCAGCGATCTTACCTTCATAAAAGGCTTCATGTCCACCTTCCGCAACAGCATCTAAAGTTCGTGCGAGATCAGGGTTTGTTAATACTTCACCCTTTTTTGGGGGGGCACCATTTTTTAGAAAAACACGTGCAGTTTCAGGAAATTCTTTCTTCCATCTTTCAGCATTCCCAGCAATGCCTCCGCGGTTTGCACCATTTGGAGCATATCCGTATCGTGCAGAATTGATTGCAGGTCTCAGTGTATCTTTGAGTGGAAGAGTGCCATATTCCTTTAATGTCAGACATAATCCTGCAACAACACCTGGAACACCGATAGAAAGTGGTCCATGTACGTTAACTCGTCCGGGTACACGGTATCCAGCATCAGTATCTGGAGCATCTTCAATAGTGAACATATCCTCTGAAGCAGCATCGGGTGCAGCAGAATTATAGTCAATTGCTACTACATCCTTAGTTTTCTTTCGATATATTAGGACGCAACCGCCGTAACCTGCGATACCGTTCTGTGAGGGTTCTACGACACCTTCTGCAAAGGCAGCTGCAACCGCGGCATCCACTGCATTACCACCTGCAAGAAGCATTTCCATACCGGCATGTGCTGTTCTCGGGTGTGGACCAACTACTGTTCCATACTCTCTTTTTAATAATTTCACAAGTTTTCCTTATGATGTTAGATAATATGAGGCATTTTAAAGACAACTCCAAGAAATGTCAAGTCTTTATAGAGAGTCCAATGTGTAAACAATTTATCACTGGTTGGTAATTGTGAATGGAACTGTTTGTTATCTAAGTTTTGATGAGAGATGCTCAATTCTTTAAAGTAATGTTGGCAGTGATATTGCTCGAAATAGTTTTCCACTTACTTTGAAATTTTCAGAATCAGTATGATTAGTTTAAATATAATTACTATAACGTTAGTTATAGTAAGGTACAATGGATATTATCTACATTGAAGAGTCTGTAGAAATGGTGTTAGTGACGATTAGACTGGATTTGATTTTGGTTTTAATACAAATAGGTATATGAAGAGTAATACTCCTGTGATTGCCCCAAATGCTATTTTGAATCCGTTAGGTAAATTAGATGGGGATATAAAACCCTCAATTATACCTGCGAGGATAAGTAAAATAACACATCCTCCAAGCATTTGGATTGCTGTTCTTGCAGCATTAATTAGTGTGCGTTTTCGTGTGAGAACAGTAGGCGAAATTAGTGCGTACCCTAATCTCATCCCCGCACCACCTGCAATAAAGATCATTGTCAGTTCAATATATCCGTGTGGAGACGCAAAAGACCACAATGCCAACGACACCCCATGCACCTGACATAATCCCCCAATTGATCCGATGATTATCCCGTTATAAATAAGAATATATACAGATCCAACCATGAATAATATGCCCCATGCAAAAGCGAGAAAAGCCACTCTAATATTATTCGTCATTACTTCAGATGCAAATATGTTTCTATGTTCTGCATCTGTAGCATTCCATTCGGCTGCCCCTAATTCTTTTATGTGCGATACGACTCTTTCAGGGATCAAATCCTCGGTTAATTCCGGCGTTCTTAAGGCACTCCAATAAGCCCCAGCGAATGCCACTCCAAACATAACAAAAGCAATAGCAACAAATATTATATTCTCTCTTATAACCTTTGGGAATCCATTTCGGAGAAAACCCCAGAGTGACCCTCGTTTGAATGGTGAGGACTGATATACTTTGGAATGTGCCCGGGATGCTAATTCATTAAGATAGGTTACACACCTATCTTGTGGAAAGTCTCGACGGGCTACAGCTAAATCTGATGTAATCCTTCGATATAAATATCCGAGTCTATTCAGGTCATTGGCAGCAACATACTGCTTTTTGTCAAGTAGGTTTTCTAATTCATTCCAAACGGGTTGTTTCTTTTGGACAAAATCTGTTACAGTCATGTGTTTTCTCAATGTTAATCTATTTTCTATTTCTACTGTTGATATTATACCATTTCTTTTGTTTTAGTGTTATCAGTAATTGGTGGTTTAATCATGACCAGAATTTACGTAGTTCATGTTAATATCCTTGATAAGGGGATTTAGAAAAAAGTAAAGATTAACGCTTTTTCTATAAGCGTTTAAAATATGGTCAATGTGTCTAAGACTTGAAAATTATCTTCATATCCTTTGGCATATATTCTATCGAATATTTGGAAAATGCTCTCTGTAGTTACGTCTTCTTTAGATGCTTTCCAGAATGTCGCACTAAAGGAGTCAATTTAGTGTATAACCTCCCCTTCTGGCTGCGTAGAAGTAATATTTTTAAGAATATGACACCAACATTCCTAAGTATAAAACTTCTTGGTGCATGAATGGCATCAATATTGCGCATACTAAAACAGACTTACGAAGTATTATCAAGGGATTATATGTATTATATTAATAACCAGAACCCCATTACACTATCCAAAGTTCTTCAAACCATTCTATTGTTATGTCTGGGTCTTTTTTTTACAGGTTGTGCCACACTTTTTCAGGAGCAGGAATATGTACTAATTGATCGACCAGTTGATAAAGATTATACATACTATTACGATGTATTTACATTACCTGAAATAGCAAAAATACGGAAAATTAGACTGATAGGTGAAGGAAAGTTAAGAAACATTGAAATTCATGTCCGTGATGCAAAACATAGGTGGAAACTGAAGAAAAAAATACACAGAATAAATCAATTACCATTGGATATACCTCTGACTGTTGATACAGATGCTATAAAAGTTAAAAAAGCCTATACCACAGTATTCGGAGAAATTAAAACTATTCAGTTTTTCACTGTCGTAGATAAAGGCGAAAACAAACATTGAAAATATCTACCTGGATTATATATTGCTCTTCAATACTAAATCAGAAAAGATTGAGATTTTAACTGGACGGGTGATTTCAGTGTAGTTATTTTATGCCCTAAAACGTGCATTAACATGTCTGATTGCCCAATTTCGTGCCAACCACTAATCCTTAAAACGGGATATTAACAACAATACTCAATTGATTCTTGCAACACGTATTTTTGTATATCCCAGAGGAAGTGTACTTAATGATAAAGTTAAATATGTGCCTAATATTTCTTATTCTTTTAAGTATGGGAGGAATGTTTGTATTGTTTGGGTGTGGAGCGCAAAGTCTCGGCCCGTATGAACCTTTATTGCCGACAATTGAGGGGGATGATAAATTCTCAGATAGATTCCAATTGGATGAAGAACCCAATTTTTACTATGATCTTTATGGTACAGAAATAATCGAAGGGACAGAACTTAACAAATACAGTGATGAAAAACACTTTGACAGGAACGGGAAATTGGTAGTTGGTTGGACAGGGCAACTTGATAGCCTTCGTTTCACCTCGCAATTAGACCGCACTATTATAGTTGAAGACACATTTCTTGGAAGATATACTGAGTTTGTTATAGGGGATCATTTAAGATTCAAACCTTCTACACTGTTCCCAAATAGATATATCATATATAAGACAGAATTTGATGGTTTACGATGGGATATTTCATTTGCACAAGAACACCATCTCTTTTCACTTATTCATTCACGTATTTCAAATCCCATTAGACTAACAGATACCCCTCCAGGACAAAGACTCGGTGGCGAACTTGGGAGACGAAACGGGTTGAACCTGTTATCTGGTGTCAGGAATATTGAAAATGCAAGACTTGTTGGTTTTCGTGGACAAGGACTAATAGGGGAGTTATTTCGTGTCGGATTTACCTATGTTAATCTACATAAAGAACATCCAGAACGAACATTCGGTTCACTGATGGGAACAGTCGCTAATACACCTCCAGAAGTTATATCTGTGGTTTTCCGAGATGACTCACCTGAAGATAACCATATAGCAGCGTTCACAGATTTTGATAATTATGATACTGATTTACACGGCGGCAATATCCAAGCCGGTGTTGGCGCTGCATTTAAATCTATGAAGATTACAATCGTTACTCAAGAACTTGAACATCTAATTCCAGAAAATATAAAAGAGGGGATTGAACCAAAGCATCTTCCAGAGGAAACTATATATATTGAAGTTGACGTCGACAAAATCGTTCCTGTTGATAACGCTGGAGTTCCATCAGTTATAAGCGATTCTATCGATGGGAAATGGAAAATCGTTAGCGGATTCAATAAGATGAAATACGACTTGAATCTCAATGATCAAGGAATAGATATTGACCCAAGATCTGTTAAATCAGTTGTGTTTGATATGGTTGTAGCTGGGGATTATAACATTGCTGTCATCGGATATAGCGAAGCGAATAAATCTGAATCAAATCCATCATTGCAAGAGTGGATTAAAACCACGGATGGACATATTCAAATCCCTTATCGAGATATAATTCAATCACCGGGTAATTATGGACAATCCGATGAATACACATCTAACAGGCGAAAACTGGCTAACAATCCGAGTAAATGGAATGGTGAAGGTAGACCTCGTAAAGTAAGATATCAATATGGTAGTGCGAGAGCTGCAACATTATACGGAATTGATCTTGAAGGAACGGTAGGTAATGTTCACATCAGATCACATTATTCTTTTAATGGAAAATATAAACAGTATCCAACTGTTTCAAAAGATAAGGTTGGGTTCAGTAGGAAAATGACAACTGTTAAAACACCAAATGGAGATGAAAAAACAGGTGTATTTGTTGATAGAAGTTCTGGACTCCATGTCGATTCAAATGGAATACCTACTTATTCGGAGGTTGATGGGGAACGGTTTGAAACTTTTTTAGGTGGAGACGGAACTGAAGAGGATGGAGATGGAATTCTCAGTAGAGAAAAAGCTTGGTTTATACAACTTGAGTCCCGTTTTGATAAACTTCATTTAGAAGGTGTATTATTTCATATAGATCCGGGATACACAACCAACTATCAAAATTTTGGAGCACACCCAGGAAGGGGGCAAATTTACACACTTAATCCAACCAATGTAAATGAGATAGATCTCCTTGAAGAAGATTCTTGGGATGAAGGTATCTACAATTTGGTTGAGGATGACGATGATGGTGATGATTGGCCCGATGACATTGACTTTGATGGGGTCATTCCCAGAGTTGATGATCGAGACCAGAACGGTGTGTTGGATTTCCAAGAGGACTTCCTTATTTTTGATGCCGACCCACCGGTGTTTACGAACATTACTGACTTAAACAATAATGGTAGTGTTGATTCCATTGAAGATGATTACGAACCGGAGTACGAATATGGGATAGATCGTAAAGGCTACCACCTTAAAGCTGAATACGATCTGCTTGACAATCTTGCTCTCAAAGTAGGTTGGATAAACGAGCGGGAGATTTCAAGTAGGCGGAAGAATAATTCAAAATATATACATCTCACCTATGAACGGGATATACCTGACTTTGGAAGCTTTTTCTTCCAAAATCGATTTCTCAGAACTCAAGATGATATACCTGAATATACAATTATATTACCGGTAGGAGAATTAGAACCTATTCAAATTAATGATGAACTTGATTATTACAATGCTCGTGTGAATACAACAACTCTCCAAATTGTCTATACTGCAGTTAAGAACTTGACTCTTGAAGCTAAAACATTAGTTGTCATGCATAAACAATTTGAACAGGATCAAGAAAAAGCACTTTTTACAGATATTGAAAATGATACAGGAACAGAAAGTTTTGACCTTGATGAACAAGTTGATTTTATGGTGCCTATAGAACAGGTTCGTGCTTTTCAAGAAAGGAAAGTATATCCTTTTTATCCTGATCATGGATTAAATCCGCTTGATCCGAACGATACAGGTCTAATATATGACGAATCAAACTGGAAAATACGTCGTTATGCTGAACAGACCAAACGTAATCAGTTGACAATTCTTAAAGCGAGATACGAGATTCCACTCGGTAATCTTCCATTAATCAGAAATTACAGCCAAGAACTCTCCCTTACGCCTATGGTAAAATATGTCTGGGATCGGGAATTTGATCGAGATGGTGATGAAATTTCAAAAATACTCAATCCAAAGTTACATTTACCAACTGATGATCAGACAGTCGAATACTTACGGTTCAATCGGAGGAGTCGTGAGGATATTCTCGGTTTTCGACTGGATTACCAATTTACACAGAGATTCAAAATACTTGGTGGATTTCAATATAGGAAGTTCACCAACCGAAATCAGATCTATAAAAACTATATACAGAAATTTTCTCTCGATACTGAAATACCATACCTACACCGTCCTGACCTACGGACTCGTATTTTTGAGATTCAAGCTATTAATAGGGGTGTTTGGCAGGGCTTTTATATTGTCATTCTCTCAGGACATCGTATAACAAATAATCTGTTCCAGCACACGATTAGTAATACCACCTATGTCCGCGCAATGGTTGGTTTTTAAAGTAAAAATTTCGACATTATATTCGGATTATACTACGGATTCCTAAATTATAGAAAAGTTTACAACCATTTGGGATTATAATAAGGGAATAATACGATATACTTCAGAAACAGGAGTTTATAATATGTGGGAGAAATATCTTATTTCGAGACTGCTTTTGTTTGTCTTATTTTTGGCCTTTTGGGTTCTTATTATACAAGATATAGGATACGCATATAGCAAAGGGAAAATCTATTTTTCTGAACCAAATAAAATCTATCGGGCAAACCTTAATGGAACTGATGTTGAAGAGATTCTTACAGGAATTGGATGGGTGACAGATCTTGCTTTAGACATGAAAAACCGTAAGATATATTGGGTTTCTCCACCAAGGATTTATCGTGCAAACTTAGACGGTTCAAATATTGAAAAGATAATTGAGGGGGAGGTTCAAAATAATCCTCCTGGGAAATTATCAAATGATCCCTTCTCCATAGCATTAGACATAGAGGCGAACAAGGTATATTGGGGTAATAATGGTCCATGGGACATTCGAAGTGTAAACAATGACGGATCTAATATTGAACATATAGTAATTGAAGACATTATTCTTAACAACGTATTACTACGTATTTCCATAGACGCTGAGAGTCTTGAGCTTGATGTAAAGGAAGGCAAGATGTATTTTGTCGATTCACACCAAGATAATATTGCTCGGGCAAATCTTGATGGATCAGATTACGAACATCTCGGTATTTTTCTGGTTGATCCGCGAGGACTAACGCTTGACTTGCAAAACAGAGAAATGTATTGGACACAACAGGCAAGAGGTATAATCAGAAGAGCTTCGTTTGATGGAGACAATAAAGAAACACTTCTCACTGATCTTACCATTCCATATGATATAGCATTGGATATACATTCACGTGAAATGTACTGGACAGAAGGGGATAATAGGAAGGGCATAGTGAGTAGGATCAGACGCGCTAACTTTGATGGATCTAAAGTAACAGAAATTTACAACGGATTGAATTCCATCTTTGCCATCGCATTGGATGTAGATAGATTTTATGATGTCGTACCTACTACAGATAGGTTAACAAACATTTGGGCAAGTATGAAAGTTAAATAAATAGAGAGATTATCTACTGTGATAAGTCTTTCTATTTGTCATTACGTACAAATAGGATTAGGGAGCAATGATATGAAAAATAATTTGCAAATCGGTCAGTGGATGTTCTTCATTTTGTTTGGGATGTTAATGATATTATATGTTCAAGATCTAAATTCCGCACAAGGCAGAGGAAAAATATACTGGACAGAGGATGGTCAAATTAAACGATCAAACCTAAATGGATCCGTTGTTGAGAGTGTAGTTATTGGTTTGGAAAGTCGGGGAGACATTGTGTTAGACCTACCTAATAGTAAGATGTATTGGGTTGATTTCTGGGCAAGAAAAATACAACGTGCTAATCTTGATGGAACACATATAGAAGACATTGTTACAGGATTTAGAATACCTAATGGTGAGGGAGGAATCAGGATAAACTGCAATAATGAGAAATGTAAAGCCATTGCCACTCCTAAAGGGGGAGTTCCTATAGAAGTTCCTCAGGAACTTCTAAATGCTCCTTCATGTATTGCAATTGACCATCAAGAAAATAAGATATATTGGGGAAACCGTAACCTGTTAGGTATTTTTAAACGGGCAGACCTTGATGGTTCTAATGTGGAAGAATTTCTTCGGTTCGGGTTAATGCATAGCTCAGCTGTGAACGTCGAACTTGATGTGAAGGTAGGTAAGATGTACTGGACTGATGATTTACATGATCAGAATTTACGTGCTAATCTTGATGCCAGCGACACAGAAATGGTTGTAAATGACATGTTAGAACCCCATGGACTTGCATTAGATTTGCACGCACGAAAGATGTATTGGTCAATTACCTTCCAAGGCACTATTCAACGATCCGATCTTAACGGTAATAATATAGAAAACATTGTTACAGGATTGAGTTTTCCACAGGATATTGCTTTAGACATGCGATCACGTAAGATTTATTGGGTGGACCAGGATAGAAAGACATTTAAAAGTAAAATTCAACGAGCAAATCTTGATGGATCTAATGTCACAGATATACTTACAGATTTGGGAAGCATAGGAGGTATTGCATTAGATCTTCACAATCAGTATGCTTTTGTTTCAAACACAAACAAGCTCACAACGATTTGGGCAAACATGAAAAAAGACTGATTATCATTTTCCTAATACGATTTTCTAAAAGGCATGGTTAATTAACCGTGCCTTTTTTATTGCACCTACTCCCTAATGTTGTTATGATAAACACATTGAAGATCCAATCTATTCTGGAGACATCCATGAAAAAATACCGTGTGGCAATTATCGGCTTAGGAGGTATGGGTGGACACCATGCACAAGCTGCAATGTTAGAAGAAAACTGTGAACTAATTGCTGGGGCAGAGATTCATCAAGAACGCGCAAAAGCGTGGGGTGAACGATTTGGAATCAAGGCAATTTATGACGATTATGAGAAGATGCTTGATGAACAGAAACCGGACATCGTCATCATACCAACACAAGCACCTGTACATCATGCACCAACCGTTGCAGCGGCACAACGTGGTGTCCACGTTTTCTGTGAAAAACCGATCGCACTGAACCTTATTGAAGCAGACGAAATGGTTGATGTTTGTGATGAAAATAACGTAAGGTTCGCCATTAACCACATCAAACGTGCCAGTCCATATAATCAACATGTCCTCTCTCTAATTGAACAAGGTGAGATTGGGGATGTCGTTCTGATGAAAGCAACTGACAAAGGTGGACGCAAAGTAGGTAACTCGTTGATGGAAATGGGGACACATCTTTACGATTGGTTACGACTCTTCGGTGGTAATATTGAGTGGACACACGCTCATCTTGTCCAATTGGATGGAACTGAATCTACAGTTGAAGATATAAAACACACACAAGAAGTTCATCCACATGATCGTGATGCAGGACTTGTTCTTGGTGAACGTGGGCACGCCTCCTTTCGATTTAAAAACGGTATCCATGCCGATGTGCAATTCCTTGCACAACCTCAAACAGATGATAATGCTTACGGAATAGATATAATTGGTACTGAGGGACGGATCGCTATACGAGAGAGTGTCGGTACGACAATGTTTATCCACAAAGGACAACATAAAACACCTGCAGATGAATGGGAACAGGTACATTTACCTGCTGAAGACCTTGATGAACATGGCAAACAACGGGATAAAGGTTCAATACGTTTGCTATTACAACGTTTGATGATACGCGATCTCATTGAAGCAATTGAAGAAGATCGTGATCCGTTTGCAAGCGGCAGAGATGGTAGAGATTGTTTGGAGATGATTCATACAACTTGGGAATCCCATCGTCAGAAGTCGCGCGTATATATGCCGTTAACACCTCGTGAACATCCGCTTGAACGCTGGAGAAATGAGTAGTTCTTATATACAACCAATTCGCAATTATAATTTTGATTAGTCTGCTGATATCAATAGGAGTACTTAATGCAACGAATAGATATTTTACATCCTTCAATTGACGATTACCTACATGAGATCATTCCTGAACGTGATGAAGTGTTAACAGAAATGGAAGCACATGCGCGTGAAAACAGGTTTCCAATTGTCGGTCCACTTGTTGGACGCGTTTTACATCAGTTAGTATTGATAACAAACCCAGCACGTATTTTTGAGATGGGATCTGGTTTTGGGTATTCTGCATATTGGATGGCAAAAGCATTACAAAATCCTAACGCTTCCATCATCTGCACAGATGGTTCACAAGAGAACGCTGACCGTGCAGCGGATTATCTTAGACGGGGTGGAATTGCAGATAGAATTGACTATCGAGTTGGCAATGCATTGGAAATAATTGACGAAACCGAAGGTGAGTTTGACATCATATACAACGATATAGACAAAGATGGATATCCAGAAGCATTTCAAAAGGCACTTCCTCGACTTAGGAAGGGTGGTCTCTTTATAACAGACAATATGTTATGGGGTGGACGCGTTACACAAAAAACTGAAAACAGAAGTAATGATCTTAATGATAGAGATCAGTGGATTAATGCAACAACGGAAGGTGTTAAAGAGGCAACAAGATTACAATATAGTTCACCCGATGTCTTCACCACAATTATTCCTCTACGAGATGGTGTTTCTGTCGCAGTGAAAAAGTAATATAGGAGACTAAACATGTCAACCCTGAAATGTCCAAGATGTGATTCAGAAAAAATCATGCAGGATGTGCTGATACTTAACGCAATGGGGTCTGGACTTAATATAGTCGTAATTAACACAGAGGCATCAATATTACAGAAGACCAAAAGGGAAGCATTGAAAGCTTCTGTGTGTGGCGAATGTGGAAACGTTGAGCTATCAGTCAATAATCCAAAACAGTTATGGGAACACTATTCAATAAAGAAAAATACATAACAGATAGAATCTATCAACGAGAATTTTTTGTTTACAATTTTTTACATTTTTGATATACTTTCACATGAATTCGGTTAGTAAATGAATTCATATCACTGATTTAAAAATCCGTGAAAATCCTTTCTAAGGATATTGTTCCTCTCATAGAATTACTGGTATTACATTCAGATATTCACTAAATAGATTGGGATATAGTCTATAACACCTTACGATTATACAATAGACCAGTTTCCACCATTCTAATGATTGCCTTCCAGTAATTTGTTTCTAACCATTGTATTTTATTCTGTTTACTAATTCACTTAATCATTAGAATCACAATCAGAACCAAATAACTTTTCTGATGTTATTCAAAAATAATTATTACGACTGACTTTAATACTGTAGAAAATGTAAATTGTTTGCGTATGGTTACCGTCTGTATTAATGTAATCGATGCATTCTAATTCTTACTTGTCTTAGGAGGAATACTCAGATGAAAACCAGAATATTACAAATAGGGGTGATGGTTCTATTTCTTACAGGTATATTAGTTGCTACAAGTCAAGCAAAGATAGATCCTGAAGACTTTATAGGTATATGGAAATTTGATGAAGGTGGGGGTAATTCTGTTAAAGATGCCTCAGGTAATGATCATGAAGGTGAACTGGTCAGTAATCCCAAATGGGTAGAAGGTAAATTTGGTGATGCCCTTGAGTTTGATGGTTCAAACTACATTGATCTGGGTAATGACCCTTCACTTCAGTTCGATGGAAATGTGACAATCCTATTTTGGGCAAAACCTGAAAATGTTGGAGCAGGTCGGCAGAACATAGTATGTAAATCATACGGGGGTGAAGGTTGTTTGACTCAGGAACCCGCTGGCATTATGAGTTTTTATTGGGGGGACTGTGGCGGTAATTGTCAACCCTATGTAGAAGTAAAAAGACCTCCAGGTGGTACTATCGTTAGTGGCGAATGGATTCACATTGCTGAAGTTAGAGATGTGGACGACCGTCAGTATCGGATGTATAAGGACGGTGAGGTGGTTGCCGAAGATACTTGGGCAAAATGTGGTGGACATCCATGTGGTGATTCAAAAGCCAGCGATCTTACTCTCTTTATTGGAAACGGTTATGCAGGTAAATTCAGAGGTATCCTTGATGAAGTTGCCATCATTGGTGCCGTACTGACTGAAAACGAAATTCAAGATATAATGTCTGAAGGTTTGGATGGTGCTGCTGATGTTTCCGCAAGTGGCAAGATCGCCACAACTTGGGGAAGACTGAAAAAGTAGAATCTCCTGTACATAAAAAAGGTAAGAACATTGTGTTCTTACCCTTTTCTTTATTAATACCTTTCAATTCAAGCTTATCTTATATTAATTACCAATGAAACCTAACTAATACTTACTGTCTTCATTGATTTTTATAGAATCTATGTGTTAATATGGTAAGTATCAACACTATTGTATTCTATAATACAATACCTTGAGGTGAATCAATGTGGACATTCATAGTTTTTCCAATCCTTCTAATATTGGCTGTTTTTTTCTATTTTTTATCAGTACGATCACGCAAATCCTACAACTGTCCACAGTGTGGCGAAAAAGTTCGAGTCGAACATATGAAAGCAAGTCGTTGTGGGATGTGTGGAACACCCCTTAAACAGGAGGCAACTCAATGAGAAGAGAAGATTTACTGACTGGAACACGACCAGATATTTCTGGTGGAAAAATCATCATGACTGGTAGTGATGGTTTTGATGGTTATGAAATTATGGAATATAAGGGGATGGTATGGGGAATCTCTGTCCGGGCAAAAGATATGGGACAAGATTGTGCCATGGGATGTAAAGGTGTCACCGGTGGAGAGTTAGATTCTTATTCTGCTTTAGGAGATGAATCAAGACAACGTGCTATTGATCTCATGCTTGAAATGGCTGGAAGACAAGAGGCAAATGGAATTATAAATGTTGGTTTTGAATTGACTGGTGCTTCACAAGGATCTTCCCAAGTCGTCGTGCATGGGACTGCTGTGCAAATCAAAGCAATTCCAAATTATGTTCCTACAGGTGCTGTTGGAAATCTTCTCGCAGATATACAAGAGACATTAGATAAATAGTAATGATGCTTCAATCGATTTCAAATCTATTCTACAAAATACGCCTAAAGTGGATATGGCTATATCACACATATACCTTCAATTGGGCACACAGACCTTTATGTGATAGGTTTAAGTCAGGTGTACTTCAATTCGGTAGATTACATTTATGCAGAAGTTGTATGTTCGCATACGTTGGTATCGTCTCTGGGATAATTCTATCTTTAATCTATTCAATAATTATTCAACAGATACAACTTATTTGGCTTATATCCATTCTATTTCCTGTCATATTCCTTTCCTATCCAAGTTTATATAAAAGACTTCCAAGGCTAATTCAGGATGTACTACGTTTAACAATGGGAGTATTCATTGGCGTAGTTCCATTTCTAATAATATATCAGAACTATCTATCAGGAATGACTACGGTCATAGTAATGTCAGTATTTTGGTGGGTTTACTTTCGTCAACGTCAGATACGCAAGAGACATGCATGTGATAAGTGTCCGGAATTAGATCTTCCTGAAATCTGTAGCGGATTTAAGGAACAAGCATCTGCTATCCGTCTTTATGAGATTCAAGCAACAGAGTTTATGTATCGGAGTGGTCGAGGTATTCCGTCACCACAAATTAGACAAACACCAACTAACAACTAAGGAGTTAAATGTCACTGCTTAAACAATCACATCATGACCATTTTGAAGAATACGGATATATGGTTATCGAAAATGCTGTTCCTATAGAATTATGTGAGAAAGTCGTTGATGCGATTTTTGCATTTTTGGAGATGGATCCAGCCGATCCCAATGACTGGTATCGTGCACCACATAAACCTGGGGCAGGTATGGTAGAGATGTATCATCACCAAGCTATGTGGAATGTTTACCAACATCCACCGATTTATGAGATCTATAAAGAGATATATGGGACACATCGTATTTGGGTTCACCAAGATAGGGTCAATATGAAACCCCCGCGACATCCTGATTTTCCTGACTGGGACCATAAAGGTATGTATCATTGGGATGCGGATACGACAAAACTGCCTGTAGGATTTAGTACACAAGGCGTGTTGTTTTTGAGGGATACTGCTGACAATCAAGGATCTTTTGTATGTTGGCCAGGGGCTCATAAATCATTGATTGACGAAGAAAATCCTTGGGTTCCAGAACTTTCGTACGATAAATTTGTTCAGGTACCGGGTAAAGCAGGTTCATTACTCATCTGGCATGTCGCCCTACCCCATGGTAATGGAAGAAACACCTCAGATAAACCCAGACTGGCACAATACATGAACTTCTATCGTGCACCACATCCAATGAATGAAGAACGCAGACAACAACGCATTACGTTATGGCGGGAAAGACGCGCCCTTGGTCATGGGCCATATCCTGGAGATCCACGTGGGTGGGAAGCAAAAAACTATGAATCTCCAGTACTTACACCTTTAGGACGTAAACTTCTTGGAATAGATTTGTGGGATTAATTCGGTAAATTCCGATAGAGTTTTCTATGATGTGGATTGAACTGATATTCACATAAATTAATGTGAATATCAGTTAGGAAGTGGTATTAATCTCTTTTTAACATCCCCCAACGTGTTGCTAATTTCCCTTTCGAATCTACATGCAGAGCGGATTTTAATCCGGTATTTCGGATGGTATTGATTTGCTTTAAACTCAATTCCACATTAAAAATTGCGACTTCGTCAAGTGTTCCCAGCAAAAATTGGTGATTAGCTAACTTGTGTCCTATATTGACAACTTGAGTGTCAACGTTGGTATCCATACCATGTGCCGTACCTTCCTTGACCTGCAATTTACCGTTTACATACAAGTCATGGTCTTTCACATCCTTACCACCTTTTGGAAACACAACTGCACAATGGTGCCACTCCCCATCACAAACGTTGTCAGTACCGAAATTGTTTCCACCGTTAACCTCAACACGTAAATTACAATCTGTTCCTCGTACATGAGAACGTATATAGTATTTTTGTCCAGCAGAATTTATACCCCATTTGACCCAAGAATGGTCACGTGTTGTTGACGTTTTAATCCAGAAGACAGTTGTGCGGGGATCTGTACCACCAATACCGTTATACCCACTGACAATAAGATTGTCATCTGTTCCATCATATTCTAATGCCTTGCCGAACTTACCTTGAACCCGTTTGGCACCAGTAATGTTTCCATCACGTCCATTTCCTGAAATATCTTTTGCGACATTACCACTACCTTCATCAAAGAGATAGGCAACCTCAATTGTGTCTTTGTCTATTGCTGCAGCATAAAGATTGCCAAGTGATGTTAATAGAAGAATAAGTATGCCTAAACAACATACATGTTTACTAAATTGTCTATGTGTCATATCTCTTGTCTCCAAATACATATATATATTGATATAGTAAAATTAGAGTTTTACGTTGGTTTTAAGGATGTGAACCAATTTATTCATGGAGTAATTATTGTTATAGTAACAGAATTCAACATGATATTCAAACCATTTATATACAGATAATGCGAATTACTATTTTTTATCACATTCTACTTCTTATTGCAATAAAATAAGGATAAGGGAAACGATGTTCCCTTATCCTGTCCAAAGAGTGCGACACTATGTGTCACATCACATAGGGTGTAACACTAAGTGCCACACCTCCTCTGGTTAATAAACATATATTTACCTCCTTTTTCCGCAATACAGCGGCAGTAGGATACCATTATCAAAAATGATAATGATTCACCTATACACAATTTCGGATGCACTTTTGCATGATTTTTGGAAAAAAGAGATAATAAAATTTCATAAAATATGCACTATGATAGGTTGAATCCACTCAACTACCAGGACTTCGCCATACAATACGTCCACGGGTTAGGTCATAAGGAGATAGTTCAACAGTTACTTGATCACCCGGTAACACCCAGATTTTATGTTGCATCATCTTCCCTGATAAATATGCGACAACTTTGTGATCGTTATCTTCCAAGTCTACCATGAATAAATTACCAGGTAGAGATTCAAGAACGACCCCAGGTACACGAATTGCTGAATCTTTTGTAGGTTGTAATTCTTCTTGATTCATCTTGTCTGATTTTAAATGTTTATCCTTCATCTGAGTACTCCTTTGGAAAATTGTTCATCATTGGAATTATGTAATTTAGAAAAGTCCTCTTATATTAACTGCTTATGATCGCCAGACATGATATTGACCAAAATTATGTAAAAAAATTGAAAAAGGATTGTATTACAGCCATTTTATTATCTTGTCTTAACACTTTATTAGATACATTAATACAACGATTTGTTCATTAAAAAAGTTGACATGAACCCTTATAGTTGTTAATATGTAGAGTATGTTATTCACCCTTTGGATAGTAGGATTTAGGAGTAAAATATGAGCGAAGCATTACCCTTAGTTGCATATCCCGATCTTGAAAGTCAAGTTAACGCAATGGAGGATGACGGATATGCTTATCTTCCACAGGTTATTGATTCTGATGAACTGGCAGAACTTCGCAACGCAATGGATAGGTTGACAGCAGTTCCTGAGAGTTATGATAGGTATAACGTTCCTGAAAATGGTGAAGGATTCCTTAATAAACACATAAATAATGCCTTCAATCGTGACAAAGTATTCTTAGACTATCTTGATAAGTCACCTGTTATTGAGTTAGCTGAGGCTGTTCATGGGGGAGATTGTCATGTAATTGGGATGACAGCATGGATCACTGGTCCAGGTCGGCCTGATCAAGGATTACATACAGACTGGTTGCCTATTCCACTTCCAGCTGATATATTGGAAGATCCTCGAATTAAAGTCCCGATTTTCATTACCACTGCACACTACTATTTGGATGATCTTTATGAAGACCTCGGTCCAACCAAATTTGTTCCCGGTAGTCATCTGTCAGGTCGTAGTCCAGATGGAGATAAGGAGTGGAAGGGAGCTAAAGAGCAAAGTATTCTTTGTAATGGCGGAGATGTTGTGATTTTTCGGAGTGAAGTGTGGCATCGAGGAACAGCGAATCGGAGTGATCAAACACGATACCTATTACAGGTACATTATGCTAACCGGATGATAACTCAAAAATATCCCCCATATCTGAATAGATTCCAGTTTGATGAATCAATTTTGGAGAATGCAACAGAACGACAGCTTAGATTGATGGGTAATCATCGTCCTGGTGCTTATGATTAAGTCCAAACAAATATTACGGAATCATATCATAAACGGGATGATACCCACTTTTGAATAAAACAGAATCTACAGGTCGACTTACAAGCGGACATGTTATCAGCGAGGATCCGACTGGGAAAATAATAATTCTCAGTTTGCTCCTCGCTTTTCTTTGGGGTGGAAATTCACCTTCGATAAAAGTCGGATTGAACGATCTGCCTCCTATGGCACTGGCATTTGTTCGCTTCTGTATTGGGTTGGTGATAGTCGGCGGATGGTCTCTATATCGTCGAATTCCACTTGGGTTAAAACCTGGTGAGTTCTCACGTCTATCACTTCTGACCGTAATTTTCATCTTACAAATCATCACGTTAAATACTGGTACACATTACACTTCTGCCTCTCGATCAACAATATTTATTAATGCGTATCCTTTTTTTACGGCGATTTTTGCACATCTATGGATTCCAGGAGAACGCCTGTCCTTTTTCAAGACATTAGGAATTATTGTTGCCTTCAGTGGTGTTATCATCACAGTAGCCCCGAATCTCGGATCTGGGGAAACAAGTGTAATCGGTGATATTATTGTAATTGTCAGCGGATGTTTTTTGGGATTACGTGTTGTTGTCACAAAATTGTTAGTCCAGTCAATTCACCCATATCGTTTGTTGGTATGGTATTTAGTGTTAAGTCTGCCATGCTATGCTTTGTTGAGTTTCATATTTGAGCGGGGCGCGCCATTTCAGATTTCACTTGCTGGAGCGGCTGCACTTCTCTATCAAGGAGGTATTATTGCGGGATTCTGTTTCTTGGCTTGGACAACTATCCTTGAAAAATACAGTGCAAGTAAACTGGTAGTTT
Organism: Candidatus Poribacteria bacterium; assembly: GCA_022394755.1. Classification (GTDB taxonomy): domain Bacteria; phylum Poribacteria; class WGA-4E; order WGA-4E; family WGA-3G; genus MSPOR6. The sequence goes on from JAGFCA010000008.1 coordinate 85,637, forward strand.
TCTTTTTTGCTACCCCTTTATCAGGTGTAGTGTTTAGCAATCTATTCTTAGGGGATGTACTGACGCCTACTTTATTAGGTGGTGCTGTATTAGTAGCAATTGGGATTTGTCTTGTGAATATGCGAAGATGACTTACTTATAAGGTGAATATTCTACTATGGTAGAGTATTGAATTAATTACACATTTGGTTATGTAGGAGGTAAGACCGATTCTCGATTACAACTGAGTTAAGTCGCGATTCGAAGATCGCTCCTATAGCGGCGTGCATAATTATCTTCATACTTCAGTAGATTGACGGCACTTTTTTGAAATTATCTTACGGGAATTACAAACCATTTTGTAGGGAATAGATAATGGACTTAGTACTCCGAAATTAACGGTATGAATGACATTTAGTCATTCCCCGGGAGTGCGTCTTACTTCAATACGATTTTCTACAGACATATCACGCCTCTGGCGTGAGGAGATGTAATCTACGCGTAGGTTTAAACATGGATGCATAAGGGATAATAAGTGCCTGTGAAAATCCTTCTTCTTGCTCCAGTGGAGTGCTATGTCTAAATAAATCCAAAGTTAGTATATTTTCAATTGATTTCAATTGAAATAATAAAGTACAATTTACCTTCAGTAGTCCAATTCTGTGTTAAGTTGAAAGTCATATAAAGACAGATTATATATAAAATCCAAAACAAGGGTTATCGGGAGAGCGAACCTGCCGGTTTATAGGAAATGATAGTAACCAAAGTAATAAATCATTTCTCATAGAACCGCTCATAGCGTTGATTTGGATCTACTATATATATGATAATATGTCAATTAGAATTGGTATAAGAACACTATTCTACGAGTTAAAGTTATAGTCCAGACTTAAGGTTTGAGCATAGAACCATGTTAGAAAAAGATTTTAGAAACGAAGAACCCTCTACAAAGATATTTGTATTGGTAGTGCTAATCGTTTCATTATAGGGAATAAATCCACTTACCGTCAAAGTCGGTTTAGAAGGAATTCCTCCCCTAAAGATGGCACTACTCCGTTGTGTGTTAGGCTTTTTCTTTGTTATTGCATTTGGCTTTTTCTATGGCATTTCTATGCGTATGCGATTCAAAGAACTACCTCGCTTATTGATAATCGCAATACTATATTTAGCTCATACAATTGGATTAAATATTGGTACCAACCTAACTTCTGCCTCCCATTCAACCATTCTTGTAAGTCTCTATCCACTATTTGCAGTCATATTTGCACATTTCTGGATCAAGGATGACAAACTTACATTACCAAAACTCATAGGAATTATCATTGCTTTTGGCGGTGTATTCATAACAGTTTTACCAAAATTACAGAGTGGGAGTGGTGCAACAAGCTTAATTGGGGATTTCATCGTAATGCTAAGCGGGGCGATTGTAGGTTTACGTATGACATTTACAAAGATATACTTACAAGAAATACATCCATATAGACTCCTAATCTGGTTATTAAGTTTTAGTATACCCTGTCTCCTACTCTTAGGGTACTTTTTTGAGGGGGATGAGACAATTAAGTTGAGTATTCCTGTTGTAGTGGCAGTTATTTATCAAGGTTGGATTGTTGCCGGAGTATTATTAGTCAGTTGGACATCACTGCTAAGAAAATATAAGGCAAGTAAAATTATAGTTTTCTTTTTCCTAATGCCAATATCAGGGGTAGTATTTAGTTACCTACTCTTAGGGGATGAACTATCTATTTACGTATTAGCTGGAACAGCGTTGGTAGCAGTTGGAATTTACCTTGTTAACATGCGACGAAAAGAGATCCTCTAAACATTATGTTTAGGGTTTGAATTACCGAGATAACTCCTGCTTTTTCTTTCCCCACTGCGTCGGCAACTTATCTATCGGAGAAACAGATAACCCACCTTCTATCCAGTTTGGATACTTCTCATCACGCATATCCCGTGTCAACTGTTTGATACTCCCTGTCTTTAACTCATATCAATAGAGATCATATTAAAATTTTATCTTCTTGAATGAAAATAATTGCCACCAATTTCTCTCACCTTTCACCATAGGGGGTACCAATATTTTTATCCAACATGCAAAGGTACGTTTTCCCTAACTTTGCCAAAGCCTTCTGTACCAACTGACTAACGCGTCCTTCCGAAATTTCAAGAAGTACGGCAATTTCAACACCACTTAACTCCTCAAAAAACTTGAGTTCAATCACACGCCGTTCATTTTCTGAGAGTTTCACCATGAGGTGTGGTAAATTTCTACGGAGTGTCTCCACCTCAAGTTGTCTAATGACTGTATCTGCTATATTCTCTATGGCACACGCCTCATGCATCAAACTAATAAGAAGTGGGTTATAACTGTCATCCGTATCTGTTAGCGAATGCATTTCATGAGGATAAGGTAAATGTTGTAACACTTTTCTTCGCTCACCCCATAACCTTGTACAAACACGACTCTTAATGAACGTTGTAAAACTTGCACCGCTCGGGTGATCAGGGTCATAGTTCGGTGTTTCCTCTATAATCGTCATAAAAGCTAATTGAAAGAAATCTTCCTTATAACCCTTCAAGTATGAACTCTTTCCTTGAACACAAGATACACAATGGTCTACTGATGTCTTCGCACTCATAACATCTGCAGGATCAATACTAAACGGACATTTTCCTCTGTTATGTGGTCCTCTTGGAAGTTGCATGTATTTACCTCCTTCAAGGCGAATTGCAAGAAAACGAAATAATTCAACACAAAGTATATAGGCTTTCTTTAATTATATACGATAAAACAAAAATTCTTTAGTACTTTTTTACTTTCAAAAAATTACTAAAGATTTTTGATCTAAATCTATGTTACTTAATATAAGCAGCTTCAGGTTTCTATCATCATAATGTTTCAGAGATTGATTTATATCGAGAAAACAAATGTTTAAGTTGAAGTTTCAGACAATAGCGATTGCAGCGGTAATCGTTTCTCTATTGCTTATAGGTGTCAATAATAGTAAGGCTGGTAATATTACGTCTCTGTCCACATCTGCGAATACAGATTATGGATCAGACGCATCCGTCTCCGCGTCTCTGTCAGCGGATGCAGACATCAATTATATCGACTGGTATATAAAACAGACCTATCCCGCAGATGAAGCAGATACTGACTACACGCATGTACATACCAGTATGCATAGTCATGGCACGAGAAGTGTTTCTGTTGGCTTGGGTCCGTATGCTGGACACATAAAGATCGCCGAGTATGATGTAAAGGCAGTTGTTAATTTTCGGATAACTCTGACACCAGCACGACGGGTGTACCAATCTATAAACCCGTTTACGAATCAGGTTCCAAAACCAACGGTATCTATGGATCCGCAGAACTCACCGCTCTCTACTATGATTGTTCATCTATTATCATGGATGGATATGTCTATGCCTACAACGATCTCGGTCAAAATGCAACAGGGACCGACAGGTTTCGTCATACAGCCACCAACAAACCGTTGGATGAGTTAGAAGAAGACTTACCCAGCAAAAACTTTTTATCCAGCTACAGTTATAGCACCGGTGATTGGGGAACTTTTTTCAATTTTTCCTCTGGACGACTCGAACGGGGGAACGAGTGGGTGTGTAATGCGTATCTTCGTCTCCAAGTACATAAGGGACATACAAACGATTGGTTAGCGACAGATACGAATACATTTAATCATAAAGACAATCGATAAATTGATTCATAAGGCAGGGGACACGTTCCCCTGCTACTAATTCTAAGGAGTATAGTCATGTCCCTAAAAAAAGTGAGTCTACTTTGTCTGCTGCTACTGCTTTTCGGTGTCGTAGCAGAAGCGAAAATCGTTTTTGGTTCAAGGCGAGACGGTGTACAAGGTGTTTACGTGATGGACGACGATGGCAGCAACCAGACGCTCCTCATTCAAGATGGTGAAAAGTGGTTCCCAGTTCCTGATTCCTGGTCACCCGATGGTAAATGGATTGCATTTTGGAGACGTGGTAATCATAACTTGATGCATCCGGATGGCACAAACATTCAAAAACTCATGATTCCTAAAGGGTATGTCGGTAAAATGTCATTTTCTCCGGATGGCAAATCTCTCGTTTATGATACGTATGTAACAATAGACCGCAAAGAGAAGCACAGCATCAGCGTGCTGAATATAGAAACGGGGGCGATAAAAGAGATAGCAGGTGTCAGTGCGACCTTTTGTGATTGGTCACCTGATGACAAGTCTATCGTGTTCTCAAAGCCGGGTGTGGTTGGAGAGGATGCAGGTGGCACGCTTTGGATAATGGGATCAGATGGTCATAGACCTCGAAAACTACTACCCGCACCTGTACAGGGAAGATTCAGATCTCCGCGCTGGTCACCTGATGGCAAACAGATCGTCTATATCCATGACGAGTATGTTTGGGAACCATGGGACGGATTCGGCATTGCCCTTATTTACAAGGCACATCGGTATCTGATTTGTGATCGCACCGGAAAAAACATCAAACAGCTACGGATACCGAAAGACTGGCAACCCATACAAATTGACTGGATGGATGACGGCGATTCCGTTGTTTTCAGCACGTATATCGGGATACCTTTAGACGAACCGCTGCCACGTCCCGATCAGTATCCTCCTTCTAATATCTATAAGTATAATATACGTACAACCGAGATTACGCAGCTAACAAACCATCCGGGCAGGGATGGATCACTGGATTGGATTAGTGATGATGCGTTACCTGTTTCTTCTAAAGACAAAATACAAACGCAGTGGGGGACGATAAAAAAGATACTTCAGAAACGCAGTGAATCGTTCAAGTCATTATCGCATAGTGTGTTATATTTACTACGACATTGACATTATAGGTATTATTTTTCTTTTTCATAAGACAGGGGACACGTTCCCCTGCTACTAATTCTAAGGAGTATAGTCATGTACCTAAAAAACGTGAGTCTGCTTTGTCTACTGCTACTGCTTTTCGGTGTCGTAGCAGAAGCGAAAACCGTTAAAAAGTTAAAGATTTTTGATCTGAATCTATGTCACTTAATATAAGCAACTCTATAACTTCCTTTTTTGGAGGTAATTATGTTTTATGGGTTCTTTACCAACAGATGGATTCTTATGGGGATAGGCTTTCTAATTATATTTGCCGGTCTGTGTTATCTTTTCTATCAATACACGACCACACCTTATAGAGAAGATGCAGCTCTACATCATGAGAAAATCCGTCAATACAAAAAGCAACGAACAGTAACGATTGGCGATCCATTTGCATCAGAACAGGTAACCGATTCAAATGTAGGTGGTATTGGGAAAAATGCAAAGAAACCTATCAAAGACACATCGTCCACGATAGATAAGACAGAATCAACAAAAACGCAAACTAATGCAGCACCACATACCACAGAAACGGGTAATACTGAGGATATGTCAGTGTCACCTTTCGGCTTTGGTACCTATCCAGAACTGGGAGATTATCCATACAAAGTAATATGGAAAAATAAAGATACTCCCAGTGCCGAACTTCTGACTCGAGTGTTAATTAAGTTATGGAATGAAGGCGAGAGAAACTTTAGGGGAGGGAGCATTAGCAACGGCAAGGTCTATCCTCATTATAACGATGTAGTGTATTACAAATTTACACCTTTTATGGACGAAGATGGAAATATAAGAGGAGGTACCACAGAAACTTTTTCAGGTCCACATGTTCAATATAGAAAGTCTGAACTAAAAAATCCACCACCGGGGCTACGTGTTTTAGATATAGATTCTTCAGGTATAGATCCATATAAATACCTAAATATACGTTAATATAAGGAGAGAAAAATGGCAAAGAAACTTTACTTTACACTTATAACGATATCATCAGTTTTTATAATTACAATTTTCAATGGGGTACACACATGATAACTATCTATAGGTGTCAATTTAAGAATAAAAGTTGTATCCGAGGCTGGTAGGAGCGGTGTGTTGGGAATGTCAATTAGCATTCCCAACACCAGAACTATAGGAGTGATATTTTTGGAGAAATGAAACTTATTGCCTAATATCTAACTCACGTTAAATGCAGATAGAATTTACCTCCCAGACTTTTCTGTCTCCAGAGCAGGATATACTTCTACATCGGATGGTAAAATAGGTAAACCCACATAAAACGTCAACCAATCACCACAAAGTTCAATCGACATGAGTTCCTCGTTCTCTGTGACATATTCATGGAGTTCTGTTTCAAATTCCTCTTTACCCTGAACATCGGTAACAGTAAGTTTGGCTGAGATTATCTCTTGTCGAGTATAAGCAACTTCGATTTCCTCTTCTTCATTATCAGGATCAGGATAGAAAAGCGTCATTACATCAGGTAAAGGATCGCCAAGTTCCTGTTCACCATCAACGATCCAACGAGAGGTTTCATACTCGTCCTTTGTACCATGTATATGGTCAACACCGAGTATAACCTCTTCCTCAGCATCCTTTAGGTGGTACATATAGCGTAGAAGAGCTTCACCTTCATACTTCTTTTGGACAGTAAGTTTAAATGCGTGTGAGGTATCACCTGTTTCTTCATAAGTTGTGAGATCCGACAACTCAATCATGCTGTTTATAGAAATATCCACCAATTCATGCTTGAGAGGCGTTTTATCCTTTTCCTCTTTCTGCTTTCCAAAAAGAGATTTACCCTCTTTCCGTCCAAATAATGCCATGATTCACCTAAAAATAACCTTTGTTATACAGTACTAACATGATGACACCGACAACTATAAGACTGCCAAAAATCAGAAGAAACCATGTTCCACCTGAGGTCTTCTTTTGAACAATTAACTTTTGTGTAACTGGCGGAGCACGTTGTGAATTCGATGTTATATTTGGTGTTTCAGCAGTTGCAAAAAGTTCCTCCTTCAATGCCTCTTCATCAGGAAGTTCATCAACCGTAACAATTTCTACATCATCCCCGTAGAACTTGTCAGGATTCTCCTCAACATAACTTGCAATGTAGTTCTCATCCTTGTTTGTTCCAGGGTCTACATAATTAGGATTCTCTTCAATCCCTTGGCTTTCATAATATTCCTTATACTTTTCATATTCAGCTTGCTTCTCTGCCGACCAATGTGAACGGTCATAATCTCTATGATGGTAATGCCATAGATAACTATGTCGAATTGAATGATTGTAATAGTCATGGAAATAGATATTAAACATTAGGTTATTAAACGCCATTGAGGCAGCAAGAGAATACATCGAATATCCACCCATAGGATAATAACCACCGAAATTGTTCACAGTAATGGTTGAACGTTGTTGTCTACGAGCTTGGGCAGTTTGACGATTCGCTCTTGTATTCTGGCGTTTCAAACTACGGTTTTCCGCTTTAAGTTGTCGTACCTGTTTACGGTTCTGAGCAGTTGTAGTTCTTTGTTGTGATCGTGAAGCAGTTGTGTTTCTGGTTGATGTTGTGTTGGCAGTTCTACCACGTGTTGTTGCTGTCTGTTTTTGACGTGCTGCAGAACTTGCACGTGTGGATGTGGATCTTGATGTTCTGCTTCCACTGTATGTACTACCTGTACTGCGTGTGCTACGGGTTGTAGACGGTCTCGTATACGTACTTCGTGATGAACTGCGACTTGGAGTTTTATATGTTTTTGTACTACGAGTGTAGCTGCGACTTGAACTGCGACTGTAACTACGGCTGAAACTTCTACCAAAACTACGACCACCAAATCCACGCCGACTTTCTACAATATCTGGTGCTAAACTAAATAGGAACAGAATAATAGCAGCGTATGACAATAATCGCTTATAGGTGGAGGTGTAATTTGATAGGTGCTGTATTATACGTTTCATACTGAGATTCCTCCTCAGTGGTCTTACAAGACTTGACAATAAGAACTAAATTTGTTACACTAAATAAACTTTTTATGTGTGCCTGTAGCTCAGTTGGATAGAGCGTCAGCCTCCGGAGCTGAAGGTCGGGCGTTCGAGTCGCCCCAGGCACGTTTGTATCTCTTTTCGGTTAAACAATCCTAATATATTAATTCTACCATTCCAATTAAAATTATCTTATCATGAAAGGATTTGAGTGTCAAGGTCATTGATAGATGGAGCCACAAGTTAATAAAAGACAAGCATATTCTATGTAATTAAAGTATGAAGAAATATCCATCTCAGACATCTAAATAAACATAATCCAAAAACAGAAAAACATTATTGGTTAGAACAAACTAAAACAGATAACTAAAAACTAATGACAATCTATAAATACGATCCTAATTACAACATTACATTTACGTCAAAAAGTGTGTATATTCTGACGGTTGGAAAAGTCAAATCAGGAAACACAACAAAGACTCAAAAATACTTTTTTTAATTTCTTATAGAGTTAATTTAAAGTGCTCTAAATACTGTATATAACAGGAGGTACAAGGGTAAATAGCTATAATGTCAATACTACACTTTGTAGGAAAAGTGTAACATTTTTCATCTTTTTTAACATATATTGAATTACAACAAATACACGATAAACTGTCTGTTTTTATACATAATTTTCTGGCTGTATATTAGGATTAATTGTTTGTTTTTATACCTTAGTAAAAAACAGAAGAATCATCTTAATTCGTAAATATTGCACAATTCTAAACACAATCTTAATGCAAATTGGAAGGTAATTGATGGAACATTCTAATCTCGGATTAAACAAAACACAAGCAGTGATATTAGGTCTTATTGGCTTTGTGATTTTTGTGTCTGGAACTCTTTTATCTTACTTCAGAACTTCAGATTCACTCATTGGACTGATTTTGATTAACATTGGTCTATGGATACATCTATACTCTGTTTATTTTTATGGTATCACCAATTATCCAAAATGGATAATGAGAATCTGTGTTTGGGGTAATTGTGGTATGAGCATTGGAATAATTCTCATGCTTATTGTACCACAGGTTCGATAATGTTAATCACTTTATAAAAACCAATTTCTTACTAACACAGTATCACATCAGAAATTAAATCTGTATGGAAAGGAAAAGATGGCACTTGATGTTCGCGACCCACGACTATTAGAATTAGTTGATAAAGAAGCAAAAGTAGAACAATTGGCTACAGGATGTAAATTTACTGAAGGACCGTTATGGCACTCAATTGGCAGATATTTACTTTTTAGTGATATTCCAGCAAACAAAATTCGTCGTTGGGATGCAGAGTCCGGGATGACAGATTTTAGAGACCCTTCCGGCAATTCCAATGGCTTAACCTATGATAAAGGTGGACACCTGATCGCATGTGAACACGGAAATCGACGGGTGTCACGGACAACCGCAGATGGAGATCTCATTACTATCGCTTCACACTATGAAGGAAAACGTCTAAACAGTCCTAATGATCTCGCTGTTAAATCTGACGGTAGCATCTATTTTACAGATCCACCTTACGGATTATCTGGGAAAGAATCTGAAAAAGAACTTGATTTTCAAGGTGTCTACCGTTTATCTCCTGACGGAACAACCTTGACCCTTCTTGTTAATGATTTTGATAGACCCAATGGTATCTGTTTTTCACCTGATGAATCAATTCTCTATATTAATGATACCAATCGCATGCACATTCGCGCATTTGATGTTCAGGGGGATGGGACAATAACAAATGATCGGGTATTTGCTGAAGAAGAGGGAGATAACGGTGTTCCCGATGGAATGAAGGTAGATCGCCAAGGAAATGTATATCTAACTGGACCGAATGGGATATGGATCTTTGCACCAGATGGAACTCACCTCGGAATTATAATTGTACCTGAACGGACAGCGAATTTAGCATGGGGTGGTGATTTCTGGAAGAGTCTATTTATTACTGCAAGCACGTCTGTGTACCGTATTGAGTGTAAAGCTGAAGGGATAGCAGTATCATAATGAAAGTAAATATTAAAAGAGTGGATAAATCACTCCCATTACCCAAATATGAAACCCAAGGATCGGTTGGATTTGACTTACTCTGTCGTGAATCTGCGGAGATTGCTCCTAAAAGCATCGAATTAATCCCTGCAAACGTTATTGTCGAAACACCACCAGGATATATGTTGATGTTGTGTATGCGGAGTAGTTCTCCAAGAAAATTCGGATTGATGATGGCGCAAAGTGTTGGAATTATTGATACTGATTACTGCGGTGAAGATGATGAAATAAAAATACAAGTTTACAATTTTACGGATTCACCTGTGAAAGTTGAAAAAGGAGATAGAATCGCACAAGCGATTTTTGTTAAAGTTGCTACTCCTGAATGGAATGAGGTAGAACAGATGTCTGACACATCGAGAGGCGGTTTTGGAAGTACAGACCACAAGTAACAATTTTACCTATATACACGTTTTTATTCAGGATATGTATAATCTTTTACGGGAGTTATTACAATAAGTATGAAACAATATATTGAAGGACTTCAACAGATTTTAGAGGCTGGCGTAGATAGAGAAGGTAGAAACGGTAAGACCCGTACCTTGTTCGGTATGCAGATGCGATATAATATGGAAGATGGGTTCCCGGCGGTCACGACAAAGAAACTTGCTTTCAAATCCGTTAAAGCGGAATTATTAGGATTCTTACGAGGGTACGACCACGTAAAACAATTCCAGAAACTTGGCACAAAAATTTGGAATGCAAATGCTGAGGCATGGGGACGCGATGGTGCACTCGGGTGTATCTATGGTGTCCAATGGCGACGTTGGCGGAAAGAGAACGGAAGAATTGATCAGTTGGCTGAGGTAATTGAACAAATAAAGACAGATCCAAGTAGTCGTCGACATATTGTTACCGCTTGGAATCCAGCTGAATTAGACCAGATGGCACTTGTTCCATGTCATATGTTTTTCCAATTTTTCGTAGCTGATGGAAAGTTATCTTTACAGATGTATCAGCGTAGTTGTGATATGTTTCTGGGTGTGCCATTTAATATCGCATCCTATTCACTTCTTTTATCAATGGTAGCTCAGGTTACAAATCTTCAACCGAGTGAATTTGTACATACCTTAGGGGATGCACACATCTACCATGCACATTTTGACCAAGTAAAAACACAGATCAAACGGCAACCTTTACCCTTACCAGAACTTATCCTTAACACAGATATAACTGAAATTGACAATTTCAAAATGCAAGACATCCAACTAAACAATTATCACCATCACGATCCAATTCGTGCTGAGATGTTAGTCTAAAGACCATATCTAATATGACCCCTATAAAGAGTTTTAATATATTGTTGTTAATTCTTATAACGCTGGTAGGTTGTGGTAAATCCTCCCCAGGATACGATATTTACAGATATAATGACGTATTATTAGTCTTTATTAGAATGGATGATACATCTAAGATTGTAGATGCAAAACTTGATGATCAAAAATTGAAAGTTAACATCGCTTCAAATGAAGAGATGTTTGAACAGGTAATTTCTCTTAGGAAGAAGCTTATAATTTCGTTAGTTGAAAAAGATGAAACAGTTACAGTTGAAGGAATAAATAGGATTAATAAGTATGGTGTTGTCCATCTTAAGGTCTCTTCACCAATACCCAGACCAGTCTCAATGTCTATTTCCTGGACAGGATTGAAAGGAAGAAATAATAGAAAGAAAGGCTCACATTCAAACAATGGGGCATTTAGAATTGACGATAAGTTGATAGCGTATACACTTCTACCTGACTTCAAAAAGTCTTCATGGGAAGTTAGTAATTTTGGTATTAATATCAGACATGAGACTAAGACATCAGTGGATAATGTGATGAATGATGATGTAGGGGACAGATTTTTAAATATTGACGTTGATGATCCAGATATACCAGTTCATAATCTTAGTTTACCACTTACCGACCTAACATCGGATGAGAATGTTGAAGTTAAGGAGAAGAAAAAAGTAGGGAATCATTTGTATATCATCCGTATGAATATTATTTCAATGTTGGACAGTCAGGCAACTGTTGTATCTGATGACAGCGATCCGTCTGACAATTCATCTATAATTGATCGATAACCATTTCCTTATATATCTACAGCGAACAACTGATGAGAATATTTATAATACCTATAGTTAGTTTTATATTCCTGTGCAGTGGTTGTGGTGTCAAACAAGAACTGCATTTTGATGGGTTCATTGGGAACAATGATCGCAGCACAGTTGAAGTATCATTACCTGAAAAATGGAAAGTAGTGAATGCTTCACTTGAACCCGATCAGTTGAATCTTGAATACGATAGGGGTAGTGGTATAGAGAAACAGACTTTTTCAATTTCACACCAAAGTCCTGAATTGGATATTAATATGGAATTCAGAGGAGTCATCAAGTTAGATGGATTAACTTTACTTTATTTTACTAAGCCCGGAGATCCGCAACTTACAGATAATTTACAACTATCAACAGCAAAGAGTTCCACTTGGTTAAAGATTCGAGAGGAATATGCTATTTTCCGTACAGGTAACTGGCTTATGATTCATTTTACAATTGAAAATACTTCCGTTGGGAATCTTCTCTTTACCAATCTACGGAAAAAATTCTATAGTGGCACCGATACTGCCCAAACAGTTACATTTAAACATATTGATGATGCATTAGTTTTAAATTTTGGTAAAAATTACTCTGAGAAACGGAGTTTTCCAATTCACGGTTTTATAAAACCCCATGAAAGTCTTGGAAATAATGGTGGTGCTAACAGTTTCAGCAAAAATAAACTTAGTTGGACATGGCACTATCAAATTGATTCAAACCAGTTATAGATTAATAAAATAAATGTTATTAAAATTGGAGTGTTTCTTATAGTGCAAGTCTCAATGATTGCAGCAATGGATAAAAACCGACTCATAGGTAACGGTCCAAGGATCCCATGGAAATTACCTGCAGATCTCCGTCATTTCAAAGATATGACGATTGGTAAACCTGTGGTTATGGGACGTAAGACATTTGAAACGTTACCAAAACCCTTAGCAAAAAGAACCAATATCATCCTTACACGTAATCAAGATTATGAAGCACCTGAAGGTTGTATTGTTTCACATTCTGTTGAGGATGTTTTGAAGACTGCAGAAACACTTTCTGATAATAACGAGTTAGAAATGATGATATGTGGGGGTGCTCCAATTTACGAAGCATTTTTGCCCTATGCAAGTAGGTTATACCTCACACAGGTCCATGCTGCATTTGAGGGAGATGTGTATTTTCCAGCATTTGATATTGAAGATTGGAATGAAATTGAACGTATTGACTGTGAAAAAGATAAAAAAAATCCACACGCTTACAGTTTTTTATTCTTAGAAAGAAAATAGAAGTTATATCTATTGGAGTATATTGTGTTAAACTTGTGTATGCTTTCTGGTTCATTTGAATACGATTCAGAAGAATCTTTGACAACTTTAAAGAGTTACATTGAGAAAAATTATCAAATACAACCTAATTTAATCGTCTACAAATCTGAAGATGATGACCCATCCTTAGAAGAAATATTCGATGCAGATGTATTATTAGTGTATACAAGACGTCTTAATACAGAAGGTGAATCACTAAATCTAATTCAATCCTATTGTGAACAGGGCAAACCGATAGTCGGAATAAGAACTGCAAGCCATGCATATCAGAACTGGTTGGAATTCGATAAGACTGTGTTAGGTGGAGATTATCAAGGTCACTACGGACATGGTCCTACTGTTCGTTTAGAAGATGTTACACAAAGTCATCCGATTTTGAGCGATATACCTGAATTTGTAAGTTACGGAAGTTTATATAAAAATCCATCTTTGAGTGTAGATACATCTGTATTGTTGATGGGGCACACCGATGAAAATACTGAACCTGTAGCTTGGACCCGTTTACATAATGGGGCGCGGATATTTTATACCTCTTTAGGGCACCAAAAGGATTTTGAGTTGGAACCATTTTTACAATTTCTTGCACAAGGCATTTTGTGGGTAGCAGAACAGATTTAAAATAACATAAATAGTATATATACAATAAGGAAGGTCTTATTTATGCCTCTGTGTTCGCAGAGGTGTTTTTTTAGTATGGAAAAACTAACGATAGTGAATGGTGACATCTACACACCAGCCTATTTCGGGCAAGGTAATATCGTCATTCAAGATGGAATAATTTCAACTATTACAAAAGAAAATCTACCTCCATCAGAAGAGGAAATTGATGCAACAGGATGTTACGTAATACCTGGATTAATAGATGGACTGATTCATGGGGGTGGTGGTCTTGATAGTATGACAGGTAAGGTAGAAGATGTAGAGACGATAGCACGGGCACATGCAGCAAATGGCGTCACTTCTTTGGTAGTTGGAATATCATCTGGAAGTATGGAACAAATTAATGCATCCTTGACTGCAATTGCTCATGTTGCTGATCAACCCGTAGAAGATGGAGCAAGGATTATAGGTTCCTATGTTGAAGGAAAATTTGGAAGTCTTGAGAAAAATGGGGCGCAGAATGCAAAATATATCACACCTCCAAACTTTGAAGAATTTCACTCTATGTGGGCTGCTTCAGACGGTACACTAAAAGTTATATCTATTGCACCAGAAAACGATAAGAACTTACAGTTCATCAAACATCTGAATACTTTCAAATCAGATGCATATAATGACATAGTTATTGCCATGGGGCATACAAATGCCACATATCAACAAGCGATGGATGCTTTTGATGCAGGAATCACACGGGTGACACATGCTTTCAACGGTATGAGTGGAATGCATCATAGAGACCTGGGTGCACTTGAAGCGGTGTTTTCTCATCCGAATATACACGCTGAATTGATAGTGGATGAACACCATGTACATCCTTTTTGGGGAAAACAACTGATTGATAATAAAGGGATTAATGGTGTCGGTCTAATAACAGATTGCACTGAGCACGCAGGTATTCCAACAGAAGAATGGCAAGCAGATGCAGTTTATGTATCTGAACTTAATGCTTATAGACTGAATGCTACGCCAGCATTTGATTCAAAAAAATATATCAGAGATGGGGCAATGTGGTTGGATGTCGGGGAGCCTACCGAACGTCTTGCTGGAGCGATCATTACCCTTATGGATGGTGTTCGGAACGTAATTGGATGGGGATATTCGTTAGAAGATTCTTTAACGATGGCAACTTTAACCCCAGCGCAAAATTTAGGTATAGACGATACCCTCGGTTCAATTGCTCCAGACAAAGCTGCAGATATAGTTATCGTTGATAAAAATTTGAACGTGCAGAACGTGATTCTGCTTGGAAAGGTGGTTAAATCATAAAATTCAGTCCATATAACAACCACAACAGATGGCACGTTCCTCGTATGATTAAGCAACAGTATTTGTAGAATTTGATGCTTTCATCAATGACGGAACTCATCAATGCATGTGGATTCTGTGCGTTATATCAAAGACTTTCTCATGAAAGAGTTGGGATTACATCTGAAAAGTGGTAAAGCATCGGTGTCCCTAAACGGCACTGGTCTGTAGGAGGTTTAAAGCATCTCCAAAAACTGATCCTGATTCTTGCAAAGCAAGTGCAACGGTCAAAAATAACGACCCAATGCAGTAACTGACATGAAATTCTTTAGAAACAACTGATATTGGATACTTGGTATTGTTATCGATCTTGGTATCGGAAGCATCATTATAACGCACCGCCTACAACAACAACCAGCAGAAACAGGTAATATCACCCCTGATATTGCTGAGCAGACACCCAATGTTGACAAACTACCACCGTCTGGTGCCTCCCAAACGGACATTGACACAATGGTGAATGGCACGATAGTAAACATCCATCTATGATAGTCAATAAAGTTTCTGGTTCCCTTGCCCGTACAGAACTAAAACAGGGAACTCGCGAAGCGGGGTTGTTGCGAAACAAAAAACATTATTGGTATCGGGTGTGTAAACTTTTTGTCCCCTTACAACACTGTCTTGATTCATAGTCTTCAATTTATGAATTATGCTCGTTGTAGGAGTTATCTCCGATCCTGACTCCTTGTATTTCCGAAAGCACCAGAGGAGCGAATGTGTGTAGAAACCCCAGACTACCCAATATGCGAGCACCAGAGGAGCGAATGTGTGTAGAAACTCCAGACTACCCAAGATGCGAGATCCAGAGGAGCGAATTATGAATTCTGATCATTGTAGGAGGGATTTCCGACTCCTGACTCTTTGTATTTCCGCAATCTCCAGAGGAGCGAAATGTGTGTAGAAACCCCAGATTAACCAATATGCGAGCTCCAGAGGAGCAAAATGTGTGTAGAAACCCCAGACTACCCAATATGCGAGCTCCAGAGGAGCGAAAGGTGTGTAGAATAAACGTTGACACAAAACACTAAGCCACGGTTCAGAAAAATAACTCATTTACGAAAATTCAAACTGAAAACTATAAACTGAAAACTAATCCAATCCGCGATTCTGATACAAGAAACACTTATTGTGACAAATTCTTTACACACCCATTGTTATCTCTTGGAAGGGTAGTGCTCCCAGTGGTGAAACAGCTGCGTGCAAGTGCTGCCGTTTTCACCAGAGCGTATTATTCGCGCCTTTGAAATCATAGAACACCGCCGTACCAACAAATAACCGAAAAATGAAGAATAGCGTTAAGGATGCATTCTTATGAACCGTATAGGTATTTTTATCACATTTGTTTTGCCTTTATGTTTTTGTGGCGTCACACATTCTTGTGATGCTCTGACAGTAGAAATATCCGAACCTTCACGGACCTGCCAACCGTAAACATCAACACAATCCAATCTTTCAATTGCGGGTTCACCAACACGTTCAGCAATATTTCTCCCAAGGATGAGTACAAACATATTGAAATAACACTTACGATCGCAACTATAAACCCTATCCCAAATTTGGGTATAGACGATACAATCTATTCAATTGCCCAGTCTGGTTCAAGATGACAAGTTGAAGATATAGATATGGGTAATGAAAATTTGATTGTTTGGTTGTCCAAACCTTAATACTATGCGGAAAAGTGCTTAAATCATAATTAATTTTCTAACATAAAATAAAATACACAAAATTTATATAATTTTCGTACAATTATTTGACAAAATCTATAATTGCAGGTATAATAATAAGGTTTTGAGTGGTATAGTAAGTTTCGACTATAGAAACAAACAGGGGGCATTCAATTTGGAAACAGTCTAACGTCGTTTTCGTAGCTTCGTTATTGTGTGTTCGATTGAATAAAGCCTTGTAAAGGCTTTTTTCTTTTGTAGAAGCCTACAGTTAATATTTTGAGTCGTTATATCAGTGAGGTTTGGAGATGCCGACAATTAATCAGTTAATTAAGAAGTCACGCAAGAAATATCGTAAAAAAACAAAATCACCGATCCTGCAACAGTGTCCACAACGCAGAGGTATCTGTTTACAGGTTAAAACGGTAACACCAAACAAGCCAAACTCCGCACTACGGAAGGTGGCACGCGTTAGATTCACATCCTCTGCTGATGAAGCTACTTGTTATATTCCCGGGATTGATCACAATCTACAAGAACACTCCGTTGTTTTGGTTCGGGGTGGACGGGTGAAGGATTTGTCAAACGTACGATATCACATTGTTCGTGGAAAATTAGATACTGCTGGAGTAGAAAACCGTCGTCAAGGACGTTCAAAATATGGCGCACGGAAACCCAGTTAATTACAATCTTTAATCTACTGGGAATGAGCATGTATGCTCATGAATTTTGGAGGAATTATAGATGCCAAGACGCGGAAATGTCGCAAAAAGGGAAGTCAGTGCTGATGCTATACACAACAGTGTATTAGTCTCAAAGTTTATTAATCATTTAATGTGGGATGGGAAAAAAGGCACAGCACAACGTATTGTTTATTCCAGTTTTGATATTATTTCCGAACGGACAAATGAAGAGGGTTTTGAAGTATTTCGTCAGGCAATCAATAATGTAAAACCTGTCTTAGAAATACGACCAAGACGCGTCGGAAGTCAAACATATCAAGTCCCTGTAGATGTAAAGGCTGAAAGAAGAACTACATTAGCAGTGAACTGGATTATTCAATCTGCAAGAGATCGTGGAGAAAAAGGCATGGCCGCACGGTTGGCAGGTGAATTAATGGAAGCATCTCAGAATGAAGGTGCAGCAATTCGTAGAAAACAAGAACAACACCGAATGGCAGAAGCCAATAGGGCATTTGCACATTATAGATGGTAAGTCTTTTGATAGCAGACAATGCAAATTGTGAAACGATGTCATATCAACCGACGAAATAAGGAGTTTTTCAACTGTGTCGGACAAAAATAAAAAAACAACTACCCGAACAACCCTATCCAATACTCGAAATATCGGTATCATGGCTCATATTGATGCCGGAAAAACTACTGTAACTGAACGTATATTATATTATACGGGGAGGGTATATCGTATCGGGGAGGTTGATGATGGCACGACCACAATGGACTGGATGGTACAGGAACAGGAACGGGGGATTACTATTACTGCCGCTTCTACTACTTGTAGTTGGAAAGACCATCATATCAATATAATCGATACTCCCGGACATATTGATTTTACCGTTGAGGTAGAGAGATCACTTAGAGTACTTGATGGCGCAGTCGCAGTTTTCTGTGCAGTCGGTGGTGTCGAACCACAATCCGAGACTGTCTGGCGACAAGCTGATAAATATGAGATTCCACGGATTGCCTTCATCAATAAGATGGATAGGACTGGGGCGGACTTTTTCAAAACAGTTGAAATGATGGGTGAACGGTTAGGAGCATCTGTTGTACCCCTCCAAATTCCAATTGGATCCGCTGAACAATTTAAAGGTATTGTTGATCTGATTTCGATGAAAGGTCAACTGTGGGATGAAGGAAGTCTTGGAGCTGTTATTCATGAAACCGATATTCCATCTGAGATGGAACAAATGGCACAAGAATACAGGGAACACATGAT
This sequence comes from Candidatus Poribacteria bacterium, assembly GCA_022394755.1. GTDB lineage: Bacteria > Poribacteria > WGA-4E > WGA-4E > WGA-3G > MSPOR6. Next base: position 104,543 of record JAGFCA010000008.1, read on the forward strand.
TTCTATCATCGCTGAAAGTGATGATGAACTCGCTGATAAATATCTAACAGGTGTTGAATTTACACCTGAAGAAATTAAAAATGGACTACGTCAAGCTGTTGTAAACGATAATGTCGTTCCCGTTCTGTGTGGTACAGCACTAAAAAATAAAGGTGTTCAACCTTTATTGGATGCTATTATTTCATATCTACCGGCACCCACGGACGTCAAACCTGTCGTCGGTATCAATCCAAAAACTGAGGAAGAAGAACCAAGACCCGCAGATAAAGACGCTCCGTTCTGTGCATTAGCATTCAAAATTATTACTGACCCCCATGTTGGAAAACTCACATATCTACGAATTTACTCCGGTATACTAAACAAAGGCGATACTGTCTATAATAGTAAAAGTGAGAAATTTGAACGGATCGGCAGGTTAATGCAAATGCATGCTAACAAAAGGGAAGAACATCAATCCGTTGCTGCTGGTGATATTGTCGCTGCTATCGGTCTAAAAGATCTAAGTACAGGCGATACTATTTGTGATCCTAAAGCCCCTATCGCTTTAGAAACAATGGAGTTTCCGCTCCCTGTCATGGCAGTTTCAGTTGAACCACGATCACAATCCGATATTGATAAATTAAACCTCGCTCTTTCAAAATTAGCTGAAGAAGATCCTACATTCAAAATACACCAAGATCCTGATACAGGACAGACGCTCTTGTCTGGTATGGGTGAACTTCATCTTGAAATCATTGTGGATAGACTTGTAAGAGAATTCAACGTGTCTGCTAATGTAGGATCACCAGAAGTCGCATATCGTGAAACATTAGTAAAAACTGTTAAAGCAGAAGGTAGATTTGTACGTCAATCAGGTGGTAAAGGACAATTCGGACATGTTGTTATTGAAGTCACACCTCTCGAAAAAGGTTCAGGTTTTGAATTTATTGATGAAACAAAGGGTGGTGTTATTCCAAAAGAATATATTCCTGCAGTTGAAAAAGGTATTCAAAATGCAATGAATACTGGGACATTAGCAGGTTATCCAGTTGTAGATGTTGGCATACGTTTATTAGATGGGTCATTCCATCAAGTAGATTCTTCTGAAATGGCATTTTCAATCGCCGGATCAATGGCTTTCAGGGAGGCTGCAAAGAAAGCAGGATCAGTCTTACTTGAACCTGTGATGGCTGTTGAAGTTATAGTACCCGATGAGTATCTTGGGAAGGTAATCGGTGATCTAAACTCCCGACGTGCTCATATTAAAGACACTGTGGCACATGTTAAATCTCGGATTCAAGTTATTGAAGTTGAAGTGCCACTATCTGAAATGTTTGGTTATGTTAAATCACTTCGGTCACTAACACAGGGACGGGCAAACTACACAATGGAATTTGCTCACTATAGAGAAGTTCCTACGAGTGTCTCGGAGACTTTAATCTCAAACACTGAAACAGCATCGTAGTTCAGAATTATTCGGAGATGCTGAATGCCTATGATGGCAATAGACCGATATATCGGTCAGAGTATATGAAATGGTAGATCCGAGAGATGTAAATCACTCGGCTATATATTGTGAATGTCCGATTACTTTCGGACACAGTTGATGCACTTAGTACGTCTATTTTAGGACTACTATGAACATAGATTCAACTCAGGTAAGCGATTTTAGCAACTTTTATACCTAAACCTATATATTGGAGTTCGGACAAAAAATGGCAAAACAAGCATTTGAAAGGACAAAACCACACGTTAATATTGGTACAATCGGCCACGTTGATCATGGTAAGACGACTCTTACTGCAGCAATTACTATGGTTTTATCAAAACTCGCGGATAAAGACTATGTCATGACCTATGAGGACATTGATAAAGCACCCGAAGAAAAAGAACGTGGTATTACGATTAACACAGCACACGTTGAATACGAAACTGAAAACCGACACTACGCACACGTCGACTGTCCCGGACACGCAGATTACATCAAGAATATGATTACTGGGGCTGCACAGATGGATGGTGCAATTCTTGTTGTTTCCGCAGCTGACGGACCTATGCCACAAACACGAGAACACGTGCTCTTAGCAAGACAGGTAAACGTGCCTTCTTTGGTTGTCTTCCTCAATAAAGCTGACATGGTTGATGACGAAGAACTTTTAGAATTGGTCGAACTTGAAGTACGTGAACTGTTAAACGAGTATGAATTCCCTGGAGACGATACACCAATTGTTGCCGGTTCCGCTCTTGAAGCTATGGAATCTGCAGGTGATCCAACCAGCGATCAATGTAAACCAATTCTCGACCTTATGTCATCTGTTGATGAATTTATTCCTGAACCAGTTCGTGATACTGATAGACCCTTCCTGATGCCTATTGAAGACATTTTCACCATCAGTGGACGTGGTACCGTTGTCACCGGACGTGTTGAAAGAGGAATTGTTGAAGTCGGAAATACAATTGAAATCGTTGGACTCCGTGATACACATGAAACTGTTGTGACAGGTGTAGAAATGTTCAACAAGTTCCTTGATGAAGGAAGAGCCGGAGATAATATCGGCGCATTACTTCGTGGGATTGATAGAGATGATGTTGAACGGGGACAAGTACTCGCAATACCAGGATCTGTAACTCCTCATACCAAGTTTGAAGCGGAAGCCTATATTCTAACAAAAGAAGAAGGTGGACGTTGGAATCCATTCTTTAGTGGGTACCGGCCACAGTTCTATTTCAGAACTACTGACGTTACCGGCGAAATGAACCTGGAAGAAGGTATTGAAATGATTATGCCAGGGGATAACGCAAAAATTACTGTTGAACTATCAAAACCGATTGCTATGGAAGAACAACTACGATTCGCTATACGTGAAGGTGGTCATACAATCGGAGCAGGTGTTGTCTCTAAAATCATTGAGTAACAAGGATGTATTGTAACATCCGTACCTTTGTCCGTTGGGTATATTGAGTATGTATCTGGTCGAAGGTTCAAAACCAATAGGAACTGACTAATAATTGGTCGAGATTACTTCGACAAGATACATGTTAAATATTGAATACATACAAAGGAACGCATTGTTACTTAATGTAGAGGAGACAGGAAATGGACAATCAGAAAATTCGAATTAGACTCAAAGCCTTTGACTACCGTTTGCTTGACCAGTCTGCGAAACAAATCGCAATAACTGCAAAAAAAACCCAGGCGAGAGTCTCCGGTCCTATTCCGTTACCAACTAAAAAGCATATCTATACTGTTCAAAGATCTACATTCAAAGATAAGAAATCACGTGAACAGTTTGAAATGCGGATTCATAAACGGTTACTGGATATTCTTGAGACTGCCCCACAGACTGTTGACGCGCTGATGCGCCTTGACCTTCCCGCTGGGGTTGATGTCAAAATTACATTACTCTAAAGGGAACTTGGATTATGATTAACGGAATTATTGGTAGAAAAGTTGGGATGACCCAAGTCTTTGAGGACTCAGGAAAAGCCATTCCTGTTACTGTTATTGAAGCCGGACCATGCCCCGTTGTTCAAGTGAAAACACAAGAACGGGATGGATACCAAGCTGTACAGTTAGGATTCGGTAAAAGAAAAGAAAATAAATGCAACAATCCAAGACGAGGACAGTTCGCTAAAGCAGGTGTTGAACCTGTTAGAGTACTCAGAGAATTTACTGTTGAATCTCTTGAAGATGTTTCGGTTGGTGATACAGTCGATGCAAGTTTGTTCTCTGAAGGTGAAATGGTTGATGTAACAGGCACCTCAAAAGGACACGGTTTCACAGGCGTTGTGAAAAGATATGGCTTTAAAGGTGGTAGAAAAAGTCACGGGGGTGAACAAGACCTACGTAGAACTGGTTCTATCGGCGCAAGTGCTACTCCTTCTCGCGTGTTTAAAGGGAAAAGAATGCCTGGACGGTATGGAGCAAAAAGACATACTGTACAAAATCTACAAGTTATACAAGCAGATCCAGAACGAAACTTGTTGGTTATTAAAGGTGGAATTCCTGGTCCAACAAATGGACTACTCCTTATAAGAAAGGCTGTTAAAGGGTCTGGTCAAAACAATACGGAAGAATAACATTAAACATTAGTGTTTTTATACCCCGATTACTCCTATGGATAACGGGTATTTCATGACAGGTTTCAGCATATCGGAGAATTATAATAGAGTTATGGCAACATTAAACGTACACAATCGATCTGGGGAAGTCCTACACGAAAAAGATCTTGCTGACGGTTTCACAAATGCCGAAGTAAATAATGCCGTTGTACATCAATGTGTGGTGGCATATCTCGCAAACCAGAGAAGAGGTACTGCTTCGACGAAAAAACGGAGTGAAGTGAGTGGGAGTGGTAGGAAATTATATCGACAGAAAGGGACAGGTAGAGCACGTGTCGGAGATGCAAGATCCCCAATACGAGTACACGGTGGTGTTGCTTTCGGACCAAAACCTCGAAGTTATCGGCAGAATACTCCAAAAAATATACGATTTCTCGGTCTAAAGTCAGCAATCTCTGATAAATTTCAAAATGAACAATGTGTCCTGTTAGAAGATTTTAATCTGGAAAAACCCAGAACAAAGGATATTATCTCTATCCTAAATTCATTGAATCTTGAAGGAAAGGTCTTGTTTGTTCTCGGTGAACATAGTCCAAATATACATCTATCTCTACGAAACTTACAAAAAGTAAATTGTTGTACTTGGGATATGTTGAATATATATGAAGTGTTATGGCATGATCACATTGTGATAACCGAAAATGCCGCAGAAAAACTGCAAGAAAAATTTACCGAACCTGAAGGGGAATAGAATGAAAGATAAGTATCAAGTTATTTTGAGACCCCATATAACAGAAAAAAGCACAATGCTTCGCGAACAAAATAAATATTCGTTTGTTGTAAGCAGAGACGCAACAAAAATTGATATTCGTCGGGCTGCTGAGGAATTGTTTGAGATTCAGGGAAGTATTATTCATGTACGCACCATGCAGGTCATGGGTAAAGTTAAAGGCAGAATGAATCGTTATCAACGCGGACGCAGACCTCACTGGAAAAAAGCCGTTATTACTGTGAAAGAAGGAACTCGTATTCCAGTTTTTGAAAGTATATAATCTTACGCCTGAGTCTATTCATGGGTGTTCCCTGCAATTAATGGGATTCATGAAGTTCGTATAAATGAGAGGAATTTAGAGTGGCTAAAACATATTCACCTGTCACACCGAGTCGTCGGTTCATGACGGGATACACCTTTGAAGAAATTACACGCCAGAAACCTGAGAAGTCTCTTGTTAAAGGGGCAAAGAAAAATGCCGGACGCAACAGCAATGGACGAATTACTGTCCGTAGACGAGGCGGTGGACATAAACGCAGATATCGTGAGATCGATTTCAAACGTGACAAATTTGGTATACCAGGAAAGGTCGCAACAATTGAATATGATCCAAATCGTTCTGCACATATCGCTCTACTTCATTATGCCGACGGTGAAAAAAGATATATTATCGCACCCGTAGGACTACAAGTTGGAGACACTGTGACTTCAGGTGAAGATGCTGAAATTAGTGTCGGAAATGCATTGCCTCTGGAAAATATACCATTAGGTTCGTCTATTCATAATATTGAAATGCAACCCGGAAAAGGTGGACAGTTAGTACGCAGCGCTGGTGGTGCTGCACAATTAGTAGACCGTGAAGGTAAATATGCAAGGATACGACTACCATCCGGAGAAGTTCGACTCGTTCCTGTAAAAGCTATGGCTACTATTGGACAGGTCGGAAATGCAACAACAATAACAATCGGTAAAGCAGGACGCTCAAGATGGTTAGGAAAACGACCAAAGGTTAGAGGTGTTGCTATGAACCCTGTTGATCATCCACACGGTGGTGGGGAAGGTAAAAGTTCGGGTGGAAGACATCCTGTCACGCCTTGGGGTGTACCAACCAAAGGATATAAAACTCGTAATCCCAAAAAGAAATCTGGCAGATATATTATGGCAAAACGTAAATAGGTATTTTAAGGAGACATATTATGCCACGTTCAATTAAAAAAGGTCCTTATGTTGATGCGAAACTTGCCAAACATATAGCAGAGATGGAACAATCTGGTAGTAAACGGGTTATTCGGACATGGGCAAGAAGTTCTACTATTACACCCGAATTTGTCGGCCATACTGTTGCTATACATAACGGTAAGAAATTTTTCCCTGTATATATAACAGAAAATATGGTTGGACACAAACTCGGAGAATTCGCACCAACACGTACATTCCGTTCACACTCTGCTGGTGGTGCAGCGGTTAGATAGAATTATTGATAAGGTAAATCGGAATACGATTACGGTGTTATATTTTATATTATGCCGAGTAGATTTCGATAAATTGTTAAGAGTCAATTGAAGCAAGATATTACACATAATGTGGATTGGTCTTGTTAGGAGATACAAATGGAAGGAAGAGCAAAGATTCGGAACGTTTCGGTATCACCACGGAAAGCCCGTCTTGTTGCCGACTTAGTTAGGAATCAATATGTTGATGATGCACTGAATCAACTGCTCTTTACACATAAAGCGGCAGCACCGATTATACATAAGCTGATTCAATCCGCTATAGCGAATGTTCAATACCAAGAACCCGGTGTTGAAGTCGCTGATTTATACGTTAAAGAGATTCGTGTTGATGAAGGAATTACACGAAAATGGATTCGACCCCGTGCTCGAGGTATGGCAAACCGCATTTTGAGACGACGCAGTCATATTACTGTTGTTGTTGATGAGGAGACTGATAATGATGGTGAGTAAACAATACCACTACTTATCCTCTATCATCAAAAATAGGGTAAAATCCAACTGGAGGTTTGTGTGGGACAAAAAACTCACCCGCGTGGATTACGCTTAGGAATTATTGAGACATGGGATTCGAAATGGTACAGTGACAGAGACTATGCCCAATGGTTACATGAAGATTTTCAAATTCAGAAATATATTAAACAGGAATTAATGCGGGCAGGCATCTCAAAAATTGAAATTGAACGTGTTGCTGAAAAGTGTAGAATTTACATACATACCGCGAGACCCGGAATTGTCATTGGACGTCGGGGTGTCGATTCAGAAAAACTAACTGCTGAAATTGAAAAATTAATCGGGCGTACGGTCAGTATTGAAGTTAAAGAAATAAAAGTTCCCGAACTTGATGCACAACTTCTCGCTGAAGCTGTCGCAACACAAATTGAACGCAGAACCAGTTTTAAACAAGCAATGCGAAGAAATATCGCTGTTTCAATGCAGGCAGGGGCACAAGGCGTCAAGGTTATGGTTAGTGGACGACTTGACGGAAAGGAAATCGCAAGATCAGAATCCAGCCTTGAAGGACGAGTTCCATTACATACTCTAAGAGCAAATGTAGATTACGGCTTCACAGAAGCAAATACTACTTACGGAATTATTGGAGTAAAAACTTGGATCTTCAAAGGTGAAATCCTCGGATTACCAGAAGCATTGGGTGGAGAACCTGAACCACGACGACCACAAAGTGGAAGAAGTAGGTCTTCAGGAAACCAGCGGAATCAGAATCGACGACAAGATAATAGATCTACCGGACAAAGACAAGGAAATCGACGAAGACAGCGAGATCAGAACAACAGAGATAATCAAAATTAATCTAATTTAAATTTTGTCTTCTCAAGATGCCTACTGATAAGGAGTTATAATATGTTAATGCCAAAAAGGGTTATGCACCGGAAGGTACACCGGGGTAAACGCCGTGGGAAACCGCAGAGCGGTTCACAAATTAGCTTTGGCGAATATGGATTACAGGCTATGGAAGCGGGTTGGATAACAAGCAACCAGATTGAATCTGGCAGGGTTGCTATCACTCGTGCTGTTCGTCGTGGTGGAAAAATGTGGATCAAAATATTTCCTCATAAACCTATCAGTAAAAAACCCGCTGAAACACGCATGGGTGGGGGAAAAGGCGCACCTGAGTTTTGGGTTGCTGTTGTTAAACCAGGACGGATTATATACGAATTAAGCGGTGTTCCAAGAGATGTCGCAAAAGAAGCTATGGAACGCGCCGCACACAAATTCCCAATTAAGACCAAATTCGTCGCAAGAGGTGAGGTATAGATATGAAAGCTCATGAAGTACGAACTATGTCTAATGAAGAATTGGAGAATGAATTAGAGTCTCTAAAAGAGAATCTATTTAACCAAAAAGCAAGAGGTATTCTGGGACAGTTAGAAGATACTACTCTTATCGGAAAAATTCGAAAAGATATTGCACGGGTGAAGACTATTCAACGGGCACGTGAATTGGAAGCCCAGAATTAATTTTAGTATAGGACTATTCACAGCGTTTTGACGATACCAAATACTATGGATGTCATCGTTATAGATCTTAGAATCTTACGCACAATATTCATATATGAATGTTCCTAAAAAAGGATGAACAACGTGGAAAATAGAAGACATAGGAAAATCCGGACAGGCACTGTCATGAGTACTCGTATGGCTAAAACTGTGACTGTCGCTATAGTACGGAGTTATCAACATCCACTTTACAAGAAGGTTGTGCGTGCAACAAAAAAGGTTCTTGCGCATGACGAAGAGAATACATGTAACGTCGGGGATGTGGTACAGGTCATAGAAACCCGTCCGCTTAGTCGACATAAACGATGGCGTGTACAATCGATAATATCAGCAGCACAAACTGCAGATGATTAATTCAGAAGGAAGGTACCACAATGGTTCAGAATTATACTCGATTAACCTGCGCTGATAATACTGGAGCCAGAGAGATAATGTGTATTAGTGTTCTTGGGGGTACAAGAAGACGGTATGCTCGTGTTGGTGATATTATTGTTGCCAGTATTAAAGAAGCAACACCAAATACACAGGTTAAATCTGGTGAAGTTGTTCGGGCTGTGGTTGTACGAACTGCAAAAGAATATCGTCGACCAGACGGTTCTTATATAAAGTTTGATCAGAATGCAGCTGTTCTTGTTACTCCAGAAAATGAACCCCGGGGAACACGCATTTTTGGACCGGTTGCTCGTGAACTACGAGAAAAATCGTTCACAAGAATCGTTTCACTCGCTCCAGAGGTGATTTAGGAGACGAATATGTCAAAGAAAAAGTTGCATATTAAAAAAGATGATTTAGTTCTTGTCTTGAGTGGTCAAGATAGAGGAAAACAAGGCGTTGTGTTAGATATCTTTCCAAAGAAAAACAGGGCGATTGTGGAAGGTGTACATTTCATAAAACGACATCTAAGACCAAGTCAAACTGGTCAAGGTGGTGTGGTTGAACGGGAAGGCACTATACATATCTCTAACTTGAAGAAAATTGAAAGATAGAATATAAACCAGTCTGTAAAAAGTTGATTGAATGCCAATTAACATTTGGGAATAAATAGACATTACCGGCAAGCAAGTAGGATACAAGGCGAATGAGCCAATTTAAAGCATTTTACCGTTCAGAAGTTGCTCCTGCATTAGAAAAAGAATTCAGTTATCAAAACGTAATGCAGATCCCAAAATTAGAAAAAATCACCTTAAATATCGGTGTTGGTGAGGCTGTCGATAATCCAAAGGCACTTGAAGATGCTGTTGAAGAATTAACTCTTATAGCAGGACAACGTGCAGTTATTACACGTGCAAGAAAATCAATTTCTGCCTTTAAAATTAGAGGACCCTCAAAAATGAATCGTACACCCGGTATGGCTATTGGGTGTAAAGTTACACTACGACAGAATCGTATGTATGAATTCCTCAATCGATTAATCAATGTCGTTCTACCTCAAATCAGAGATTTTAGAGGCGTCTCACCTGACGCTTTTGATGGACGAGGAAACTATTCCTTAGGTCTAACTGAACAGCTTATCTTTCCTGAGATTGATTATGACGATGTTAGCGATGTTCGAGGTATGAATGTTTCCATTGTAACGTCTGCTGCATCTGATGAAGAAGCACGGGCATTACTACGCGAATTTGGCATGCCCTTTCGCAGTAATACACAGTGATTGAGAGTTAACATACAAAAGTATACGTTCAAAGGAGTATTAAGTTGGCAAGTAAATCATGGATTGCCAGAAATAAGAAAACCCCTCGGTTCAGTTCACGGAAATACAGCCGATGTAAGAATTGTGGACGCGCTCGAGGGTATCTGCGTAAGTTTGAATTATGTCGTATCTGCTTCCGTCTTTTAGCACGTGCAGGAAAAATACCTGGTGTTAGAAAGGCGAGTTGGTAAGAAGGAGAGATTTCATGTCAATGACTGATCCTATCGCTGATATGTTAACGCGGATACGCAATGCAAATATGGCTGGGCATGAGCGCGTTGAGATAGCAGCTTCAAATCTAAAAGCTGAGATCGCACGAATACTTTCTGAGGAAGGGTTCGTACGAAACTACCGTCTAATTGAGGATGGAAAACAAGGTATTATACGAATTTATCTGAAATATGGAGATAATAGTAAGGAAAAAGCTATTACCAACCTAAAAAGAATTAGCAAACCAGGTAGACGCGTTTATGCAAAATCTGATAAGTTGCCAAGAGTCTATGGAGACCTTGGTATCGCAATATTGTCAACATCGCAGGGCGTTAGAACATCAATAGACTGTAGACGAGCGAAAATTGGTGGAGAGGTACTCTGCTATATCTGGTAAACGTCTATTTTTTGCTTCAAGAGAATACCTGCAAGTTCTAAAATAATCGGAGAAATAGAATGTCTCGTATTGGACAAATTCCAATTCCTATTCCGAATTCTGTAAAAATTGAATTCAACGACAATGAAATAAAAGTTGAAGGTCCCAAAGGGAAATTGAATTGGACTATACCTAATGGGATCAATGCGAATGTTGAAGAAGATGTAATTAACGTAGAACGCAAGACTGATGAAAAACAACAGAAAGCACTTCACGGATTAACACGAAGCCTTATTTCAAATATGGTCACTGGGGTTTCTGAAGGCTTTGAAAAAAGACTACGGGTTGTAGGAACAGGATACCGCGCCGAGGTTAATCGGCAGAATGTCTTGACTCTTGAAGTAGGATATTCACATACCGTGACCTTCACTCCACCTGAGGGCATCACCATTACGGTTGAACCTTCAGAGAATATTGATGGTCAGGCACATACTCCTATTATCATTGGTGGTATAGATAAGCAAGTGGTAGGACAAGTTGCCGCATCTATTCGACAAATCAAAAAACCAGAAACCTATAAGCCGAGTAAAGGTATTCGGTATGAGGGTGAACGTGTACGAGATAAAGAAGGTAAAGTTGCTGGATAATCAACAATTAACCTATTTATTACGTATAAACTTTACAGTAGTGTTTAATTGTGGGAGGAGATCCCTTGGATAAGAATAAGAAAAAACAGTTGAGCCATTTTCGACGAAAGAGAAGAGTTCGTAAGAAGGTCAGTGGAAATTTGCAAAGACCTCGGCTCACCGTTAGTAGAAGCCTAAAACATATTTATGCTCAAATTATTGATGATGAGACCGGCAAAACACTTGCCCATGCATCCAGTTTGTCTCCAGAAGTTAATACCGATGTAAATGACGGTGGGAAAATACAAATCGCACAAAACGTCGGTCAGCTTATCGCTCAGAAGGCAAAGGAAAATCAGATTGATGGAGTTATATTCGACAGAAGTGGTTATCTATATCATGGTCGGATAAAAGCTCTCGCGGATGCTGCAAGGGGAGAAGGTCTGAAGTTCTAAATGTCCAGGGTAGTCCTGGAGAGGAGACTTATTTGCAAAAAGAAAAAATAAATCCTGAAGATTATGAATTTGAAGAACGCCCCATTTCTATCAATCGGGTTATGCGTGTTGGTAAAGGTAGAAGAACACCCAGTTTCAATACTCTCTCGGTTGTTGGAAATCGGGAAGGTATAGTCGGTATCGGCTTTGGAAGTGCCAGTGAAATTGCAGGCGCTCTACGGAAAAGTTTTGCTGACGCACGAAAGAATCTAATTCGCGTTCCACTTTCTGGGGGAACTCTTCCTCATGAGATAATGTGTGAATTTAAATCCGCTAAGGTATTGCTAAAACCAGCAAGACCCGGTACTGGAATTATCGCAGGACATGCTACACGCGCTATTTTGGAATTTGCTGGTGTACGCGATGCACTCACCAAATGTCTGTCTTCACGAAATGTGAAAAATATCGCTGAGGCAACAATGATCGGACTCAAAAACCTTAAGGATGTAAATGACGTCGCTCGAATTCGGGGCAAAACGGTTGAAGAACTATTACATAGAAATACTAACAATTCTAATGACTGAGTTTTCTCAGTATATATCTAAGGAACAGAAATTTCAATGAAACTCAACGAACTCAAGCCTTCCCCAGGGGCACGCCGCAAGCGAAAACGAATTGGACGCGGTAGAGGATCCGGGTACGGTGGTACAAGCGGACGTGGACATAAAGGACAAAAATCGAGATCTGGTGGTTCTATTCCCGCTTGGTTTGAAGGCGGACAGATGCCTTTGGTCAGACGTGTACCAAAAAGAGGTCCACGAAGGATCGCACATAAACGGTTCGAGTATGATGTCGTGAATGTTAAAACTCTAAACCTATTTGAGGAGGAAATGGAAGTTAATCCACAACTTCTACGAGAACACGGGATCATCAAAAGAAAAAACGCTCTCATTAAAATACTTGGTGATGGCGATCTTGATAAACGGCTTAACGTGCGCGCTCACCGCTTTTCAAAATCTGCAATTGAGAAAATACAAGCGAAGGGTGGCACTGCCGAGGTGATATAAGTGATTAAGGCAATACAAAACGCTTTTAAAATACCAGAATTACGCAAACGCATAATTTTTACCATACTACTACTTGTAGTTTACAGACTCGGCGCACATATCACTTTACCAGGTATTGATGATCAAGCACTTGAAGAGTTCTTTAAACAACTTTTAGAAAGAACTGGGAATGTCTTAGCACTAATTGATGTGTTTTCCGGTGGAGCGTTTGGGCAAATGACTATATTCGCTCTTGGAATACAGCCATATATTAGTGCATCAATTATAATGCAGCTGCTCGCTGTTATTGTTCCATCCTTAGAGAAATTATCCAAAGAACCAGATGGAAAAAAGAAAATTACACAATACACTCGTTACGGTACCGTATTACTCAGTATTGTACAAGGGATTACAATTACCATCTTTTTAAGAAATCCTGGACAGGATTTCGGGGCAGCTATTGTTAATAATCCTACAATATGGTGGCATGCATTAGCTGTTCTCACATTAACAGCAGGTACGGCATTTGTAATGTGGCTTGGTGAACAAATTACTGAACGAGGGATTGGACAAGGTATTTCAATCATCATTACTGTCGGCATTATGGCAGGATTTCCAGCTGGAGTTAATACCGTCTACACAAACTTGATTGGTAATACAAACTTTGGTTTGGCACAGTTGGCATTGTTATTCCTACTTATTGTTGTTGCTGTTAGCGGGACAATCTTTATACATCTCTCTGTACGGAAAATACCTGTTCAATATGGGAAACAAATCAGAGGGAACAAAGTATTCGGCGGAAGATCGATGTCGATACCTTTGAGAGTCAACACTGCAGGTATGATTCCTATTATCTTTGCTGTTACGTTGATGACTTTTCCCAGTGTACTTATCAGTATGTTGCCAAAGGATTGGACTTGGGTTGCTGGATTAGCAGCTCTAATGGATGCACAAGATCCGTCGTTATTATATCTCAGTGTATACGCTATATTGATTATAGGATTTACATATTTCTATACCGCTGTACAAGTCAATCCTATAGACATGGCTGATAACTTACAGAAATATGGCGGTTTCATCCCCGGTCTTCGTCCAGGTAAACAAACTGCAGATTACATTAATACAACTCTTACGCGTATCACACTTCCTGGAGCTCTGTTTCTCGCAGGAATTGCCGTTATTCCAATTATAATTACAAGTAGACTTGGTGTAGGCGGCATGGTTGAAGGGGCATCTGTCTTGATTGTTGTTGGAGTTGTGTTAGATACAGTATCACAAATTGAGTCCTACTTAACAATGCGACATTACGATGGATTCTTGAAGGATAGACGATTAAAGGGACGACGCGGTAGATAAGTAGAACCTATTACTTATTACATTAAACGGTATTTTGTTGTATCACGACTATCATCTATATTAGAGGAAATTATGAAAGTCCGACCATCTGTAAAGAAAATGTGTAATCGATGCAAAATTATTAAGAGAAAGGGTATTATTCGAGTTATTTGTCCTTCTAATCCTAAGCACAAACAACGACAAGGATAATACAGTTTATCCTAAAAGGAGAATATTATGGCACGTATCGCTGGTGTTGATCTACCCCGTACAAAAAGGATAGATATTGCTTTAACTGCAATATACGGCATAGGTCGTTTCACTGCTTCGCAAATTGTCACTGATCTTGACATTGATCCGAGCAAGAAGGTTGATGCATTGGATGAAAACGAGGTGAGTAAACTCAGAGATAAGATCACTGAAGAGTTTAAGGTTGAAGGTGATCTACGACGCGAAGTTGATCAAAATATAAAACGACTCATGGATATCAACAGTTATCGAGGACTACGCCACAGACGACAGTTGCCTGTCAGAGGTCAGCGAACCAATACGAATGCTCGCACTCGTAAAGGTAAAGCACGTACTATCTCTGTTGGTAGGAAACTGAAAGAGGCTGCTCGTAAAGGCGGTTGATTCCATAAAAGTCTTACAGATACATTGCAGAATATACAAACTGTTAGACAAAATGTTTTCCATAAAATTGGAATCATATAGTATTACTGCAACCACAATACGACAAGACTACAGAAAAGTTGATCGTAAAAATATAATTTAATTATAGTAGAAAACTCTTGCTATATATTAGATGCAATCCATTTATGCACATTGATTTGTGCTTTTACATTTTCGTAAAGGAGATACAGTTTGCGTTCACGAAGACGGGAACGAAAAAATGTCCCTGAGGGCATTGCACATATTCAAGCTACATTTAATAACACAATTGTGACTATCACCGATCCCAATGGCAATACCGTTGCATGGGCAAGTGCTGGTATGACGTTTCCCGGTTCGCGGAAGTCAACACCATTTGCAGCTCAACAGACCGCTGAAGCATGCGCAAGAAAAGCAATTGAACACGGTATGAAGCGGGTTGAAGTGAGAGTTAAAGGTCCAGGATCAGGACGGGAATCCTCTATTCGTGCTCTCGCTGCTGCTGGACTCGAAATTACTTTGATGAAGGACATGACACCTATACCACACAATGGGTGCCGTCCACCGAAAAGACGACGGGTGTAAACCAAGGAGACACATGAGTAGGTATTTAGATTCGGTCTGTAAACTATGTCGTAGAGAAGGTGAAAAACTCTTTCTTAAAGGACGAAGATGTATTGGACCAAAATGTTCATTTGAACGAAGAAGTTATCCACCTGGTGACCACGGGCAAAAACCTCTTACAAGAGCACGCGGTGAATATAGACGACAATTACGCACAAAGCAAAAAGCAAAACGTATCTACGGTATTTTTGAGAAACAATTTCGAAATTACTATTTCAAGGCGGCACGACAAACGGGGATTACAGGTGAGAATCTAATCTCACTACTTGAACGCCGTTTAGACAATGTCGTTTATCGACTCGGGTTTGCTACATCACGCAAACAAGCAAGACAACTTGTCAAACATAACCACTTTACTGTTAACGGCAAACGCGTTAATATACCGTCTTATCTCGTTGATGTTGGAGATGTTATCACCCCTCGAGAAAAGAGTCGAGAAAACGTCGCTATACAAGAAGCATTAGAATTTTCTCAACAAAGGGGCGCACCCCAATGGCTTGAGATCGATCCTGATAAACCTGAAGGACGAGTTCAAGCTACACCAATTGTTGAACAAATTGCAGCAGAGTTAGATACGCAATTAATTATTGAATTGTACTCAAGGTAACACATAAACAACTACCACTTGATTGTATCATTTGTTTGGGACTTCAACATAGTTTCAAATAGGATGAATATTCGATTAGAATGGTTAAGCATTATATATCAGAATGCAAAATCAATCCTTAACTATCGACCCAATTAAGTAATTGAACCGTTTCCACATTACTACCATACCGATGTCTATGGGATATACCCAGGTTTGGTATTCTGGAGCATGTTACATATACATTTATTTACTTACTAATAAACAGATTATGGGCAATACAGGTAGTTGTATGGTGTATTTAAACTCTGAAACATTACAATTATATATAATCAATTCCAACCAGGAATGTATAGATTAGATCGTGATGTTTCAAAACCTTACCTTATATAACTCTGTTTATAGATTATAAGCCTATAGGAGGATATCGATGAATAGTTTGGATCTAAGAATGCCCAAGCGTTTAGTCGCTGATACTGAAACACTACAACCAAATTATGCAAAATATACCGCTGAACCACTTGAACGCGGATACGGCACTACTTTGGGCAACTCGCTTCGTCGAGTACTTCTCTCTTCAATTAAAGGTGCTGCAATTACTGCAATTCAAATTGACCAGGTAAAGCATGAATATTCGACTATTCCAGGTATTTTAGAAGATGTTGTACAAATAATACTAAACCTCAAGGCAATTCGGTTCCGAATTTTAGAGGACACACCTATGATTCTCGAACTAAAAGCAGATGGTTCTGGTGAACTTACTGCAGCTGACGTTCGAGCAAATTCTCTCGTGGAAATCATCAATCCTGACCAACATATTGCAACCCTTGATAAATGTCAGGGCATTGAAATGAAGATTCAAGTTCAAACAGGACGCGGGTATTCATTGGCTGAAGAACATCGAGACACAAAACAACCTATTGGATGGATTCCTGTTGACGCAAAATTTTCTCCTGTAGAGAAGGTTAACTTTTCCGTAAATGAAACCCGTGTGGATGATATGACGAATTTTGATCAACTTAATCTCGAAATCTGGACTGATGGAAGTTTACCACCTAAAGATGCTATCACACAAGCTTCTGAAATTCTTCGAAACCAACTTGAAATATTTACTGAATTCGATGAATCCTATGTTGAACCAGAACCTGAAATTGATGAAGCTAAAATCTTGAGAAATAGATATCTTTCAAAACCTGTTGCTGACCTTGAATTATCAGTACGCGCTGGAAATTGTCTGGAGACAGCAAATATTAAAACTATCCGAGAACTCGTCGTTAAGAATGAGAAGGAAATGTTGGAATATAAAAACTTTGGACGCACTTCATTGAATGAAATCAAAGACCAACTTGCAAACATGGGATTGACCCTTGGAATGGATTTGGAAGACGACGATTACATTCTCACAGAGGAGGAAACAGAATGAGACACAGAAAACGAGGTAGAAAATTAGGACGGACCACGAGCCATCGTAAAGCTCTATTCCGAAATCAAGCTACCGCTCTGTTTGAACATGAACAAATTCGAACTACATTGCATAAATGTAAGGAACTTAGACGGGTCGCAGAAAAACTTATCACCTTAGCAAAAAAAGATACTGTTCATGCACGTAGACAGGCTGCACGAGCCTTGTATGGTAGAAACCTTCACCATAAACTAAGAAGAGGCGAATCTGGAGCTTTGGATAAACATGCTATCCTGCAGAAACTGTTTGATGATATAGCTCCACGTTATGAAGATCGCAATGGTGGATATACACGGATTATAAGAGGGGAATTAAGACGCGGAGATGGAGCACAGATGGCGTATATTCAACTCGTATGAATCAGAATAGATATTTGTAAACCTACCACATATTTGCTGAATCTTATTCACGAAAGATTGTTAGAGAACGTTATAAAAAAGGAAAAGGTGGAGTAAAATCTCCACCTTTTCCTTTTAATATGTCTTAATGAAAGATTAGAATCGATACGCACCTGATACAAAGACCCTATGGTTATTTTCTTTCCTGGTTAGTTCATTACTATACTGACGCCAATTTCCGTACATATAAGCAAGGTCGAACTTCAAGGTTTCCTCAAAAATCTTACCAATACCTAATGTCAGGTAATCACGCTCATTCTCAACATCGGTTTCAGTAAAAGGAATCGTATCACGAAAATAACCTGCACGGATATGTGTGTCTATACCCGGAATACGAAACTCTATTCCCAAGCGAGATTGGAGTGTAAGCGAATAGGTCTCTTCAAAGTAATCGTGAGTGATGTCTTCGGCTGGGGCGGGATCATAACGAGTTTGACGCCAATCAGTTAGTTGAATATCACCTGCCAAAATCAACTGCTGGTTCAACAACTTCAATGCTACCCCTGTACCAATTTCAAATGGTCTCTCAATATCATACGAAGTTGAACCTTCATTCGGATCAGTTACTTCTTCACCATCATCATAGGATACAACTGTATATTCATTCCACAACTCTTCAACTGTCAATTCTGTTGGTGATACCAATGTAACACCAAGACTGATAGTTTCTGTAAAATTTACTAAAACACCAATCTTGCCACCTACTCCTGAATATACACGATCTATTTCATCGTCAAATCTAAAACGAGATATATCATTATCTATATTAAAGGCATCTACAGCAGAGGTCTCTAATTCGTTTATGCTATTTCCATTCCAGAAATCGACTGCACCACCAATTAATATGCTCTCAGTTATATAAATACTACCACCAAAACTCCATATTCCTAACCCCCCTGAATTCCGATTAACTTCATCTACCAACAACCCGCTATATAGATTGCCAGAACTTGAATCGATCCCTTGGATTGCAGTCTGATAGTCGAAGTTTTGGGGACGATTATATCCAAACCCTACAGCAAAACCACCTTGTTGGGTATAGAACGGGTAAATAAATCCAATCGCATTCGGACGGAGTTGGGTACGACTCGTTCCTGTTACTTCATCACTTGAAAAGAAACTATCTGTATTTGCTGTATTATGTGAAAAACTTGTGAAAAATTCGAACTTTTGTATCTGTGCCATTCCAGCTGGATTCCAATATAATGCAGTAAAGTCATCGGAAATACCGAGGGTTGCACCACCCATTCCCATTGTTCGGGCACCAACACCGAATGTGTTACCTATCGCCATCTCTTCAATTTGGGCAGTAGATGTGACTGCAAACAATCCGATTGCAAACAAACAGACAAATACATGATAAATTGTTCGTCTCATTATTTTCTCCTTCATTAAATCACTGTTTACAAAATTATCCGGTATTTAGTTGAATTATCCTAATTTTGGTTATTGGATCTACGTTGTGGACGGTCTGATCTTGGATTAGAGGATCTTATACTACGTGATGCTCTTGAACGACGATTTTCTGACCGGTAATCTCTGGTTATTTTACTTCGTTTATACGTACTACGTGTAGATGGTGGATATGTTCTTCCATGGTATCTCCCATAATTGTATCCACTATAAGGGTAATAGTTACTATACGGATAATAATTATAACCGTAATATGGTGCATAATTCCTATAACCATAATACCAAGGATCTGGATAATAAAATGGTGAATGATAATAGGAATACGGTGTATGTGGTACCCAATAGAAATCGTTTGAGTGTGAATGTGATGTATTATAGGTACGTTTACGTCGACTATAGTAACTCTCAGACTCCTCCTGTTTATTTATAACATCAGAATCAGTCTTTTGGTTTACATTCTCTTCTGTTTTTTCTACACGGTCTGGATGCTTTAAGTTTGCATTGACAGGTTCATAATATCCAAATTTTGTATAACATCCTAAGAATGTCAATGAAATAAAAAGAAGCAATATAAAAATGGTTTTTTGATTCATCTCTTCATCTCCCCTGTATATTACCACTATTCACGCTAATTATAACATATCAATCTTTCGCTTTCCAGACTATTCCTTTTCACTTGTCACTGAAAAGCGGACGTGTTAATATTATATTATGCGAGTTTTTGTACAAATTGGACATGGCATTGTTGGTGCCACTATTATTTCTTTGGCTTGTATCTGGCAAGCAGGCAGCTATGGGGAAGCCAGACACACTATCAGTATTATAGGTGCCGTTGCAATCCTTATTGCAGGTTTATATATACTTCGGAGTAGATGGATAAAATGGGGTTCTCGTAAACTATGGTTAAAATACCATCAGAGATTGGCATCCTTAGGTATTTCTCTGGTACTTCTACATTCTGCGTTCCAACCCCTTGAATGGCACTCATGGCTAACCTTTACTCTCGCCTTATCAAATCTTGGTACAGGTGTTGCTGTCAGCCTTACTGCACATAAGACCCGACTAATACTTCTTAGATGCCACCTAATCCTTGCACCAATACTTCTCATTAGCATCATTTTTCATGGACAAGCAAAACTTGATCATGATGAATTCTTTCCGTTAACAAACGAGCATGATATTCCTTGTGCAAAATGTCATACATCCGAACCATTTCTGTTCAAAATAGAATCTTCAACACTACAACAAGAATTGGATACATCTGAAAAACTACCTGAGGATATACATTGGTGGTCTACCCAACAACAGGTGGATATTTCACAAACAGCAATAGTAATGATAAAAAAAATGGGTAGTGAATGGAAGATCTCAGATAAGGAAAATGATCGGGACTACAAAATAATAAGACAGACGAATCAGTTCAACCTATACGCTGATAACCCCTATCGTAGTTATACCTGTACTTCTTGTCATGTTCATAATACCCCTGAGATTATTACTGCACATCAATTACATGGAGTTAACGATTTTAACAGATGTCTTGTATGTCATCAAACTGAAATAGAAGGGGTTCGTTACGGGGTACAACGCACAAATTGGGACTATGATCCAAATTGGTAATTTATCGCATTTCTATCTTATACCAAGTTCTAATAAATCCTATTGGTAAGACATCAGTAAATTCTTTATTTAATATTGGATATGACAGAAGTGGAGTGGATTGTGTTAGAGAGTTGTTGCTTCTTTAGCAATTATGGAAAATTTCGAAGTCTTTTATCTTTTATCTGATGAGGGCTGTTCTTGTATCACTGGAATCACATAACTCTGAATAGTTATTTCATCAATAATCTCAGATTCAATCAGTGGTTTAGGGGTTTTTCGATGATCAAAAACAACATAATATCCTGCTGTTGCGTTCTCTAATTTTACATAATTCGCAAGTCGTGTTTTCCCTGCTTGATACCGAGTATCTCCACCCCAAATCTTTGTCTCAACGATATACTTATTGCTCTGATGGAGTATTATCAGATCCAATCTACCTCGTCCTGTTTGTACTTCAAGGAACATAGTACCACCAATTAGGTTGACAAATTGACTCAGATAAGCAAAGAGTAGATATTGTCCTACATATTCTTTTGGTGTTTCCGGTACTTGAAGGATTCTAAAACCCACACGTTTTATGAAATCATTAAAATTATCTATCAGTGCATCCATCTTAAGTTGACCATCAGATGAAAGATAATCGTTGAAACCATCTAAGGTATCATCAGGTAGATAATCCTGCTCTAATCCATTTATGATTGGCTTAAATGTCTGTAATATACAGTAATGGTAAATTGGGTTTACAATTTTACACATTCCATCAACATCCTCGGCGATGACACCATATGTTGTTAACTCACTAATCAATTCATTATGTAAAGAATATTCTACTCCATCATCAAAGGATGTAATTTTCATCAAGAGTCTTTCATAACGTCGGTCTCTACGTATATTCGTAGTTAAATGACTTATGTTGGTGTTCTGTTCGCGACGAAGTTGTGATAAGGCTCCTAAAAAATGATCCATCGTAATTGGTTCATCTATCGGAATCTTCATTTCCTCTGTAAAAATCTGTCCGAAGCGATTCACAAGAAACGGTTGTCCAGCAGATTGCTTGTGAATGGCTTCAAATACTTCAGAATCAATCTGTTGTCCTGATTCCTTAATATACTGATCAAAGAGTTCCTGAATCTGTTCAATAGTGAAATTAGTAAGTTTAAATTCATCCTGGATATTGAACGGAGATATAGAACGATCATAGTTTAATTGGGTAATACTCCTTACACCAACTATTCCGACACTATAGGGACACCGTTCTATACCAGAAAGGTAAAGTTGACGAAGTGAGTGTAAGAACCCTCTAACTGCATCCCGGGGTATTCCATCAAACTCGTCAATTATAAGTATCATTTTTTGTTTATCATGATGACTTCTAAGTAGACTATAGAGTTGTTCAAAAAAAATACGAATAGAAACATGATCTATCATCTCTGAATTGTTTAAGAAGGATGTAATTTCATTAGATGATTGGTTCTTCTGTATTTGAAAATACTCAGCTAATTTTCTACAGATATCTGCACAGAAATAGCTGTAAAAATCAGGTACGGATATATCCACATAACTTTCAAAATTCATGTGTATTGGTATATACCCTTGTTCATTGGTTTGAAGCGAGTTAAGTGCCTTTCGAAACAACGTGGTTTTTCCAGTTTGACGCGGGGCAAATAAGACGATGTACCTTCCTTTTTCCAATTGACTCACAAAATCTGCAAGTTCCTCTGTTCGCGCTACAACATAGTTATTCTCAGGATATACCGGACCACGTGTTTCAAACCATCGCATATCTTTATTCTCCTATAATTATCCAATGAATTATATCAAATATACTTTGATGAATCTATAAGAAAGATTTTCCAAGTTCCCAGTATTCAATTCTCAAGCAGATCGTATATACACAATCTATAGACAGGATGTAATGTTTACAGAATAGCTTACGTCTTTCACCACCGCTTTCTCATCTTTGAGACTATAAAGAAGCGAAAGGATACTCTTATTAAAAACTGGATGGGTTAGGTTTGAAGCGATTTCTGCTAACGGGGTAAGTACGAATCTGCGGAGGTGCATTTCCGGGTGTGGAATGGTCAAGTTTGGAGTTTGAAGACACAAATCATCATAAATTAGAATATCCATATCTATCTCTCTTGGTCCCCAATGCGTTCGGTGTTGTCTACCAATGGATATTTCAATATTTTTTACTATGTGAAGTAAGGTATGGGGTGAGAGTGATGTTTCAAGTGAAACCACACCATTCAAAAAATCATCTTGTTCTTCATTACCTACTGGTTCAGTCCTATAAATAGATGAAACTGACTTTAAGCAGATTCCCTCCACAACCGATAAGGAGTGGAGGGCGTTTTGAATGTAATCTAATCTATCGCCAATGTTGCTTCCAAAGCCAATATATGCTGAGTGCACAAGTTTACTTTATAAGTATTTTATGGAAAGGTTGATAGAAGTACAGCTATTAACCTGTGAACTTTCGGACTGCAATAGAGGTGTTATGTCCACCAAACCCGAAAGCATTTGAAAGTATTACTTCCATTTCGGCATCACGACTCTCATTTGGTACATAATCCAGATCACAGTCTTCATCTGGGACTTCATAATTGATCGTGGGTGGAATAAATCCTCTTTCCATCCCACCTATACATCCAATGAGTTCCACCGCACCTGCTGCACCCAATAGATGTCCAACCATCGACTTCGTTGAACTAACAGGTATCTGATATGCTTTTTCACCAAATAGGGATTTAATTGCATTTGTCTCAGCAATATCTCCTATTGGTGTTGAAGTTCCATGAGTATTCACATAATCAACTGAATCTGTTGATAGTTGCGCGTCGGTAAGCGCAAATTCCATCGCTTTAGCTGCCCCCTCACCACTGTCAGGCGGACTCACCATATCATGAGCATCTGAAGACATACCGAAGCCAACTATTTCAGCGTAAATATTCGCACCACGGTTCTTGGCATGAGAAAGGGATTCAAGAATTAATATACCTGCCCCTTCACCCATAACAAAACCGTCACGGTCTTTGTTGAATGGACGTGAAGCTCGTTGAGGATCATCATTACGCTCAGACATTGCACGCATAGCACAAAAACCTGCAAATGCCAATGGGGTAATTGCCGATTCAGAACCGCCAGTGAACATCACATCCGCATAACCATTTTGAATTAAACGTAGTGATTCACCAATGGAATGATTTGATGTGGCACAAGCTGTAACAGATGAGGAATTTGGACCCTTTAAATTAAAATAGATAGATACTTGTCCAGCTGCCATGTTAATTATCATAAATGGCACAAGAAACGGACTTACACGTTTAGGTCCTTTTTCAATCAGAATTCCCGCATTTTCTTCAAGAAAACCGATTCCACCAACACCTGAACCAATTTGGACTCCCGCACGGTATGGGTCAACTGTAGACAGGTCCAAACCTGAATCTTCATGTGCCATCATGGAAGCTGCAAGGGCATACTGTATAAAAGAAGGAAACCGGGATACTGCCTTCTTATCTAAATATAATTCTGCCTGAAAATCTTTTACTTCTGCGGCAATCTGTGTACGATAATCGGTGGCATCAAAAGACGTTAAAGGTCCGATTCCGTTTTTTCCCTCTTCAAGCGCATCCCAATATTCTTCTTTCGTGTTGCCTATCGCATTAACAACACCTATTCCTGTTATAACTACACGCTCCACGAGACCGATCCTTTTCTAAAGTTGGTAAGAGGACGTGTAGATTAAGACTACAGGTCCTCAATGTTAATTATCTGATATTAACCGCTATATGTGTTCATTCAAGTAATCAAGCGCATCTTGCACTGTTTGGATCTTTTCGGCATCACTGTCAGGAATTTCAAGATCAAATTCCTCTTCAAGTGCCATTACTAACTCTACTGTATCAAGAGAATCTGCTCCTAAATCTTCCATAAAAGATGCATCATGGGTAACATTGTCTGCCTCAATACCAAGTTGATGTGCAATGATTTCAATAAGACGTTCTTCGTTTGTTGCCATTTCTGTTATTAATCTCCTATCTAATGGGTGGATAATAAACTATATTCAACAGTTTTCAACCACGCCAGCATTATAATAATTGTTAATTTACAAAATTACTACCATTAAGGTATTCTTATGGTTTGCCAATACTAATAGATAATAGTTCTGCTGTGATTAGCAGAAATAGGGTTGTAAGTTACATCACCATACCACCGTCCACCTGAAAAGTTTGTCCGGTGATATAACCTGCGGCAGTTGATGCCAGAAAACAGACAGTGTCTGCCACATCTTCTGGGGTGCCAAAGTTCTGTAATGGAATCAGTTCAAGAAGTTTGTTTTGAAATTCTTCTGGGATTTCTGCTGTCATGTCTGTGGTAATAAAACCTGGAGCGATAGCATTTACAGTTATACCACGGGTACCAACTTCTTTCGCTGTTGTTTTTGTAAGACCTATAATTCCAGCTTTTGCTGCTGCGTACGAGGCTTGTCCAACATTTCCTATTAATCCTATGACTGACGAAATGTTGATTATACGACCACTTTTCTGACGTATCATTGGACGAAGAACTTCCCGGGTACAGTACATTGTTCCGGTGAGATTAGTTTGCAACACAGCTTCCCAATCTTCATCTTTAAGACGCATCAGCAGCGTATCCCGTGTAATTCCTGCATTGTTCACAAGAATATCAATCTGCGTGAAGTTCGTTAAGGTTTCCTCAATTAATCTCTCAACATCAGCTTTTTGAGCAATATCGGCAGCGACTGCATGTACTGTATATCCTTCATCTTTTAGACTATCCGCTGTCTGAGTTACTCCTTCTAATGAACGAGAACAAACAACAACTTGTGCTCCTGTCTCACACAATCTCCTCGCGATAGCTGCACCAATACCTCGAGATGCTCCGGTGACGATGGCAGTTTTACCGCTTAACATATCTGATTTAAAGATACATTCTTCTGTTGTTGTATTCATCTTATTGACCTTTTCCATATTTCTCTAATACTAATGATACTGTGTTTTGATCTTCTACATTCATACAAAGCCTATCCGGATATGTTCGTTTAACTAAACCAGATAAAACCTTTCCTGGTCCCACTTCTATATAGGTTTCAATACCCGATGTCGTAATAGTATGTAATGTTTTCTCCCATTGAACAGGTTCAGTGATCTGTTGAAATAGCAAATTCCTAATCTGTTCAGGTGCTTTTGCCACTTCTCCTGTAACATTCATGACGATATCAATCTTTGGACGGTTTAATGTTACAGTTTCCAAGACAGATTGAAACTTAGCTTGTCCAGATTCCATTAAAGGTGAATGAAATGCACCACTTACTGGTAATAATCTACAACGTCTCGAACCTATCTCCTCAGATGCCAGTTCAACAACCTGTTTTACAGCTTCAACTTCTCCTGAAATCACCAACTGCCCGGGGCAATTGTAATTTGCAATTTTCACAATTCCATCAACACTATCACAGTATTGTTGAAGTTTGTCTGTATCCATACCGAGGATCGCAGCCATTGTGCCATCCTGCTCTTCACCGGCTTCTCCCATAAATTGTGCACGAGCACTTACCAATCGTATGGCATCTGAAAATTCAATGACTCCTGATGCAACAAGGGCCGAATACTCACCCAAACTATGTCCAGCAACAATAGTCGGATTAATACCTGAAAAGGTTAGAACTCTTAAAGCAGCAACACTACATGTGAAGATAGCAAGTTGTGTGTTTTTAGTCTGTCTTAATTCTTCTTCTGGTCCTTCAAAACAGAGTTGGCTAATTGATCTTTCTAAGGAATTGTCGGCTTCCTCAAAAACTTCACGAGCAATTGGAAAATTATCTACTAAATCAGAACCCATACCGACTTTCTGGGAACCCTGTCCTGGAAATATATAGGCAAATTGCGACATTTTATGGTGTAATTTGGAATTGATATAATTTGTTATGTAAATTCAATCTAAGAGATTTAAACTACTAAATCGAAAAACTATTCTCTCAACATTCAGTAGGTACGGTTACCTGATGAATTCCTAAATAGCATTTACACTGTTAGTTTGGTTGAACTGTTTATTCTGCAAACTGATACTAATATATTTTATTAATGAAACAGATTAATTTATAGTATGTAATGTTATAGTCGTAAGAGTGTACTTCCCCATGTCAATCCTGCCCCAAAAGTAACAAGTAGAACAAGATCTCCAGGTTTCGCTCGTCCTTGTCGAATAGCTTCATCCAAGGCTATAATTACCGTTGCAGCTGAAGTATTACCATATTTATCAACATTGACATACACTTTCTCTCTGGGTACACCAAGCCTGTCCCCAACTGCCTCAATGATTCGTAAATTCGCTTGATGAGGAATCAATAGGTCAATATCATCCACGCTTACATCTGCCTTACGTAATACACGTTGGGCAGCTTCTGGCATAAGACGAACACCAAGTTTGAAAACTTCCCTACCATTCATTTGGATTTTATTGAGATTATTATCAATCGCTTCTGAGGTGACAGGCATTCTTGATCCACCTGCAGGAATACCCAGTAAGTTTATATCTGCATAATCTCCATCTGATCCAATATACGAGGCAATAATGCCTTTGGGTTCTTCGGTTGCTTGAACAATCGCTGCTCCTGCGCCATCTCCAAAAAGAACACAAGTGTTACGATCTTTCCAGTCTACGATTTTATTAAAGACTTCTCCACCAACGACAAGAATAGTATTATACTGTCCAGAAATTATGAGACCATTCGCTAAATCAAGACCATACAAAAAACCTGCACATGCAGCAGATATATCCATCGCAGATGCGTTTTTTGCTCCTATACCTTGTTGGACATAACAGGCTGTTGATGGGAACACTGTATCAGGCGTAACAGTTGCAACGAGTATCATCTCTATATCAATTGGATCTATATGTGCATTTTTTATCGCAAGCCGTGAGGCATGCACACTTAGATCTGATGTCGCAACATCATCATCTGCTATTCGGCGTTCCACAATTCCAGTTCGTTGTCGAATCCATTCGTCGCTTGTATCCACCATCTTTTCAAGATCAGAATTTGTTAAAATGGTCTCAGGTAGATAAGAACCCGTCCCGGCGATTGTAGCATATCGCTTCATATATTAAAACCCTTATACACCGATAACGACTATCTACAGAATATTATATGCATATAGTATCGGTAAGAAATGGACGTGAATACTAACCTTCTTCCTCAGTGGTTTTTAGTATTGATCTACCCTTATATTGTCCACAATGTGTACAAGCACGATGAGAAACCATCGTTTCACCACAATAGGAACAATCAGTGACAACCTGATTTCGGAGAGCATGATGACTTCTCCGCATTCTCTTTTTAGAACGTGATGTTCTACGTTTTGGATGTGCCATTTTTTAGAGTTATCTCCTTACGATTCTTCGGCTTATTTTCAGTTTCTATTTTTCCTGTATCTAATAGTTGTTTTAAATCCGCAAAGGGTGAATGTCTATCCGGTGTATCCGTTTGAGCTGCTTCAGTCTCAGGACAAGTGCAATCTTCTTCATTTAGGTTTATTCCACACCCAGAACATAATCCTTCACATAATTGTGAGCAGAGCGGCCAACCCGGTAACTGAAGTACTAATGCTTGTCTGGCATCTTCAGATATGTTAAAGGTCTCGCCATCATAAAAACGTTCTTCATCATCTACACTACCAGACTCTATGTCTTCAGTGTTTGTTGAGGGAGTAAATTGTACCTCAAACCTTGCTTCAAGATCCTCTTTATATGTGTCAAGACATTTACCGCATTGTAACTCAATATCTGTTGATACTTCTGCTTTGACGTATATATTATCCTCACCATGACGGAGTAATTGAACTTTTCCACATATAACAGTATAAAAGTTCACATCATCAAACTCAAGATCAAGTAATGATGGTTGAATTTGAACTCCATATTCATTGAAATCTTCATTCTTAATATTTCTGACGTCAAAAACCAATGTATCTTTCATCGTTTTCTGATTATAATTAGAAGTCAACTTCCTCTTCTATTCTAATGAGTTTCACTCCACCCTTGACCACTTCTAATTTTAGTATTTGATCAAGTGCTGTTTTAATGTCCTTCTCAAGAGCTTTATGAGTCAGCATCATTAGGGAAACTGTATCGGTGTCATGAGGTTCTTTTTGGATCACCGAAGAAATGCTGATGTTATAATCGCCTAATATATTACCAATTTTCGCTAAAACCCCTGGTTTATCAATTACTACAAATCGTAGATAATAACGGGTATGTATGTCGTCAATAGGACAAACGCTAACTTCCGCTGGGACATCAGGAAACCACGCATGAGAGATTGACGGATAGATCCCATTTTTCACAGACTTTGCAGCATCAATAATATCTGCTACAACAGCACTCGCTGTTGGCATTTCACCTGCTCCTTGTCCGTAAAAAAGGGTCGGTCCTACTGCCGAGCCAATAACACAAACAGCATTATAAGCACCACCTACATTTGCTAATAAACTACGTTCTGGAACAAGTGTAGGGTGTACACGTGCTTCAACACGATTATCGTCTGTTAACTTAGCAATAGCAATTAATTTGATCACATAGCCAAGTTCACGCGCATACTGTATTTCTTTTTTTGATATGTCTGTAATTCCTTCAACATGGAATTTGTCTATTGATAGATTCACACCATAGGCAAGAGCAAT
This sequence comes from Candidatus Poribacteria bacterium, assembly GCA_022394755.1. Lineage (GTDB taxonomy): Bacteria > Poribacteria > WGA-4E > WGA-4E > WGA-3G > MSPOR6. The sequence goes on from JAGFCA010000008.1 coordinate 134,043, forward strand.
AAGAAGGGAGAGTTTTTGAGCGGCATCAATGCCTTCAACATCAAGCGTAGGATCGGCTTCAGCATAACCTTTTTCTTGCGCTTCAGCCAGAACATCAGAAAAGTCAACACCGTTCTCATTCATTTCTGTCAGAATATAGTTACAAGTACCATTAACTATACCATATAGAGATTCAATTTGGTTAGCTGTGAAACTCTCCTGCAGGGTCTTGATTATAGGGATACCCCCAGCAGTACTCGCCTCAAAATTAAGACTTACTTTATGTTTCTGAGCTAATTGAAATAACTCACCACCATGTTCTGCTAAAAGTGCTTTGTTAGCAGTAACTACATGCTTCCCATTTTTTATTGCACGGGTGATAAGCGTTTGTGCCTCAGACACACCACCGATCAATTCTACGACAATATCAATATCTGGATTATCAACAACTTCAGCAGGATCTGAAGTTAAACAGTTCGGGGGAAGTTCAATCCCTTCTCGTGATGCAGGGAGAGTCCTTTTCACTACTTTTTCTAATGATAGTTGTACGCCACTGTTTTTAGATATTAGAGAATTCTGATTGATCAGAATTTTTGAGACACCAGTGCCAACGGTTCCCCAACCTAATATACCAATATTGATACAGGATTTATCCACGACTGTTGCTGCCTTATTTATGCGTTATCACAAATTAAACCGGGTAAGTGGTAAATATGTATTTACCGAAATACCCGTGAATCGGGGCGACTGGATTCGAACCAGCGACCTCTTGAACCCCATTCAAGCGCGCTTCCGGGCTGCGCCACGCCCCGTATAATTTATCGAATTACCGAATTATAGTATCACAATTATACCTTAAAGTCAAATGGAATTCTATCGTAAAGAGGGGTTATGTTATTACCACTTGAATATGATGAATATGAAGATTATATACTCTTTCCTACTTCATATATATAACAGTAATTGAGAATTACAAATAATACCATTTTCAATTGATAGATTTACATTATGACTTACATGATACGAGGGTTATCATATACTTATTATGAGTCCCATAGGGACGGAATGTCTATAGAAAACTTGTTGATACAACATCTTGAGTCCCATAGGGACGGAATGTTTATTGAATACCACTTTAAATAAATTGGCTGTTCCGATCTGCTATTAATGTAGACAAATTAAGTGAAATTGGTATTACATCATATTCGCGGAATGTCTAAACGACATTAATACCTTTGATTCACGGGTGAAAGGTGTATCTATATGGATTTTAATCTTGATTTGACTGATAACACAGTATTTGCGTTAGACCTAGACTACATTAAATTGAGTTTGATAATAGGTAATTGAACCTAACTAAAAAGAATATGATACCATTACTGCCGGGTAGGAGCGGTTTCTAACCGATCTGAAGAACAAGATTCTTAGTTCTCAAACATATTCAAACCTTAATAAAAGAAACTTGGCAGAACTTCATTACAAGATCTGCCAAGTTTAATTTATGTTTACCGTTTATGAAAGACCCATTCCCTTCAGATTCTTATAACTTATCCCTAAACTTTCGAACGGATCGCGTTCATAACACGAATCCTGTTCAACTATATACCATTCTACCTCTGCATATTCGCAAGCTTCTAAGATTGCCGTCCAATTTAGGTTGCCTTCACCTACCTCTGCATAGCGTTGAGAATTCTCTTTAACTACCATGTCCTTGAGATGAACAATATGTGCACGACCTTTTAATTTTCGAATCCACTCAGCAGGATCGCCACCCCCATGTTGAATCCAATATGTGTCAATTTCACTGTTGAAATATTTAGGATCGCTTTCTTCATATAATATTTGAAGTCCAGTACGACCATCATATTGTTCCAATTCAAAACTGTGATTGTGATAAGAGAATGTTAACCCACCTTCAGCCAATCGAGCCCCAACTTCTGATGCTTCTTGGGCAAATTTAGCGTAACCCTCTGTGCTACGATATTCCCCCGGTAGTCCACCAATCGCCGCATGTTTACATCCCCATAATTGATGTTCATCAATGACTGCTTGTGGTTCATCCCGCATACGTGCATAACTTGTATGTGTAGCACAGATGGTAATACCTTCATTATCTATTATTGTCTTTAATGCTTCTGGTTCGATGGGACCAAGTGCTGAACACTGAACTGCCTCATAACCGAGATTTCTAACTTTGTTCATTGTTTCAGCAATAGCATCCTCGGTTTTTGTGAATTCACGTACCGTATAAAGTTGTGCAGCAAGTTGTGTTGCCATATTTACTCCTTAGAATATATTCAAAATATTGTTCTTTGGATAGTTTATATAATGGGTGTAGTAGGTGTCAAGGATTATATGATATACATGTAATTTTCAGATATAAATAAATTATAGTGAATCATGTTGATTTCTTGGAGGATTATCAATTAATCCTGAATTGATTTGGACAATCCATCCTAATTTTGATACAATTACTATATGATAAATCCTTTTTTGTTTGGTGGTAAAGGACGCGGTATATTTCGTCTAATACGTTACTTAGTCCATTTCCCAAATTTCATACGATTGACTTTCCGGTTATTCCGTGACGAACGCGTTCCTATCTATAGGAAAGCGATATTAGTTATTGCAGAAATACTTGCAGGTATTTTTGCGATTTTCTACTTTGTGTATCCTTTTGATGCTGATTTTCTACCTATCATTGGCAAGTTTGATGACCTTGTTATTGGTGTCTTCTTGATTCTTGTTCCCGGTTCATGGATATTTATAAAATTATGTCCTGAAGATATTGTTCGTGAACATGTAGAAAGAATTTCAAGGGGTGAATAACATAATTCGAACTTTTTCTGAAACTTTATTACTTAATAGGTGTGTTTTTAGTTCAATAACATGAAATTATTGAAACTAACGGATAATCAAATTAGTCAGGAGAGAATACCATGTTAAATATCAACAACAAACTATACAAACGTACAGTAATTTTTCTAATTTTAGCTGCACTTTTCGTTGGAGCCGGACTCATCATCAGTAATAGTACAGATGAATTTGTGGTACCAACAGCCATTGGGGATACACATCCAGAATACACAGAATCTGAAGATTTTCAATATTTGGAACGTGCGAATCGGGCATTTATTAATTTAGTCGCTAAAACCCGTCCCTCCATCGTACAGATTAATACCAAAATCAAGCTAACAGAAGAATCCACTTCCAGATCCGATAGACTGGAGCAACGAAGACGTTTGTTGGAAGATTGGTTCGATATTCCATTACCAGATAATCCACCATTTCGTGAACCAACCCCAAGCAGACCTGAAGGAATTGGTTCGGGTGTAATTGTCTCTGATGATGGTTATATTTTGACAAATAACCATGTCATACAAAATGCAGATAGGATTAAAGTAACATTACAAGATGGAAGTATATATGTTGCCGAATTGATCGGAAAAGATCCAGGGAATACACCAGTAAGTGGAACGGATTTAGCTGTATTAAAAATTGATGCAGAAGGACTTCCGGCGCTTCCGTTTGGCGATTCTGATGCACTTGAAGTCGGTGAATGGGTGATCGCTATAGGAACACCATTAAGCTTATCACAAACTGTGACCCGTGGTATTGTTAGTGCCAAGAATAGAAGCAGAGGTCTTGGGGGAATCGCGTATGGGAATTTTATACAAACCGATACCCCAATTAATCGAGGGAACAGTGGTGGCGCACTAATTAATATTCGTGGTGAGTTGGTTGGTATTAATACATTGATTCTTACTGGCGGACTTAACTCTGGAAACATTGGGATCGGTTTTTCTATACCAAGTAATACTGCAAAGGTTTTACTTCCACAACTGATTGAATACGGAGAAATTGTACGCGGTTGGCTTGGAATCTCAATGGATTCGGTTTCCCACCAATTAGCACAAAAGTTGCAATTGGACTCTACACAAGGTGTTATAGTCAATGAGGTTGGGAAGAATAGTCCCGCAGAAAAAGCTGGAATTCTGAATGGGGACATTATAATAGAATTTAATGGTAAACCTGTTACAGGAATAGATCATTTGAGGTTCTCTGTTGCGGAAACCCCTGTCGGTACATCCGTTAAGATTAAAGTCTTACGAAACGGAAAAGTAAAACAGGTCACTGCTAAATTGAAACAACGGACTAAAGAAGCCCTGGAAAGTCTCGCATCCCGTCTTGAATCTGAATCTGAACCTGCAATCATTGAACCTGAAGAGTTACCTAAATCCGATTCATTTGCTGGGATGCAAACACAAAAATTAGCCCCTGAACTTGCAAGACGGTATGGATATAATAACGAGCAAGGGGTTATTGTCATAAAGGTTGAACCAGATAGTCCAGCAGCAGATAATGGTATTAATGTTGGAGATCTTATTCAAGAGATAGATTATTTCCCAATTGAGAATCTCAAAGACTACGAGAAAGCTATCAAAGAATTGGAAGAAAAGGGTGAAGATTATGCACTGGTATATGTCAGAAGCCCTGATAGACGTAGTAAGTATATTACACTGAAGATTGAAGATGATAGGACTGAGGATGACCGGTAACCCAGTGAATCATCACATTTTCAAAGAGTTTCTGGTATTTCACAACGTTTCTCACGCCAATACAACTCTGAGAAAATTGTCTTAGATATATCAAACCATTAGCCCCATCGGGGCGAAATGTTTGTAGAAACACGTTTTCCCATGGTACAAGCCCCCGCGGGGCGAAATGTTTGTAGCAACCCGATTCTCCGATGGTATAAGCCCCCGCGGGGCGAAATGTTTGTAGCAACCCGATTCTCCGATG